>JBKQNU010000028.1:0-23680 GCA_052145815.1 Occallatibacter sp.
CTCCAATAAGCCCCGCGCCGCAGCAGTGAGCGGTAGAGCATTACAGCAAGCGCGAACACAACCGCCGGCACTACCAAGATTTCCACGCGGCCCGCGAGCGGCACATGCAGGAGCGCATTGAAGTAGTGTTCCCTATTTAGACCCCCGATGATCCAAGCCAGGGAAGATGTAAGCGCCGTCGCCCACCACGAAGCGCGATTTGCAAACAGCAGCACCGGCAGCGGCGCAAACCACAGGAGCGGCCAGAGGGGGAACATGCCGGTGCCGAACCAAATCAAGACTGCGGATACGGCCACCGCGAGCAGTGCAAAGCCGATGCGCCGGGACTCAATTGCGAATGCCATGGATGTACCTCCGGAAGGATCGTTGATAGAGGGAGCGAAAGCTTTTTGCCGAAACGTTCATGCGTTCACCCAGGTAGAGCATGATGAGGCCGTGCGAGAGCGCGCCCATTTCGAAGGCAATCTCCCATGGATCGTCATCGCGGAAGTAGCCGCTGGCCATACCCTCCTTGAGAACATCCACCATCAGGTTGCCAGTGGGAGATTTCCCCGCCTTGAAGTCCCGCGGATAGCGGCGTGCGCCTTCACGGGGTTTGAGAAACATCAGTTCGAACAGGCGCGGATTCTTGAGCGCATGGTCGAGATAGGTATTCCCCATCTTGATGAGGCGCTCTTCAATGGTGCCCGCGAAGCGCATACCCGCGAGCTTTGCGGCGAGTTCTTCAAAGCCGCGGTCTGCGACTGCATTGAGCAGGCCGGCGCGGTCAGGGAAGTGGCGATAGATGGCCATGGCGGTGATACCCACCTCATCGGCGACGCGGCGCATGGTTACGGCTTCGGCGCCTTCCTCGTCGAGCAGGCGGCGCGCGGCAGCGGCGATTCTTTCCACGGTGGGATGCGTGCTCATGTATACAGCGTATACATAAATACTGAAAAGATGCAAGTGGAGGCGTCGAGGCTGGCGTTATGCGAGAAGAGTTTGTCACATGGTGGCCAGCGATGGGCCAGATGCTCCTCCTGAAACTTGCAGTCTGAAGAACTTCCCGCACGGGCTGAATCCCACATATCTTGCAACTCTCTCGACACTGTTAAATCCGTGTCCTTTCAAAGCAGCAGGATTTTCAGGAACCTGTGAAGTTGTACTGGAGTTCCTTTCCACTTCGATAGGGTCTTTTGAAAACTGGATCGACACGGGCACGAATCTCCACTGCGCCATGAGACAATGCCCTCGACGGCTTTTCCCCACTTAATCCATAGCCGCCGGACAAGATCGCGCATGGCAATTACGACTCGCATTCAGGACCTGCTCTTCGGACGCCCGCTGGCTACCAGCGAAGAGCGCGCCGAGCATATTGGCCCGATCGCCGGCATCCCGGTTTTCGGGCTAGACGCACTCAGTTCCGCGGCGTATGGCCCGGAGGCTGCGCTCACGCTGCTCATTCCGCTGGGCCTTCTGGGCGTGCATTACATCGTCCCGGTAAGCGCGGCCATTGTGGCGTTATTGACAATCGTTTACTTCAGCTATCGCCAAACCATCGATGCGTATCCACACGGCGGCGGGTCGTACACGGTGGCTTCGCAGAACATTGGTGAGGGCGCGGGATTGCTGGCCGCTGCTGCCCTGATGATCGATTACATCCTCACCGCGGCCGTGGGCATCTCGGCTGGCGTGGGCGCGCTCATCTCCGCCGCACCCGGCTTGCAGCCCTACACGCTGCAATTATGCCTTGCAGTGCTCCTGATCCTGACCATCGTAAACATGCGGGGCGTGCATGACACCGGCGTGGTGTTCATGATTCCCACTTACATTTTCACCGGTTCACTGCTGATAGTGATCGCCGTAGGTGCCTGGCACGTGTTGAACACGGGCGGTCACCCACATCCGGCCACGCCGCTGCCGGCGATTCCGGCGGCTACCGCCATGGTCAGCTGGTGGCTGCTGTTGAAGGTCTTCTCGTCCGGCTGCACGGCTATGACCGGCGTAGAAGCGGTGAGCAACGGCGTTATGGCCTTCCGCGATGACACGCGCAAGAATGCCAAGATCACATTGACCATCATCATCGCGCTACTGGCCATCTTGCTGCTCGGCATTGCGTTGCTCTGCCGCGGCTACGGCATTGCCGCCACCGATCCCGACGGCCCCGGTTATGAGAGCGTGCTTTCCATGCTTACGCGCGCGGTAATGGGACACGGTTGGTTCTACTACCTCACCATTGCCTCAGTGCTGCTGGTGCTGGCGCTCTCTGCCAATACCGCCTTTGCCGATTTTCCCCGCCTCACCCGCGCCATCGCACTCGATAACTACATGCCGCACGTCTTTCTGCTGCGCGGCCGGCGCCTGCTCTACTCGTGGGGAATCTATGTGCTGGTGGCGCTCACCGCCATCCTGCTGATCGTTTTCGGCGGCGTTACCGACCGGCTCATTCCCCTCTTTGCCATCGGCGCGTTCATGGCGTTCACGCTTTCGCAGGCGGGGATGGTGATGCACTGGAAGCGCCAGGGCAAGGCACACGGACGCATGTTCGTGAATGGCCTGGGCGCAGTGGCCACGGGCATCACCACCGTGGTCGTGCTGGTGGCCAAGTTCGCCGATGGCGCATGGGTGACGGCGCTGCTTATTGTGCTGATGATCGCGGTGATGCGTGCCGTCAAGCGCCATTACGACCGCGTAGGCCGCGAAATCGATCTCGACCGCCCGCTGGTGCCTGCGGAAGTGACAGAGCCCATCGTGATCCTGCCCATTGACCGCTGGAGCCGCATCTCGGAAAAGGCGCTTTCCTTCGCGCTCTCCATGTCCACGGATATCCGCTGCCTGCACGTGCAGGTGGCCGATGAGCCGGACGAGATCTGCAAAGATTGGGAGCGCGATGTGGTTGCGCCGCTGCGCGCCGCGGGCAAGTGTATTCCCAAGCTGGAGATCCTGCATTCGCCCTTCCGCTACATCCTTAACCCGATGGCCGATTATGTTTTCAAGGTGGAGCGCGAGTCCAGCTTCCACAAGATCTGTGTCCTGGTGCCGGAACTGGTGGTGCGGCACTGGTGGCAGAACCTGCTGCACAACCGCAGGGCCGACCTGTTGAAAGTGATTCTGCTCATGCGCGGCAACCGGCGCATTATTGTGATCAATATTCCCTGGTATCTGGAAGACAAGTAACCCGGACGCCTCACCCTCGCGACCCGCGACCGCGGATTCTTGTCGCCGGAGTAGGCCGCAACGCACCAATTTCACCCGCAGCGATTCCCTTTCCACCCCCTCAACGGTCAAAATGGTGAGTGGACACACTGAAATTCCATGGACGCGCGCGCGGGAAACACATCCCGCCGAAAACCTTCCACCGGCAAGCCAGGCGGGCCTGTTCAATGGCTGCCCTGGCATCTGTGTTGGTGGGCATTGCCATCGTCCAATGCGCGGCCCAACTCGCGGCGCAGGTTGGGGTCTCCGGGGGCATCTACCTACCGCCTCAACCGGACCCCTCCGCAGCCGCTGCTGAAACTGCCCGCGTCGCCATTCGCGGAATGGTCCGCAACGCGGCAACCGGCGATCCACTGGCCCGCGCCCTGGTGCAGATTGAAGGCGATGCCGACACCGGCACACTGACCGACGGCGAAGGACGATTCGAGATTCCGGGCGTGCCGGCCGGGCCGCAGACCATCCGCGTCGCCAAGCCGGGCTTTCGCGATCGGCCCTACGCCACCGAGGAGACCGGCCTGCAGGCCGAGGGCCCCGCGCACAGCGTGCTGGTGGCTGCGCAAATGCCGGATCTGACCTTTGCGCTGTCGCCGGACGGCGCTATCCGCGGCCACATCGAGCTCTCCACGGGCGACCCGGCCGACGGGATCAACCTGACCCTGCTCAAGCAGGTGGTTCGCTTTGGCCGCACGGTTTGGGCGCAAATTGCCAACACCCGCAGCAACGGCGATGGCGTCTACCGGTTCGGCGGGCTGCCGGACGGCGTGTACGTCGTCTACACACAGCCGGCTCTGGAAAGCGAGCCGGCAGTCAGCGTGGTGGCACCAGGAAGCGCCGCCAGGGTGGCCCGCAGCGGCTATCCCAGTGTGTACTATCCCGACGCGCGCGACCCGGCCGGCGCTGCTCGCATTCGTATTTCCGGGGGATCGACGGCCGAAGCCAACTTCTCTCTCACGCTCGGACCCTTTTATCTGGTAACCGCTGCCGACGCTTTGCAGAACGGCGCAAACGGCACGGAGAAAACCGGACTCCAATCCGGTTACACAGCAAGCGTGATGGATGCTTCCGGCCATCTGCTGTCCTATGCCGCGCAATACGACGAGGCTACCCATAGTCTTCAGGCCAATCTGCCCGACGGAACCTATGTTCTGGTGGTTCGCGGCTTCCTTCAACCGCAGAATCTTGGCGAAGGGCTCACGAGCCCTAACCGCCATCTACGTAGCATGGGCGCCCTGGCCGGTGCAGTCGAGTTCGCCGTGGCCGGCCATCCGGTCACCGGTCTGCGCTTTTCGCTTGGGCCGCCGCCTTCCGCAACGGTTCATCTGCGATTTCTGCACAACACAATCAACCCCGCAATCGGCAACGCCGCGGATCCGGTCAACTTCAACATCGACCCGGCCGGGGGCATCGCTATGAACAGCGGCGAAGGCGTCTGGTCGATGGACATTGAGCCCGACTCGATCGCCTTTACCGCGCAACCGGGCGCTTACTGGCTTAGCGGCTATCTGCCGCGTAAGGGTGTGTGCGCCGGAAGCTTGACGGCTGGAAGCTTCAACCTGGCGCGCGAACCCCTGGTTCTCAGCGTCGCCAATCCCGCTCCGCCGATGGAACTTGAGCTGCGGGACGACTGTGGGACACTGGCTCTCAGCCTGCCGGGAATTCAGACGGCCTTTTTGCCCGGAGAGGAGCCGTTTTACACCGTCTACGTAGTTCCGGACTTTGACACTGTCGCTGATATTCCACCCATGACGATGCATCCCTCTTCCGGCCCAACGCTCACTGTGGATGGGCTCACGCCAGGCAGTTACCGCGTTTATACCTTCAACTCGCCGGTGCACCTGGAGTACCGCAACCCGGCCGCGTTGCCCTATTCCGGCCAGCAAGTCACGGTTTCCAGCGGGACCACTACGAGTCTTACCCTGGAGGTGCCGGAGAATTGATGCGAAGCCCACACGGTTCCCGAAAACTCGCGGCTCTTTTAGTGTTCGGACTGCTGACAGGATTTCCCTCGATCGCGCAGAACGCGCACCTCGCATCCTCAGGATCCGCGCTCTACAGCATCACCGGAACGGTTGTAAATGCTGCGTCGGGCGAGCCGGTGCGCCATGCAAACGTGGCTGCGCTGTCTGAGGAAGACAGCCACACCGTCGCGGCGGTCGAGTCCGATAACGAAGGGCATTTCTCGCTCGACCATCTGCCGGCTGCGAAGTACCAACTGACAGCCTCCAAGCGTGGGTTTCGCACCGCATTCTACGACGAGCACCAGGAGTTCAACTCCGCCATCGTGACCGGACCCGGACAGGAAACCACGCACCTGACCTTTCGGCTGGTTCCGGGCGCCATTCTGCATGGGGTGGTGACTACCGACGGCGGCGATCCAGTGGAGAACGCCCGGGTAATGCTGTTTCAGAAGACTCGTGACGGCAGGGTGGGGGGGCGCATTGCTCAGTCCGACAACGTGAACACCGACGACACCGGCGCCTACGAGTTCAATAACCTGGCTGCGGGCGAATACCTGCTCGCCGTGGTAGCCGAGCCGTGGTACGCGCTGCACCGGTCTTCCAGCCGCATGCGGCAAAGATCCACCGGCGCAGCGGACTCGGACGGCGGAACAGCCGACCCCGCAGAAGCGCTTGACGTGGCCTATCCCGTGACCTATTTCGACTCCACGACCGACGAAGCCTCGGCCAGCCGCATTGTGCTCGCAGGAGGCAGCCGCGTGGAGGCGAATATCACCCTGCACGCTACGCCCGCCCTGCATATCGATGTAGACACGCCCCGCAAACAGGATGGCTCGATTGCGCGCGCCGAAATGCGCCAAACCGTCTTCGGCTCGGTAGTGGCAACCGAGAGCGCCGGATACCTTGACTCCGCGCAGACCGAAGGAGGAACCACCGAATTCATAGGCGTGGCGCCCGGTCGCTATGAGCTCTCGCAGGGTGACCCGCCGCGCATCCTGGAGTTGGACGCTGCTTCCAGCATGCAGGTCGACCCCGCGCTCGGGGTTCCCGCCGTCTCCATCCTAGGCACCCTGCGGACGCTTGCGGGCGCGCCTTTGACGGACGAATGCAACGTGAGTCTTGAATCTACTGACAACTCGGCGCGGCAGAACTCGATGCAAGCCATTTGCATGCACGGTTCATTCAGTTTTTCTTCTGTGCCGGCAGGCCTGTGGCAGCTTTCTGCCGAAGGAGCCGGAAGCCAGTTTTCCATTGCCTCCGTGACGGTCGGCAATCAGACGCGGGCCGGCAACCTGATCGCGGTGCAGGATCTGCCGCTTTCCCTGATTGTTACCATCACCCAAGGCGCCACCCGCGTTACGGGATTTGCCAAGCGAGCCGGCAAGGGCGTTGCGGGAGTGATGGTGGTGCTGGTGCCGAGAGAACTGACTGCGCTGCCGGCGCTCGCCCGCCGCGACCAATCTGACTCCGACGGCAGCTTTTCCCTGCGCGATGTGGCGCCGGGCCAGTACACCCTGGTGGCCATTGAAGACGGCTGGGAGCTGGATTGGGCCCAGCCCGAAGTGATTGCACGCTACCTTCGCGGCGGAGTCGCCGTCACAGTAGCAGACAAACCGGGCAAACTCCAACCTCTGGCCGAACCAGTGCCGGTTCAGACACGATGAATGCGCTTCTGCCCGCGGCAGTCCGATCCAAAGCCAGGACTTCGCCGAACTGGGGGGTAGAGGATAGTCTATGAGGGTACTGCATTTCACTCACGGTTCTGCTTGACAGGCGAAGGGAAAGACCTGCGCACAGCAGAAAAGTCACAGCACGTTGTTGAGGAGAGTTTCAAGTTGAAGAGGATGTTCCTTTTTTCGATTCTGGCCGGGGTTTCGGCCGCGCTAATGCCCCTGGCAGCAACCAGCCAGGCTTCCTCATCCGGTGGTTCCAACGCCTCTGAACCAGCGGAACATACATACAAGTACGAGGTCTATGGCGGGTACGCCTACACCAGCCTCAACCAGGTTAACCAGTCGCGCTACGGATTGCAGGGTGTAAACGTCTCAGTGACGCGCGATTTTGGCAGGTATTTCGGTGTCACGGCGGAAGGCGACTACTATAGCAAGTCTATCGGAACTCCGGAAGTCGTGGGCAGCACAATCAAACCGACGGTGGAGTCGGTCCTGTTCGGACCTGTAATTCGCGCCAATATCTATGGCAAATTCGGAGGGTTCATGCACGGATTGCTGGGAGGCGAGCATACGAGCGGCGAGAGCCAGACCCCGAATGTATCCTTCGCTGGAGGGTTTGGCGGCGGCATGGAGTACGCCTGGACCAACCGCTTCTCCCTGCGCGTCTCGGGAGACATTATCGGCGCCTCGTTCTCGCTGACCGGAAACTCCACTCAGCTTGGGTATTCGCCCCACCGCAGCTGGGATTCGCGCGCTTCGATCGGCGTCGTGTATCACTTCTGAGAGCCTTCAATTGACTCGAACGTTTGAAAGGGCACGGCTTTAGCCGTGCCGCAACGGTGGAGAATGTAGCGTCGGGCTTTAGCCCCCGAGGGAATGTCGGTGGCTTGTTCAGAGCTTCCTTAGCTCCTGTTCAGCAAGCAAATTCATTCCACCAACGCGGCAATCTCTGCAAATGGAACGCTGAATTGCGTTCCCGGCAACTCGAAGACAGTTCCCGGTGCAAGCTGCCCCTCACGATAGCGGAAGTAGAGCCGCTTCTTCGGCTCGATCACCCAGATTGCGCCGATGCCCATCTGCTCATACTCAGCCAGCTTGTCAAGCATCCGCGTCATGGGGTCTTCGGGCGAAAGGATCTCAAATACCGCCAGCGGGGGGTGGGTAATGATCTGCTCGCGCGGAGCGGTGCGGCTGAGCAAGGTTACGTCCGGCACACGAAAGTGATCCAGTCCTGTTTGAACGCGCAACTCGGGCCGGGAAAGAATTCCCAGTTCCTTCTCGCGGACAAGGAAATACCCCAAGATCAGGCCCTGCCACGTTGAATGGTCATATTCGCCCACTGGACGCTCCTCCAGCCTCCCGGCTACGTATTCGCAGTCCGGGTCGGTGCTGGTCTTCAAATACTCTTCAACGGAAATCAGGGAAGTGGTCGCAGCCATGGCAGAGGTCTCTTTGCGATTGATTGTACGCCCGAGCCGGATTCCGGCCCGGTTTCTCAATGGTTGGACTTCGAAGGCACAATCGAGTACTTCAGCATCAAAATGCCGCTAGGCAGCGTCTTGCTCTCCTCCAGATGGAGGGATTGGTGCCGGCCTTCCGGCAGCAGTGGAATTCCACTGCCCAACAGGACCGGCTGGAGCCCGACCTCGACCGTATTGACCAGCCCCGCATCGAGCAGGCTGCGGAACAGCAAGCCGCCGCCGAACAGCCAGATGTCCTTGCCTTCCTGGGCCTTCATTGCGGCCACGGATTCCGCAACCCCGCTCGAAAGAATAGTGACGTCCGGATTCTCCGCAGGTTTCAGCGTGCGCGAGACGACGATCCACTGCTGCCCTCGGCTCAAAGGCGAGTTGCGTTGCGCCTTGGCAATCTCGTAAGTTCCGCGCCCCATCAGCAACGTGTCGTACTCCGCAAACATCGCCGCAAAATCGATGGTCGGATCGTGCACAATCCAGTCGTACTCGCCCTTGGGCCCAGCAATAAATCCATCCAGGCTCACTGCTACGCCATAACGCAAACGCCGCATCGCTTTCTCTCGCAATTGTCAGGATTGCAACGCACGCTCAATTCTTGCCCAAACTTCGGATGTTTCGACAAAGTCGCCGCGCGCGGCTGCTTCCAGCCCTGCTTGCACGCCGACACGAAAGCGGATCTCGTCGCTCAGGTAGCGTTCAATCGCTTCATGCGCCAACTCACCTGGGCTTCTGCCGGTCTCGGCTGCAATGCGGGAGAGTTCGTATTCCTGCTCGGTGCTGAGTTGAACTTCCATAGTTTGAGGGTATGTTCCTCGGTCAAGGGTGTCAACCGCTGTGGACCTCGCGCATTCCCAGACCTCAGAAGCGAGGCCTTGGGTGCCCGATACATTGACATTGCTTTTTGGTTGCCCCTACAATTCGCACAGCCGCGTCCACGTTTCCGCCCTATTGGGTAGCTACGCGCGCGGCGCGCCGGCTCGATTAACACTACAAACTGATAATCAAAAGGAGCAGGAATATGGACTATAGGGTTGTAACCGTAGATTTCGATGCGATGCGCAAGATCTCCGAACTAGCCCGCAGAATGAAGCATGAGGGAAGTGAGTTAATGCACAGCGGCTCCAAGAAGGAGAGATCTGTCGGGGAGCGGATATGGGGATCGGCGGACACGATAGACGCGCTGCTTCACAGCTGCTTTTTGCCATCCAGTGCGGACGACTTGTCATTCTCGGGGGCAGCCCAGCCGGGCTCAGGAATATAGTCTAGCGATCGGGGGCGCGAATGCAGGGCTGGGCGGCGGGGTTCTGGTGGGCCAATGTTCTTGTCTGTAGCTACTGCACCGTCTATTGGGCACGAAAGCGCATGCGCGACGGGACCCCTGGCCTCATGACGGGCGGAGGACAGATATGGGCGTGGCAATTGGCTTTCAGTTTCCTCATCTTTGCCCTAGGAGCCAGCCCTTGGCATTTGTTCTGGCTCGGGCCCGTTTCAATAGCGCTCTCGATCATCGTTTCGAGCGTCTGGCGGGGCCGCATGTTGTCTGCTCGGTATACGAGAATTGACGAGCCGGAGGCTCTGCAGAAGGCGAGCTGGATAGAGGTAACCGCGGCCGGCTACTTGGAGGACGACATGGCCAAGCAAGCATTCTCCAGCTTCATTGAGGGGTCTCCCGCGCTAAAAAGGGCATTTCATGATTCCTGGGGTCGTGTATTGAGCCCCGAGCACCCCCTTACGCGCGGAAGGCTCACATTGATCTTCAATGACGTGGGGATCAAATTGGCGAAGTCGGGCGATTCCGACGCCGCTAGGAGAAGCCTCGCATGCTCGTCGTTATTTATCAAGGGTAGCCCACTCGCCTGGGCAGCAAATGCGGAAGTCAGCTTTGCGAGGCAGGATCGAGTGGCGGCTCGATGGGCAGAAAAGGTGGTCGGGTTCAGGCTTCAGAAGAACGTATCGTCGGAACTGAGGGAATTTCTAACAACGGATGAGGCTAGGGCTCTCTTGAGGGACGCAAAGGAGCGAATGCGACAGATCATAGATACGTGCCAATCTTGCGTGTCTTGGAATGATACGTCTGCCTTTGTTGACGAAGCGGGGCTGGCGAAGTCTTACTTCGACCAATAGCGGTTGGGCGAGGGCCGTGCATGACAGCGCTCGACGGGGAGGGCACCTTAGTCGGCTAGTCGACGCGTTCAACCCTCTTCCGCCTCGCGCAACTTCGCGATCACCGTAAAGTCTTCAAGCGTCGTCGTATCGCCCTTGATCTCCCCGTGCGTGGCCAGTTCCCGCAGCAGACGCCGCATGATCTTGCCGGAACGCGTTTTCGGCAACTGCTCGGTAAAGCGAATATCGTCCGGCCGGGCCAGTGAGCCAATCTCCTTCGACACCCACTTGCGCAGTTCGTCCTTCAATTGCTCGCTGGGATAGTTCCCGCTTTCGAGCGAGACGAATGCAGAGATCGCCTGGCCCTTCAGCTCGTCCGGCCGGCCCACCACGGCAGCCTCGGCAACCTTGGGATGCGCGACCAAAGCCGATTCCACTTCCATGGTTCCCAGCCGGTGACCGCTGACGTTGATCACGTCGTCTACGCGGCCCATGAGCCAGAAGTAGCCATCCGCATCCATGCGCGCGCCGTCGCCGGTGAAGTAGCAGCCCGGCACGTCGCTGAAGTAGGTTTTCTCGTACCGCTCAGGGTCGCCATACACGGTCCGCGCCATCGACGGCCAGGGCTTCCGCACCACCAGCAGGCCTCCGTGGCCTGGAGGCACAACATGGCCATCTTTGGACACCACCTCCGGCTGAATCCCGAAGAACGGACGCGTCGCCGAGCCCGGCTTGGTGGGCACTGCCCCCGGGATGGGCGCAATCATGATCGCCCCAGTTTCCGTCTGCCACCACGTGTCGACGATGGGGCAGCGGTTGTGGCCGATCTTCTCGCGATACCACATCCACGCCTCGGGATTTATCGGTTCGCCAACTGTTCCAAGAAGTCTAAGAGATCGAAGATCGTATTTCTCCACGTGCTGGTCGCCCCACTTGATAAAAGCGCGAATCGCCGTGGGAGCGGTATAGAAGACGCTGACCTTGTGGTCGTCCACGATCTTCCAGAAGCGCGAAAAGTCCGGCCAGTTGGGCGCGCCCTCGTACATCAGCACGGTGGCGCCGTTCTGCAGAGGACCGTAGACCACGTAGGAGTGCCCGGTTACCCAGCCAATATCCGCCGTGCACCAGTACACATCCTCATCCCTCAGGTCGAAGACGTACTTCGAAGTCAGGAAGGTCTGCACCGCGTAGCCGCCAGTGGTGTGCACCAGCCCCTTGGGCTTGCCGGTTGTGCCGGAGGTATACAGGATGTAGAGCGGATCTTCGGAGTCCTGCTCCGCGGCCGGGCAGTCGGGTGCGGCATTTGCCACCAGGTCGTGCCACCAGTGGTCGCGGCCCTCCACCATCGTGACCGGCGTCCCGCTGCGGCGATAGACCACGACATGCTTGACGGTCGGGCAGGCGTTCATGGCTTCGTCGACGGTCTGTTTCAGCTTGATCTCGCCACCACGGCGATAGCTGGTGTCCTGGGTGAGAATGGCCACGCATGTTGAGTCGTTGACCCGGTCGGCGATTGCGTTGGCAGCAAACCCGCCGAAGATGACCGAGTGAACGGCGCCAATGCGCGCACAGGCCAGCAGGGCGATGGCCAGTTCGGGCGTCATTCCCATGTAGACGGCTACGCGGTCGCCCTTCCCGATACCCAGGCTTTTGAGCGCGCTGGCGAATTTCTGAACCTCGACGTACAGCTCGGCGTAGGTCAGCCGGCGAACCTCGCCCGGCTCGCCCTCCCAGATCAGGGCCGTTTTATCGCGACGGCTGCCGAGGGCGTGACGGTCCACGCAGTTGTAGCTCAGGTTGAGCTTCCCGCCCACAAACCACTTGGCCCAGGGAAGGTTCCAATCCAGCACCTTGTCCCACGGCCTGAACCAGTGCAGATCCTTCGCCGCCTCGGACCAGAAGCCTTCCGGGTCGTCGATGGACCGCTTGTAGAGCGCCTCGTATTCCGCGAGGCTCTTGATGTGGGCCTTGGCGCTGAACTCCTTTGACGGTGGAAACACTCGGTTTTCGCGCAGGGTGGAGTCGATATCCTGATTGGCGAGAGCGGGAACGGGCAAGGAAGACATGAAAACGTCCTTCTGGGAAAGAAGAGTCGGAGCTGCGCACGGAGCTTCAGAGAGTGGCATTTCAGATTTAACCGCGCGTGGGTGTCACTTTAACGGGAGGGGCACACACTCGGCAAGTGAGCATGGATCAGGGCTCAGTGAACAGTTGACTTCCCGTGAATCTGCTTCGGTATAAGAGACAGACGAGAATATGGTAGGATAATCTACTACTGGAGTACACCTTATGCCTACCATCGAAAAGTTGAGCGTCGCGCTACCGTCGGAAATGGCAGCGCTTGTTCGTCGTGCCGTGGACCTTGGCGAGTACTCCTCGAATAGCGAGGTGATCCGCGACGCTCTCCGCGACTGGACGTACAAACGCAACCTTCGCGAGCAGGGCCTGGCGGGTTTGCGGAAGAAGTGGTTGGAGGCGGTGGAAGATGACTCGGATGGCATCGAACCAGGCGCCGTTTTCGATGAATTGGAAACGAAGTATGAGCGCATCGCCAAGGCCAATGGTCAGTAATGCGCCTCCGCCTTTCTCCGCATGTGACAGGCGACCTGGAGGAGATCGCAGACTTCATCGCTGCCGATAGTACGCGGCATGCTCTGCGCGTTCTGCGGCTGCTGCGCGCCAAGATGAAAGAGATCGCAAGACACCCGGAAGTCTACCGGCTCCGGCCTGAGCTCGGAGCAGATGCAAGGCTGGCAGCGGTGGGCAATTACGTCATTCTTTTTCGCATTCGCCCGAACGCGGTACGTATTGAAAGAGTGGTGCACGGTGGCCGTGAGCTGCTGCCGTTGCTGGAAGGCAGTGAATGCTAGGCCCGTCCGCTCTGTGTTCGTGAGGAATGCCGAAGAGTTCATCAGGTAAGGCGGGTTGGAATTACAATGAGACCAGGCGAGATCGCCCCCATCGAGCGCTTTTCACGAGGCCGGGGAGCAGCCGATGCTTCTGGAACTCCTCAGACCGCTATCCTTCTTCCTCAGCATGCTTTCGCTTTACCCGGTTTTGCTGAGCGCGTTCTTTGTGCCCGGTACGCGCTGGGAGGAACGGCTGGAGATGGCGCTGCTGCGGGTCGCTTTCGCCGCCTGCGTCTGTTTTGCCAGCGGCCTGCTCTACGCCTGGCATTTCCCTGATGCGCAGGAGCCATCGGAGCCGCTTCTCTCCACGCTGCCGGTGCGTCTGTTTTTCTGGGCACTCGTGGGAATGGCTGTACTGTTCGTGCTCTCCTGGTACCTGGACACGTACTTCGTCCCCATGGCACGCCGCGATTGCTGCCGCCTCTGATCACCTGCGGTGGGTCCGCCACAGCGGACCGCTTGCGCTGCCAGCACCGGTTGTTGGCTCCATTCTGGAAAGGTAAGATCAAGCCACGATGCCGGACACAGCCAACCCCGCCGTCGAAACCACGTTGCGCGGCTCCGTGCTTGTGCTGCTGCAGTTCGATGTGGCTGAAGCCATCCGTCTTGACCGCCTGCAAGAACTGATCCGCGCCCGAACGGTGCAGCAGCCCAGCCTCAAGCATCCGGCGCCAAGCTATGTCCGCTATAAGCGGCCGCCGGTGGTTGTTCCACTCGAAACACTCGTCCTCGAAAGCGGCGAGCGCCTGCAAGGCGAAATCAAGTATTACGACTACGGAGTGGTCAGCGTGGTGTACGAGTTACCCTTCGCCGACGGCTGGGGCAAGTTGATTCGCCTGGCCAGCCGCTGGGTATGGGAAGTCGACTTCGCGGCCCAGGCCACGGCCATTGTCCGCAGCAGCCTGGAGCGCGCCGCTCCCGCGCTGATCAAGCCTTACAAAGAATGGCTGAGCGAAGACTACCTCATCTTTCACGTCAGGGAAATTGACGGCAGTCCCACCGTAACTGAACTCATCCAGCAGCACGGCTCACGCATTGCCCAGGTGGTGCGCGGAGACACCGGGCAACTGGCCGAGAGCGAGATCAACGAGGTGCTGCAATCGCGCATTTCCTATTACGCCAACGACCTCACCGTGATCGGCTGGAATGCGGCCTTTCTTTACGATTCCACTTCCGGCGCTGAGACGGCCATTCAGCTGCTCGAGTATGCCAACTCGCAGTTGCTGGAATTTCGCCACTACGACGATCTGCTGACAGAAGAGCTGGAGCGAGTCTACAAGCTCCTCGATGAAGGCACCGGCTTCTTTGCGCAATGGCGCCTGGCTCGCTCTGCCACCGGCCTGCACACCGTGCTGCTCGATGTGGCCGAACTTACCGAGCACGCAGATAACGCCATCAAGTTTTTGAGCGACATGTTCTCCGCGCGTCTCTACCGGTTAGCCGCGCTCAAAGTCGGCGTGCCGGACTACAAGGAACTGGTTACGCGCAAGGTGCACACCGCCGAGGAACTCTACCGCTTCATGGTTGATCAGTTCAACCAAAGCCGCGCATTTTTCCTGGAGCTCACGGTGGTGATCATCCTGGTGATTGAGCTGGTCTATCTATTCAAGGGAAGACTGTTCTAGGAAACCCCTCGCGAGAATTGATCTTTCGCCGCCTAGCGTGCCTGAGTTAGAAACTCCTCCAGAGCCTTGGAAATTACGGTATTCAACTTCTGTTTGTGAGCTTCGGCGAAAAGTGCCGCCCGCTTGTGCAGCTCTGGCCCAACGCGGACGTTGAAGCTCCCCTTGAATGGCTGATCGGGCGTTTTGCCTTCGGCAGCGCAGAAAGCAAGATATTCATCCACGGCAGCATGGAAGTTCGATTCCAGGCTATCTACATCGACACCCTCATACACCACGGCGTCGCGAATACCCAGCAGGGAGCCATGCAAAACGCGATCGTCGGCACTATACTCGACAGATCCGTCGTAGCCCTTGTACTGCATTGTCTGGCTCATGGAATCTTCCCCTCGTTGCGAAGAAATTGAATGACCGCCCTCACCTGATACGCCTTCGGGACTTTCGACGGATGGGGCTCGTGCATAAATAACAAGGCCTTGGTTGCGAGGTCGAAGAACTTTCTGCCTGACCCTCCGGCGGTGCGCAATTCATAGCCGAAACCAGTCATCAAGGAATGCAGTTCGTCCCATGTGTAATCCACTGGCTTTGCGAGAAGCCTCGCAATAGCCTCTTGCAGTTTGGACACTTCGTACTCCGGACGGCTTAACTGCAACTAAATTTAGTTACAGTTTAATACGATTGAATATTTATCGTCCAGATTCAGGGATCAGACAATCACGCATATCGTTTCTGGTGCCAGATCCATGCCGTCCGCACAATGTCATCCAACCGCGTGTACTTCGGCTTCCATCCCAATTCCCGGATCGCCTTCTCCGAGCTGGCTACAAGCACCGCCGGATCGCCGGAGCGGCGCGGATGGACCTGGGCAGGAATCGGGTGCCCAGTCACACGCCGCGCGGACTCAATCACTTCCCGTACACTGAATCCCTGCCCGTTGCCGAGGTTGAAGATTAGCCGTGCCCTGGCCGCTTCGTCCATCTCGAGCGCTGCCAGCGCCAGCAGATGCGCCTCGGCCAAGTCGGAGACGTGAATGTAATCCCGAATACAGGTGCCATCGGGCGTGTCGTAGTCATCGCCGTAGATGCCGATAGAGGCCCGGCGTCCCAGCGCCACGTCCAGAACCAGCGGAATCAGGTGAGACTCGGGCTCATGCGCCTCACCGCGGGTCACGCCTTCGGGGCCTTCCGGCGCTCCGGCCACGTTGAAGTAGCGCAAAGAGGCGGAACGCAGCCCGTGAATGCGCTGCATCCAGTCAAGCATGTGCTCTACCAAGAGCTTTGATTCTCCGTAGGCGTTGGTCGGTTTGAGCCGCGCATTCTCCTGAATTGGGACAGATTCCGGTTCCCCGTAAACGGCCGCCGTGGAAGAGAAGACCAGCCGGCGCGGTCCGGATGCGAGCATGGCCTCGAGAAGGCTCAACGTGGAAGCGGTGTTATTGCGGAAAAATGTCTCCGGACGAACCATTGACTCGCCGGCTTCAATGAGCGCCGCGAAATGCATGACACCATCGAAAGGCCGGCCGTTTTTTGTGGCCTGAGTGAAAAGATTTTCGAAAGCGGCCCGGTCTGCCAATTCCCCTTTGACAAACTCCACGCCGGCCGGCAAAAGATCCCGGCGGCCATGGCTCAAATTATCGAATACAATAGCGTTATGTCCCTTTTGTGCAAGCAGGTCAGCGACAGTACCACCTATATACCCGGCACCGCCGGTGACTAATATCTTCATAAAAAACTGTCCTTCCCCAAGCACTTTGATTTAACTTGAGTCTATTACAGCAGGGCAGGTCGGGAGAGGCTTCGCAGCCCCCGGCCTCCGACCGCCACCGAGACGGCTCGCCCGATATAGCCTGATCCGCTGAATCCTCGCCGTGCATGGGACTTTTCATGCAGGCTCCTTGGCGCAAAAATAACCGGCGGAAGGACCCCTGACCAAAAAGGGGGATTGCGGATTACCACTGTATGGCCTTGGATATTACCTAGGAGTCCCCGAAATGCACGGCATTTGTGCAAACAACCATCCGTCTCGGACGGGACAGCTGAAGAAGGCCCTTCCCGCCGGCTCGCATGCGTGGCCCGGTTTGACGCTTGTGTGCGATTGCCGGATTAGGCCTCTTGCGCGTTCCGGAAGGGGAAAAATGCCCGTTCAAAGACTTCGAGCGGTCCATGAACTCAGCCGCATTTCTGCCGATAATCCTTGTGACAGCAGCTTGCATCTTAAAACTCAAACGACCATTTGCGAGGACTGACGACATGCCCGAGCTTTCCACCCCCGGCACGCCATACACCCCAATATCGGCCAATTTTGGCTTGCTCCCCGAGCCAGAGAGAAGCACTGCTTCGTTTGTCACCAGCATGGTGATCAACGGGTTGATTCTTTTGATTGCGATTTATCTGGGAACTCAGGTGAAGAACCTGGTGGCTCACAAATATGAGGAGACGGTGTTGATTGTCCCCACCACGCCTCCGCCTCCGCCCAAGGTCAAGCTTCCCGAGCCGCCCAAGATCACGCCGCCTGAGCCTCCCAAGATTGAGGTCAAGCTCGAGCAGCCCAAGATCAACATGCCCAAGCCGGAACCCAAGCCGGAACCGAAGCCTATCCAGATGGAAGCCAAGGTCAATTTGCCGCTGATCAAAGCGGCTAAGTCCGCCGTGGTGCTGGCGCCACAGCCCAAGGCAGCCATGACGGCGGCCATGCCGGCGCAGAACAACACGGTCAAGGCCTCCACCGCTCCAGTGCACATGGGCGAGACTTTCGGCGTTACGCCTAATCCCAATGCTACGCGGCCGGCGACTGTCGCCGCCATCGGCAATCCTTATGGCGGGTTGCAGGGCCCGGCTGTGGCGCCTCACGGAGTGGTCGGCTCCACCGGCATTGGCAATGGCCTCAAATCCGGCTCCAATGCCGGCGTAGTCGGCAAAGTGGCATCGGCCGGCATCCCCGGCGGCACCGGGACCGCTACTACGGGTCCGGTTAACGGACATGTAGCCACCACCGCCATGGCCAAGCCGGCAGTTGCGGCGGCTCCCATGCAGCAAGCGACAACCGCACCGGCAATGACCAGCATTGAAGTGCTCTCCAAGCCGCCCGTGCAATACACCAACGAAGCGCGCGAATTGAGAATCCAGGGTGACGTTGTTCTCAAGGTGACCTTTACGGCGGCAGGACAGGTGGTGGTGCAGAGCCTGGTCAGCGGATTGGGACACGGCCTGGACGAAGAGGCTCGGCGCGTTGCGCAACAGATTCGATTCCGTCCCGCGACCCGAAACGGGCAGGCAGTCGACTCGACAACAACGATACGCATTACCTTCCAGTTGGCGTAGTAGCATCGAAGCTGTAACAGGAAAAAAAGGCAATGCAAGACCGGGCCAAAGCAACATACGGACATGGGTCCGGCGAAAGATTAAGACATCAATCAGGAGTATTTCATGACGTTTCGGAAGATCGCCCTTACTTTGTTCATGATGACCGTGAGTGCGGGCTGCGCGTACGCGACCAAAGAGCCGAAGTACGAGGCTGTGCATCCACTGACACCGGAGCAGTCGGCGCTGGTGGACCGGGCCATTGGACAGGAGAAGGTGCTGATCCAGGCCATCCGCAAGCGCACGCCGCTGGTGGAGACCTACATTCAGAACACCAAGCCTGACGTAAAGCTCTACATGGTGCCGGTTGAAGACCAGTACATGCTGAGCCGCGTGGACTTTGCCAAGGGCTTTGTCGACAGGGGCTTCTCGGACCGCAGCACCAAGCAGCAAAAGGGCTTCTTCAAGGGCTCGCTAGAAGCCATGCTAGGCCTGAGCAAGGCGTTGGGTCTCGAAAAGTTCACTTACAATCCCAACGGCTTCATGCAGATGATGTTTCTTGATCCCACGGGGTTCGACAAGAATCACTACGTGTTCAGCTTTGTGCGCCGCGAGTTTCTCGGAACTGTGCGCACTGCAGTATTCGATGTGCATCCCAAGGTCAAAGGCATGGGCCGCTTCTTCGGCCGCATCTGGATTGAAGACCAGGATGGCAACGTGGTCCGTTTCAACGGCACGTATACCGGACCGAACGAAGAAGACTCGAGCAAATATTACTTTCACTTCGACAGCTGGCGCATGAACGTGCAGCCGGGCGAGTGGCTTCCGGTAGCGGTGTACGTGGAAGAGACAACGCGCATCGAGGGCCAGAAAACAGTTGGCCTGAAAGCCCAGACGCACTTCTGGGGATACTCGCTGAAGCTGCCTACGCGCGATAGTGAAAATGTGAGCGTAAAAGTGGACGACGCGGTTGACAACAGTCAGGATTCGCAGGATGTGGGCCCGCTGCAGGCATCGCGCGCATGGGTTACGCAGGCTGAGAACAACGTGATTGATCGCCTTGTGGAAGCCGGCCTGGTTGCGCCGCTCAATCCCGATCCGAACGGCTACGAGCACAAGATTCTCGATCAGATTGTGATCAACCTGCAGGTGCCCAACAACCTCGCATTCACCGACCAGATTCACACGCGCATTCTGCTGACGACGACGATTGAGACCACCACCGTGGGCAACACCATCCTGATCAGCAAGGGCCTGATTGATTCCCTGCCCAACGAAGCCGCGATGGCTTCAGTGGTGGCGATGGAACTGGCGCACATCGCCATGGGCCACCACATCGACACGCGTTACGCCTTCAACGACCGGCTGATGTTCCCCGACACGGCCACCTTCCAGCGCATTGACATGTACCACTCGGACCACGACAACGCTGAGGCTGCGAAGCGGGCGATGGAGTATCTGAATGCATCGCTTTACAAGGATCAGCTGGCGGATGCGGGCCTCTATTATGCGCAGTTGGTGGACCGCGAAAAGCCGCTCAAGCAGCTCAACTCGCCCAAGTTGGGCGATTCCTTGCTGCAGCAGAATGGCACGCCGTGGATGGCGGATCTGCAGCACATGTCCCCCAAACTGAACTGGGACGATCTTGCGCAACGGCCGGCGAACCCGCTGGGCTTCTGGCTGAAGACCGATCCGTGGGACGACAAGGTACACCAGCTGAATGCGAAGATCTACGCGTACATGAACCCGCGCGACAAGATGCCTTTCGAAGTGACGCCGATCTTCTTCAAGCTGCAGCGGTACGATGCGGCAGCCGCCGCGAATGCGGTTGGGGCCAGTGTGGCGCCCGCTGCGGCGATTCCTGCGGCAGCGCCTGCCCCGGCACCGGATAATGCTGCGCCGCCTCCTACGCCGCCGGCGAACGCCGATCCCAACGCGCAGCCGCCTGTGGGTGCGCAACCGGCTGCTCCTCCCGCTCCGGACAATACAGTTCCAGCGGCAACTCCACCAGCCGCCGCGCCAGGCGGGCAACCGGCTCCCGGCGATGCCAATTCAGTGGCGCAGCAGCCTGCGGCGCCGGCTGCTCAATAACGTAAAACTTGCGGATGTCCTGCCGTCCCGGCACCCGCCGGCACCCGGCAGGCATCTGCTCAAAAGTGTCCGACTGAAATCCATTGCATGTAACGGACTGGATGTGATTAGTGCTCAAGCCTTTTCGAAAGACAAGACGATCGATCGCCGCACTGTTCTTCTTCCTGTTGGCAGCCGGAGCTCTGGCTGCCCGCGCCCAGGTTGTTCCTTCCGCTTTCGCCAAAGGGCTTTCGCTCACGGCCGGCGGCGAAGGATCCGTCTTTCAGCCCGACTACACGGGATTCGGCATCCCCGAATCCGCCCCTGTTTCGCAGTATCTCTACGGCATCGGCGCCTTTGTGGACCTCAAGGTCACGCCCTGGATTCAGTTCGAGGGCGAGGGCCGCTGGCTGCGCTTCAACCAGACGGACGGCATATACGAGGACAACTACCTCATCGGCCCCCGCCTGCCCATCTACCGCTTGCGTTTCTGGCGCGCCACGCCTTATGCAAAAGTGCTCATCGGCTATGGCAAGCTGAACTTCGAGAACAACAACGGCTGGGGCCGGTACACCCAACTCGCCTACGGCGGCGGCCTGGACATCAAGATGTCCAAGCGCATCGATGTGCGTCTTCCCGACTTCGAATACCAGCAATGGCTGAACTGGTCAGAAGGCGTGGGAAAAAGCACCAACCTGTTTCCCTACGGCGTCAGCGCGGGAGTGTCGTACAGGATCTTTGGACTGAAATAGAACCATACGGCAGAATCAGAGTCACTGATTCCTGTTGAGGTTCGTTCAACCTGGCCGCTCCTGATGGCCGCGTCGACCTGAGTGCCACGGCTTCTGGAACAGACCATACCTGGTTTCACGATAGTCTGCCATCGTGAGCAGATTAGCTCAGATATTTTCCTTGCCAACATGGAACAATGACTCCGCACACGAGCTTCCGTGCGATTTCCAATGAAGCGCAGGCTTTTCCTCAAGAGCGCTGGAGCCGTATCCGTCCTCGCGGTGGGCGGCGGGGTGTGGCGCGCCTGTGACCAGGGCGTGTTCAGTGTTGGAAAAGGTCCGGCTTACGAACCCTGGAAAGACTGGCGCACGCAGTCGGGCAATGGCCCGCTGGCGCTGGTGCGCTCCGCAATCCTGGCTGCGAGCCCGCATAATACCCAGCCTTGGCTCTTCAGGATAACGCCCGCGTCGATTGAGCTGTTGATCGATACCGGAAGAAATGTCGGCGCCCTCGATCCCTATCTGCGGGAAGAGCACATTGGCATTGGTTGTGCACTCGAAAACCTTATGCTGGCTGCGGCCGCCAATGGCTATCAGGCGACCGCGACCCTCTTTTCAGGCAAGCTCGAGCCCATCCCCGCGCAACCTGGACCGCAGTTCCTTGCACGTGTCGATCTCGCCGCGGGAAATCGCGTGGAAAGCGAGTTGTACGATGCGATCCCGCGGCGCCATACCAATCGCAGCGCCTTTCTTCCTCAGATCCCGATCCCCGATCCCTTCATCGTTGCTTTGCGCGACCTGCCGGGAGACGATCCGGACGTCCGCATCTTTCTGTTCACGGTCGGCGCGGATCGAAAGAGGATTGCGGGAATCAGCTCGTCCGCAAACGAGGAAATCTATGCCGACCCAGAGGTCACTCGCGCCAGTCATCGATGGATTCGGACCCGGTGGAGCGATGTGCAAAAGTATCGCGACGGCCTCACCATCGATGCCTTCGGGCTGTCCACCGTCGCCACCGATATTGCCAAAATGATGTCGGTGGGAATGCTGGAACGGGCCGCATCGCGCGGCCAGAAGATTGGATATTCCGATCTGATGCTGAGTGCGCCCCTCATTGGAATTCTGGCCGTGCGCGACCGTTATGACCGGCAAGACTGCCTGCGCGCGGGTCGCATCTGGCAGCAAGCGCATCTGCTGGCAACCGCACGCGGCCTGGCAGCGCGCCCCTGCAATGAGGCCGTGGAAATGATCGACTACGAGAAGTCGCATGGGCGGCAGCCGCTGCGCGCCGGTCTACTTGCTGAGATCATGGGCGACGCCGAATGGCAACCCACCTTCGTTTTCTACATGGGCTACCCGACTCTGCCAGCCAGAACCAGCCCGAGACGGCCCATAGAGGATGCGGCAGTCTGATTCGGCTTCACCAATCTCGGAAACCCCGTTAGGCGAATCCCCGCGTAAGCCTTCTGAACAAAAGGGCCATCCGCCTAAGCGAATGACCCTTGAGTTTGGTTGAATTCCCATGGCGGCGAAGCCGTCCGCCGTAGCGGACCCCACCGCAGGTGGTTACGCGGGGCTCGGCGACCCTTCCGGGAATCCCGGCCCGCTGCGGGTATCCGGCTTGAGCACCTGCTGCGGGCTGCCGCCGGTGTCCGAAGGGGAAGCAAGCACGGAGCGCATCGGGGGCAGTTCCTGGCCCTCGATCAGCATCCTCACCTCTTCAGCATCAATAGTCTCGCGCTCCAGCAGCGCCGCGCCGATGCGATGCATTGCGTCAGCATGTGACTCCACCAGCGAATGCGCCGATTGATACGCCTCATCGATCAGGCGGCGTACTTCCAGATCGATCTGACGCGCCGTCTCTTCGCTGAAGTCGCGATGCTGCGCGATCTCGCGGCCCAAAAAGATCTGCTCTTCCTTCTTGCCGAAGGTCAGCGGTCCCAGGCGGCTCATGCCGTACTCGCACACCATGCGGCGGGCGAGATCGGTAGCCGATTCAATGTCGCTGCCCGCGCCGGTCGACATCTGGTTGAGAAAGATTTCTTCCGCCACGCGTCCGCCGTAAGCAATGGCGAGATTCGCTTCAAGGTACTCGCGAGTGTAGTTGTGTCGGTCGCCCGGAAGGAAGACAGTAACACCCAGAGCCATGCCGCGCGGAATGATGGTGACCTTGTGGATGGGATCCGAGTGCTCTCGCAGGAATGACACCAGCGCGTGGCCGGCCTCGTGATAGGCGGTTACCCGCTTCTCTTCTTCGGTCAGCAACATCGACTTGCGCTCGGCGCCCATCAGGACCTTGTCCTTGGCCAGTTCGAAGTCGTACATGGTGACCTGCTTGCGATTCATGCGCGCTGCATTCAGCGCTGCCTCATTCACCATGTTGGCCAGATCGGCCCCGCTGAATCCAGGTGTTCCGCGAGCCAGCACATTGAGGTTGGTGTCATCGGATACCGGAACCTTCTTCACGTGCACGCGAAGCACTTCCTCGCGGCCACGCACATCGGGCAATCCCACGACCACGCGGCGATCGAAGCGGCCGGGGCGAAGCAGTGCGGGATCGAGCACATCGGGCCGGTTCGTAGCTGCCACTAGAATCACGCCATCATTCGATTCGAAGCCGTCCATTTCGACGAGCAACTGGTTCA
>JBKQNU010000029.1:0-20577 GCA_052145815.1 Occallatibacter sp.
CTGATTCGCTGTGCCTCGTCGAGGACGATCAGGTCCGGACGAAGTTCCTGCATGTATCGAATGTCTTTGAGCACGAGTTACCCCCGCCGACGAAGCCCACCACATCGACAAGCACGCCTTCACCACGCCCTTTGTCTGCGGCGCGCGCAACCTGGGCGAGGCCCTAAGACGCATCGCCGAAGGCGCAGCCATGATCCGCACCAAAGGCGAGGCGGGCACCGGCGACGTGGTTCACGCCGTCCAGCACATGCGCCAGATCACCAGCGAAATGCGCGCCCTGACCGTCCTTTCGGAGCAGGAACTCTACAAGGCAGCCAAGGACCACCAGGCCCCCTACGAGCTCATCCGCATGGTCGCCCAGACCGGCAAGCTTCCCGTCCCCAACTTCTCCGCCGGCGGCATTGCCACCCCCGCCGACGCCGCACTCATGATGCAGCTTGGCGCCGAAGCCATCTTCGTCGGCAGCGGCATCTTCATGAAGGAGCGCGCCACGCCTCTGGACGTCGAGAACGATCCCAAGGAGCGCGAAGAAGCCGTCTCGCGCGCCAAGGCCATCGTCATGGCGACGACTCACTTCAACGACCCCAAGATCCTCGCCGAAGTCAGCGAGCAGGTGACGGGGACAATGAAGGGCCTTGCCGCCGCCGCAATTGAAGAGTCACAGTTACTGCAGACACGAGGCTGGTAGGCTGGCCCGCTCTTGAGAAGGCTGAAATGCCCATGAAAAACCCGCCTCATCCGGGCGACCTGATCAGGACCGAGATCATCGAAGCTCTCGGCCTCAGCGTCTCGAAGGTGGCAGAAATCCTAGAGGTGCGCCGCGCCACTCTCTCCGATTTGCTTCACGGCAAGACCTCGCTCGCGCCCGACATGGCGCTGCGCATCGAAAAGGCATTCGGCCCGGAGATGGAACACCTGCTGCGCATGCAGTTGGCCTATGAGGTGTCAAGAACCAGAGCACACGCAAAGGACATCTCAATTAAACGCTACGTGCCCGCCTGAAGCGGCGCTTGCGGTGCGGCAGACGCTCGCTATTCGTCCTCATTCGCGGCGGGCCGCACTCATTCCAGGTCTATCGCATGGCCTGAGCGTCCGCCCCAAAAGCCCGGCGCGCGCAACAGAAAGCCCCGCGCCTCTGGTTAGAGGAGCGGGGCTTGCCATCGGGAAAACTCGATGTGAGTGAGACTAGACGCGGCGCCTGCGGCGCCCGAACTCGATAAGGCCCAGGAGGCCGGTACCCAGCAGGTAGAAGGTGCTCGGCTCAGGGGTCCCGGAGGTTACCGTGAGGCTAAGGTCCACTGGCCCCTCCAGAGAGAACTCGGCGAAGCCGCCTGACGGGATGCCGCCGCCGCCGAAGAGGACCGTGCCAGCATAATCAGTCGTGGGCGAGAAAGTCACCAGTATGCCGTTCAGTTCGGTGCCATATTGAGTTGCCAGGTTGGCGCCGTTGACACTGCCACACGGGCTGCCGTTGGGAGCGAACGTGTAACCTCCGCCGGTGGAGTCGCCAGCTGCGTCCCAGGTGCTGCAAACACCGTCTCCGTCGAACCCGTAGATATCGTTGGTTGTGCTCGACAGGTTGAGAGACGAAATGGTTTTGCTTGAGTTGTTTTGGACGCCAATGAGGTTGTCGTCGCCGCCCACGTCATAGAAGCCGGTTGTGTTGGGATAGGTCGTCGATATCGATCCGTTCGACGCGATCGTAATCAGGTCGTTGCAGCCGGCCCCAGCCGTCAAGTATGCGGACGAAACGCCTTCGTTGTCCGCTTCTCCGCCGGTGGGCCCCACGCAAGTTTGTGCGAATGCTGGCACTGCTGCCCATGCGAGTGTCGCCACGATGGCGGCAAACAGGGTAGCCTTCACTCTAGATTTGCTGACCATAGTATGTTTCTCCTCGTTGTCGCGGTGGAGCGGTGAATGTCGCGGCGGGTTGTGATGGGGAAACACGGGGCGACGGGAAAGCCCACCGACTGTGCTCTTGCGTAAGGCAATTCGAGTGCCAATCCGACCAGATTGAAAACAGAGAAGATAGATTTGCATGGCGTAGGGTTTTATGCAGACTTTTGCATGCCCTGGGCAACTAAAGTTCCACTTTGGGCTCGCCTGCAGCCCATCCCGGATGCCAAGGCTGGAACTGAGGGCGCCTCCAACCGATCAAAGACTAATTGACGACTCATGGATCCTTGACCTAGTTATATGACTAGTGATATGACTATCTGAGAGGAGATTTCCATGGCCTGGCAAGTCTATGACGCAAAAGCTCGCTTCAGCGAGTTCCTTGAAACTACACTCAAGGAAGGACCGCAGGTGCTTACCCGCCGAGGAGTGGAGATGGCCGTACTCGTTCCCATCGACGAGTGGAAGCGTCTGCAAACCCATGCAAGACCCTCCATTAAAGACGTTCTCCTCGACCCCAATGGGCCGCATGATCTCGATATCCCTCCGCAAAGGCGGATTCGCCTGCGCCCATTCGTCTTTGAGGATGAAGGTTAGACAGTGTTCCTCCTCGATACGAACGTGATCTCGGAGCTGCGAAAGCGAAAACCGCACGGGGGTGTTGCGGCGTGGTTTGATCGGATTCGCGATGAATCCATTCAGATTCCAGCGGTCGTGATCGCCGAATTGCAAGACGGCGCCGAGCTTACCCGGCTACAAGACCCCAGCAAAGCGAGGGAGATCGAGCTTTGGATCGATCGGATCATGCTCACCTTCGCAGTTATTCCGATGGATGGCGCGATATTTCGAGAGTGGTCTCGTTTGATGGTCAACAAGTCTGACGATTTGGCATCGGACGGCATGATCGCAGCCACCGCTCGGGTTTTACGGCTTATCGTTGTTACTCGAAACATAAAGCATTTCAAGCCATTCAACGTAGAAGTGTTCAACCCATTCGAGTATTCGCCTGAGGAAGGAAGTTGACTCAAGACTCGCACCCCCGCATTGGCGTCCTTGCCATCCAGGGCGACTACGCCGCCCACGCCGCCGCCTTGGCTGAATCCGGCGCAGAGCCCGTGGAAATCCGCAAGCCCGACCAGCTCGCCTCCTTAGATGGCCTGATCCTCCCGGGCGGCGAATCCACCACCGTCCTCCGTTTCCTCGACAAACACAGTTTCTTTGAAGTCTTAAAGGACTTCTGCGCCGCCAAGCCCGTCTTCGGCACCTGCGCCGGAGCTATCCTGCTGGCACGAGAGGTCCGCAACCCTGTCCAGCGCAGCCTCGCGGCGCTCGACGCCGTCGTCGAACGCAACGCCTACGGCCGCCAAATCGATTCGGCCATCCTCATCGCTCCGACCGAACTGCCGGGCGGCCCGCTGGAGATGGTCTTCATCCGCGCTCCGCGCATCCTCGAGACCGGTCCTGCCGTCGAGGTTTTGGCACGCCGTGAGGGCTTTCCGGTCCTGGTGAGGCAGGGCACGGTCATGGCAGCGACCTTTCACCCTGAGCTCTCCCCCGACCGCCGCGTCCATCGACTTTTCGTCCAGGCTGTCACCTCTAGGCTGGCCAAATGACCCGTCGCAGCCCGAAAAATGGAGCTCGTTTTCTCCCTGGATGAGACGGCCGCAAAAATTTCGATAAATCCTCTTCGATTCCGGATGCGTCCAAGCAAGAGTGAGAGTAATCTCTTCCTCACAGAGGCCTCAAAGCGGTTCTTAATTCACGCCACGAGGGAACCGTTGCGGCTGAGTGGTTTTTTCCCCTTAGAGAAAATCACCATCAAAGAGGTTGGTAACGTCATTTGGACTGGAGAACCGCATCTTATGCCCTCCATTTTTACGCCCGCTCCAGCGGAGATTGAACGCAAAGAGCCCGGAATCGGCGGCAAACCGCCCGTCGACCGGCGACCCACCGGCGGTGGCGGCGGTGGAGGAGACGACGAATGGAACAATGAGCGCCGCGGTCCCCGCGAACTCTTGCATCGCGTCCGCTTCTTCGTGCTCTCTGTCCTGGCCGCGGATATGATCTTCTTCGCAGTCCTGGTCCTGTTCTTCTTCGCCCGCCAGGCCGGCTTTCACATGGACCCCCGCACCCACGAGTTCATCGGTGACTGGCATCCCGTCCTGCTGCCCCGCATCCTCTACATCAACACGCTGATTCTGCTCGTCAGCAGCGTGACTATGGAGCGCGCACGCCAGAATATCTTCCGCGAGATCGACGTACTGGAAGAGTGGCTCGGCCTGGGCCACCCGGCCCTGCACCGCACCCTGCCGTGGATCGCCGCAACCCTCGCATTGGGCGCGCTCTTTCTCGTCGGACAAGCCCTCGCCTGGCGCAATTTGTCCGCCCAGGGTTTTGCCTTCGATCGCTGGTCCACCCCGGCAAGCTATTTCTTTTATGTCATCACCGGCCTGCACGCCGCCCATCTCCTCCTCGGCGTATTGGCGCTGGCCCTCTGCCTCTGCGCCCTGGGCTGGCTCAGGCGCGTCGAGTTCCGCCAGGTCGCAGTGGACTCAACTGCCTGGTTCTGGCACACCATGAGCGTGGCATGGCTGGTCCTGTTTGGTGTGCTGGCCCTCGGTCAATAAGCCAGGGCCGACAAGAACAAGGCCTTTGCAACAGTCGCAATGAAAAAGGCGGTCCGCCCGACAGCCCAAGTCGTTTCCCGCACACCGAAACCGCGGGGAATCATGTAAATGAACGTAAAACGATTTCATACGTACATGTCGATGCCGTTTTTTCACCTTCACGTCCCACATTCTGGGCAGGCGGCCGCGTTCGCGCACTCCTCAATCGCCTCTCTCAACCCCGCACAACAAGCGCCAAATCAGCTTCCACAACCCTGGCGCGCCGATTCACCCTTTTCCCAGGGCTGCCAACCGTCACGGCCCAACCCGCTCTGCCTTGACGGGATGAGGCTGAAAACCTAAGCTCAAACCAGCGTCCTGTTCGATGGAAGCCAGAGCCGCTTCCGCCCGACAGAGACAATCTTCACGGATTCTTTTCGAGACTGGCCGACGATGACCCCTTACACCATCCCGTACACCTGGCAATACATCCCGCTCTTCATGCAGATTGTGGCTGTCGTCCTGCTTGGCGGGGGCATGGTCATCGCCTCCTGGTTCGTCGGCCGCCATCGGAATTCGACCACCAAGCTGGCTGCCTACGAGTGCGGAATCGTGGCTGTGGGCGACGCCCGCTCGCGCTTCAGCGTGCGCTTCTATCTGGTCGCAGTTCTGTTCATCCTGTTCGACGTGGAAGCGGTCTTCATGATGCCCTGGGCAGTCATCTACCGCAAGCTGCCCGCCCTTACCGGCGTCGGGCGCCTCTTCGGCTTCTGGGAGATGGTGGTCTACCTCGGCTTTGTCGCCGTCGGCCTCTACTACATCGTGCGCAAAGGCATCCTCAACTGGAGCCAGGACAAGGCGGACCTCTAAGATGCCCGACACTGCGATACTCCTTGGCAAGTCCGCGGTCCTCGAAGGGCTGCCGGATCACCCCGCGGTGAAGGCCATCGAAGCCTGGAACGCCGACGCGCTCGTCGACGCAAAATTCGACTTCAACGAACTCACCCTGACCATCGCGCCCGAGCAAATCCGCGCCGCCTGCTTTACCCTGCAGGCCGCCGGCTACAACTTTTTTGAAGACCTGACCGCTGTCGACTGGTACCCTGCCGCGCCACGCTTCCAGTTGAGCTATCACCTTACTTCGTTCGCCATGAAGCAGCGCATCCGCCTGCGCGTCATGCTTGACGATGCGGAACCCTCCGTTGAATCCATTACCCCAGTCTGGCCGGGCGCAAACTATTACGAGCGTGAAGTCTTCGACCTTTTCGGCGTCCGCTTCGAAGAACATCCCAACCTGCGCCGCATCATGATGCCTGAGGAGTGGCAAGGCCATCCCCTGCGCAAGGACTACCCGGTGGAGGGCTACCGTTGATGAGCCACCTTGCAGGCATGCCAGTCCTCGAACCGGCCGAAGGCGCTAAAGACCAGCACATGGTCATCAACATGGGCCCGCAACACCCCGCCACCCATGGCGTGTTGCGCCTGGTGCTCGAGATCGACGGCGAGATCATTGTCCGCATCTATCCCGAAATCGGCTACCTGCACACCGGCATCGAGAAGACCTGCGAAGCCAAGTTCTATCACCAGGTAGTTCCCCTCACCGACCGCATCAACTACCTCGATCCGCTCTCCAACAATCTTTGTTATGCCCTCACCGTAGAAAAGCTTCTCGGCCTGGAAATTCCTCCCAAAGCCCAGTGGATGCGCGTGTTGCTGGCCGAATTGAGCCGCCTCAACTCGCACCTCATCTGGCTGGGAACGCACGCGCTCGACATTGGCGCGATGACGGTATTCCTCTACACCTTCCGCGAACGCGAAGACATCCTCCGCCTCTTCGAGGCCGTAGCCGGCCAACGCATGATGACCAGCTACATCCGTATCGGCGGCCTGTCCATGGAGCCGCCTCTCGATTTTCTCGATCGCGTACAGGCCTTCATCCGCACTTTTCCCGAGAAGATCGATGAGTATTCCAACCTGCTCACCGGCAATCCCATCTTCCGCAACCGCCTCGTCGGGGTAGGCCATCTATCCGCGGAAGACGCCGTCGCGCTCGGCGTCACCGGTCCCCCCCTGCGCGCGTCTGGTATTGATTTCGATCTTCGCCGCGATATGCCGTATTCGAGCTACGAGAAGTTTCAATTCAACGTGCCCACATCGACTGCCTGCGATTGCTGGGCGCGTTACGAAGTGCGCCTGGTTGAGATGCGGGAGAGCGTCAAGATCATTCAGCAGGCCCTCGACGGCATGCCCGAAGGCCCTGTAAAAGCCGATGCACCCAAGATCGTGCTGCCCGACCGCGAAAAAATGAAGACGCAGATGGAAGCGCTCATCCATCACTTCAAAATCGTTACCGAGGGCTTCGCCGTACCGGCCGGCGAAGTTTACCAGGGCATTGAAGCCGGCCACGGCATGACCGGCTACTATATTGTTTCGGACGGTACCGCCAAGCCCTACCGGGTACACATGCGCTATCCATCGTTTCCGACGCTGCAGGCAATAGAAGTCATGTGCAAAGGCCGCATGTTAGCCGACGTGGTTGCAGTGATCGGCTCCATCGATATTGTGCTCGGAGAAATCGACCGATGAGAAACGAGGGACTGAGGGTCTAGCGAATCGCTTTCGGGGTTTGAGGGTCGAGAGCTTTGTAACAGGGCACGACTTCAGTCGTGCCGAATGGACAGCAAAATGAATCCGGGCTTTAGCCACTGAGGGAATGCGGATTGGAAGCTATCGAACTTATCGCGAATCACCCCTCCGCAGACCCTACCCAGTTATACGTCGAGTTATGGGTTTCCCTTGCCTCACTGCTCCGCAGTTACACCGCAGCCTACGGCCTTAACGGAAATCGCCAAGCCACGGTGGAGTTAGGGGAAGAAAGAATTCTTGTTCGCCACGGCGACGACTGGCTTGACCTCAACCGCAACGGCGCCGAAGTAACCTGGCAGCGCGAAGATGGAAGCCAAGGAAAACTCGAGTTCACGGAGCACGGAAGATTACGCGAAGCAGGATTGGACGAGGAAGAGATGGATATGGCAGCCGAACAATGGGCGCGGGAGCTGATGATGCGGGAGAGGCAGCAATGAGTCCGGAGACCATGTCGATTTTTTCTCCCAAACTCGCCGCTCGCTTCGACGCGCTGGTGGAGAAATACCCTGTTCGCCGCTCCGCGCTCGTCCCCATGCTGCTCTACGCGCAGGACGAGATCGGCTACCTCTCTGACGCGGTCGTCGCCGAAGTTGCCGATCGCATCGGCATCACCGAACTCGACGTCCGCAACGTGGCCAGCTACTACTCCATGCTTCGCTTCAAGCCTGCCGGAAGATACAACGTGCAGGTCTGCACCAACATCAGTTGCATGCTGCGAGGCGCTTATGAAGTTTACGAGCGCTTCCAGGAAGAGCTCGGCATCGGCCACAAGGGCATCACCCCCGACGGCCTCTTCTCTCTCGAAGAAGTAGAATGCATCGGCGCTTGCTGCTGGGCCCCCGCCATCCAGGTCAACTACGACTTCCACGACGAGCTCACCGCCGACCACGTCGCCGGCATTCTCGACAGCTATCGCGGCCGTGCCCGGGAAGAAATGAGCTCCAACCATGCCTAGGCTCGTCTCCCATCCCGATGAAGTCAAAGTTGTCAGCCGGCGCTTCGGCCTGGGCGCAACCAACATCGACCGCTATATCGAACTCGGCGGCTATGTCTCCGCAAAAAAGTGCCTCGACCAGGGCCCCGAGTGGATCATCGAAGAGATGAAGGCCAGCAGCCTTCGCGGCCGCGGCGGCGCTGGCTTCCCTACTGGGCTCAAATGGTCTTTCGTCCCCAAGCAGTCCGCAAAGCCAAAGTACGTATTGGTAAACGGAGATGAGAGCGAACCCGGCACCTGCAAGGATCACCTCATCTTCCTGCACGACCCTCATGCGGTCATTGAAGGCACCATCATCGCCGGGCTCGCCATCGGCGCCAAGATCGGCTTCATATATCTGCGCGGCGAGTACCGCTATCTGCTCGAAATCATGGAGAAAGCCGTCGCTGATGCCTACGCAAAGGGCTTTCTCGGCAAGAAGATCTTCGGCTCCGAAACCGAGTTTCAAGTCATCACCCAATCAGGCGCAGGCGCTTACGAAGTGGGCGAAGAGTCCGCGCTCATGGAGTCGCTCGAAGGCAAGCGCGGCATTCCGCGCATCAAGCCGCCCTTCCCCGCTGTCGTCGGCCTCTACGGCGGCCCCACCGTGATCAACAACGCCGAGACCATCGCCAGCGTACCCTTCGTCATCGAGATGGGCGGCGCAGCCTTCGCGGCACTTGGTTCGCCGCGCAACGGAGGCACGCGCCTTTTCTCGCTCAGCGGCCACGTGCAGCGCCCCGGGGTCTACGAGCTGCCCATGGGCTATAACCTCAAGAAGATGATCTATGAAGTCGGCGGCGGCATCCGCGGCGGACGCAAGCTGAAAGCCATCGTTCCCGGCGGGTCCTCAACGCCGGTTCTCTTGCCCGAAGAAATCGAAAACCTCGGCATGGACTTCGACCAGGTCGGCAAAGCCGGCTCCATGCTCGGCTCCGGCGGCGTGGTAGTCATCGACGACCAGACCTGCATCGTCGAGTTCGCCCTGCGCACCATCAGCTTTTATCAGCACGAGTCCTGCGGTTGGTGCATTCCCTGCCGCGAAGGCACAGACTGGCTCAAGAAATCGCTGACCCGCTTCCACGCCGGCTACGGAGTGGCCAAAGACATCGACAACATTCAGTATTTAGCGGAAAACATGATGGGCCGGACGTTCTGCCCGTTAGGCGACGCCGCCGCCATGCCCACGCTGGGTTTTGTGAAGAAGTTCCGCAAAGAATTTGAAGAGCATTTGAATGGGAAGCCCTGCCCGTTCGCAAAGCACGTTGAACTTGCCGTGATTTGAAGGGTAGACGCGAATGGGGAAGACTGATTGAAAGCGCAAGAACTGATCCGCATTCTGGAAGCGGACGGTTGGTATAGTACGGGCCAGACGGGCAGCCATCGCCATTTCCGTCACCCAGTAAAGCCGGGCCTTTTGATCGTGCCGATGCATGCAGGCAAAGAGATTGGAAAGGGACTGCTTCACAGTATTCTTAAGAAGGCAGGATTGAAATGACGCGAGAATACCTGGTGGTCTACGAAAAGGGAGAATGCAATTGGAGTGCGTTCTCTCCCGACATCCCCGGCTGCGGCTCCGTGGGCGCTGAGCTCGAAGACACGCGCACAAACATGCGCGAAGCCATGCAACTCTACCTGAGCGAATCTCTAAAAGCAGGGGAACCAATTCCCGAGGCAAATACCACGGTCGTCGACTTCAATGAATTCGATCCTGCCCACGAGACCAAGTTGTATTTTGTGGAATGGCTCGGGGTGCCTCTACCCCAGAGTCATTCACTTAAGGAAGCGACGCAGGCCGCCTAAGGACACGAATGCCAGACGTAACCTTCACCGTCGACGGAAAAAAGCTGACCGCACCCGCGGGCATGCTGCTCATTGAAGCCTGCCGCAAAGCCGGCATCGAGATCCCTGCCTTCTGCTATTACCCCGGGCTGAGCCTGCAAGCCGCCTGCCGCATGTGCCTGGTGCGCCAGGAGAAAGTGCCCAAGCTGCAAACCGCCTGCACCACCACCGTCGCCGAGGGCCAGGTCTTCGTGACCGAATCGCCGGAAATCATCCAGGCGCGCAAAGCCACCATCGAGCTGCTGCTCGGCAACCACCCCCTTGACTGCCCCGTATGCGATGCCGGCGGCGAGTGCGAGCTGCAAGACATGACCTTCAAGTACGGCGCCGGCGAGAGCCTCTACACCGAAGCCAAGGCCCACCGCGACGAGCAGCAGTGGTCCCCCGCCGTCTACTATGATCGCCCCCGCTGCATCCTCTGTTACCGCTGCGTCCGCATGTGCGGCGAGGGCATGGACGTATGGGCCCTCGGCGTGCAAAACCGCGGCGTCGTCTCCGTCATCGCGCCCAACGACGTTTCCCCCGACGCCCAGACCGGTCAGCTCGACTGCGAGCAATGCGGCATGTGCATTGACGTTTGCCCCGTCGGCGCGCTAACCAGCGGCAGCTATCGATACAAGACGCGCCCCTGGGAGATGAAGCACGTCTCCACCGTTTGCACCCACTGCGCGGACGGCTGCAAGGTCACCCTCGGCGTCCGCCAGGTCGACAACGGTTCTGAAATCGTCCGCGCCGACAATCGCGACAAGAGCGGCATCAACAACGACTTCCTATGCGCCAAGGGCCGCTTCGCCTTCGACTTTGTCGAGAACCCCGAGCGGCTTTCCAAGCCCCTCATCCGCAATTCGTCCGGGAAACTCGAACCCGCAACCTGGGAGCAGGCCCTGCGCCTCGCCGGCAGCAAGCTCAAGGAAATCCGCGACACGCGCGGTGGCTCTTCCATCGGGGTCATCGGCTCCAACACCGCCACCAATGAAGAGAACTATCTCCTGCAGAAATTCGCCCGGACGGTTCTGAACACCAATAACATCGACCACGAGCGCACCACGGATTACGCTGCGTTCGCCCGCGCGCTCGCGGGCCATCCTGGCAAGGCCGCCGGCCTGCGCGATATTGCCGCCGCTCCAGCAATTCTGCTCGTCGGCGGCGATCCTACGGAAGAGCATCCACTCCTCGCCTGGGAGCTGCGCACCAACGTCCGCCACAACAAGGCGCGCCTCTACATCGCCAATTCGAAGCCCATCAAGCTCGAGCGCCAGGCCCGCGCCGTGCAAGGCCTTCCGCCCAACGGCTACAAAGATCTCACCACCATCCTCGACCGCAACGAGTCCGACTTTGCCAAGGCCGTCATGGCCGAGGAGTCGCTGGTCATCGTCTTCGGCCAGGAGTTCCGCGGCGCAGCGCTCGAAGCATTTGTTGCCTGGGGCCTTGCGCGCGGCAACATCCGCTTCGCCTATCTCGGCGACCACGCCAACTCCCGCGGCGCGGCCGACATGGGCCTCTTCCCGCACCTGCTCCCCGGCTACGTTCCCGTTTCCGAGCCCGGCGCATTCGCGGAATATGCGGGCCTGCCGCAAACTCCAGGGAAGCCCATCAAGGAAATGTTTACCGCAGCGGAAAAAGGAGAGCTTGGCGCACTGTTAGTGGTCGGTGCAGACCCCTTGACAAGCCTTGGACTAAACCCTGGCTCTCTCGATTCCACATTTGTTATCGTGCAAGACATTTTTTTGACTGAGACAGCCGCGTGGGCCGACGTCGTCCTCCCCGCTGCCAGCCTCTACGAAAAATCCGGCACCGTTACCAACACCTACGGCGATGTGCAACTGGCGAAGAAAGCCGCCGACCACGCCGGCGTCAAGCCCGACTTCGAAATCCTAGTTCGCCTCGCCGGCAGCATGGCCGTCGACGTCAAATCGCTCGTCCCCTTCGGCAAAACTTCCGTCACTGCCGACCTCGGCCAGTCCCGCGGCGCGCAATCCGGCGAAGCCGACCGCCACGCCGTCTGGCTCGCCTCCAACAATCTCGAACCCAAGCTAAGCCCCTTCGATCCGCTGGCTACGCTGGACGAGATTGCCCGCCTCGTTCCCGGCTACAACCTTGACCGCATCAACCTCTTCACCGGCAACGACGTGCATACCGATCCCGGCTTCGTCCCCGTAACCACCCTCGCCGCGCCCGTGGAAACCGCCAGGGAAGATATTCGTCCCGCCCACGACACCCTGTTCACCTCGTCAACGCTGGGCCGTTACAGCCCTGCCCTCAACCAACTCCAACAGCACCAGGCAAAAGAACTGGCCGAAACCGCCGCTGACTAGGGGCATGCGTCAGAACCCAGTCGTGCATTAGGGGCATGGCTTGTAAGCGGGGACCAGTTTTGTAACAGGGCACGACCGGGGTACCCTCTGGGTCGCGTGCCGAACGGGACCGAAAATGAAGTTGGGCTTTAGCCCCTGAGGCAACGCTCCACCGAACCAAACGACCTCCAACGAAAGCGAACCATGCCCGCGCAACAACAAATCAAAGAGGCTGAACGCAAGTGACGATTCTCCAATTCTTCCTGTGGAGCCTGCTCAAAGTAGCCGTAGTCACGGTGGTCTTGCTCCTGGCCGTCGCCTATACGGTACTCCTTGAGCGCAAGCTGGTGGGCCGCATCCAGAACCGCTGGGGACCCAGCCGCGTCGGCCCTTTCGGCCTGCTCCAGCCTCTGGTCGACGGCGCAAAGTCGTTCCTCAAAGAGGACATCATCCCCACCGGCGTCTATCGCCCGCTCTACATCCTCGCGCCCATCATCTCGCTCGGCTGCGCCCTGCTCTCCATCGCGGTGGTGCCGTTTGGTGAACCGCACATCGGCCCCGGCGGCCTTGACCTGTTTGAAATCGCCGACATCAACATCGGCTTGCTCGTCATCCTCGGCGTCACCTCCATCGGCGTCTACGGGATCGCCCTCGCCGGCTGGTCTTCCAACAACAAGTACTCGCTGCTCGGCTCGCTGCGTTCCTCCGCTCAGCTCATCAGCTACGAGCTCGCTCTCGGACTTTCGCTGGTCGGAGTCGTGCTCCGCGCCGGCTCGCTCAACCTGCGCGTCATCGTTGAGCAGCAGGCCACCAAGGGTATCGCCACCTGGAACATCTTCGGCGGCTTCCAGTTCGTCGCCTTCTTCATCTACCTCACCGCCGCCTACGCCGAAACCAATCGCTCGCCGTTCGATCTGCCCGAGGCCGAGAGCGAACTCACCGGCGGCTACCACACCGAGTACAGCTCCATGAAGTTCGCCATGTTTTTCATGGCCGAATACGCCAATATGATCATGGTTGGCTGCGTCGCCACTCTGCTGTTTTTCGGCGGCTGGACCAGCCCTTTCGGAGACCTGATTCAACCGCCGCAAAATGCCTTTGTTCACGCGCTTTTTCCCATCTTCTGGTTCGTGGCCAAGGTCTTCTGCTTCCTGTTTCTTTACGTCTGGGTGCGCGGCACCCTGCCCCGCTTCCGCTATGACCAGTTGATGAACTTCGGCTGGCGCTACCTGATGCCTCTGGCCATGCTCAACATTGTGGCCACTAGCCTTTGGCTGGCTTACCGCTGATTTACAATCGGGGGTGGATTCAGGCCGAGCCGGCAGCCTTGGCTCCATCGTCCTTCCCCTTAACCCACCGGACCCATTTTGCCGGCGCAAGTTTGATCTTCAAGGTACGATACACCTGTTTTTACCTGCGCCTCTTAGAGTCAGGAAGTTACGTTTTCTGTTCAGCATGATTTAAGCAATACGAAAGAGTATAACGGCTCTAACAGCCAGCCAGTTTTGCAATTTTTATGCAAAATAATTAGCCCACCCGCAGCGATTCGGGTGGGCTTTTGATTTCAGGGCACAGCTTATTTGTTTCGGAACCTCGCATCGATGCGGACCAGCACACTTAGTGTTATTCCCAGACTCTCGTACGCGCGCTTGTGCATCTTCTCGCCCTCGCCGAAGACCGGTACACCCGGCTTGTCCATGAACAGGTCGCGGATGGAGTCGGCTGGGTGTTTCAAGCTCCGGGAGTTATTTCTGCTACCAAATTAGGTCGTGCATGAAGATAGAGCCAGAAGCTATTCCAGACGTATTGTACCCACCAGTAGAAAGCGCACAGCAGAGAAAGCCTGGAGAATTGGCGATAGATATTCCATGTATCTCGCACTGCCTTCAGCTTGTTCGACGACCGGCTTCCTGCCGAAAGGCGGTAACGGCCCAAGTCAGCGGGAAGGCGGTGCCCAGGCTGCCACTGTTGGATAATGTTCAACCAGCCGATGAAGTCCTCATGCCTCCAATCCTTTCCACGCGGAAAGTGGAATCCAGGAATCAGTTCGCGATCGATTACCACGCTCAGGCAGCCGCCAGTCCCGCGCCGCGTGTGCAATGCTCGCAAGTCCAGAACCTCCGGCCCGGTGACCAGAGAACCGACCAGGACGCCATCATGAGAGATGTGCCGGTAGTCATGATAGATAAAGCCGTAATTGTGCGCGGTCATCCATTCCACGGAGCGAGCGAGTTTCTCCGCCAGCCATAAGTCGTCGGCATCGAGAAATGCAATGAACCGCCCCCGAGCGGCTGCCATCGCCAGATTGCGCGCTTCCGACGGGCCACCGTTGCGAGGCATGCGCAGAAGGCGAAAACGTGGGTCTTCAGCCGACGCTCTCTCCAAAATGGCCACTGAGCCATCCGTCGAGCAGTCATCGACGCAGATCATCTCCCAATCGGTCAGCGTCTGGGCGCGCACTGTGGCCAACGTCTCCGGTAACCAATCGGCGGCGTTGTAGACCGGCGTGATGATCGAAACCAGTGGCACTTCGCTGCCTTTCCGCAAACCAGGGATTCCGTTTTTTGCACAACATCCCTTAGCCAATGAATGACGTAGGCGACGTGCTGTTGAACGGATTCTTGGATATTTCTATGAGATTCTTCTACGGGTATTTCGTCCATAGCACAATCGTCTCAATCGAGTCCTTCGTCGGAGCCGATGGAAAAAAACCAACGGGGATCGGGCATGACTAAAAGGTGGTGTTCAATCTCATGACCATGGCGGGAAACTGATGACCACTCAGGGTGTCGCCCTTGAATCCTGCAGCGAGACTTTATCGTTCAGCGATAACGATGGCCCATCTTCGAAGTTGATGTTTTCTGTCGTGGGTGCCTGTGCTGGATTTGAGCGAAGCACGATTAAAGAGCGCCAACTGAAAGGAATCGCTTTGGCCAGGAAGGCCGGCGTCTACAAGGGTCGCAAGTCTATGATGAGTGCCGGTCAAGGCCATTCGTGACCGCGTGGCGGCTGGCAAGAAAAAAGTCTGCAACGGCTCGTGAGTTCGGTATCACCTGGCAAACGATCTACAACATCCTCGCACCGTAGCCTCGGCTCCTGCTGCCGGTCGTGGTCTTGCTCATCGCCGGGTCTTGCTTTGTCTGGTGGCATCATGTCATCACCTGCAGCGGTTGACCAAAAAATAACTTCCGGAGCTGGGCATCCAGCTGATTCAGGTTCCCTCGAACAGGTTGTGTTTTGGGTTATGCCCCGAACCCTACGGGTTGGGCCTACCTTAGTCAAATGGATACCCGGGCCGAGCCGGGGCTAGAAACGTGCTTTGGCCTGTCACCGTCAACTGACAATGCCTTGGGGGCAGATCGATGGACACTGGCCGAAATACGACGACCAATCCCGCGATATGTCCAACGAGCCGGTCATTCTCCTCTCGCGACTCAGTCGTGAGGCTCCTGGCGCAATGCCGATTTGACCACGCCTGGAACAGTCACGCAGGTGGTTCCTGGGAGACTAAGCAATTGATTCTGTGTGGATGAGTCGATTCTGGACCCATTCCCCTGATGAGCGTGATGAGGATCACATCGGCGATTCCCAATACTGAGCATTATCATTGCGGTCGTCCTTCGATTTTTCGAGCGAACTGCCGCTTCCCCCCAATTGGGAGTACAGTTCCTGGGGACGCACAGTTCCAGGAATGCAGATTAGAGTCGATAGGATTCGCAGTTTTCGCCTGTCCGCGAAGATCTTTCACCTGGTTTCCTCAGTACCGAGTCGCCATGTCCTACGTTGGCATCAACATCGGCGCACTGACGGTCAAGGTGGTCTCGGTCCAATCCCATGTCAAAAATGCCAAGGTAATGGCACATCAGGGCCGTCCCCTGGAAGTTCTTGAGCAGTTGCTCGCGCAGCCAGAGTTCGCCGGCGCCGAGTACTTTGGCGTTTCCGGCCACCTGGGCCACATCTCAGAATTCGCCGCCATCCAACGAGCGTTACGCGAAGTTGGGCGCAAAGTGGGGAGCGAGTTTGATGCGGTAGCTTCGCTGGGCGGTGAATCATTTCTGGTCTATGCGCTTACAGATGGAAGAGTCACCAATGTGCTGTCGCATAACAAGTGCGCGGCGGGCAGCGGCGAATTCTTTGTGCAACTGATCGGCCGCATGGGACTCGACATCGACGCGGCAATCCAGCTCTCGGCTTCGGGAAGCGTTGTGCCGCTGGCTTCACGCTGCACCGTGCATTGCAAATCCGACGTCACGCATAAGCTCAATCGCCACGAGGCCACGCCCGCTGACATTCTGACCACCCTGCACGACAGCATGGCCAGTAAAGTCGTCGCGCTCCTCGAAAAAAGCCAGAACTCGCTGCGGCGCGTGTTGTTGATAGGAGGCGTTACGCGCAATGATGCCGTGGTCCGGACGCTCCGCGCGAAACTGCCCGATACAGACCTGATCACACTGCCAGAAAGTCCGTGGTTCGAAGCGTGGGGTAGTGCTCTGCTCACGCGTGACAATCCGCTCTACAAATCCCCGCGCATTGCACGGCCGCCTCTCTTCGAAACACTCCCGCCGTTGCATCGCTACGAGGACCAGGTGCAGGTCATGATCGCCCCGTCGCTGCAGGCGCCCCCCGATGGTCCAATGGTTTTGGGAGTGGATGCGGGCTCGACGACCACCAAGGCGATCCTGCTCGACCCTGAAACACGTGCCATCGTCGCATCCCACTACGCGCGTACGCATGATGATCCCGTGGCAGCGGTTCGCGAGTGCCTCAGAGTTCTCATCGGTCAAGTGGGCAATCGCGCCGTGGGCCTTGTCAGCACGACGGGATCGGCCCGCGAACTCATTGGCGCCTGGCTAGGCACTGAGCAGGTCTACAACGAGATTTCGGCTCATGCCGCCGGGGCGACGCACTTTGCCGCGGACGTTGACACGATCTTCGAAATCGGCGGCCAGGACGCCAAGTATATCTATCTGCGTAATGGCGTGCCCATCGGCTATGCCATGAACAACGCATGCTCCGCCGGCACAGGCTCCTTTCTTGAAGAGAGCGCCCAAAGCGATCTTGGGATCCATGTCTCCGATATCGCAGACATCGCGTTGTCCGCGCCGGCGCCGGTGAAATTCAAGACGACGTGTGCGGCATTCATCAACTCCGACATCCGCATCGCCCAACAACAAGGCCAGGGGCGCGACAACATCCTCGCCGGCCTGGTGTACGCGATCGCTGAGAACTACCTCACGAAAGTCAAAGGACAGCGCCCGGTCCGTAACAAGGTCCTCCTGCAAGGGGGGGTAGCTTTGAACCGGGCAGTTGCGTACGCATTTGCGCATCGCGTTGGCCGCCCGGTAGTGATCCCACCCAACCCCGAGCTGCTCGGCGCGCTGGGCGTGGGATTGCTCGCTCTCGACCGGTCAGGCAACCGGTCCGGAACGACTACCGATCTGGAAACACTTGCGTCCGCAGAGATGAAGCTCGTCGGCCGATTCAGTTGTCAAGCGTGCAAGATGTACTGCAGCATCGACCGATTCGAAGTAGCCGGCAGGCGTTTCCCGTTTGGCGGCCGTTGCAGCCTGTACGAAAACGTGTGGAAGCGGAAGGCCCGCGTCGCGCCCGCGCCCGACTTGGTGGAACAGCGGGCCGCGGTCATCTACGGCACACCAAAACACGCACATGCAGAGCCAAGGACTGTGCCCAAGGCGCGTCCATATTGGGACGTTGGGCCGGCGCTTGAAGCCGCAAGGTCGTTCATCGAAGAATCGTTTGGTCACACCAATGGTACGACGGCAGTCTCGGAAAAGCGCATTGGCATTCCTCGCGCTCTCACGACGCACTCGTTGTTTCCCCTCTACTGGACTTTCTTCTCGACTTTGGGGTTGGAGGTCGTGCTATCCGGAGTGGACCCGCGAGGCGATCTGAGGTCGCATTCAGGTTTCTGCCTGCCGGCGCAGATTGCACATGGCGCCGTGTTGGATCTGGCACAGCATGACGTGCACATGGTTTTCCTGCCCCAGGTGGCGCGCATGCCTCAACACGATTCCGCAAAGGATTCGTACCTCTGCCCGATTACACAAGCCGGTCCTTTCTTTTTGGCCAAGGCATTTCCCGATACGCAATTTCTATCGCCGAGCCTGGATTTCACCAACGGATACTCGGCTAATGCGGCGATGACCGAAATGGCCGTGCGTGAGTTGGGAGTCTCTCGTGAGTTGGCCAACGAGGCATGGGCTGCGGCCATAGGCGAGCAAACCAGAACCGACTGCGCTTTGATTGAAATCGGCAAGCAGGCCCTCGCGCAAGCGCTGGCGGCCGACAAGCCCGCCATCCTGTTAGCCGGGCACAGCTATAACGCCTACACCCCGGAGGCTTCTCAATCCGTCGCTAAAAAGCTCTCCAGCATGGGGGTTCTTGTGATTCCCGCCGATTGCCTTATGCCGGCCGGCGCAGGGCCCACTGTCTGGCATTTCGCAAATCAGATCTTGAATGCGGCCTCGCTCGCAAAGCGGCATTCGAATCTCTTTCTCCTCACCGTCAGCAATTTCAGTTGCACAATCGATGCCTTCACACACTCGCTGCTCGCCTCCGAGTTGGGATCCAAGCCATACCTTACTCTCGAAATCGATGCGCACACCGCCGATGCCGGCGTGCAAACGCGTCTCGAGGCCTTTCTCGATATCGTGCAAAACTACCGCGCCGCTCAACCCAACGTCGCCAGGCCGTTTACTCCTTGCCGGCTGGTCAAAGGCGGTGTTGTGGTCTCATCCAATGGCGAGCGTGTGCCACTCACCGACCCAAGGGTTAAACTGCATCTTCTCAACTTCTCGCAGTATCACGCAGAGTCCGCGGCAATGGCGCTTGGCTGGCTTGGCTTGCGTGCGGGCCCGGTGGTTCCCATGGATCGAAGCCAACTCGACCTCGGCCTGCAGTCAACCTCCGGACGCGAATGCCTCCCGCTGCCTCTCTCGATCGGGCAGTTGCTCCAGATCCATCGCGATCGTCAACCCGGAGACATCGTCGGCTTTCACATGCTCCGCGGCGGCGCCCCATGTGTCAGCGAAGCCTACATGGAGTATTTCGAGCGCTTCATCGCCGAACATCGGCTATCTGACGTGTTCATGGTGAGTCCCGGAAAGGAAAACGACTACCTGGGATTTGATCCTCCCGTGTTAGCGAGCCATTTGTCACCGGCCATTCTCCTTGCGGACATCCTCGTGGAGATCGATTATGTTCTGCGTGTCGTGGGGGCTCCCGCAAGCCGCGGTAACCACAACAGCGCCGGTAGCCTAAGCAGTATCGACCAATTCCAACAGAAGTGGAGCCGGTTCAGGGCCAAAGCAAAAACACTCGACGATTTCTCTGCCGGATTGCCCGCTCTCGTGGAGAATCTTGCCGCGCTTCCACGCACGCGAAATCCCGCGGATTGTCCCCGCGTGGTTGTTACGGGTGACTTCTACGCCCGCTTCAGTCCGTTCTTCATGGATGGAGTTCGTGACCTTTATGCGGCACGCGGAATCATCCTCAAGCCCGTCGATCTGAATGAACTCTTTCTCTATGCCACCTACGATGGTATGCGGGGAACGGCGAATAATTGGGGCTTAAAGCCGGGAGGTTTCGCACTGGCCAAGGCTTGCGCTCGCGTGTTCGAGCCGGATGGACAGCAGTATCTGCAGCAATGGTGGGGATATCAATCGGGAATCAGAGCCGAGCAGCGTTACCGGGATGTCTTCTTCAGGACTGGACTTCTGGTATCCAAACCCAATGATGTTGTTGCTGTGTTTGACAAGAGCTCAGAACACGTCTCACCTCAGATTTTCGGTGAGATCACCCCGACGATAGGCAGAAGCTTGAACGCGGAATACGAAGGCTACGACGGAATCATTTTGATCGGGCCCTTCAACTGCCTGCCCTTCAGGATTTCGGAGGCGATCCTCAAGCCCCTGAGCATTCAGCAAGGCATGCCACTGCTGACTTACGAGACCGATGGTTGCGCCGTATCGCCTGCCGTACTCAGACAGGTAGATGTGCACATTCAGCAGGTTCTCGAGCACTCCGCCAGGGCTCGCCGATCGTATTTACAGACCCGCTGATTTGATACGAACGCAAATTCGCCATTCGAGAGCAGCAGGCGAAGGTGGGAAATCGACAAATGGGTAGTTGAGCCAATGTCTTCGATCCTTCGATGAGAAATGCAAAGCAAGGAGTAAGTATCCTCCGGCAGAGCCGGAGGCCTTATGATTGGTGGCCCCTCGAAGGGGCCGGTGTAGAAGCCCTCCATGCTGGCAGTCGCCAGCGCCGTAGGCGCCGTGGTTGTTAGCCCCGCGCTTCA
>JBKQNU010000030.1:0-47580 GCA_052145815.1 Occallatibacter sp.
AAGACCCATTCTCAGCAGAGTTTGATAGGCCTGGATATGGGCGTACAGAGATACTGACGCAGCCTGGTGCAGATAGTCTTCATGGTCAGTTCCTTATTCAAGGAAACGACGATGCATTTAACACAACGACTCCGTTCGCTTCAGAAGTGCCTTCGTACCATAGCATTCAATACAACGCAACGGCGACTGCAGCCATCAACAAGAGGGCGTCGGTTTTTGTCAGCTATGAGCAGCGCAATAATGAGGACAGCAGCATCTACAATGTCGCAACGGCAGTGTTAGACCCTTCCACGAACCTATTCTCGCCTGCAAGTGTGTCCGGCGGGCTCTACAATCCCCAGACCTACACAGGCGTGTCTTCGCGACTTGATCTGCGACTCGGGGGAAAGGATACGGGCAGTGTCCGGTATCAGTATCACCGCACTGTAGAGAGCGGCGCCATAGGGGCTACTTCTTTGCCTAGCCAGGCAAGCACGAATACCTCAACCGTGCAGGTCCTCCAGTTCGTCGACGCACATGTAATTAGTGATCGTTTGGTCAATGAGACCCGCTTCCAATATATGCGCGACTTGTCGTCATCTGTCCCGCTGAGCATATCCCCTCTAGTGACTGTGCCGCAGGACTTTGTGAGCGGGGGAGCCCTAAGTCAACATCTAAACGACCACCAGGATCATTTTGAACTGCACAACCTGAGCACAATGGTGCTAGGTACACATGGGATTAAATTTGGCCTTCGGCTCCGTGATAATCGGGAGGCCGTTTTCAATGACGCGAATTTCAACGGCAGCTTCGAGTTCCCTTCGGTAGATGCATATTCCGCAACGTTAAACGGTCTAGCTGCAGGCGAGTCAATCGGATCAATCGCAGCATCCTGTCCCTTCACACAAGCGGGTGGGTGCGTTCCAAACAGGCTGACGTACAGTACGGGCTCGAAGCAGTTCGTGGCGAATACCTTCGATGCGGCGCTCTTTATTCAGGACGATTGGAAGGTGAATAAAAAAGTAACTCTCTCTGGAGGGCTGCGATGGGAATCGCAAAACCATATCCCGGACCACAGCGACTGGGCACCCCGGCTTGCTATTGCCTATGCTCTAGACGGACACAGATCAGGAGAGCAGGTGAGAACTGTTCTGCGCGCCGGCTTCGGCATCTTCTATGATCGCCTGGGACTAGCAAATATTATGGACGCGGGGCGTTTCAATGGCGGTGTGGGCAGCCAGAAGCAGGTGACGTTCTCCTACCCGACATGTTTCAACACCGTTAGCCTTGCTCAAATCGAGAACTTCCCGTCTGTGTGCGGATCGACAGGCGAGGCTACGAGCACGATCGTTCAGATTGCGCCGAGATATCATTCGCCGTACACGGAGCAATTCGGTGCTAACATTGAGCGGCAGTTGACGAAGTCCTCCGCTCTGACGATCACCTATCTTCACTCGTATGGGGTTCACCAACTGGTGATGCGTGATGCCAACGCATTTCTTCCCGGTACTTTCGCCTATGATAGTTCGACGCAGACTGGTGTTCGTCCGAATCCGTCGTTAGGTATCGTAAACGAATATGATCCAGAGGCAATGTTTAGGCTGAATAAGCTTGTCACGAAGGTTTCAGCACACATTTCACCGAGATTCAGTCTGACCGGAGTCTATGGTCGAATCTGGGCGGAGTCTAATTTGGGTACAGGAACTGCTTCAGACTCTTACAATCTGAATCGGGACCTGGGACGAGACGACGTACAGCATCATATGTTCATTCTGCTTGCGAACTATACGGGGCCATGGAAGGTAACATTTAATCCCCTCCTGTTCGCCCAGGCCGGCAAGCCGTTCAATATCGTTACCGCGAACGATCTTACCGGAGACAGTTTCTTTAATAATCGACCATCGTATGCTGGGATGTTAGAGTGTGCAACCTCCTCAACGCGCTACGTTCTCACATCCTATGGCTGCTTCGACACGGAGCCAGGCCCCACGGACACGCCAATCCCGATTAACCTCGGTAATGGCCCAACTGCGGTGACGTTGAATCTTCGTGCGAGCCGTGCATTCGAGCTTACCCATTCATCTGAAGCTAGGGCCGATCATGGCAGCGAGACGAAGAAGGAGGGGCGCAAGTACTTCTTGACCTTCAGTGTTCAGGCGATGAATCTGTTCAACAACGTAAATTACGGGGCGCCCGTGGGCAACGTAAGTAGCTCACGCTTTGGACGATCGACAAGTCTCGCTGGAGGGGCATTTTCTTCTGAATCTGCGCCGCGGCGTGCTTTCATTCAAGCGGTTTTCTCTTTCTAGAATAATCTCTGGGAAGCTTTCAGCGGTGTCGTTTCAGACCGCAATATCGTCGAACACAGGCGTGAGCTCGGTTCTATGGAAGCGACCGAAGCTGCTGCCGGGAACTCTTCTGCCTCTGACCGAACTACGGTTGCAGCGGCCTCGGATTACGCACTTGTGGCCGGGTACGGCGAGTAGTGCTTGAGGAACCGGTAGCGGGAAATCTGCACGACCGGGTCTGTGAGGGGGGGAGACCCCAGCGAGTTATGGTGGACTTAAACGGGCACGAAGCTGGAAAACGGCGGATACGGCCAAAGAAAGCCTACAGTTCGTCGGGGCTCCTCTACTCGAAGAAAACGCCCGGTCCTATGGGCGGTTGCAGCGTCGGAAGAGAGGAGCGTCCTTTCCGGCACGATGAGGTTGGAACTGCACTAAGAACAGCCGCCAGCGGCGGCACGTGCAGAGAGATTTGCCGCTAAGAACGCCCCAGCGGGGCAGCGGCAAATCAGAACAATCTCAGGGAGGAGTGTCCGGGCCGGACATTGGGACGACTACGTCCCTGCGCCAGCCTCCGCCAGCGGCTCCGGCAAAAGACGGCTTCGGGAGGTTTATTGTCGGCGCGCCTTGCTGCGTTGACCCCCTTTAGACCTATCGTGAACCTCTGCCGCCTTCACCGCCTTGGCTTTCGTATAGTCCGGTTGCGGCAGTTCCCATCCCGCCATACCCTGTAACACGCGGTCGGCGTGCTTGATGGTGTTCACGTGTCCATAGTGGGTTTCAATCATGTGGACGGAAGTTCCCATCTGCTCGGCGAGGAAATACACATCCACGCCTTCCTGCAATCGGAGCGTGGCGTAGGTGTGCCGGAAGCAATAGGTCGAGCGCGGCACGCCCTGCGTGCCTTCGCGCAGTTTCGCTTCGTTCAGAAGGTTTTCAATCAGCTTGCTGTAAAGAGTTTTTTCAGGCTTGCCCGTGGTGTTGGTAAAGACTCTGTCGTCCGGTTCCGTGGCTTTGGAAATAACGCGGATGCGTTCCAGATAATCTCCAACGCTCTTGGGAGCCACCAGCTTGCGCGACTTGCCCTTGCCCTGCACGAACAGCACAACGATCTCACGCCCCTCGCGGTCTTTTGCAGGCATAATGTCGCGCCAGCGCAGATTCTTCATCTCCGCCGGCCTCATGCCTGTATTGCAGGCAATCAGGATCATGTTGTAGGTGACGGTGCGATACCAGATGCTTGAAGGTCTATCTGTCTCGGCAATCCACTTTCTTCCCACGGTGTGGAGTTTGCGGTATTCATCCAGCGTAAACTCATCGCGCCTCATCGTCTTGAGCTTGGGGCGCTCGTCGAAACGCTGGCTGGCAGCAACGTAGCGTTTCTTGATGGCGTAATTCATCACCGCACCGAAGATGGACATCTCCAGGCGGATGGTGGAATCGCTAATAAAAGGAACCGTCCGTTCTTCGGAAGGTTTGACTTCAATCGGCTTCAAAACCCGGATGCCCAGGGTTTGCTGAACTTTGGTGCGGCGCTCGGCTTCCGTATAAGCGAAAGCTTGCGCCATGTCGGCAGTGACTTCCCGAACGCCGTTGCGCCTGTTGCGTCCCGCGCCGTTCTCCCGTCGCCATGCCGGATAGCCGCCCCAAAGCTCATCTCCAATAAGGTGAACCTGCGTTGAGCCTACATATCGATCTAAAGCGCCCTCTATGATGGCACGAACTTTCCTGGGCCGCGCGGCGCTGATCTCTCCGCGTCTCGCCCGCGCTTCCTGCATCAGCAGATACTCTCGCCCCACCTCGCGGAAGGGATGGTTGAACACAGGAACGTCATGCTTTAAGCGGAACCGGATGTCTGCGTCCTGGTCGAAGGCGCGTTCCCGCGCCACCTCGATGTCGGTCGTCTTGAGCGAAACCGTCTTGTAACGGTCGGCTTTGGGTATTTTCATGCGGCAATACCACATCCGATGATCCACGTCGCCACGCCGGAAGAGAACCAGGCCCGGCTTGAGTTCCGCTTTGTCGGTAACGAATGCCATGTTCGCCTCTATCCTTTTCGATGCGTTCTGTGCAGATTCCGTGCAGATTTTTCCGGCAAGTCATTGACTCTGCGTATCTGTGCAGGACTCGTATAGATGATACCAAAATATTATGTTGCTTGTTTATATATATTTACGATATAGTTGTCATCCTGAGCGAAGGTCGCCGCGGCGACCGGAGTCGAAGGACCTGCTTCTCGGTCTCCGCTTCCCCTACACCTCCGCCTTCGGATACCAACCTTTACTTAGATCTTCCCACGTTGGATTCTCTTTCTCGATCAGCGCAATCTTCTTGGTGCGTGTCCAGCCTTTGAGCTGCTTCTCCCTTGCAATTGCGTTACTCGGATCCATGAAACGCTCGAACCAAACCAGGCGATGACAGTTGTAGGTTGCGGCGAAACTGTCTTCATGAAGTTTCTCCTTGTGCTGGTAAACCCGCATTCGAAGATCGCCGGTCATTCCGATATAAAGCGTGCGGCTGCGGATTGCCACGATGTAGGCGAAGTAGACGCGCTCGTCCATGAAGAGAGGCTATGCGGAAAGTGCGACCGAAGCAATCAGGGGACGTTAAGCCGAAGAGCAAAAGCAGGTCTTTCGACTCCGCTGAAGTACGCTTCGCTCAGGATGACAGGATAATTTGTGGAACTGGCCGCTAAACCCCGCCCTCAAATATCTTCTTCGACAAATACCGTTCGGCAGAGTCGGGGATGATCACAACGATGCGCTTCCCTGCCCCCAGCTCCCTCGCCAACTCCACAGCCGCAAATACCGCCGCGCCAGCGCTTGAGCCGCCAACCAGCCCCTCTTCTGCTGCCAGACGTTGCACCATTCCGAATGCGTCCTTATCGGTGACGGCCACAATGCGGTCGCAGACATCGCGGTGAAACGTCTCGGGCACAAAATGCACGCCGATGCCTTCCACCTTGTGCTTGCCCGGTGCGCCGCCTTGCAGTATTGATCCCTCCGTCTCGACGGCCATATTCACAACCGCGGGGTTCTGTTCCTTGAGAAAGCGGGCAACGCCGGAGAAGGTACCGCCGGTGCCAACTCCGGCAACAAATCCGTCCACGCGGCCCTCCATCTGCTCCCAGATTTCGACTGCCGTGGTGTCGTGGTGGAACTGGGGATTGGCCTGGTTCTGGAACTGGAGAGCGGTGAAGGAGCCGGGAATCTCCGCTCCGGCGGCGCGGGCGCGCCTGATGGCGCCGGCCATGCCTTCTTCTTCAGGGGTGCGGATCACCTCGGCGCCGAAGCCGCGCATGAGAATGCACTTCTCTTCGGCAAAGCCTTCGGGCACAAACAGCTTGACCGTATAGCCGCGATTGACGCCGATGAGCGCCAGGCCCACGCCGGTGTTGCCGGCCGTCGCTTCAATGATGGTTGACCCGGGATGAAGCAGACCGTGTGCCTCGGCGTCGAGAATCATGCCCAGTGCGGCGCGGTCCTTGATGCTGCCGCCGGGGTTGAGGAATTCGAGCTTGGCGAAAACTTGGGCGGCGGGCTTCGGAGACAGGCGTGCCAGTTGCAGCATGGGAGTGTGGCCTACAAGCTCGGTGATGTCGGATGCAACGCGGAGGGAGGGTGAGGTTTCAACGGCCATGACAGGTTCAGTCTATACGATTGATATTCGTGGTCCGCGTCCGGTCCACTTGTTCGGGTCGGTCTACTTCTTGTCCGCCGCAGCTTCTTTCTTGGCTTGGCGAACCACGGGGAAGTAGCCGGTGCGCGTGCGGACAGTCAGCTTGCCCATGCCCTTGGCCTCGGCGTTCACTTGCACTCGGCGGAACCCGGGCTCGGTGGTGGGCTTGGTGGAGCGGTAGCCGAGCGTGTACTGGTTGCGGATGTCGCGCGCCACCTCGGCGGAGATCTGGTCAATCTGTTCTATCGATTTGGGGAAGAAGGCAATGCCGCCCGTCTCGGTCGACAGCATTTCGAGCGCACGGCGGGCGTGACGCACTTCGGCATGGCTCATCTCGTCACCGAATAACAACCCGATCGAGTAGATGACCGGCCCGGAGAGCTGCTGCACGCGGTGAATGGTCTGCTCCAGGTTGAGGGTGGAGGCGTTGTCTTCGCCGTCGGTGATCAGGATCAGAACCTGCTTGGGGCGTTTGGCATCGGCTGCCAGCTTGTCGGCTGACGCAACCACCGCGTCATAAAGCGCAGTCCCGCCACGTGACTCGATGTGCCCCAGGCCGTCTCGCAGTTTGTTTACGTCGGATGTGAACTCCTGGTCAATGAAAGCTTCATCGGAGAAGTTCACGACAAACGCTTCGTCCTGCGGGTTCGAGGCCTGAATCAAGTCGAGAGCGCTCTTGTTGACCGACGGCCGCTTGCGCGCCATGGAGCCGGAGTTGTCCACCACCAGCGCGATCGAAACCGGCAGGTCGGTGTGTTGAAAGCTGATGATGGTTTGCTTGACATTGTCCTCGAAAACCTGAAAATTGTCTGTCTTCAGGTCCGGAACCAGCTTGTTGCCCTCAAGCACGGTGGCGTTGAGCACCACCTCTTCCACGTCGGTGTGCAGAACGTATCCGCTTCCCTCTTTCCGCATGGCTCCGGCAGCGGAACTGGGCGGCTCCGCATCGGGCGAGCGCACCGGGTCACGGTCCACGGTGAGAGATGGTGCCTGGGAAGCCTGAGGGGTCTGCGACGCTTGCGGAGTTGGCGGAGTTAGCGGAGTTGAAAACGCCAGGCCGCCCGCAGCGGAGCTAGCACCGCTAACTCCGCTCCCCGGCGAAGCCAGCGGTTGCGCAGCAAGCGCTAGGGTCGCTCCGGCAAAAAGAATGGCGAGAACCAGATTATTGCAATGGCGCATAGTAGCCGGTGCGAGCATGGACGGTGAGCGGAGGCAATCCTTGAGGAGGATTGACCTTCACCTTCACTTTACGCCACTTGCCGTCGCGGGTCAGGTCCTTGGGGCGGTAGCCGATCATGTACTGGTTGCGCAATTCAGTGGAGATCTTCTCGGCAATGTCGCCCATCTCGGCAATATCGTCCACGCGGAACAGGCGTCCGCCGGTCTCTTCGCTGAGATCGTTGAGCAATTGCGGCCCGGTACGCTCCTCGGGCGTGGGAGCGTAGGGGTCAAAGATGCCGATTGAATAAATCTCCACATCCGATTCGCGGACCTGCGAGCGCACTTCGCCCTCGGTGTAGCGGGAGCGGTTGTCGCCGCCGTCTGAGACCACCAGCAGCGCCTTGCGCTCGTGACGGGCGTCCTTCATCTTGGCTACGCCGTAGTAGATTGCGTCGAGCAGCGCGGTGCGGTGGCCGCTGCGCACGGTGGCCAGGCGGGCCTGGATATCTTCTACCGAATTGGTGAAGTCTTCAATCAGTTCCGGACGGTCGTTGAAGCCGATCACGAAAAATTCATCCTGAGGATTGGCGGTTTTAATGAACTGCAAAATCGATTCCCGCGCACGGACCAGTTTTGAAGTCATGGAACCGGAAAGATCGAAGATGATGCCGATGGAAACCGGGGCATCCTCGCTGGCGAAGCTGATGATCTTCTGGCCGCCGTTGTTTTCGAAGACCTGAAAGTCTTCCTGCTCCAGGCCGGTGACCAGGCGGTTCATGGGATCGGTAACCGTAACCGGCACCAGCACCATGTCGACGTTCATGCGGATCCGTGAGCCGGGATGAATCTTCAGCGCGTCGGGTCCACTGGCAGCTGGCGCTTCAGCCCCCTTGGGTTCGGCAGCCGTTGCCGGCGTTGCGGTAGACGGCGGAGGCACATGAATCTTGTTAAGCTGATCGTCCTGGGCCAGCACGCGCGGACTCGAAAGCAAGGCCGTCAGCCCGCAAATCAACACCCAGCCCAGCACTAACCGCCGGTACCCTGCCGCATTTTGAGAAACTCGCCGGAAACGAAGATAGGTCATGCTGCAACACCAGGGAATGATGGCGAGTTTAGCACTTCTGGAGCAATGCTGCTCAGGCCAGTTGCTCTCACCGAAACAAGGACCATAACATCGGTAATCCCGATCACGCCGCGCCTGCCCTGCGGCAAGACTCCCCATGGCCTCTGCGGTACAATCGACCCTAAGCGCACACCAGTCCCCACCCCTCTCATGGTTGGACTCCCGTACGCAAATTTCGCCGCTTCATGGGGAGCAATTCCTTCCAAATGGCACGCATTTATCCGTTTCGCGCATGGCGCTACAATCCATCCACGGTCCGGCTGGACGACGTAGTCACCCAGCCCTACGACAAGATCTCCCCCGCCATGCAGCAGGCTTATTACCAGCGCAGCCCATTCAACCTGGTGCGCATCATTCTCGGCCTTCCTGAGCTTTTCGATGCCGAGCGCGGCGAAAGCGTCTATACTCGCGCGGCCCGCGATTTCAGGGCCTGGCGTGAGCAGGGCGTCCTGATTCAGGAGAAAGATCCCTGCGTTTTTGCCTACTCGCAGCGCTTCAAGGTTCCCGGGAGCGAGATCGTAAAGGAGCGCCGCGGGTTCATTGCCCTGGGCAAGCTCCACGACTACTCCGAGCAAGTGGTTTTCCGGCATGAGCAGACTCTCTCCAAGCCCAAGAGCGACCGGCTCAACCTGCTCAAGGCCACCCACGCGCATTTTGGCCAGATTTTCATGCATTACTCCGACCCGGCCGGCAGCGTGGAGAAAATCCTCTACGACGGGAGCGGCCCGGCCGAGGCGGAAGTCACGGACGAATACGGCGTACTGCACCGGCTGTGGCGCGTAAGCGATCCGGCAGCCATCCGGCTGCTGACCACCGCCATGGCCGATAAGAAGCTCATCATCGCCGACGGGCACCACCGCTACGAGACAGCGTTGAACTACTCCAAGGAGCACAAGCCCCTTGTGACGGCGCCCTCCGAGCACCGCCCCAGCGAGCTGCCGCAGCCTGCCTATCCGGAAGCGGCAGTGATGATGACCTTCGTCAACATGGATTCCGATGGGCTGGTCATTCTGCCCACCCACCGCGTGGTTCACAGCCTGCAAGGGTTTGATCCGGCGGCGTTCGCCGAGTCCGCCAAGGAGTTCTTTACCGTGGAAGCGCTTCCCGAAGCCGACGCATCCGGTTACATGGAGCTACTCGGTCGCCAGCGTGGCACGGCCTTTGTCGCCGTGACACGGGCCGGAGCGCTTCTGCTCAGGTCGAAGCCGGAAGTCATTGCCGCCGCGCTCGCCGATATGCCGGAGCGCCAGCGCCAGCTCGATCTGAGCCACCTACACTCCATCATCCTCGACCGCCTGCTCGGCCTGGACGCCGAAAAGGTTCGTGAGCAGACCAACCTGCGCTACCTGCGCGATGCCGGCGAAGCGGTTGACCAGGTTCGCCGCGGGGAGGCAGATGTCAGCTTTTTCACCAACCCCGTCTCCATGGAGCAACTGCGGGAGGTTGCCTTTGCCGGCGACGTCATGCCGCAAAAATCCACCGACTTCTTCCCCAAGCTGCTCAGCGGCCTGGCAATCTATGCGCTGGATTAAGCAGTGACCGTTCACGTAGGCCGCCGTCTTGAAGGGTACGGGCTTCAGCTTGAAGGGTACGGGCTTCAGCCCGTACATAAACGCAGCAAACTCGACGGGGCTTTAGCCCCCGAGGGAATGCGGAATCGAGAAAGAGAGATTGCCTAAAGGCTTCCAAGGGCTGCGGAGGGGTTCGCTGCTATGTTCAATCGGAGCCACCGTGTTCCTGCTGGCCGCCTCTCTCGCCTCCGCCCAGGCCCCGCCCGACCCCGCGGTCCAGGCAGTTCCCGCACCCCCTCAGGCGCCGCCTCCCCCGCGGTTCGTTGTGGTTCTCGACGCAGCCCATGGCGGCGATGACCCCGGCGGAAAGCTGAGCGACCAGCCCGAAAAAGCCTTCACGCTTGCCCTCAGCGTGAAGCTGCGCTCGCTGCTCGCCGCCCGCGGAATCCAGGTAGTCACCACCCGTGAATCCGACACCAACCTTGACGTCTACCGCCGCGCGGAGATAGCCAACCACGCCAACGCGCAGGCTTGCCTGAGCCTGCACGCCACTGAGACAGGCGCAGGCGTCCACCTGTTCGCTTCCTCGCTGCCTCCTGCGTCGCCCAATCGAATACCAGCCTGGAAGACCGCACAGGCCGCCTGGGTGACCCACAGTCTGGCTCTGGCAGGCGTGCTCAATTCGGCCCTGCTCCATGCGGGCATTCCCGTCATGCTGGGGCGCACCGCTCTGCCCGAGGTAGACAGCATGACCTGCCCCGCCATTGCCGTCGAGGTGGCCCCGGACCATGAGCAGGGCAGCGACGACAGAATCGAGCTCGACGACCCCGGCTACCAGGCGCGCGTGGCTGAAGCCCTGGCCGCCGCGCTGCTGGAATGGAAGACGGAGGTCCGCCAGCCATGATCGCCCGCCACCAGACCGTCCTTTTCGTCGTCCTGCTGGCCGCTTCCGTAGCCATGGGCGGAATCTTGTGGCACCTGCGCGACCGCGCTCACCAGCGCCTGCTCACCGGCGAGGATTCTGCGCCCACCCAGGCCCCCCAGGTGGCTCCCGCCGAGCAGGCGACGCTGCTGGTAGCCAGCGATGCCGATAATTCCCTGCGCGCCCAGGTGCAGACGCTGCCGCTGCCGCAGGACCCCGAATCGCGTGCACGCGTAATTCTGGGCCGGCTGCTCGACCTCTACGCTGCAACTGATTCAACGCACCCCGTTCCCGGCGGGGCCAGTTCCGTCGCCCAGGTGTTCCTGCTCCCGGCGCCGAGCCTGACTTCTACCCCCGACGAATCCAAATCGAACGATAAATCAACCAACGCGAAGGCCCCTGCCGACGGGCCGCTGCTGGCCGTCGTCAACCTGACCGGGAGCTTCGCCGCCAACCACCCCTCCGGCCTGGAAACGGAGACCCTCACGGTGCAGTCCCTCTGCGGCACCCTGCACGCCAACCTGCCCCGCGTCACCCAGGTACGGTTCCTCGTAGACAGCCAGCCCCGCGCCACCCTCGCCGGCCACGCCGATCTGACCCGCACCTACCTCGCCACCGACGCCGTGCCCACCGAAGGCGCCCATCCGTGAGCGCGACCGGGAACGATTCCCCCACCATCGGCGTCTTCGATTCCGGCTTCGGCGGCTTGACCGTCCTGCGCGCGCTCATTGAATCCCTGCCGCACGCGCAGTTCGCCTTCCTCGGCGATACAGCCCGCCTCCCCTACGGCTCGAAGTCCCGCCGCACCATTGCCCGCTATGCCGCCGAGAGCGCGCAGTTCCTGGTTCGCGAGCAAGGCGCGGAATTTCTCGTGATTGCCTGCAACACCGCCAGCGCGCTGGCCCTGGACGCGATTCAGGATGCCGTCTCCGTTCCCGTCCTCGGCGTCATCGAGCCGGGCGCCTCCGCCGCACGAGCCGCTTCCCGCACCGGCGATGTGCTGGTCATCGCCACCGACGCGACGGTACAAAGCCACGCCTACACCGCCGCTTGCAGGGCCCTGGGGCTGCAAGCCTTTGAAAAGGCCTGCCCGCTGCTCGTACCGCTGGTCGAGGAAGGCTGGGTCAGCCATCCGGTCACGGCTGAAGTGATCCGCATTTACCTTGCCGAGCTGACTCAAGACGCCGCGAGCGCCGGCATGAATCCCGACGTGCTGGTTCTCGGCTGCACCCACTACCCTTTGCTGCGGCCGCTCTTTGAAGCTGCGGTTCCCGCCGGCGTGCGCGTCATCGACTCCGCACAGGCCGCGGCCGAAGCCGCCGTCCATGCCATCAATGGTCGTCAAGCCGCAAACGCCGTCACCCCAGCCGCGCTCACCCGAATCCGCTGCTTTGCCACCGACTCCGTAGAAAAATTCGAGCGCCTCGGCTCCCGCTTCCTCGGCCAGCCTGTCGGCAAGGTCCAGCTAGTCGATCTCGGCGGCTGAATTGCCGAAAGTCATCGGGTCCGAGGTTCTTGTTTTTCACGCAAGTCGTGCACCAGCTTCGCTGACCCGAGAAGAGATATGACTCTCACCGGCCAATGACACCGCCAACTTGCTAACTTGCCATCCCCGCGAAGCGGGCCAACTTGCTGAGTTCATTTCAAAACCCAACCCTGTCTCTGCGCATGAGCTCCCTGCGCATGAGCCGCCCAAATTCCAACCCGACCGGAACCCTGCTTTTTTAGTTTGGGATCTCACCAACCCCACCCCACGCATCGGCTGGTATCCTTTAAACTGCTCGTTCTCGCCCTCACTGCGCGGGTTCATGGAGGAAGAAAGAAAGCATGATCAATCTGGCGGGTAAGACGGCCGTGGTCTTCGGGCTGGCCAACAAGCGTTCCATCGCCTGGGGCATCGCCCAAAAACTTCACGAGGCCGGCGCAACCCTGGCCATCTGCTACCAGAACGACCGCATGAGGATGGAAGCCCAGAGCCTCATCGACGAGCTGCCCGGCGCTTCCGGCTTTCAATGCGACGTGTCCAACGACGCCGAAATCGATACCCTCTTCGCTTCCCTGAAAGACAAGTTCTCCAGGCTCGACATCCTCGTCCACGCCGTCGCCTTCGCCCCCGCCGCCGAGCTGCGCGGAGACTTCATCAACACCTCCCGCGAGGGCTTTCGCACCGCCATGGACGTCAGCGTCTACTCGCTCATCGCCGTCACCCGCGGTGCCGCGCCGCTCATGACCGAGGGCGGCAGCATCATGACCCTCAGCTTCTACGCCGCCGAGAAAGTCGTTCCCAACTACAACGTCATGGCCATCGCCAAGGCCGGCCTCGAATCCACCGTCCTATCTGGCATCGAGCCTCGGCTCCAAGAATATCCGCGTCAACGCCATCTCCGCAGGCCCCATCAAGACGCTGGCCGCCCGCGGCGTCGGCGACCTGACAGAAATGCTGAGATCCCACGCCGAGCGCGCCCCGCTGCACCGTAACGTAGATCAGCTTGAAGTCGGTGGCGCAGCGTTGTTCCTCGCGAGCGACCTTTCCAGCGCCATCACCGGCGAAACACTCTACGTGGATTGCGGCTACAACATCATGGGCTTCTGAAGCCACCTGCCCGCTTGCCGCCTTCCAGAACACAAAAAATGATCCGGGCGCACCAGCGGCAATCAAGCCGCTGGTGCCGATCGTCCGCCTTCAGAAAGACAGCTTGAGCGCCAGTTGCACCAGGCGCGGGTTGTTGACTGTGGAGTTTACGGAGCCGAATCCATTCGCGTTAATATCGTTCACCGGCATGCCGAACTGTGCGTGATTGAAGAGGTTGAAGAACTCGGCGCGGAAGTTCAAACCCATTTCCTTGCGAGGCAGCGCGAACTGCTTAATGACGGAGAAGTCAGTGTTGACGAAATCCGGGCCGACGACGGGAACGCGCGAGGCATTCCCCAACTCGCCAGGGGTGGCCGCAACAAAGCAGGTCGGATTGATCCACTGCGGTTGCCCGAGGATGCCGTGGTTCGCGTTGTAAGCGTCGCAACCGGCAACCCGGTCAGGCCGGTTCCAATTATTGGAATTGCCGCCGGTGTTAAAGCTGACGCCGGACTGGTTAAAGCTGTCGATCAAGGGGACAGGAAATCCGGAAGAGACGTGTTCGATCAGCGTCAATTGCCAGTTGCCAAGAAGGGCGTTGGTTGTATCGTTCCAACTGCTGCCGAAGTGCTTTCCGCGGCCGAAGGGCAGGTCGTAAATGACGCTGGCGGTGAAGCTGTTATCGAGATTGATCTGGGATAAGGCCCAATCCAGGCTTTGCCAGTTGGGAAGCGGGAAATAGGGCGCACTCAGTTCCGAGCCCAGGCCGTCGGACAACCCGTTGTCATAGGTCTTTGAGTAGGTGTAGGCAACGAGGGCGTAGAGGCCGTACTTCGGCGTCTTGGTCTCGGCCTTGATTTGCAGCGAGTCGTAGTTTGCCTTGCCCACATCGCCGAACAGCAAAATAGCATTGAAGTTTGGCGGAGGGTAGGGATAGGAGTAAGGCGCACCGCCGGGCAGACAACCAAGCGTGTAGCCACTAACAGAGCCGCACGCAGGGGGACTGTTGGTGTTGAGGTCGTTTCCGGCTACCAGGATGTGCGTGCCGCGGGAACCGGCATAGCCGGTGGTGAGTACCAGGTTGCCCAAGAGCTGGCGCTCGACGTTGACGTTGAATTGCTGGACACGGCCTAGCTTGAGGTTGGTGGGCTCGGAATAGAACGAGCCTGTAAAAGTGGCCGCGGTTGGCGGCGTGGGGATGGACTGGAATCCGTTGGAAAGGCTGATGTTCTCTGGGGTACCTCCCAGGACGGTGGCGCAATAAGAAGTGGAGAAGGCGCAACCGGTGGAGAATGTGGAGGGGAAGGCATCCGACTCACCGAGGAAAGGAGGGTTCTGCCAGAGGCCCTGTGCGCCCTGGCTCCAGGCAGAGTCGTGGTAGATGGCGTAGCCGGCTCGGAGCACGGTCTTTTCGCTGCCCATGATCTTCCATGCTGCGCCGATGCGCGGTTCCAGGGCTGTCCAATCCATTTGGACGCCTGCCGACTTACTGACGCCATTCTGACCGGCAACCTCAAGAACTCCCGTTGCGGGAATGTAGTTGGCCAGCCGTCCGTGTTCTTCCGTAGTCGGAGTGGTCATGTCCCAGGCTAGGCCGAGATTGAGGGTCAAAGAGGGTGTGGCGCGCCAATTGTCCTCCACAAAAGGACGGTAGATCTGCCATCGGCGGCCGGTCGCGACACCTTCATAGGTTTGGTCGTGAATGGCCAAGCCAGGGATGCCGAGGAGAAAATCGGCCTCAGTATTCCCGGGGATGTTGACGTTGCCGCTGCTCAGGCCGGTAAAGTTGCCGAACGTGCCGACGATCCAGAAGCCATCCTGGAATGCCTCGGTGCCCACATTCATTTGATTGCCTCGGAAGTCGAACCCGGCCTTGATATCATGCTTGCCGCGGATGATATCGAGAGAATCCCGGAATGAGAAGATGTTGGTCCCGCCCTGGAAGGGTGAGTAGCCGCGATCGCCGAGGGACCAGTAGCCGGGGCCGCCGCCCTGCATTTCCGTGGAGACAAGGCCGCAACTGTAAGCGCCAGGAGTGCACGGCCCGCCTGTGGGGCATCCCAGGTTGGCGCCGGGAATGCCAAGGGCGGCGGAGGCGCATGTTCCGTTGCCTTGCGAGGCGATGTAGTCGAAGATGCGGTTGTATCCGAAGCTGGCCTGGTTGACCATGGTGGACGAGAAGACATGGGTCTCGCCGATGGCCACATTGCGCGCGTGGTTGCGAATGTTCTCGTTGCTACCGAAGGCGTTGGCTTCGGCAAGCCCCGGCGAGCCGCCCGGCACATGAGAGAACGCCTGTTCGTAGCTGAAACGGCCGAAGAGATTGTCCTTGTCGGAAAAGGTCTGGTCGAGGCGGCCGTCGAACTTGGTGTCGTACAGGCTGCGCACAGGCTCACTGACGTAGTTGTAGCTGGAATTGGAAATGCCGGCGTTTGCGTTAGGCGCCGGGTAGATTTTCATCATGTTCTGGCCAATGTTATTGATCAGGTTGGTCGGAATCTTGTTGCACGCAGTGCCCTGGGTCTGGCTTCCATCGGGATTAGCCGGAATCGGATTGCCCGCGCCATCGCACTGGAAATACACATTGGGATACGTGGTCGGGCTGGTGGACGCGCCAATCATGTTCGGGTTCACAATGGCGATACCCGGCACAGGATTGCCGAATGGGTCGTTGGAGAAATCGCCGCCGACCATGGCCTGCGTGGGTACCAGACCCGCAAAGGCAATGCCGTGGAGCTGGTATTTTTGTTCGCCGTCAACGAACAAGAAGGTCTTGTTCTTCTTGATGGGTCCGCCAACCGAGCCGCCAAACTGGTTCAGGTTGAACTTTTCCGCTGCGGTGGCAAAGTAGCTTTTGGCATCGAGATCGGTATTGCGCACAAATTCATAGAGAGACCCGTGAATTTCGTTGGTCCCCGATTTTGTCGTCACCAGTACGGTGGGACCGGCCCGCGTACCGTACTCGGCGGAGTAGGTGTAGGTCAAAACCTTGAACTCCTGAATGTCGTCGATCGAAGAGAAGATGCCGATACCGCCTGCGGTCAGTTCGTTATTGTCCACGCCATCCAGAAGCCAGTCCGTGCTGTTGGGCCTCGAGCCCCCGACCGAGAGCGAGAAGGAACCGCGCGCCGCCACCTCGCTGTCGCTGCCGGAGGTAAAAAAGCTGTTGGGATTGGTCTCGGCCGTAGCGCCCGCGGTCAGCGTGGCGAGCTGCACGAAATCGCGGCCATTCAAGGGTAGCTGCGACACCTGCTGCGAGGTAATGACCTGGCCCAGCGATGGATTGGTTGTCTCCACAGCTACGGCTTCGCCGGTAACCGCCACCGTTGTGACCACGGTGGCGGGTGCCAGCGAAAAATCGAGCTCGCGTGCTTCATCGATCTGCAGATGCAGATCTTTCGATTCCGCGCTTTGAAAACCCGCCGCATCCACGCGCACGGTGTAGATCCCGACCGGGAGCAAAGGGATCAGATAGTGTCCGGAACTGTCCGTCTTCCCGTCTCGGGCCGATCCGGTTCCCTGAGAAGTTGCGACGACCGTCGCTCCCGGTACGCCTGCGCCCGATTTGTCCAGGACATTGCCGGAGAAACTCCCCGTTGCCTGGCCTTGCACTGCAGGAGAGATCATGATTGCGAGAACGAACACCACTGCGAGAAACAATACTCTGGGAGATTTTGTATTGGCTGAGACTCTCGCCAATCCAGGACACTTCGCATCTGCCATCGTGCGATTCATTCGTCAAACCCCTTTCTAACAATCGGTTAAGGTGGTTGCTGCATCGACTGCGCCGCGCTGAATTACTAGACTCTATGAATTTACCCGTCGAAAGTCAACGGCTTTGCAGGTTGCGAAAAAAACCGTGCGGGCGGTGGGCCGGGGATTTATCCCTGGCATAAGCTCAGCAAAATCAAACGGCGGCTTTACAGGATGCGGAAAAACTCCCTCACACCTCGATTCGCGGGCGCTTTGTATCAGGGCACGACTTCAAAAGCCCGCCCTGAGCGCAGTCGAAGGGTGCCGCAAGTGCCGCAATATCAATTTGGGCTTCAGACCCCGCGGGATGTTCTCCCAAAAGCTGAACCATCAGCCCCTTCTAGTGTCCTGTCTCCAATGTTCATATCAAAATAAGACCTGTCATCCTGAGCGAAGCGTTCTTCAGCGGAGCCGAAAGCCTGCCCTGAGCGTAGTCGAAGGGGACCTGCTTTTCGGGAAGCTCGCGGCAAACCAGGTAGTGCAAATCAAATGCCAAGAACTTCGGAGACACCACACTAGCGCCCCGTATCAATAGGGGCACAAACCCGCGTCACCAGTTTGCACATAATTACCCTCCCCCGGCGCACAATCGAAATTAGAGGGTGGACCATATCGAGCGGCCCTTCCTCAGCCACCAGCTGAGGGTGACCCAGGTCTCGCTTCTGAGACCTGGGAAAGCACGAGCCCCTTGCCGCGCAAGCGTCCTCCGAGTAAACCGAAAGCTGATAGCTGAAAGCTAATAGCTGCCTTTTGCACATAATTACCCTCCCCCGGCGCACAATCGAAATTAGAGGGTGGCCCGTATCTAGCGGCCCTTCCTCAGCCACCAGCTGAGGGTGCCCCAGGTCTCGCCTTTGAGACCTGGGAAAGCACGAGCCCCTTGCCGCGCAAGCGTCCTCCGAGTAAACCGAAAGCTAATAGCTGAAAGCTGACAGCTGCCTTTTGCACATAATTACCTTCCCTCGGCGCACAATCGAAATTGCGGTGACAAAAAGACCGCGACCGGAGAGACCACAATGATCCAAGCCATCCCGCCTCCCACCGCCGAGAGCCCGGACGCAGCCTTCACTCCCTCCCTCAAAAACCCCGCCGTCGCTCGAACCCCGGTCGAAATCTATGGGATGTGAGCGGCCCATACTCAGCTATACCCACCCCCTGCCCCTGCTCTGAGCCGCTTTTACGGCGTCATGGTCTACGTAACATGCATGGAATCAGGGCGGTATGAAATCGCGCTATTGACTGAATGGTAACGGGAACCGCCGGATTTAGGCCCATTTTCGGGTCATTCTTGCCCGCTTTCCGCCCGATTCTCTCGACTTCAGCCCGGTTTACGGGTAAATCCGGTGCAGCGTCCGCGCAAACGGAATCGTCTCCCGCACATGGTCCAGCCCGCAAATCCAGGCGACGGCGCGCTCAATGCCCATGCCGAAGCCCGCGTGGGGAACGCTGCCGTAGCGGCGCAGATCGAGGTACCACTCGAATGCTTCGCGCGGCAGTTGGTGCTGGTCGATACGGCTGCTTAGCAATTCGTAAGAAGACACGCGCTGCGAGCCGCCGATGATTTCTCCGTAGCCTTCCGGAGCCAGCACGTCTACGCACAGCGCCAGCCGCGGGTTGTTCGGGTCGGGCTCCATGTAAAAGGCCTTCACGTCGGCAGGATATCGGTGCACCATCACCGGGCGGTCAAACTGGTTGCTCAGCCACGTCTCGTCCGGAGAGCCAAAGTCGTTGCCGTACTCGAAGGGCGCTTCCAACTGGCCGGTTTTGAAGGCCGCGTTCAGCAAAGCGGCAGCATCGTCGTAAGTGATGCGCGGAAACGGCGGGACAATGGCTTCGAGTTTCGCGCGGTCGCGCCCAATCACGGTCAGTTCCGGTCCGCGATTCTTCAGCACGCTCTGCACAATATGCGAGAGGAAATTCTCCGCCAGTTCCAGCAGTCCGTCGAGATCGCAGTAAGCCACCTCGGGCTCGATCATCCAGAACTCAGTCAGATGCCGTCGCGTCTTTGACTTCTCCGCGCGGAACGTCGGCCCAAAGCTGTACACCTTTCCCAGCGCCAGCGCCGTCGACTCGATGTAGAGCTGGCCGGATTGCGTGAGAAACGCCGGATCGCCGAAGTAGTCCACCGGAAACAGTGTTGACGTGCCTTCGCAGGCGGCGGGGGTCAGAATCGGCGGATCGGTTCGGATGAAACCGTTCTGATCAAAGTATTCTGCTGCGGCGCGCATGATCTCCGCGCGGATGCGCAGAATGGCCGACTGGCGTGGTGACCTCACCCACAGGTGGCGATGTTCCATGAGGAAATCGACGCCGTGCTCCTTCAACGTGATTGGATAAGGGTCGCTCTCCGGCACGCGCTGGATAACTTCAATGTTCTCGACGTCCAGCTCAAAGCCGCCCGGCGCGCGCTTGTCCGCGCGCACCTTCCCGGTCACGATGACGGACGACTCCTGCGTAAGGCCCTTGAGCTTTTCAAACACTTCCGCCGCCACCCCCTTGACGTGGGCCACCCCCTGCACCGTCCCGGTGCCGTCGCGAAAGATGGGGAATAGCAACTTGCCGCTTTCGCGCAGGTTGTAGAGCCATCCACGCAGCGTGACGGACTGGCCTTCATGCTGGCCCAGGGTTGCAATCGTGGCCACTTGCGCCACCTGCGGCGCGGCGGCCACCTGCGAAGGGGCAGACGGCGCTTGCGCGCCAGAAGCGGTTGATGCGGCGGGGGCCGTGGTGCTTTCTTCAGACCCTTTTTCAGACATGGATGAGTTCCTCAAGAGGCCGGCCTTGACTACCGCCTGCCGGACTCTTCAGGATAAACCGCCCCACCCTTGCTCAGAGCGGACGCCTCTCGGCTAGGGGTGCTGGCTGACGGAAAGAACATTGCCATCCGGATCCTTGAACCAGGCAACCCGGGCTCCGCCTGGGGCACTCCAGATGCCAAGCTCCTGATCTTGAATGAAGGGATACTTCTCCACCGGCACGCCGCGTTCCCTGAGCCAGCCGACGACGGATTCAATGTCGTCGACCTCCCACCCCAGGATGGTGCCCTGGAGCGGCGTGAAATTCGGCATTTTGGCGATGCGGATCATGTGTCCGCCGACCTTCACCACTAGGGCGAACTGGTCGAGGCTGATGAATTCGAATTGCAGTTTGCCTTCATAAAAGGCCCGCGCCTTCTCGTAGTCCGTTGTTGGAACAAAACCAACCAGCTTCCCGGAAGCAAGCATTTTCTCCTCCTCGTCGATTCTTGCGTTTCTCAGAGATAACACTTGTGCAGCGGTTATTCTCCCGCTACTATGACAAGAAATGTCGCAAAAGTGCCACAGTATCCTTCACGATAAGAACGGCCGCCTGCTCGCTGAGATTGCCAGCGTCTCGGCCGATCTTCCCCACGGTCACGTGATCCGGGAGCACTCTCACCCTGAAGATCAACTGCTGTTTGCTTCCAAAGGTGTAATGACGCTGCAAACCAGGCAAGGCGTGTGGGTGGTGCCGCCCATGCGCGCGGTGTGGATTCCTGCGGACACTCCTCACTCGGTGAGCATGTCCGGCCCGGTGTCCATGAGGACGCTTTACTTTCAGCCGACGCTTTGCCGAACGCTGCCGGCAAAATGTTTCGTGATGCATGTGTCAGCGTTTCTGCGCGAGTTGATTTTGCATGCCTGCAAACTTTCCCGGCTCAACCGGAAAACAGCAAAGGACCGGCGCGTTGCCGATCTGCTTGTGGACCAGTTGAAGGAGGTACACTCCGTTCCTTTGCAGCTTCCGCATCCGGTGGACTCGCGTGCGAAGAGGGTGATGCAAACTCTCTTTGCGAATCCCGGCGACCAGAGAACGCTGGAAAAGCTGTGCAAGGATTGCGGCGCGAGCAAAAGAACCATTCAGAGGCTGTTCCTCGACCAGACAAAAATGACATTTGCCAAGTGGCGCCAGCAACTGCGCCTGCTGCATGGGATGCAACTGCTGGCTGGCGGGGAGAAGGTGACAGCCGCCGCGTTGGACGCCGGCTACAGCAGCACGAGCGCGTTCATTGCCATGTTCCGCAAGCAGATGGGAACCACGCCGGCACGCTACCTGAAGATGGAATCGGCTGAGAGCGAAGTCTGAAATTGTTCGTAAAGCAAGGCGTCGAAGCGGCCCCAAACCAGCAACCCCTTCAGCGGTCGTCGCATAACAAAGATTGGATGCCGCTGTCAGCTTTGTTGGAACGCGTTCGGCGGAGATCGTGAAAGAGAGCGGCGCGGGCTGAGAACAGAGATGAATTCTGCTCCTATTTCCGAGCATCGAGAATCGCAGCCAAAGCTTCATCGATTGTGGGGTGCGCGAACTGGAAGCCCGCAGCGATGAGCCTGGCCGGAACAGCGCGCTGGCTGGCCAACAAAGCCTCGTTCGCCATCTCTCCCATGAGAAGACGAAGCGCAAAGGCCGGTGCGGGCAAAATGGCGGGCCGATGAACTGCACGCGCCAGGGCCCGCGTGAACTGGGCGTTGGTCACCGGTTCGGGCGCGGTAAGGTTCAATGGGCCTACGATCGCAGGGGTGTCCATGGCAAACAGAGTGGCAGGCACAGCATCCGCAAGGCTGATCCAACTGGTCCACTGCTTCCCGGAACCCAGCCGGCCGCCCAATCCCAGCCGGAACAGCGGCAGCATCTTGGCCAGCGCGCCGCCGCCCGCCGCAAGAACTACTCCGAAGCGCAGGTGTATTACGCGGATGCCAGCGTCCTCAGCCGGGCATGCCGCCGCCTCCCATTCGCGGCAGAGATCGGCCAGAAATCCCTTGCCGGGACCGGACTGTTCGTCCAGGATCTCGTCTTTTCGGTCGCCATAAATCCCGCAGGCTGAAGCTACCAGGAAGGCCTGGGGCGGCTGTTGCAATCCTGCTAGCACAGTCGCAAGCGCCCGCGTCGACTCCACCCGGCTCCGCTGCATCTCCTGCTTGTAAGCCGGCGTCCAGCGTCGGCCGGCCACATTGGCGCCGGATAGATGGATGGCCGCAGTGAACCCTTCCAGTTTTCCAGGGTCCGAGAATTGCGATGACGCTGCAGGGTCCCACTTCAGCTCGTTGGCGAAAACCGGGTCGCGCCGCACCAGTTGCAGAACCGTCGCATTGTGGCTAGCCAGCGCTTGCCGCAACGCCATTCCCAGCAATCCTGACCCGCCGGACACTAGGACTTTCCGCGATATCGAGCTCTTATTGATGGGATGGATTTTCTTTACCTCCTGGTGAACACCATACGCGCTTATCATTGAAGGCGATTTAGTGGGACGGGAAGTTTTTTTGACCTGGACAACATTCTGCTCCGAAGTGCATCCTATTCCTTGTCGAGTCTACGGAGGGACGCATGAGCGATTCGTCGGTAGTGAAGAGCGAAGAGACGCAAAAAACTCAGATCGATCCGGAAACCGCGGAGCGCTTTATCGCCGAGAAGCGGATCGGCGAGCGTATCAAGCGGCTGCGCCTGAAGAAGTCCATGGGACTGGTCGAGCTGGGCAAGCACACTGGCCTTTCGGCAAGCTTTCTTTCCCAACTGGAAACCGGCCGCGTTGTTCCCACCCTGCGCAACCTGTCCCGGATCGCTATGGTCTTTTCCAAGGATCTCTCCTACTTCTTCGAGACCGAGCCCAACGCGATTTTCCGGATTCACCGCCGCAAAGAGCGGGTCCGGCTGCCACAGACGGGTGTCGCAGCGCCCACCTATTACTTTGAGAGCCTCGGCTACATGGTGCCCGACCGCCATATGGACCCCTATTTCGCCGAGTTCGTCCCGCTAACCAAGGAAATGGAGCCCAAGGCCCACATGCACCCGGGCTACGAGTTTCTCTACGTGCTAGATGGCGAGCTTGAGATTCACCACGGGGACCAAACCTGTGTTCTGGAACCCGGTGACGCACTTTACTTTGATGCAAGTACGCCGCACTCGTACCAATGCGCTGGCAAAAGGCCGAGTACGGCGATCATTGTCACAATGCACCAAGCCCCTCCTGCGCATCCCATTCCGCTGCGTTCGGTAAACCTGCCGCCGGCTGCCAAACCGGCCGTTACAGGGCGCTAAAGCAAAGCCTTCACCTGTCCGGAAGCCGCCATTTAAGGTGCATGTCGCGCCTTCTACTTCCCTCATGACCGGCGAGCAACAAGTCCAAGCAACAAATCCCGGACGAGGGTGTTCCTTGAACATACGACTTTCCGGCCCAGCGCGCGGGAAGCTGAATCGGGAATCAGCGAGGACAGACCGATGAAGAAATGGATCGCTTTGGCAACACTGCTGCTGCCGCTCTCCCTGGCCGGGTGTTCGCACCCGCAGCCGGTTGTCGTTTATGCCCCACCACCGCCGCCGGTTGAATTCAACGAGATTGCCCGCCAGGGCTTCCACGATGGATTTGAAGCCGCACGGCGCGACGTGGAACGGAATGTGCCTCCAGGCGTTGAGAAGCACCCCAAGTTCCGCAATCATCCGGTGCCTCCGCCCGCCTGGGAAGACTATCGCCACGGCTTCCGCGAAGGCTATCAGGCCTTCCTGCATCGGACCCAGCCGCCTCCCGGATACTGAGGATTCTCGGACCGAGTTTACTTCTTGAGAGGGAGCAGCACTCGCTGCGCCCTCTCCAATGGAACTCGGATGTCTCAGACGTAGAGTGATCTCGACGGCTACCGCCTGCTCACTCGGAAACGGCGGCAAAGTACGCCGCTACTTCCTGCCAGTCGTTCACCCGGACAAAACCGGTGGCCGTCAGGTTATGCGGCGCGGTGTAGAGAATCCCCTTGCCCTCAAAGCGCAGCAGGTTGCGCGGCAGATCGTCGATCAGGTAATCGGCGCGGAGAATGCTCTTGTTCCCGCAAAACACATAATGCGTGGGCGGAATGAAGGGGAAATGGCGCTGCAGCCAGCGGTACTTGGGGCCCAGGGAGTTGGGCACCGTCATGGCCTGCGTGGCGATGAAGATCTCAAAACGCGCGCTCAGGTCTTTCAGCACCGCCTGTGCGCCGGGCATCAGCGCCAGATCCTCAAAGAAGTCTTCAGCATCCAGAAAGGCGCGTAACTGCGCCTGGCGATCGAGTGGAGTCACTTCCCACAATCCCTTGCCGGCCAGGTCCTGCGGGGTGATCTCTTCCTCAAATGTCTGGTTGTAGCGGCGCAGGTGCTCGGCCAGCGTATCCGCCATGACCTCATCCATGTCTACACAAATGCGCCGCACGGGTCTTTCAAGCTCCGGCTTGAGTTTTGACGGCTTTGGTCTTCCGTTCGTGCCCGGCTTCCGGCTGCGGAGCTTTGGGTGCAGGAGCGAAGGCCGGGTCCCAGTAGAGCAGCCGGCCGCAACTATCGCAGGTCAGCAATTCGCCCTCGCGCAGTTGGTTCCACGTTTGCGGCCGAACGCCCATACGGCAGCCGTTGCATTGTTGATTCTCTGCCCGCGCCAGGCCGGTGCCGCGCGATACGGAGAGGCGGTCGAAGCGAATGAGCAACTCCGGCGAAATCTCCTGGCGCAGCGCTTCGCGCTCCACGTTCAAGGTGGCAAGCTCGGAGTTGAACTCCCGCTGACGCAGCGCAGCACGCGCTTTTGTCTTTTCCAGCGAACCGGCCAGCAGTTCCACTTGGGCGCGGGCACCAGCCAGCGCTGCTTCCTGCGTTTCGGTCCGCTCCAGGCTGACGAACTCTTCATTCTCCAAACGCTCCGCCTCGCCTGAGACGAATTGAATCTCGTGCTCCATGGCCGAGGCCTGCTCGGGAGTCTTCACTGCATCCAACTGGGTCTTGAATCGGGCAGCCTTCTTGCGGAGATCTGCGATCTCCCGCTCCAGCCGCGTGCGCATCGACTCTTCCCGGCTCAGCGCGTCTGAAGCATCGGCGGCCTGGCGCTCGGCGGCTGCGAGCGCCGCCTGGGCCTGTGCGGTCTCGGCCGGCAAAGCGCGCAGGGCCGAGTTCAGACGTGCGCGTTCCAAATCCACGGATTGTAGTTTTACCAGCTTTTCAATGTGCGCTTGCATCTATGCTAAGAAGTCTACGCCCTGTACCGTCTAAACAGAAAATGGCTGCAGGACGCACAGGGCCCAAAGAATTCAATCGGGAGCGAATCTTGACGGAAAACAGAGACTCATTCTGGCGCCGGCACCGCTGGGTAAAGTGGTTCGCGGGCAGTGTGCTTGTGCTGCTGATTGCCCTGGGCGTGGCCGTTTCGATAGTCCTGCGCCGTACCGAGCCCTTCCTTCGCGCCCACATCGTTGAAGCCCTGGAAGACCGCTTTCACGCACGCGTCGAGCTGGACAGCTTTCATGTGTCGCTTGCTCACGGGCTTCAGGCGCAGGGCCGCGGATTGCGCATCTGGCCGCCGGCACAGGTGCACGGAGTTACGGTGAGTCCCTCTGCGGACGCATCCGATCCGCTTATCCGCCTGGACGAGTTCCGCTTTCATGCTCCCCTCCGCTTTCAGCCGGGCAAACCCTTCCATATCGGAGTGGTCGAGCTCAAAGGGCTGGACATCCATGTGCCGCCGAAATCCCACTTTGGCCACGCAGCGGGCGATGCAAACACCTCTGCGACACCGGCCGTTGCCCGCCTGATCGCATTCGCCGTGGACAGAATCGAATGCACCTCGGCCCATTTTGTGCTTGAAACCAACAAGCCAAACAAGCTGCCGCTGGACTTTGCGATCGCCCGGCTCACGCTGGTCGACGTTACTGGCGGTCCGATACGCGCAGGAAGCGTGATGCATTTTGAGGCCGACCTCACCAATCCACGGCCCGTTGGAATCATCCACTCCACTGGGAGCTTCGGCCCATGGAACGATGCCGATCCCGGCGAGAGCCCCATCCAGGGCGCCTACCAGTTTGACCACGCGGACCTGGCATCTTTCAAGGGGATTGCCGGCATTCTATCGTCGACAGGCAAATACCAGGGCACGCTGCGCGACCTCATCGTGGACGGCGACACCGATACCCCGGACTTCCAGCTCACCCACTTCGGCAACGCCATGCCGCTGCATACTCATTTTCATGCTAGGGTCGACGCCACCAACGGCGATACCTGGCTGGAACCCGTGGATGCGGTGCTGGACCACTCTCACTTCACTGCCCAGGGGCAGGTAGTCCGCGTCATCGTCCCCGACCCCAACACGGGTCAGCTAACCAGCAAGGGCCATGACATCGCGCTTAACGTCAACATCGACCAGGCGCGCATCGAGGACTTTCTCCGCCTCGCCAGCCACAACTCCACGCCCTTGCTCACCGGCTCGCTCACCATGAAAGCCGCGCTACACATCCCGCCCGGTCTTGAGCCCGTGCATAAGCGCCTCGCGCTAAAAGGCGTATTCAATCTCGACCAGGTGCGCTTTACGAGCGAAAAGATTCAAGGCGGCATTACGAATCTGAGTCTGCGCGGACAGGGGCTGCCTCATCAGGTCAAAGGCGCCGATCCCAACGCGGTCCGTTCCACCATGCAGGGGAACTTCCAGATGGCCGCCGCAGTCATCACTCTGCCCTCGCTCACCTACACCGTTCCAGGGGCCGATATCCAGTTGAAAGGCTCCTATGGTGTAGAAGGCGGCGAATTGGACTTCACCGGCACGGCCAGGCTCAACGCGACTGTTTCGCAGATGGTGGGCGGGGTGCTGGGCGCACTCCTCAAGCCGGCAGATCGTATCTTCAAGAGGGACGGCGCCGGAACCGAGCTTCCCATCCGCATCACCGGCACCCGCGAAGACCCAATGTTCGGGGTCGAAATCGACCGGCTGCGGCGCAAGTCAATGGCTGCGCCTGCTGAAAATCCCTGATACAGTCTCTTGCACCTGAAATCAGCTGCTACGTTCTCCATTACCCCGCCAAATGTGATAGTTTGGCTTGCGACACACTGATGCCGAATTTACGAGCAGCAGATAAACAATAGGAGACCGCAATGCACTGGACCCGCAAAATCGCTAGTTGTGCGATCGCTCTGTTTCTCGGAGCCGCCGCACTATCCGCTGCAGCGCAGACCACGCCTGCAAAGCCCCAACCTCAATCCGCCGGCGCAACCTCCAACGAGCAGAACTGGTGGAAGAACGCCGTCATCTACGAGATCTACCCACGGAGTTTTCAGGATTCGAACGGCGACGGCATCGGCGACCTGAATGGGATTACCGAGCGCCTGGACTATCTGAAGACGCTGGGCGTTGACGCTATCTGGCTCACCCCTTGCTATCCATCGCCGCAGGTGGATTTCGGCTACGACATCTCCGACTACAAAAACATCGACCCGCAATACGGCACCCTGAACGACTTTGACCACTTGGTGGCGGAGGCGGACAAGCGTCATATCCGCATCGTCATGGACATGGTGATGAACCACACTTCGGATAAACACGAGTGGTTCATCCAGTCCCGTTCCTCGCGCGACAATCCCTACCGCAACTGGTACATGTGGCACGACGGCAAGGGCGAAACTGCTACCGACAAGGGCCAGGTGCCCAACAACTGGCAATCCGACTTTGGCCATTCGGCGTGGGAGTGGGACGAGAAGACCCGCCAGTACTACTACCACAAGTTCTACATCCAGCAGCCGGACGTGAACTGGGATAATCCCAAGATCCACGAGGCATTCAAGGACATTATTGGATTCTGGCTGAAGCGCGGGGTGGGCGGATTCCGCTTTGACGCAATCACCACACTCTATGAAGATCCGCAGCTCAGGGACGAAGACGTTCTGCTCGACAAAGATGGCAAGCCGTTCCTGAACGCCTACGGCGACATCGCTTTGAACGATACCCGCACTAACAACCTGCCCGGCACACACCTCGTGATGCAGGAGATGCGCGCCTGGAGCGACACATTCAACTCCCCGAAATTTCCCGGAACGCGCGTGCTGATCGGCGAGACTTATCTGCCCAACATCGGCGAACTGGCCAAGCAGTACGGCACGCCGGACAAGCCGGAGTTTCACCTGCCCATGGACACGCAGGTGGGCTTTATTAACAAATTGGACGTGGCCCAGTTTCGCGCCAGGCTGGACGATGTTGAGACCAGCGTCAACGGCAACATCCCGCTGCTGGTCTTCGACAACCATGACAATCCGCGCCTCGACGCCCGTTACGGCGACGGCGTGCACGATACGGACATCCAGCGCGTAATCTCCACCATGCTATTTGCCAGTCGCGGGACCGCGTTGTTTTACTACGGCGACGAAATCGGCATGAAGACCACGCCGCCCACGCGCAAGGAGGATGTGAAGGACCCTGTCGGCCTGACCGGCTGGCCCAAGGAAAAAGGCCGGGACGGCGAGCGCACCCCCATGCAGTGGAACGCCGGCCCCAATGCCGGCTTCACTACGGCTGGAGTTACTCCGTGGCTGCCAGTTCCGCCGACCTACACAACTGTCAACGTCAAGGCCGAAGAGGGCAAGCCCGACTCGCTCTTTACCTGGTATCAGACGCTCATCCGCCTCAAGAAAACCAACCCTGCCTTCGCCCACGGCGACAACGTGATGCTCGATACTTCAAACACAAAGGTCCTGAGCTGGATGCGCCAAACCGCCGGCGCGCCGTCCGTCGTTGTCTCGGTTAATTTCACCGCCGATCCGCAAACCGTGAGTCTCAACGTTCCCAATTCGGGTGGCGCCGTGAAGACGCTGTTGAAAACTCCAAGCGCCCAGGACCCAGCCTCGATCGGCCAGATCCAGCTGGGGCCTTACGGCGTCTATATAGGCGAGGTGCAGTAAGCCCGAACCGCCCCGTGCCCCATCCTTTCCGCTCTTTTCTGCGGGAAGGATGGGAACGCAAGCACCTCAAGCCGCCGCTTACGAATCTGCCGGCCGCTTGCCCGTTCGCACCGCCCCGTGTTTGACTGGAGGCCGAAGGTGGACCAAGATCATGGCCTACATCCTCGCACTTGACCAGGGAACTACCAGCTCCCGCGCAATTCTGTTCGACGAAGGCGGCGCGATTGCTGCCGTCGCGCAGCACGAGTTCGAACAGTTCTATCCGCAGCCGGCGTGGGTAGAGCACGACCCCATGGAGATTCTGACCAGCCAGTTGAGCTGCGCTGTGGAAGCGCTGGGCAAGGCAGGCGCGCGGCCGCGGGATGTGGCTGCCATCGGCATCACCAACCAGCGCGAGACGGTGATTGTCTGGGATCGCGATACGGGCCGGGCCATTCATCCTGCCATCGTTTGGCAGGACCGGCGCACAGCCTCGGCATGCGCGGCTTTGCAAGAGAGCGGCGTTGGCGAAGACGTTTCCAATCGGACTGGCCTGGTTCTTGATCCTTATTTTTCGGCAACCAAGGTTGCATGGATCCTTGACAACGTTTCAGGGGCTCGCGCCCGCGCAGAGAAGGGAGAACTGGCTTTCGGCACCGTGGACAGCTGGCTGATTTGGCACCTGACCAGCGGCCATCGCCACGTGACGGATGTGACCAATGCCTCTCGCACGCTGTTCTTCAACATTGTCAAAGGTGAGTGGGATACGGAGCTGCTGCGCATCTTCAACATCCCTGCCGGCATGCTGCCGGAGGTGGTTTGGTCGAGCCAGAAAGTGGGCGAAGTGACGACTACGCTTGGCCTTGGGGGCGTCGCCATCGCAGGCATCGCCGGGGACCAGCAGGCCGCTCTCTTCGGCCAGCTCTGCTGGGGCGCAGGCGAAGCCAAAAACACTTACGGCACCGGCTGTTTCCTGCTGCAGAACATCGGCACGGAGTTTGTGCGATCGAAGAACCGGCTCATTACGACGCTCGCTGCCAGCGCCAAGCAACGCCTGGAATACGCATTCGAAGGCAGCATCTTCGTCGGCGGCGCGGTGGTGCAGTGGCTACGGGATAATCTCAAGCTCATCGGCGCCTCTGCGGACGTTGAAGCCCTCGCCGCCAGCGTCCCTGATGCAGGTGGCGTGGTCTTTGTTCCCGCCTTTGTCGGCCTCGGCGCGCCGCACTGGGATCCGCATGCCGCAGGCACCATTGTTGGCCTGCGCCGCGAAACACAGCCGGGCCATATTGCCCGCGCGGCTCTTGAGAGTATAGCCTTCCAGGTGGCTGATGTGCTTGAAGCTGTCCAGGCCGAGACTACACCGCTGGCGGCTTTGCGCGTCGATGGCGGAGCCGCTGTCAACAACCTCCTCATGCAGTTCCAGGCTGATATTCTCGGCGTCCCCGTCGTTCGCCCTCAAGTTACGGAGACTACCGCGCTGGGCGCTGCATATCTGGCGGGATTGGCCACCGGCTTCTGGGCCGGTCCGCAGGCACTGAAAGCCGGCCGCCAAAACGACACTCGCTTTGAACCGAAGATGAGCGCAAAGGAGCGCGCTGAACGCAGATCGCAGTGGAACCGGGCTGTGGACCGCGCCAAGAGCTGGAGCGAATAGCGCACGAAACCAATTGTTCCCATTCAAACCCAAGAACATGGCGCGGCTTTTTCTTTTCGCTAAGCTGCCATCGCTGAAGTCGCTCGCCAGCGCCGGTGAATCGGAGGCGGTCTTATGAAACGTCAACAGATGCTCGACAAAATTCGCGACCAATCGGAACCATGGGATATCGCCGTGATCGGCGGCGGCGCAACCGGGATGGGTGTGGCCGTTGATGCTGCAGCGCGCGGACTGAGTGTTGTACTCGTCGAAGCGCACGACTTCGGCAAGGGGACCAGCAGCCGCAGCACCAAGCTGGTGCATGGCGGCGTGCGCTACCTGGAGCAAGGCAACATTTCCCTGGTCATGTCCGCATTGAAGGAACGCGGGCTGATGCGCCAGAATGCGCCGCACCTGGTGCACGATCTGGCTTTCGTTGTTCCCAACTACACTTGGTGGGAAGCGCCTTTCTACGGGATCGGCTTGAAGCTCTACGACATGCTGGCGGGCCGATACGGCTTTGGCGCCTCCAAGCTGCTTTCGAAGGAAGAGACCCTCGAGCGGCTGCCCGCTTTGGAACCCGAAGAACTGCGCGGTGGCGTTATCTACTACGACGGCCAGTTTGACGACGCGCGCCTGCTCATCCACCTGGCCATGACTGCTGCCGATCACGGTGCAGCGCTGCTTAATTACTGTCCCGCGACTGGGCTGCTTCGCGACAGCGACGGATACATCAACGGCGTAACCGTGCGCGATGAAGAAAGCGGCGAGGAATTCAATTTGCCCGCGCGCATGGTTGTCAACGCGACAGGAGTTTTTACGGATTCCATCCGCAAGATGGCGGACCCTGCCGCCGAGCAACTGGTGGTTACCAGCCAGGGGATTCACCTGGTCTTCGAGCGCTCGTTTCTCAAAGGCGATACCGCGCTCATGGTTCCGCGCACCCGCGACGGTCGCGTTCTGTTCGTCATTCCCTGGCACGGCCATGCCGTCGCCGGCACCACAGACACACCGGTCGACGAGCCCAGCTTCGAGCCCCGCGCATACGAAGAAGAGATCGACTTCATTCTGGAAACGGCGACGCGTTTCTTTGTGCGGCCGCCAACGCGTGCCGACATTCTTTCCGTCTATGTGGGGCTGCGCCCGCTGGTGAAAGGCGAGGGAAAGACTTCGGCGCTGTCGCGCGACCACGTGATACACGTTGACACTTCCGGGCTACTCACCATTACGGGAGGCAAGTGGACGACCTATCGCCACATGGCTGAGGACTGCGTCGACCACGCCATCACACTCGGCAAGCTGCCCGACGTCGAATGCACGACCAGGAACCTGCATATTCATGGCTACATCGAAAACTCGGCTGCGCTGGGCAGTCTTGAAGTGTACGGCGCCGACGCAGAAAAGATTCGCGCGCTCGCGGAAGCCACGCCTTCATTCGCGGCGCAACTTCATCCTGCACTGCCTTACATTGCCGCAGAGGTTGTATGGGCAGCGCGCGAAGAGATGGCGCGCTCAGTTGAAGATGTCCTCGCCCGGCGCACCCGCGCGCTCTTCCTCGACGCCAACGCCGCCATCGCGATGGCCGAGCCAGTGGCCAGACTGTTGGCTGCCGAGTTGGGCCACGACGATGCCTGGGCCGATACGCAGGTAGAGGGCTTCACCACACTGGCGCAGCAATACCGGGTGGTGTAAAAGGGTAGGAAGCTCGGTTCGCATTGGCGGAGGATGAGAATGGCAGTCAAATGCAGTCACGTTGCGGATCACATCAAAAAAGTGAAGCCACACACCAAAGGTTGCGAAGAGTGTTTGCAGATGGGCGACACATGGCTGCACCTGCGCATGTGTCTGGAGTGCGGCCACGTAGGTTGCTGCGACTCATCAAAGAACCGGCACGCACGCGGGCATTTCCACTCGACCGGGCACCCCATCATTCAATCCGCCGAAAAGGGCGAGGACTGGCGCTGGTGCTACATCGACGACATCTATCTTTAGGCCAGCTCGACCTGGATCTTCTTCGTCTCCGCGTCGAGCTTCACGATTTTGAAGCTGCGAATCTGGCCCGCGCTCAATGCCTCCGGTTTGGCGGATGCCGCCGGCGCATTTCCCTTCCATCGCGCACTCAACAAGGACGACAGGGCTGATAGATCGGCACTGCCTTCCCTCTTCGATTCCGCGGTCGGCGCAGCCTTGGCCAGGGCTGCCACGCTGCACTGAGAACGAATGCCTTCGCCGAGCTCGACGACAGCGGAATTCGCTCCCAACTCCACCACGCGGCCGGAAACGACATCGCCTGGCTTGTGCTCGGCAATGTATTCGTCGATGCTGGTGGGCACCAATTGTTTCATGCTGAGCTTGATCTGGCGCTTCTCGGTGTCGATGGCCAGGACCAAGGCTTTTACCACCTGGCCCGCGCGCAGCACATCGCTGGGATGATTGATGCGCCGATCGGCCACGATCTCACTCACGTGCACCAGGCCTTCGACACCTTCAGCCAGTTGCACAAAGGCTCCGAAGTTCATGAGCTTGGTCACCGGGCCTTCAATCTGCGAGTTCTCAGGGAACTTCTGGCGCACGTCAGTCCATGGGTCGGCCATGGCGTGTTTGAGTCCGAGCGAAATCCGCCGCTCCTCCGGCTTAATCGCCAGAATCACCGCGTCTACACGATCGCCCTGCTTGAGCACATCGCTGGGATGGCGCACTTTCTTGCCCCAGGACATCTCGGAGATGTGAATCAGGCCCTCGATGCCCGGCTCAATCTCAACGAAGGCGCCGAAGTCCTGGATGCGCGTGACCGTTCCCGTGACGCGCTGTCCGGCCTGGAACCGCTCCGTCGCTGTGGCCCATGGCTCGGGCTGCAATTGCTTCAGGCCGAGCGAAATCTTCTTGGTCTCCGGGTCGACCTTGAGGATGCGCACCTCAACTTCCTGCCCGACGGAGACTACATCCTCGGGTTTGCTTACACGTGTGTGGGCCATATCGCTGATGTGCAGCAGGCCATCGATGCCACCCAGATCAACGAATGCTCCATAGGGCATCAGGGTGCGGATTGTCCCAGTCACAACGTCGCCTTCCTTCATGGCGGCACGGCGGTCCTCCACCAGGCCGCGCGCCTGTTCTTCAAGCACCACGCGCCGGTCGACGACAACATCCTCATCCTGCACGTCGAGTTTGGTAATGCGGCAGGTGATCTCTGTGCCCACCAGCTTTTCCAATTCGGCCGCATCTTTGGTGCCGCTGCGGCTTGCGGGCATGAAGGCGCGGACGCCCACATCCACGCGCAGCCCGCCTTTGACGACCTCAGTCACCGTTCCCACGACGGCTGTTTTGTCGGCGAAGGCTGCTTCGAGGGCCGACCAGTCGCGCGGCTGCGCGACCTTGAACCGCGACAGCTCGTAGTAGCCCTCTTCATTGCGGCCCGTGACAGAGACGGGGAAGCTGTCGCCGGGCTTGACGGCGTCGGCATTGTTATCGAAAGCAGACCGCAATAGAACGCCTTCGGTCTTGTAGCCGATGTCGAGAAACACCTGGTCGGCAGACACAGAGACCACGGTGCCCTGCAACTGCTTCTGCCCCGCCGGCGCCTGATGCGAGTGGCTCTTCTCGAATGCCTTCAAAAGTGCCCCAAAATCCTCTGCAGGTTCCTCGACGACAGGTTCAGGCGCGGCTTCCGGGACAGGCGCTGGCACGGGCGCAGCTTTAGATGGCGCCGGCTCAGAAGCGGACTCTGCAACAGGGGCGGCAACGGGCTCAGGCGGATTTTCAGAGGCGGGCAGAGATTCTTCGGCGTTTTCGTTTGTCATGGCGGTCTACACCTCCATTCTCCCATGCTTCCATCAGGAGGCGAGATTCCGGGTTCCGGCCGTTGTATGCCATCGTGTACTTCTGGACATAAGCCGCTGCCGGGAGCGAGAATGGCCGTCGGACCAGAAACGCGGGAGAGCGATCGAGTGAATCGATTTTCAATTACGCGGCGGGATTTTGTCCGCATTGGCGCAGGTGCTGTAGCCGCAGGCGCTGCCATGAAAACAACGCTGCTCGATCCTTCGCCGCTGGCCGCACAAGTCGACCCCGGCGCGCGCAAGATTCGCTTCGTCATTGTCGGCACCGGGATTCGCGGCTGCGACCTGCTGCGCGCGGCGCGCCAGGTGCCGACTGGCGAATGCGTGGGCGCCGCCGACCTTTACACCACGCGCCACACGGCCGCCAAAGAAGCCTGGGGCGCGGACATCCCCACCACCGGCGACTATCGCACCTTCTTCGACCGCAAGGATGTGGACGCAGTACTCATTGCAACTTCCGACCATCTGCATCGGCGCGTGACCCTCGACGCCGTGGCGGCGGGCAAAGACGTTTACTGCGAGAAACCCATGTCGCACTCGGTGGCCGACGGCCAGGCGATGGTTGCGGCGGTTCAGGCCGGGAACCGCATCTTCCAGGCCGGGAGCCAAAGGGTCAGTTCCATTCTCTATGCCAAGGCGCGCGAAATTTATTCTTCCGGGCGGCTGGGAGAGGTCCATTCGATTGATGCGCAGTGGAACCGCAATTCGCCGGGAGGCGCGTGGGTTTATCCCATCCCGCCGGACGCCAGCCCCCGGACGGTCGACTGGGATCGCTTCATCCAGGATGCGCCGCCGCACACATTCGATCCCGTGCGATTTTTCCGCTGGCGGCTGTTTGCCGATTACAGCTCCGGGCTGGGCGGCGATCTCTTCGTCCACATGCTCTCCGGCATCTTCGCAATTACCGGACTCAACACCGCGCCCACGCGTGCGCTGTCGAGCGGCGGACTTTACCACTACAGGGACGGCCGCGAGTTCCCAGACTTTCTGGAGACGATCTACGACTATCCGTCGGCGGCCGGTCCCATCCAGGTTCACGTTCACTGCAACCAGAACAACAACGACGCAGATGAACGAATCAGTTTCTTCGGGTCAAATGGGACCCTCGTTGTCACTGGCAGCTCTGTTACCTTTACGCCGCAGAACGTGACCCCACATTTTGAGAGCTACGGCTGGAATGGCATGACGGAGGCGCAGCGCCAGCAGGGAATGGATGAGTGGCGCGCCGCGCATCCCGCGCCCGCAACCCCGCCCGCCCCGCCGGAAGTGGAGACCTTTACGCTGCCCAAGGGCTACAACGACACAGCCGACCACATCGCCAATTTCTACCGGGCAGTCAACACACGCCAGCACGTGGTAGAAGATGAAGTCTTCGGCAACAACGCTGCCATTGGCTGCCACATGGCCAACTACTCTTACTTTCACCGCACCATCGCCCAGTGGGATGCGGCGTCGAAAACAATCAAAGGATAGGGACAGGGACTAAGGGACGAGGGACTAGGGACTACGAACTTTGAACTACGAACTATGAACTGCGAACTGGCATCGCTTCCAAGGGAGAAATCATCCATGGGCATTTCATCGCGCAGAACGTTTCTGAAAGCTTCAGCAGCGGCCGCCGCTGCAACCACAGTCGCCTCGCGCAACCTTGGCGCTGCTCCGCTTAGCCTGCCTATCGGCCTGCAGCTTTACAGTGTCCGCGAACTGCTGCCCAAGGACTTTGACGGCACGCTGCACCAGCTTGCCGCGGAAGGCTACGTCGAGGTTGAAGCTGCTGGATACTTCGATCGCACCGCCGCACAGTTTCGCCATGCCATGGACCAGGCCGGGTTGCGCTGCGTCAGCACCCACCACCCCATGCACCTTTTGCGTCCGCACCTTGACGAGTACATCGAATACGCCCACAACCTTGGGCTCAGCTACATCATCTCTCCCTCGGCGGTGCGCAAAGATCCGGCAGCGCACGGCCCGCTCAATCTGGAAGACTGGCGCTGGGTTGCCGGCGAGTTCAATCACATCGGCGAAAAGATCAAGGCCGCCGGCATGAGCTTCGGCTACCACAATCATTTGCCAGAATTCGGCAGCGAGAATGGCGTGGTTTTCTACGACGAACTTCTCCGCCTCACGGACCCCAGTCTCGTCGTCTTCGAAATGGATTGCGGGTGGGTCTTCGCCGCAGGCCGCAACCCTCTGGATTACCTCAGCAAGACGCCCGATCGCTTCCCGCTGCTGCACGTCAAAGACATGGCGAAGAATGCCAAAGGCGAATACGAATCAACGGTGATGGGCCATGGCGCAATGGATTACAAGCCCATCCTTCGCGCCGCCACCGGTCTGAAGCACTACTTTATCGAGCAGGAAGAGTTCAACTTGCCCGTCATGCAAGCGCTGAAGCTGGACGCGGACTACATGAGGAAACTCAGCCTGTAGCCTCCGCTCACACGCCTGGACCTTTTGTTGCACCCATTCGCCGCTTCGTCGGATACGCTGGAAGCATGAGCATATTCGACGAAAAGCGCGCCGAGTTGGAGCGCCACGAGTTCATGATGGGCATAGAGCGCGGACGCCTGGCGGTGGCCCTTGACCTTCTCACCGACTCCCTGATCATGGTTGGCCAGCACGGCGTCTACTGCGCTTCCACCCGCAACTCCTCCAAACCCGCCCTCGACTTGCAGGCTGTTATCGCCGGAATGGAGGGCGCCAAGGCCCTGATCCAGTCTGTGATGGAAGAAATCCGCGTGCAGCGCGATGCGTCCCGCGCTGAAGAATCTTCCCAGGGCTGATATTGCGGAGAGAGCAATGACCGGGCACTTTAAAACTCGAACGAGTTTCAATCTGCAGCGGGATGACCGTTCATTTTGCGAATTTCGCTTCCGGCCAGCAGAAACGCGCCTACGCCGTAGGTGTAACTCGCTGAAGCCTTGAACGGCTGCGGCTCCGCGCCTGTTTGCTGGATGCAGCCTAAACGGCCGTCGGCATAGATATGATGAACGAGGCCGGCCCATGCCTTTTCAATCGCTGGGCGGTACGTCTTCTTATCGAGCAAGCCTTCGTTGACTCCTGCGGCGAGCGCAAAGGTGAAGAAGGCGGAGCCGGAGACTTCAGGGAGATCGTAGGCATCGGGGTCAAGCAGGCCGGCGCGCCAAAGGCCGTCAGGTGATTGAATTCCCGCGACGCGCGCGGCCATCTCGTTCAATTGTTGAATGTACTTTGCGCGAGCAGGGTCGTCTTTGGGCAGATACTGAAGCGTGCGGATGATTCCGGCCATGACCCATCCGTTGCCGCGCGACCAGAACATCTTCTTTCCGTTGGCCTCAGTCCTGTTGAGATAGGTGGAGTCACGGGCGTACAAATGTTCTTTGGCGTCGTAAAGACGATCGCTGGTGCGAGCCCATTCTTCGTCCAGGTAGGTGACGTATCTCTTGTCTCCGGTTGCGGCGTACATGCGCGACCAGACTGGAGGCGCCATGAAAAGAGCGTCGCACCACCACCATGGAATTTCCTTGCCGGGCGTGGCTGAGTCTCGCGGCGCGGCCAGGATCGCATCCAGCTCAGCTTGCGTGGGCTTGATCATGGCCGGATCTTTCTTCATCAAGTAAAGTTCGAGATAGGTCTGCGCCACGCTCTGGTCGTCGGCGTTGGGCAGATGCGAGCGGAGCTGCCAGTCGAACTTCTGCCCCATGGCCATCATTGCATCGCGATATTTGGGGTCGCCGAGCGAGTCGGAGGCGGCCATAAAGCCGGTGTAGAGAGCGCTCCACGTCCAGGTGCGATCGAAGTAGGGCTGAGCGCGATCGAGCTGCCAGTCGGCAACTTTACGCATGGCCTTGGCCACGGCGGCGGGCTTGATGGATGTGGACAGGTCTCTGGCGAGCGGGCCCGGGTTATCTGGAGCATCACCGAAATGATGCTCTGCGTTCATGGCAATGTTGGCCTGCTCTTTGGGCGACGGTTGCTGCTGCGCAATTGCCAACTGTCCCTGTGCGAACAAGCAAATGCCCGCCGCCAGCGAAAGGGCTGCCGTTCTCCCTTGATAACTCATCGATGCGCCCCGATTTTGAATTCCAAGGGAAACTTGAACAAAGCTTCCATCCTCAGCCAAACTGAAAAGAATAGTAAACTCATTTCGATTGGAAATACAATTTGATTCTGCAACCAAGCGAATCGAAGGTCCGCCCAGAATAAAGGCTCCATGATTTCATTCATGAGGTGACTTAAATGCAAGCGTTCAGTTCCATGCGCCGCGATTTTTTGCGTTCGGGGGGTTTTGGCATGGCGGCAGTTGCCGTGCCTGGCATTTCGATTGCCGCATCCGCACAGAGCGGTTCCGAAATACAGGCAGCCGCAGGAATTTTTGACATTCGCAAATTCGGCGCGGCCGGCGACGGAAAGACGCTGGATACCGATGCGGTGAACCGCGCAATTGAGGCGGCTGCGGCGGCGGGCGGCGGGGTGGTCGTGTTTCCGGCCGGCAGCTATCTTTGTTTTTCGATTCGGCTGAAGAGCCAGGTGCATCTGCACCTGGAGCAAGGCAGCATGATCGTGGCGGCGGCTTCTCCGAAGCCGGGCGAGACGACCGGCTACAACGGCGGCGTGTACGATGCTGCCGAGCCAAAGACGGAATGGGACGCGTATCAGGACTACGGGCATAATCACTGGCATAACTCGCTGATCTGGGGTGAAGATATTCACGACTTCAGCATTACAGGGACTGGGCTGATCTGGGGGAAGGGGTTATCGCGCGGATACTTTCGCCCGGGGGATCTTGCGCCTTATGCTGCGGAGCAGGCCGGCGTGGGCAACAAGGCCATTGCGCTGAAGAATTGCCGCAACGTGGTGCTGCGCGATTTTTCAATGCTCAAGGGCGGGCATTTTTGCCTGCTGTTGACAGCCGTGGATAACCTGACGATCGACAATCTGAAGATTGATACCGATCGCGACGGCATGGACATTGATTGCTGCCAGAATGTGCGAGTTTCCAATTGCACCGTGAATTCTCCATGGGACGACGGTATCTGCCCTAAGTCGAGTTATGCGTTGGGTTATGCGCGGGCTACGCGGAATGTGACGATTACTAACTGCCTGGTTACGGGTTGCTACGAGTTAGGCACGGTGCTGGATGGGACCTTCAGGAAATTCGCGCCGGAACTTCACGTTTCGCGCAACGGCCGCATCAAATTCGGAACGGAATCGAATGGCGGATTTATCAATGTAACAATTTCCAATTGCGTCTTCGAGGGCTGCCAGGGGTTTGCGCTGGAGACGGTAGATGGGGCGCTGCTTGAGGATTTCACGATCACCAATACGACGATGCGCGACCTTGCTTCGGGACCGATCTTCATGCGCCTGGGTGCGCGGCTGCGCGGGCCCAAGGACAAAACCAAGGTGGGAACGCTGAAGCGGATCCTGATCAGCAATCTCGATTGCTACAACGCGCCGCGGAAAGTGAGCTCCATTCTCAGCGGGATTCCGGGCTACGCAATCGAGGACGTGAAGTTGTCCAACGTCTACATTGAGACGGTTGGCGGAGCGACAGCCGAAGCGGCGCAGGTGCAGCCACCGGAGTTTGAGAACAAGTATCCGGAGCCGGGAATGTTCGGGGACATCCCGGCCTCGGGTTTCTTCCTGCGGCACGTGCGCAATGTGGAGATGAGCCACGTGGAGATTGCGAATTCGACTCCCGATGCTCGTCCCGCATTTTACCTGTCGGATGTGGAGCGCGCGGATTTCTTTGCCGTCACGGCTCCGCGCAACGCCGGCGGCGCTTTTGCGCTGCGCGGCGTGAAGGATCTGCGCATCGGCTGGTGCAGGGCGGCCGCAGACACAACGCTGAGCAGCGCTGACAACAAGATGCTATGACCGCCGCAGAGAGCCAGGTTCGCGATGCCGAAGCCAGTAGGGGCGAAGGGCGGCGCAGATTCGCTGCCTACGGCCTGCCGGCAATTGTCTCGCTGATCTCTTATGTTTACGGCGCCGGGGTAACGCCGATCGTTGCGACCATGGTATGTTGTTCACCTGGCGCCAACGAGACGGCCGCGCGGAGAATGTTGCTCGCTTCAACGCACGTCATCTGCCGCCATTCGTCCTTGCCGAGATCGGCGAGAGAAGCCGCTCCCTGCTGCCACGGGTTCCACACAACTGTGGTCGCGGAGTTCTCCTTGGCCGTACGCAGGATACGGTGCAAGGTGGGATCGATCAATTCCAACGCACCGTGCGTATTGATGTACGCATTGTCGGTCGGGGCGGCAAAAGCGACGTCTCCAGACTGGACTTTCTCGCGATTGCCGTCAGTGTTGTCGAGATAAGCGACCTGATCGAGACCGCGAATGCGCACGGCTTCCGCGTCGCCGACACGAAAATACGTATGCAAGGCCTCCTCAAAGATGAATGAGGCGGTCCCGTGATTTGTGGCGGTCAATTCGAGATGAAGAATGCGCCCGACGGTAACGCGATGGAGCAAGCGAAACTCGTGCGGCCACCAGCGGCGGGTTGAATCATCGCTCGCAGTTGAGCAGGTCACGATCACAGAGCCATCCTGTTTGGCGGTCACCGAGTCGAGCTGCCATTCCTTGGTGCGGACGACTCCGTGAGCCGGGGCCTGGGGATTGTCTGCCTTGGCCCGAAACCAGGGAAAGCAGATAGGGATTCCGCCGCGGATGGCGCGGCCGTCTTGCCAATGCGAATGTTCGCTTAGAAAGATTGCCTCTTCAGCGGCGGCAGGTTGCCACGATGTTACCTGCGCGCCGTGCAGATAAACCTCCGCCGAGGCGAGCGGGGTCGTTACCCGCACCTTCGCCAGTCCACCGTTGCCGGAAACGACCGCTGCAATTCCGGGAATTTCGAAACGGCGATTGAGAGCATCGATTTGCGAGGGCTCGACGGTCACAGACAGCATTCTAGCTTAAGTCTTGTTCGTGAGTTCGCGGGTTACAAGGAGGGTACGAGTTTCCTGTGATTCCGAGGTGTCACATGGATATGCGCCACCATTTGCCGGATGCGTTCTCCAAATGCGTCAATGTAAGAGACACTCCAAACTCCGCAAAGGGCTCCGCTAATGGCTTCAGGCGCTCCGTCCGAGTGACCGGCTAATCCCGAACCACCCCCCAAACTGGCGCTATCAGGCCAACCCGTTTCCGCTAGCGCCCGCCTCCATGCACTGTTTGGCAATCTCGCGTACTGGCACAACCACGCCAGGCGACATCGGTGTTTGTCGGCACGGAAAGGCTCCTCGCTGGGCCGAGAACCGGCCTGAAGGCAGTGTCAGATTTCTCCTTGGTATGCGGGCTAGCTTATCCGGAACCGCGCCAATGGACCTTCGCCATGCGAAGTGCACACACCGTTCGCGGCGAATCAGGGCTGCATTTTTCCGTTCCAATTCGCATTCTGGGCTACGGTCCCGACATCCCTTTCAGTGAGAAGCCTTCGCTCCCGTCTGGGGTTGGAAACTCCCGGCCCGCTCACGCTGTTTGCGTAGCGCTTCGTCGCGTTGTGTGCTCACGAGTGCGTGGGTTTGCTGCGCTTCCCTTTCGGCAGCTGAGTGTAGCCCCAGGTGCGCATAGACCTGGCTCAACTGGTAGTGGGCAGGCGCGAATTGAGGATTCAGCTCGACGACATGCTCGAACGCCTCTCGAGCCCGCGGCCAATCCTGTTTCGATCCATAGAGCTTGCCAAGCTCAAAGAACGGATCCGGAGACTTGGGTTCCAGATGCGACGCGCTTTCCAGGGCAATGATAGCTTCCTCCTCGCGGCCCAAGCGGCTAGCCAAAAGCCCAAAGTAGTATTCCAGAAGATAATGGCCAGGTCTTTTGGAGCGTGCCTCTTCCAGAACGCGAATGGCTTCTGTGTCATTGCCCTGTCGCGCATAGGTCTGGGCCAGGCCAACATACGCGGCATCGAGTTCCGGGTTGTCGGCAAGAGCTGCATGAAAGGCATCGCGCGCGGCGGCATAGTCGCCTTTGATCATCTCAACGGCGCCCAAACGCAATTTCAGGGGTGAAGTTGCCGCAGTCTCTGTCATTCCCGACTGGATGAATTGGATTGCCTCATCATAACGGTCCATGTCCATAAGCAGGCGCGTGTAATCCAGGGTTCGATCCGGATTGGAGGGGTCGGCTATTGCAGCAGCGCGATAGGCTTCCAAAGCCTCGGGCATCTTTTGCTGCATTTCAAATGCTGACCCAAGGAACATGAGCGTGTCCGCGTTTGCGGGCCGCTCCGTGTGCAGACTGGCCAGCAGCGTAGAAGCCTCGGCGAACTGTCCGTCGTAGAGTAATGCCAATGCCAGGTTGTAGCGGCTTTCCCACGACGGATCGAGAACAGCGACCCGCTGGAAGCAACGTACCGCCTCCCCGTAGAATTGATGCCTGCTGAGGAGCACAGCAATCGCGTATTCCCGCACGGGAGTGAGTTGGTTGGCCGCCTCCATGCTCTTGATGCGGATGGATGCCTCATCGACTCGCCCCAAGCGGATCTCGGCTTCGATCAAGCCGGTTCCAGCCTCCGGATCGTTTTCAATCAGATTTCCCGCATGAGCAGCTTGGTCCAACGCGTCGGCATCATTGCCCGTGGCAAGTGCTAACAGGAACAAATAGTAATGGGCAAATGGATCGCTCGGATCCAGACGTGACGCTTGGCGTAACTCCGGTTCCGCGGAGGCATACTTCTTTGCAGTGAGCAGATTGAAGCCAAGGTTGCGGTGCGGCGCTGCTTGCAAGGGGTCAAGGCGAATCGCATTGCGATAGTGGCTGGCGGCTTCGTCGATATGGCCGAGTTGAGTCTCGGTTATCCCCAGCAGGTTCTCGATTTTGGGATCGCGTGGGGCGAGACGATGCGCCTCCTCCAATTTGATCAGCGCCTGATCGAAACGACCTTCTCGAATCAACCTCACCCCCTCGTCCAATGCCGTAGGTTGCGCATGCAGAGAACACGCAAGTGCAAGGAAGAGGAGGGCAGGCGCGATGATCCGATTGCAGGTCATTGCTTTGCTCCATCGTCTGCATGAACATCGGTGGATGGGGCGGCTGATCTCTCGTTCTTGATGGCGCGCACCTGGGCGAACATCTGTGCAGCCTCCGCAGTCTTGCGTTCCGTCCGCAATACGAGTCCGAGCTGATAATGCGCATCGCCGTCAGGATCGTGCGCAAGCCCGCGCTTGAGCACCTCTTCAGCGCGGATGTAGTTCTTCTGCGCGGAATAGGCACGGCCCAGTTGCTGATAGGCAGGCCAAAGATCGGGCTTGCTGCGGATCGCCGCCTCGAGATGTGGAATTGCCTCAGCAGGTCGATCTTCGGCCACCAGCACGGCGCCGAGTTCCCCATTGGCTTCAGGATGGTTGGGATCAAGTTCCAGTTGCCGCGTCAATTCAACGAATGCATGATCTGCGTCGCCATGCTTCCAATAGAGATGACCAAGCCAGAAGTGGACATCGGAAAGGTTCGGCCGGGCCGCGGCCACAGCAAGATACTCCGACAGCGCTTTATCATCTTCCCCGCGGTCGACATAGAGCTGACCGAGAAGCTGATGCACGTGGTAGGAATCTGGCGCGACTGCGAGCAATCGGGCAATCTGCGCTGTTGCGATTTCACGGCGCGCATGAATCAACTGATAACGCGCAGAGAGGTCGCTGGGATGAGTTGCCAGCCAGCGAAGAAGCGCCGTCTCAGCGTCGTCGTAGTTATGCTGGTGAATGAATCGCGTCGCCTGGGTAAGAGAACTCCCAGCCGGCCCCGCGCTTTGGGGCGAATTGGCAAGCTTCTGGTAGGCGCGCAGTGCGGCATCGTCGTCCCCCAATCGCGCGTACATATCGGCGAGAGCAGCGTATTTCGCAGGGGTTGGAGTTTGGTCTGCCTCCAGTTTGGCCGCAGCTTCGCGACACAGCGGCAGCAATGTGGGGTCTGTTTCTCTGCGCCCAACCTGGTCCTCAACAGGGAGTCCCAACGCGTCGAGAGCCTCGTTCCTGCCGGCTTCCATTGCTCGCGCAATTTCGGTTAGCCCCTCTGCCTGTTGCCCGATAAGAATCAGCAACTCTCCCTTGCGGGCCAGCACGGCAGCGGATCGAGGCGCCAGTGCCTCGGCCTGGCCAAGTTGCTCCCGCGCGACAGGAAGGCGAGCTTGCTCGGATAACACCTCGGCCAGTTCCAGGCGCGCATCGATGGAATGCGGGTCGCGTTCAATGGCGCGCCGAAGATGGCCTTCGGCCTTGGTCCAATCGTGTTCAGCGGCATACGTGCTTGCGTAGATTCGATCGGAGATGGCTGTTCCTGCGGAGTCTTCCAGCAGTTGCTCCGACTGCTGCCTGGCGGCCTTGCCGTATGCCTCGCCAAGCGCGAAAAGCAGATCTGGGTCGTCAGGAAACTGCGCGGCGGCTTTTCGCAATTGAATCAATGCCGCATCCATCTGTCCTGAATCCCACAGCGCGGTTCCCAGCCAGCTCTGGGCCAGCTTTTCCTTCGGCGCGAGGCGAATCGCCTCGCGCAAATGAGTCACACCCTCCGCCGGATGGTTCAGTCTCACTTCGTCAATTCCAAGCCAAAGACTCACGCCGCGCATTCCGGGCCTCAGCTTTTCAGCCGAGGCAAAGGCCTTTGCCGAATTTTCGAACTCTCCGTGAGCGTAGTAGACGAGCCCCAGATTCGCATAAGCCTCGGGCAACCGGGGCTGGAGCCGCAAGACTTGGTTGTACTCGGCAACCGCGGCGTCAAGCTGCCCTTGTTGCTGCGCCTGCTGCGCTGCCGCGAAGTGTTCCTGTACCTGGGCCTGACTCTGTGAGTCGGCAACCTGCGCGGTACCGGCTGACGAGAGCGCGCATGCAATCTGAATCACTGCAGCGAAAACCAGAAATCGCCGGCTGCGGATGCGAAACATGGATTGATAGTAGTTTATCTTCACGTCACTGAATGCCAATGCGCGATCCTGCTCGGTTCTTTCCCATGGACCGAGCATTCGGCCTTCCAGATTCTCTAAGGTGCGAAAGTACAATTCTCCCGGACCTCGCTGAAGAGGTCCGGGAGAATTGGGTTGTTTTAGAACTTCAGACGTATCAGGGCTGATTTGCCCGGTGGCGTCAGAAGACAATCCGCAGAGAACCCTGAATGTTTCTCGGGCCATAGGCAATGCCCGTGCCCTCCACTTCGCCTGAGCTGTCGCAGTTTTGAGTCGCCGGGGCACAAGTGATTGACGTGTCAAAGCCCGTGAAGCGGTGCCGGTTGAACACGTCGAAGAACTCCACGCGGAAGTCGGTGTGGACCCGTTCGGTAAACATGGGGATGGCCTTGGTGACGTTGAAGTCCTCGCTCGTGCTGAAGAGTTCGCGGACGTTGCCGAGGGCGCGGGGCGCGTTGCCAAAGGTGAAGTTCGGCGCGGGCGTAAACGCCGCCGGGTTGAATCGGAGGCTTGTCCCATAGACGAATTTACTGTTACTGCTGACACCATTCGGATTCACCCCCGGAACGATGTTGGGACGGCTGGATGAACCGGTTGCGCCCTCGCCACCGGCGAAGATGCCCGAGGTCCAGCCCGGCGAGGTTACGGCCAGTGGAGTGCCGCTTTGATACTTCTGGACGGCGGCAATCTTCCATCCACCGGCCAGCACGTTGACGGCTCCGCCCTGATTGGCGAACTTTTTGCCTTTGCCGAAGGGCAGATCGTAAGTCCAGGCCAGGACGACGCGCTGCGGGATGTCGAACTGGCTGAGGGCCTTCTCGACCTTCAGATTGTAGGTGTTCAGCGCGCCGGAAGTGTCGTTGCCTTCCCATGCGGCCTCGGTCGGATACTCCGAGTCGGCATTGGTGATGTTCTTTGACCAGGCGTAGCTGGCCAACACTGTCAGCCCGGCGCTGGTCCGCTTGGTTACCTGAGCCTGCATGGCGTCGTAAGTGTAGTTGCCGAAGGGATCGTCCATGGTCGCTGAATCCACCGTGACGGTTCCATACTGCGGGAAGGGACGCAGGGCCTGAGAGACAGAGCCGCTGAACCCGGCATAGGGCGCTGCGACCAAGGGCATGCCCGCGCAAGCCGGGCTTGTCGCTTGGTTGGCAATGTTGACTTGCAAACAGGCGCCGTATGACAGGTTAGCAGGGTTTCCCTGATTGGGGTCATGCAAGAATGCCTGCAGGTGGTCGCCATGACCGCCGACGTAAGCCACGTCCACAATGGTATTGAAAGGCAGTTGGCGCTGCACATCGAGGGTCCAGTTTTGGATGGTGCCGGGCCGGTCGACCTTCGACTCGAGGAAGAGCGCGTTGCCCTGGTTGTTCATGACCGTGGGGTCAATGAACGGCGGCAGGTTGCCGGGATATGCCGTGATCTGTGAGAGCACACCAACCGGTGTCTGAGGAGTGCTCGGGATAGCGTAGGTGTAGCTGGAGGAGAAGCCCTGGCTGTCGTCTTCGGCGAAGCCGCCGACTCGTTGGGTGGAGAAGTAAATGCCGTAGCCGGCGCGGATGACGGTGTTAGGATCGACCGAATAGGCGAGGCCCAGGCGAGGACCGAATGCCTTTTTGAAGATCGACTGCGGGGAGCTGCCGCCGAGGCGTCCCGTGCCGCTGCCTTCAAAGACATATGCTCCGGGAAGGCCGCCCGCCCCCGGGTTCGGCAGGGTTGGGTCCACATAGGACATGCGGTTTGCCTGCTCGGTCACCGGGATTGGCATGTCGTAGCGCAGGCCCAGGTTGACGGTGAGCTTGTTGTCGACCTTCCAGTCGTCGGCGGCAAAGAAAGCAAGATACTTTGCGCGGAATCCGTCGACCTGGGGAATGACAATATCAGACTGATCGCCGTTTACGCTTGTGAATGCTCCTCGATAGAAGCTGGCGAAGCCGAAGCCGGAGTTGCCGTCAGCCGGAGTGCTGGTGGGGCCTTGGGTGAAGTTGAAATGGCCGGCGCTGCCGGTCAGGATGCCGAGGTTGAATTGCGCCGCGCGAAATTCGCCGCCGAACCGGAAGTTGTGACGGCCCTTCTGCCACGAGATCGCGTCGTCATATTGAAAGACGTTGTCGTCGAAGACGCTCTGGCCATCGCTGGGCTCGCTGATTCCACTGCCCGGATAGTTGATGTCGAAGCGCGGGAAGACCTTGTCGCCTACGCCTTTGAGGCCGAACTTGGTGGCCCAGTTACCGCCAAATCCGCCCTCTCCCGAGGTTTCAAGGCGATGGCGGCGAGTGAAGCCCGCGTTAAAGTGGTTGAGCATGGTGGGCGTGATGTCTATGCCAGGATGCTGACCTATGCGGGCATGGACTCGGAGCTGGCTGCGGACGCGCGCCGGCGGGCGGAGGACCATAGGAGGGCCGTGCGTGCGCAATGGACGGGGAGTTACTTCAGGCGTGCCTGGTGGGGGCCGACATTAGGCTGGGTAGGCGAGGACAGCCTTTGGCTTTCGCCCCAGTCCTGGGCCATAGTCGGAGGGGTAACGAGTCCGGAGCAGAGCCGCCAGTTGGTGCGAGCCATCGACGAAATGATTCGGC
>JBKQNU010000031.1:0-5949 GCA_052145815.1 Occallatibacter sp.
GAGGATGTCCGAGTTTTAGTTGATTGCAGCGGCTCTCGATGTTCGGCACTGTAAGCCTCTCTGCAACCAAGTTCAAGCGACTTCTACGGTCCGGACCTCCTTCTGCTGAATGCGCGACGGATTCAGGCGTTCCTTCAGCAACAGGATTTCTTGATAGCCTTTGATGCGCCGGAACTTTTTCTCTGCTTCCAAAAGTCCAGTGGCGGTCCAGCGCAACGGCTGACTTCCTTCTCGCCAACGCTTTACGTTTCGCGCCACCCGCTGGACCGTCGACAGACACGATTCGATCGGGTTGGTGGTGGCCAGTTTCCGTCGCAACACCCCTCCGATGCCCAAGCGATGGACCGTCAGCGTTTCTTCCAGTCCTTCCTCCAGGCTCCGGGCAGCGCTCGGGTTGATCCTCTCCAGTTGCCGGAAGATTTTCTGTAGCGCTTCTTTGGCCTCCGCGTAGTTGGTCATCGCGTACGCATTGCGCATCCGCCGGTCGTAGTCCTTCTGGCAGTTCTCGGGCAGATACTCCTTCACATTCCGTCGCTTGTGAATCTGGCAGCGCTGCACTTCCACCTGTTCACCGAAAACACGATCCACGCCGGCGCGCAGCGCTTTCGATCCATCGATCACCACCAAATACCGTCGCTGCAGATCCAGTCCGCGGTCCACCAGATCTTCCAACAACCCTTTGACCACCACGGTGTTCTCCGTGGCTCCTTGCCACACCCCCAAAACGTGCTTTTCTCCACCTTCCGCGATCCCCAGGGCTACCACCAGCACCTGACCACCAAAGTGAATGCCATCGATCATCAGCACCACCAGATTCAGATCTTCTAGGCGCCGTTCGCACAGCACCCGCAGCTGATTGCTACTGGCCGCCACGAACTGCCGGCTCACGCTGCTCTTCTCGATCCCGTAGCCTTCCACAACACTCTCCACCGCTCGTCGATAGTTCCGTGTGGACAACCCCGCCACCATGCGTTCCTGCACCGCTCGTTGCAGCTTTCCGTCTTGCTGCAACTGACCGTAGCTCTCCAGTTCCACTTCCTGGCCTTCCCGCGTTCGTACCCGGGGCCGTTGCAGCGGAATTTTCTGTCCAGCAAAAACCACATAACCCGACTGCTTCCCCCAGCGCACACAGCCAGCGCTGGGATTCGGCCGATGCGGAGGCCCCACCCGACGCGTGACTTCGTTCTCCAGGATGGCGCGCAGGATCTGCAGCCCGGCTTTCCCAGTCAGCTCTTGTACCTGCGCTTGCATCTCCGCCCACACCTCGGCCATCGGCAACGGCACCCGCACCAGCAACTCTTGCCCTCCTACGATCTCGAACTTGTGATTGGACTTGCGCTCTTTCTTTTGGTAATTCTTTCTCACGGCGGCTCTCTCCTTTAAAAAGGGATTCGCAACCCGAACTCTATCCGAGTTCGGGCGAGAGCCGCTGCTCCTTGTTCTCAAGTTTCAACTAAACCCGGGGCATCCTCCGGCAACCCTTCCCTAACTGAATAATCTCCGGTTTGCCCGTAATCCGTCCGGAATCGATACCAAGCGCGGAGATCACTTACCACAAGCCGACTTCCCATTACCAATCCGGCCACTTCCTCAAGGCCCGTTTCTGGATTGATTCCGTGTCGCGGACAACTCCCCTTGGCAATGAGTGTAATCGCGATGTTACTTCAAACTACGACCCCAAGCTCCCAGTATCCGGGTCGCCGACAAGCGCCAAGCCCCTGCTGATCACTTTCAACTGAGGGCCCATTTTCCTAGTACCGAATCGTGCGAAACTTTCAATGCAGTTGGCCGACAGCTGGCTTCGGGGGGACATGTTGTTGCTGGTCACTGTTACCGTTCTTTTCAGGGTGTCTCGGCCACAATCCTATGAGGAGCGCAATCAGCGCGATGATCACTGAAATCCAGGTTAGCCAGCGCATCGATCGTTGGAGTTTAAGATTTATTCTGTTAGAGACGCCGGTTGTGGCATCCCTCAAATAATCTGATATTGCAGTCTCCCTCCCTACGATGAGCTCTGATGCACCCCGGATGGCGCCAACCCTATCGTGCAACTCGTGGACCAGTAGCTGGACGAGGTCGACCGATGGCGTAGAACTCAAAGTTGGTACGGAAGGGTTCTCTTTCATCTGTGCGGCCCGCGATATCCAGCTACCTTCATAACCACGCTCAATTTGCTTGACGGTCTGCATTACCCGGAGTCGTTCACCGATAGAATGCTCCCGGTCCTTAAGGAATCCGTGCTCGTAAGCTGGTAGCAAGTCTGTGTCTCTGAATGTTTTTAAGTATTCATCGGCATCACAGCGGAGAAATTTGACGGATTGCAGCCTATCGAACATATCGCGCAGCATCCTGATAAATGCGATATGCCGCGCAACATCGATCACCGTTGCCGGAAGACCCAAAAACTCCGCAAACTGCTGTGTATATGGTCTAGAACTCAACGCGATTATCTTCTCGTGAGGTCTAGCCCACCCCGGGCCTCTGGTAAGCAAGGCTCCAAACAAATTATGCGGCGCTATCCATCCATCAGCTCTTCCTAGGAGCGTATAGAGCTGCCGAATTGCTTCCTGGACTTCGTCGTCAGTTCCTCGGGGGAAGAGGGGTTGCCGCGGTTCGACATAAAGTATATAGGGGTATTTTGCAAGTGAGCTGTCTCCCATTCTCGTATCGATATTCTTTCGACACGTGCCGCCAAAAGTGGAGTCGTGCAACGTATCGAGCGCACGTGTAAAGGCACCGTCTTCAACCAGAATCTCGGATAAGATGTCGGGGTTGAGGTCAGCAATCGACCACCAAGCCGTGTATGAGTCAATACAACAGAACGACTCAACTGAGATAGACCGGACGCTTTGAGCCCAAGGCTCTGGGATGGGCCCGTGGAATTTGATGACATTGTGACGGGATATGGGAAACCCGTCTGGAAGATAGGTGATCAAAGGCCGTCCACTGGCGAGTTCGTCGAGCGGGACAACGGGATCCACGACCTCTGTACAAACATTGATACCGATCAGCAGTAGACGTCCAACGTCCATGGATGATCTGCCTCCTCAACCGCACCGTCGAATTCCCGTTCACCCCAGAGTGGTCATGCTTCCGCGATTAAACGCATCAGCATCCAACAAGAGCGACTGATTTGCGGATCGCAACAGGATGAATCCGCACGACTCTCCAGGTCAGGACTTTGCACAGCAATCATAGACCTAACGGTCGACTCGGAGGTTAATTGTTGTAATCAAGAAGGAATAGTTCTTAACGCTGTTGGCTGGGTAACTGACGCTAACGGGCCATAGCGTTCATTGAGAATAGCCGACCGGCTTCGAGGGAGTTTCGCGCCAGATTAGTATTGGGAAACGCGCCAGCAATGACCAACGAATCCCTGGAGGGATGCCGACTTCATAGGACTAATCCCGCCTCCGAAGCCGGATAGCTTCCGGCTAGCCGACAATTCATAAAATGCAAAGTCTGCTCCTCGCCCTGCAGCATGTTCAGCACCGAGAGGCTGCTCACCAAAGTGAACGTCAGCAAATCGAGAGGCAAGGAATGGCGGAAGGGAGCATTTTGGTACTTAGCGCGCGCAGTCCGACAAGCACAATGCCGTCTTTACATACCAAGTCTTGAAGTTTAAAATCCGTGTCAAGACTATAGATGGTCAAGGTTCCGTCCCTCACAGTTTGGCGCGCGGAGAGGTGTTGCAGTGCCTTCTAAGAAGAAGCTCAATGCTCTAACGGACAGAATTCACGAATTGGAGGCTGCTAACTCTTCTCTCAAAGCGCAACTCGCCGCATCCGCAAACCACAAAGAAATTGATAACGCCGACCTCGGCGCTTTAAAGGCATCGAGCAGTTCAATTGAAGAGGAACTCAAGTCCCTACGAACGCAGATCGACAAAATCCGACTTGGCCCCGAGAAGGAAAGACTGTCGCTCACGGAAAAGATCGCGGGGGTGATAGATGGCACGGAGCAAATCGTCTTTAGGCTGTTTCTAGCAGCTTCAACCGTAATCGGAGCTGCGAACCTGCTGACTCACGAGGTAACTGCACTCCGTAACGCGATTACCCCTACAGAGGAACAAACTCCGAACGAGCAGAAGGAGGGCTTCGATGCACCGGGGCGACGGGCATTGGAGAACAGGGGCGGGGCCGAACCGATACCCGAGCGCATAAGGATAATTAAAGAACAACTTCTCTCCGGCAAGATTGAATTCCGAGCCGATGCAAACGGAAACATACAACCGCTGTACGCCGCTTCATATCGTGTGTCGGGGATCAAAATATCCGGATGGAAGCCCCTTTCTCCCACAGTGGCCCCGTGGTTGAACCTGGACAAGATCGGCGAGCCTAATAGCGTACACAACTTTCTCGCGGACTGGCGGACTTCAGTAGAATCGAAAACGGCGTCAGGTCAAGGATCACAACCGGACAGTCTAGAGAAAAAGGACGATACCGCCTAATCGGACAAAAAACGCCAGGGACAAGCCATTCCGGATTATCTCGCGAATCGCTGTTGGATCACGGGCAAACCGGAAGTAATGCCTCCGGGTTGGCAGATTGCTCCCGATAAACGCGCTTGTATTGACTGGTCTCGCCAACTTCCGGGTGGTCGGCAGCTCGGAAGTTATCAAGAAACGGCGTTCCGGGAAGTGTGGACTGGGTCCGGGAGTTTCGAGGGGGGGTACTGGAATGCTTACTGCCCTGGACCGCCGGTGCGGCTCTGAGTTTGTTCGAGCGCTGCTTGGGTTTCTTTCAGGAGCTTCACTTGTAGCTCCAGTTCAGAGGCGTAGATTTCGGCGCGTTCGTAGAGACGAGCGTTTTGAATGGCGACAGCGGCCGAGAGTGCCAGGGACTTAGCGAGTTTCAAATGGTCACGTGTGAATCGTCCCGACTCCTTGTTGCTGACGGAAAGCAATCCGACCAGCTGTTCGGATACGACCAGTGGAACGCAGATCCAAGACCGTGCGCCTCCAAAGGCGGGGCTATCCCGCCATTCAGATTCGTTGCGAGTGTTCTCGACGAGGACACTATCGCGTGTGAAGAGGACTTTCTGCAAAAAGTGATAGTCACTCAATTCCAGTGTTACCACGTTCTTTCGGATGGTCTCTGGCGGCATTTGTCGCGCCACGAGAAATGAATGATCTGTGTCCGTTAGCATCACGCAGGCCGAATCGTACGGGACGATTGTATGGAGTGTTTGTAGCAGGGTGTCGAGGAGAGCATCCATCCTCAAGTTCTGGGTTAAGGTCAGCGTAGCCTTGCGGAGCGCGTCCGCTTCCGCTCTCGCAGCTTCGGCTTCCGCCAAATGCCTGGCGACCTCTTGCTCGGCATGTTTACGCGAGGTGATATCCTGCGCGATACCGACAAGCCACAGAGGGGCGCCACCCGCGTCGAAGGCCGGGGCCGGGGAGCCCTTACTCCAGATCCAACGTGACATTCCGTCTGGCCGCACAATGCGAAACTCTTCGTCGAATTTCCCAGTGATGCCCGCCTCTTCTAATTTCGAGAGGAAACGGACACGGTCCTCAGGGTGGATCAACTCTTTGTAGGAGGAAGGATGCTCGCGGATTTCCGCAAGAGAGTGTCCGGTGATGGTTTCGTATGCATCGCTGACGTAGACAATTTCCTTCGTGTCCGCTTTTAGCATCCAAAAGACTTCGTGAATGTTGTTGGCCATCAGCTGGAAGCGATTTTCGCTTTCTCTGAGGGACCGTTCCGCATTCATTCGCTGAGTGACGTCGCAGAGGATGACGAGGTGGGAGCCAGGAATGTAATCGGCGGCGGCTGTGTAATCAACGAATAGTGGCGAACCATCCCCGCGAATGAGTTCGGCACAACCATGCTGATACTTTTTCTGTAAGAATACTGCCCATTTTTCGGCGAAGCCTTGAGGCTTGGAGAGAAACTCGGTAATCGAATGTCCCATTAGGAAGTCTCGGTCTACGCCAAGAATGGCGAA
>JBKQNU010000032.1:0-19610 GCA_052145815.1 Occallatibacter sp.
TTCTTCAGCGGAGCCGAAGGACCTGCTTTTCGGGAAGCTCGCGGCAAACCAGGTAGTGCAAAACAAATGCCAAGAACTTCGGAGACACCACACTAGCTGGCCGGAGATTTACCTGGGTTGAGAACCAGCGCGATGCCTTCGAACATCCGCTCAAAGCTGGAAATCTGCTGCTCCAGGTGGCGAAGACCGGAAACAGTGATCTGGTAGGTCCTGACCCGCCGGTTGGTGGAGGAAACTCCCCACTCGGCCTTGACCAGTTTCGCCTTGAGCAGCCTTTGCAGCGCAGGATAGAGCGAGCCCTCTTCCACCTGCAGCAGGTTGTTGGATCGTTGCTGAATGTGCTGCACCAGAGCGTAACCGTGCGCTGGCTGGCGGCGAAGCGACTCGAGAATCATCATTTCGAGCGCCCCCGGAAATAGATCGCGTGGATTCGTTTCAGTCATAGGCTTGTTCCGTACAGGCATAGAGTAAACAGGTATATGATTTTTTGTCAACAGAAAATTCGGGAGACCGTGGCATTTTCGTTCTTACCGTAGCGCTCCGTGCCCCATCCATTCGCGTTTCTTGCGAATGGGTGGGAAACCAATAAAACTCAGGGCTACGCCAATTCCGAAATTGCTTTAGTGTCCGGGTTCGGCGCGGCGCAACCCGGTGCCTTGGCGTAGAATGGCTGCGCTGCGAGAATACGCTTTCCCGCGACGGAAACTCTTCCTTCGCAATCGAAGCGATTCCGCTAAAATTCAATGGCACCTTCAGGGATGGATCTCACATGAAGCAACTGATTCAAGCTCTTTTCTCGCTCTCCGCCGCACTGCCGTTCTTCCTGGCAGCCGCATTCATGCCCGCCGCCCCCGCCCAGGAAACTATGGAGATCGGCGGCCAGAAAATCGTAACCATCTCCCGCACCCCCTCGAGCACCACCCGGCCCGAGTTCACCAGCATCACGGTCGCGCCCGGCCGCGGCATGGAGGTCTTGCAGATCACCGCCAACTTCCCTGGAAAAGGCAACGTCGACGTGCTCGCGTCGCCTGATCTCGCCGGGATCAAGAAAATGCTCGACGTCCAGGACACGCCGAACGGCGACCTGGGCTATCGCCTCGGCTCGGCCTTCCTGTTTCCCTACCCCAATCGCATCCGCGGCAAGCTCTCCGCCGACGGCAAAACCCTCACTACCGAGTGGAATGGCCACACCATCACGCTGCCTGCAAACAACATCGGCAAGCTCCCCACGGCGGAGCGCCATGCCATGCACGGGCTGATCTTGAAAGCTAAAACCGACGACGTGAAAGTGGGAACGATTCCCGGCGGCCAGGAAGTCACCGGCGTGATTCACGGCGGCAACTTCGATGGCCATTGGCTCTCCAAGTCCGACCTCGTGGTCAAGATCCGGCTCACCGCCGAGGCCGTGGACGCCATCATTGAAGCGCGCAACGTGGGCAGCGAGGATGAACCGGTAGCCATTGCCTGGCATCCATATTTCAACCTGCCTTCAGGCGACCGCTCGCAGGTAAAGATCCACATTCCCGCCAGCACCTACGCCGAGGTCGACGGCTACGACAACGTCTTCCCGACAGGCAAGGTTCTGCCCGTAGTGGGCACGCGGTACGATCTTTCCGCGCCTGGAGGCGTCGCGCTGGGGACCAATTTCTTCGATGACAACTGGAACCGCCTCGAGTGGCAGAACCACGCCGTCACGGTGAAAGTGATAGACCCGGCGGCGCAGTATGGGGTGGACATCATCGGCCTGTCGCCGGAGATCCGGGCCATCCAAATGTATGCCCCGCCCACGGCGAAGTTCGTTGCCATCGAGCACCAGTACAACTTCGGCGATCCCTTCGGCAAGGAGTGGGGATCAACGGATACAGGCATGGTGACGCTGAAGCCCGGTCAGAGCACCACATGGCACGTGCGGCTTCACGTGTTCGTGCCGTAATCCGGAAGGCATCCTGAAAAACCAAACCCCTCATGCCGGCCTTCCGGCATGAGGGGTTTCTGTTTCACCGAGCGGATTGCCGACGAACTCAACCAGCCTTTTCCAGCAGGCAAAGCGACAGATCGCGCCGCTCCACCATCTCCCGAGTTATCTCCAAATCCCGCACCCGCTTGTTCGAAGGCAAGTGGTACATCAGGTCGAGCATCAACTCTTCCAGAATCATGCGCAACCCGCGCGCACCCACCTTGCGAGCCAATGCCTCGCGGGCAACGGCGCAGGTAGCTTCCTGGGTGAAGTGCAGGCGGACATTTTCGTATTCGAGCAGCCGCTGATACTGCTTGAGAATGGCGTTGCGCGGCTTGGTCAGAATCTCGATCAGCGCCGCTTCGTCGAGCTCGTCGAGGATTCCCATCACCGGCAGCCGGCCCACAAACTCGGGAATCAGTCCGTATTTGATCAGGTCCTGCGGCTCCGTCTTGCGCAGCAGCTCGGTGTCGCGATGGGTGCGGGCCACTGCCTCTGCCTCAGTGTCTGTGGCCTTGAAGCCCAGGGCCTTCTTACCCACGCGCCTGCCAACCACGCGTTCAAGACCGACAAATGCCCCGCCGCAGATGAACAGAATGTTGGTGGTGTCAACCGCGGTAAATTCCTGGTGCGGATGCTTGCGTCCGCCTTGCGGCGGCACGTTGGCCACGGTGCCTTCCAGGATCTTGAGAAGCGCCTGCTGCACGCCCTCGCCGGAAACGTCGCGGGTGATCGACGGGTTCTCGTCCTTGCGGCCGATCTTGTCGATCTCGTCAATGTAGATAATCCCCTGCTGCGCCCGCGTCACATCGCCTTCGGCAGCCTGCAGCAGCTTGAGGATGATGTTTTCCACGTCCTCGCCCACATAACCGGCTTCGGTCAGCGTAGTCGCGTCCACAATGGCAAAGGGAACGTCGAGCATCTTGGCCAGCGTATGAGCCAGCAGCGTTTTTCCTGAACCGGTAGGCCCGATGAGCAGAATATTGCTCTTCGCCAGCTCCACTTCGTTGTTGCGCATGCGGTTCATCTGGATGCGCTTGTAATGGTTGTAAACCGCCACGGCCAGCTTCTTCTTGGTCTGGTCCTGGCCGATCACGTAGTCGTCGAGAAAGCTCTTCACCTCCTGCGGCTTTGGCAGGTGGCCGGCGGTCGTTGCCGGGTGCGCAGCGTCGCCGCGGTCGTCCTCAAGAATCGAGTTGCAGACAGCTACACACTCATCGCAGATGTAAGCGCGTGGGTAGTCGCTGGGCGACGAGATCAGCTTGGCCACGGCGTCCTGCGACTTGTGGCAGAACGAGCAGCGCAGTGCTTCTTCGGGTCCCGTGCGCGTTTTCATGGTGTTGCTCCCTTTTGGACGACTCTTTCCGTTAAATTCCGCTCGATGCGGGTCCGGTCACTTGGTGGTGGTGGGTGGCCGGTCAATGATTTCGTCAACGATACCGTATTCCTTGGCTTGCTGGGAGTTCATGATAAAGTCGCGCTCCACATCCCGTTCGATGCGGTCCAGCGGCTGCCCCGTGTGCTTGGCCATTAAAGTGTTGGTGATTTCTCGAATGCGCAGGATCTCTCGCGCATGAATGTCAATGTCCGTGGCCTGCCCGCTCAATCCGCCCATCGACGGCTGATGAATCAGAATGCGCGAGTTGGGTAGCGCAAACCGCTTGCCCTTGGTCCCGGCAAGCAGCAGAAACGCGCCCATCGAGGCCGCCTGCCCAATGCAGTAGGTGACCACATTGTTCTTGATGAACTGCATGGTGTCGTAGATGGCCAGGCCCGCGGTAATCGAACCGCCCGGCGAGTTGATGTAAAGCTGCACGTCCTTTTCCGGGTCCTCGCCGGAAAGAAACAGCATCTGCGCCACAATCAGATTGGCTACCTGGTCGTCGATCGGCGTGCCAAGAAAAATGATGTTGTCGCGAAGCAGACGGGAATAGATATCGTAGGCGCGCTCGCCCCGACTCGTCTGCTCAACCACCATGGGAACCAATGCCATTGAGTATTCTTCTCGCTCTCCCGGTTGGGGACCCCTTGTCCCCGTTTCTGATGGCCGCCCGGTCCGGTTGTTGTTTCGGCCCGTGCGACGACTTCTGCCCGCTGCACCCTCAGGCGGGCAGCCGATCATATAGTATGCTCGCGGTCTTTTCCCTACGCAACTGTTCCCGGATTCTAGCCAGCCCGCCGTCTTCCGTCAATCGCACTTTCAGGGCATCGAATGGCTCGCGGGATTGCAGCGCCGCCAACTGCAGTTCGTGGTCCAGCTCCTCGTCGCTTACGGTAATGTTTTCTTCCCTGGCGATCCGGTCGAGCAGGATAAAGGTCTTCACCTCGGCCGAGGCGCTTTCGCGCTGTGCCGCACGCAAGCGCGCAAAGTCCAGCTTGCGCATCTGCTCCGTGTCCATGCCCTGGGCAGCCAGCGCGCGCAGGCCGCGATCGAGCCGCGCGTCGATCTGCTCCTGCACCAACGACTCCGGCACCGGGAACGGGTACTTCTCCGTCAGCGCGGCAAACAGGCGGTCCTTGGTCTCGCCTTCCACGCTGCGCTTCTTGCGCGACGCCAGGTGCTCGCGGACGCGCTCTTCCAAATCCGCAAAGCTCTCATAAGCACCGAGTTCCTTGGCAAAATCGTCATCCAGCTCGGGCAGCGTCCGCTTCTTGATGGCCTTCACTTCCACGTCGTAAGCCACGGTTTTTCCGGCCAGCTTGGCATCTGCATAGTCGGCCGGATAAATCACCTCGGCCTTTAACTCCTGCCCCGGTTTGGCGCCCTTGAGGGCATTCGAGAAGGCCGCGACGGTGTCTTTGCCGCCGATCTCGACCAGGGTATCTTCGCCTGCGACAGGGGCGGCATCCGCATCGCCTTCAATCACACCCTTGTAAGTTATCTGTGCCCAGTCGCCGTCGACGAGCGCCCGATCTTCCTCGACCGGCTCGATCGTGGCGCGGGATTCGCGCAGCTGCGCAAGCTCCGCCTGAACCTCTTGCTCGGTAATCTCCACAGCGGGTTTTGGTACCGTAACGTTTTGGTAACCCTCTATGGAAAAAGCGGGTATAAACTCGAATACCGCTTTCACGTGCAGCGGCGCGCCGTCCTCCACCGTGAGCTCGGTCACTTGCGGCTGACCAACCGGCCGAACCCCAAGCTCTGAAACCGCCCCGTTGAACCGCTCCGGCAACAAGCCGTCAATCACGTCTTTGCGGATCTCGGTCGCGTAGCGCCTCTTGATCACCGATTCCGGCACCTTGCCGGCGCGGAATCCAGGAATCTTTGCATACTTGCGATAGTTGCCCACCACTTTGCCGTAGGCCTTCGAAACCTCTTCTGCGGGGATGTCCAGAACCAATTCGCGGGTGCAGTCCGGATTCAGGACCGGTCCATGCGCGTGGGCATGATCGTGCCCTTCATGGCTGTGATCGTGGCCTTCGTGGTCTTCATGATCATGGGCGTGAGAATGGTTTTCTTGATCGAGCGCAGCATCTGCGGCTTCAGGGTGGGGGTTGTTCTCGAGGGTATCGGTAGTGCTCAACGTTTTACCTTCCGGGCGCAAATTACACGCCAACTTGTATGCCTATCCGGCTGATGCTGGGAGCCGATTCCTGGCTGCAAACCATTTCTCTCCGCTTGCAGCCGCCGGCTCCTCTTCCAAAGTGAAGCAATCGGCTGCCGCACGGGCTGAAACCAGCGACGCGCAGGAGGGGAAATGCCTCATCCCATGTTAAGAGGGTTTGCTGCAAGGGTCAAACCGCGCAGGGCGCCGTTTGCACGCGAGGGACCCGGAAAGGAACCGGGCGGTCAAATGGATGCGCAAATAGCACCAACCGATTCTCGGCTTTCATCCTTCCGTATTCGCCGTTTCGAACACCAACGAGCGACCGTGTCGTCTCGTCTCAAATGGATTCCGAACGGACATCTATGTCATCGGATGGTGACCGCACGAGACGATCGAATGTTCGTGCGTGCTGTCTTTTTTCGGGAACTGCAGGCATAACCCCGCGGATACCGGAGGCCTGATAGCTCGAAAGATGTAGAGCGATACCCCAAAAGATGCGCAAATACTTGGATAAAAGCGCAAAACTTTGCACATACCCACACCCTCATCCAGATCAACCCATTTGTTTTCATTCGTTTTCATTTGGAGGGTGAATTGCTTATAGATAAACGATTGATGAAGAGCGTCGCTGGGAAAAACCGTGGACGCGAAAATCCTCTTGCTTGCCGCAGAAGGCACTCAAAAGGACGATTCCGAGGCAGATGCCCTGGCTCACGGTGGTCCAGGTCGATGCGCTCCAATCGGGTTCCAGGCGCGGCCGGGAGGTCGACGCCAGGTGGCTGAAAGAACGAAAACTTCAACCCATCCAGGGATGGATGGCGAAAAAGGGGACTTAATGAAGAAGTTCGGCTCACTCATAACGTTACTTGCTGTTTCCTGTTTGCTCTTTGCCTTCGGCCCTCGTCAGGCCCGCGCAGGCTCGTTCAGCATGACCCTTACGGGCGTTGGCGGAGCGTCGGCCGGCCCCTACTACATCTATCCCTACGAATTTACGATCACGGATGGCAGCAAGACGTCTACGAACGTGCCTCTGATGTGCATCAACTTCGACCGCGAGATTTACTTTGGCGAGAGCTGGACGGCCAACGAAGTTACGGCTGGAAGTCTCGGCGCCAAGTACGAAGAAGCGGCCTACCTTTACAGCCTCGCCGCCGCCGGCACCGGGAATGCCGTTTCCGACGCCCAATGGGCCGCCTGGTATCTATTCGATCCGGGAGCGGGCGATATTAACCCTGCAGATGGCAACCCCATTTCTGGGCTGATTTCAACGGCAGCACTCGACGCCAGCGCCTATGGCAACTACGACGTGTACCTGCCAGTAGCTGGCTCGCAGGTTCCCGGCACCGACGGCCTGCCTCAGATCTTTATTGGCAACGGCGAACCGCCAAACGACGTGACACCTGAGCCCAGCGCATTCATCCTTCTTGCGACCGGTCTCCTCGGTTTGGCCTCCGTAGTCTACTTCAAGAAACGCGGCCTGTCGGCGACTGCCAAGCTCTAACAGCCCTCAACGGCACGGGAGCATCATTGCTCTGTCACCTGCGGCTTGCGAACGTGAGCGATGAACCGGGGATGGGCAGCGCCGCACAGAGCAAAATACTCCCGTGCCTCGTTGAGGCTCAGTTGCCCATTCACGGTCAAGCGGACTTCCGCAGCATCCTCGTCCTCCTGGCCGTCATCCTCCCACCAGCACACCGGGCAAAGCGCCAGCGCGCCGGCAGTCTCGAGGGTCCTGTATCCGCAGCATGGGCATCGATAGCGGGTGGGCACCGTCTCCATCACCAGGATGGACGGATTTCAAGAGTAGAGCGATTACGGCATTCGCCGCCGCCGGGCATGCGCGACAGTTTCTTGTCTCCCCTGCCGCAATCGAGCGCTTTCCCCTTCTGACGCGTCTCTCCATCCAGCCCAATCGCCAGATCTGCGCAGTCGACAAACCATCGGCCCTGGGCGCGCACGGCGTAGAATTGCCGCCGAGGAGAGATTCTTGAAATCTATGCCGTCTCTTTTTTCTTTCGCCCCTGCGCCCTGGAGCTATCTGTTTCTCGCTCTTCTGTTCGTTGTCCCGCGCCAGTCTCCCGCTCAGCAGGCGCCGCAGCCTGCTTTGCGCGTAGCCATCGTGGGACTCACGCATGGACATGTTGAGGGTTTTCTCTCCGCGCTGCCGCAGCACAAGGACGTCGAGCTGGTGGGCATTGCCGACTCCGACCCCGCGCTCTTCGCCAAGTACCGCAGCAAGTATTCGCTCCCCGAAACCCTCTTCTACCGCAGCGAAGCCAACATGATTGAGCGCACTCACCCGCAGGCTGTGCTGGTCTACACCTCCATCGCCCAGCATCGTCCCGCCATCGAAATCGCCGCGCAATATGGCGTCTCCGTCATGGTTGAGAAACCGTTAACCATCTCCCTCGCCGACGCTCTCGCCATCCGCGCCACCGCACGCCACTACAAGATCCATGTGCTGGTCAATTACGAAACCACCTGGTACGCGAGCAACAAGGCCGCATATGACCAGGTGCACGAAGGCCGCATCGGATCAATTCGCCGGGTCGTCGTTCACGACGGCCACGAAGGGCCGAAGGAGATCGGCGTGCCGCCGGAGTTCCTGAGCTGGCTCACCGACCCCGCGCAGAATGGCGCCGGCGCCCTCTATGACTTTGGCTGCTACGGCGTAGACCTGATGACCTGGCTCATGCACGGTGAGACGCCTCTGACCGTGACCGCTGTGGTCAACCACGATAAGCCTGAGCTCTATCCACGTGTGGATGACGACGCCACCATCGTGTTGACCTATCCCCACGCCCAGGCCGTAATCATGGCCTCGTGGAACTGGCCCTTCGGCCGCAAGGACATGGAAGTCTATGGCGCAACCGGCTACGCCATCACCGTAGGTCCCGACAAACTCCGCCTGCGTCTACCCCATGAATCCGAGGAAAAACTTACGACGGCCACGCCGCTTGAAGGGTCCCAGAGCAACTCACTCAGTTATCTTGCTGCTGTGCTGCGCGGGCAGTTCGAGCCCAAGGGCGACTTGACTGCGCTCGACACCAATGTGATCGTGATGCAGATTCTGGATGCAGCGCGGGAGTCGGCGCGCACCGGTAAGAGTGTGAGTCTGACAAAGCTCGGCGACTAATCGAGAACAGTGGTCAGTAACTCCGCACCCATTCCAATATCGACCGCACCGCCACGCCACTTGGGCCTTTGGCGATGTAGGGCTTGGAGTCCTCGATCCACGCCAGGCCCGCAATATCGAGGTGAATCCAGGGTGTGTCTTCGGCAAACACGTGCAGGAACTCCGCAGCCGTGCTGGCGCCGCCGTGGCGTCCGCCAGTGTTCTTGATGTCGGCGATGTCGCTCTTGATCAGATCCGCATACTCCTCGCCCAGCGGCATCCGCCAGAACTTCTCCCCGGAAGTGGCCAGCGCAGCATTGAATTTGGCGAAGGTCTCCTCGTCGTTGGAGAAGACACCGGCGTTGATCAGGCCCAACGCCACGCCGATGGCGGCGGTGAGCGTGGCCGCATCGATCAGATGCGTGGCGCCGAGCTGCCGTGCGTAGGTAATGCCGTCGGCGAGGACCAGGCGGCCCTCCGCGTCCGTATTGATGACATCAATCGTCTTGCCAGGCCGGTCTGGGGCTATGGGCATTGCCGTCACTACGTCGCCGGGCTTGTAGGCCTTGCCGTCGGGCATGTTCTCCGCCGAGCACACAACCGCAATCACGCGCACCTTCGGCTTGAGCAGCGCGATGGCGCGCATCGCGCCCAGCATGGCCGCACTACCTGCCATGTCGTACTTCATCAGCTCCATTTTGTCTGACGGCTTGATGGAGATGCCGCCAGTGTCAAAAGTGATTCCCTTGCCCACTAGCCCCAGCACCGGGGCCCCCAAGGACGGATCTTTGTCCGTGGGGTGGAGCACCGGCCCGTCCGTAACGCCTTTCGGCTCATAGCGCAGAACAATCAGCGCCGGCGGCTCTGCCGAACCCTGCGCTACCGCGGCAAACGCGCCCATCTTCAATTCGTGCAGCTTCTCGGTCGAGTGGACTTCCCAGGCCAGTCCCACTTCTTCGGCCATTTCAGCCGCGCGCTTCCCGAGAATGGTTGGCGTCAGCTTGTTGCCCGGCTCATTGACCAGCGAACGCGTAAAGTTCTGGCTCTCGCCGACAATGACGCCCTCGGCAAAGCCCGTTTCGACAGCAGCGCGATCAGCGGTCAAAGATGCAGCTAGCGTGAAGGACTGCACACTCAAGTCCTTGCGGTCGCTGCGATAGGTATCGGAATCGAAGTCGCCGAGGACCGCTCCCTCGACTGAAGCCCGCGAGCAGGGCCCGGGCGGCAAAAACGCGGCAACCGGAAGCACCAAGACCAGTTCGCGAATCCCGCGCGGCTTGGTAAAGCGCACGGCTGTTCCCGCCGCGGAACGTACGCTGTTCACCGTCGCCTTGGCCTGCTTGCCGAGGCCCACCAGCAGAAGCCGTTTTGCCGCCAGGCCCGCCGGTGCGTGCAGCAGCAGGGTCTCGTTGGCTCCGGCTTTGAATTCGCCTGTCGCCAGCACAGCAGCTGCAGCGGCTTTGACCGCTTCATCTGCAGTCAGCAGCACTGGTTGCGGCTTGGCGTCAGGGCCTTTTGCGGTTTGGGCGTCCACGGCCAGAACGGCCAGCAACTCGGTCGCGAGCGAAGCAGGATTGGCAAACGACAGCTCGGTTTTCATTCTTTCCTTAGGTTAATTCTAAGCCGCCGCGGATCCTACCGCCCCATGCGGTGCTTGCTTGCGTTGACCGCAGCCCGGGCATCGCGGTCGGCCTCGCGGCGCTTCTCTGTTTCCCGCTTGTCCCAATCCTGCTTGCCCTTGGCCAAGGCCAGCTCGCATTTGACCCGGCCATTGCGAAAATAGAGCCGCGTGGGGATGAGCGTGTGCCCCTTGATCTGCGTCTTCTGGAGTAACTTGCGAACTTCATCCCGGTGCAACAGCAGCTTGCGGGTCCGGGTTTCGTCGTGGTTCGCCAGATTCCCGTGGGAGTACGGTCCGATATGCAAGTTCAGCAGAAACGCCTCGCCGTCCTTGATCAGGCCGTAGGAATCTCTCAGGTTGGCCTTGCCTTCGCGGATGGACTTGACCTCGGTCCCGCGCAGGGCCACACCGGCCTCGAATTTCTCCAGGAGAAAGTAATTGTGGCTGGCCATGCGATTGTGTGCAGCATCCCGCTCTCCGCTGGCCACCGGATCACGCGGCCGCACCGGTTTCTTGGGACCGGAGTCGTCGTGCTGGACGATCACATGGCTGGTTTGGCGGGTCATCCGGACACAACCTCAAGTCTTTATCGTAGCATCGGAGGTACTCTTCTTCCCCGGCCAGACTCTGACTTATCCCTCGTTGTACCGGGGCTTTGCTAGAATGGGGCGACGTTGGATGAGCTCAATCGTCAATAGGGATTACGTAAGAAATCGCGTCTGGGGCGGCCAAGGCAGCCCGCAAGGGTCTGCTCCGCTGTCCGGGTCAGCCACGACGCCTGGGAGTTCGATGAATCGCCGCGCCCTTGTACCGGCTGGCCCCGGACCGAGCCTTGGACCCTTGTCGGGACCGTTGTCCGAACCGTCCTTTGCCGGATCCGCGTTTTCGCGCAATCCCGTCTGGATTGCGCTCTTCGCCTTCCTCGCTCTGGCGAGCCTGGCGAGCGTTCCGCTGCGCGCCGAGTCGGCTGGCTCCCTCTTCAAACACGGCGAGGCCGCGGAAGCGCGGGAAGACTACGACACCGCATTCGATTTCTACCAGAAGGCTCTGGCCAAAGCCCCCAACGATCTGAGCTACAAGACGGCGCTCTACCGGGTGCGGGTCAATGCCTCTGGTGCGCACATGGTGAAAGGCCGCAAGCTGCTCACCGGCGGCGACGACCAGGGCGCACTGGCCGAGTTCCTCCACGCCGCGGAAATCGACCCCAGCAACGAGGCCGCTCAGCAGGCCATCGCTCAGTTGCGCAAGAAGAACGGCGAGATCGTGCCGGAGAGCGAGTCCGGCATCCCCATGGAAGCAACGCAACGAAAGGAACTGGACTCCATTGGCGGACCCGTGGTTCTCAAGCCATTGTCCAATGAGCCCTTGACGCTGCATTACTCCGCGGACGCAAAGGTCGTCTACCAGGCCATCGGCAAGGCCGCCGGTGTCAATGTCCTGTTTGACCCCGATTACACCGCCAAGAACATCACGGTGGATTTGAACAACGAGTCTCTGCTCGATGCGCTGCGCATCGTCGGCACCATGTCCAACACCTTCTGGCGGCCCATCACCGACAACACCATCTTCGTCGCCCAGAACAGCCGCCAGAAGCGGACCGACCTGGACGAAACCGCGGTGCAGACTTTCTACCTGACCAACGCCTGGCAGCAGAACGACCTGACCGACGTGCAAACCGCGATCCGAAACATCCTGCCCTCCATCAAGATCTACGGCGTGCCCAGCCAGAATGCGATTGTCATTCGCGGCACGCCCGACGAACTGTTGCTGGCGCAAAAGCTCATCAACGACCTGGACAGGGCGCGGTCCGAAGTGGTGGTCGACATTGCCGTGCTGGAAGTGAGCAAGAACTGGGAACGCACCCTCGGCATCGCCTGGCCCAACAGCGTCGGCGTTGCCCTGGAGCCGCCCAATTCTTCCTCGACGTCAAGCACGACCGGAACCACGGGCACCACCGGTACGACCGGTTCCGGAAGCCAACTGACCCTCTACGATCTAGCGCACCTCAAGGCATCGGACTTTGCGGTCACTATCGGTTCGGCGACCGCCAACCTGCTGCTGACCGACTCGAATACCAAGGTCCTGCAGAATCCGCGAATCCGCGCCACCGACGCGCAAAAGGCGACCATGAAGATCGGCTCGCGCATCCCCATCGCCACCGGCTCTTACCAGACCGGCGCGGCCACCGCGGTGGTCAGCTCGCTGGTCAACACGCAGTTCCAGTATCAGGACGTCGGTGTCAACATCGAAATGACGCCAACTGTCCACTATGACCACGATGTCACGCTGAAAATCAAGATCGAGGTCACGTCGCAAAGCGGCTCGGTAACCATCAGCGGCGTCACCGAACCCATCCTATCGCAGCGTGTCGTCGACCAGGTGATCCGTCTCAGGGAGGGCGAAGCCAGCATTCTGGGGGGCATACAGGACAAACAGGACATGACGAGTTGGACTGGCATTCCCGGCCTGAGCTCCATTCCAGTCCTCAAATACCTGTTCGGCTCCAAAGACCACACCACCGCCGACGATGAGCTGGTGTTCCTGGTGATCCCGCACATCGTCCGTTCGCAGATCCTGGACAGGGCTAACCTGCGCACCATCGATACCGGCGCCGGCCAGCAAGGAGTCGAACTGCGGCATGTATCCGCCGCTGTCCCCGACGGCGTAGGCACGCCAGCCGTCCCTCCCGTACGTCTGCCTGCAGAGACGCGCCCGGGCATCGGCGTGGTTCCCGGCCAAAGCGCCAGTGCGGCAGCCCCGGCGGCGCTGGCACAGTTAAGCGCATCGGCCGACGCAATTGGGCAGACCGCCGCCGCCAACCTCAACCCGCCCTCTGCCGGATCTCCCGGCGCCCCCGCGCCGCCCGCCACTACTGGTGCGCCGCCGCCGGTCAACCTCGTGTTTAGCCCGTCCAGCAGCCCGGTGAGTGTGGGCGGAACTTTCCAGGTTCCTGTGGTCCTCACCGGCGGAAAAGATGTGGCCTCCGTTCCCATGCAGATTCAATATGACGCGGCCAAGCTTTCCTTGCTCAACGTCAGCAGCGGGGACCTGCTGACGCGCGACAACCAGGCAGTGGGGCTGGTTCACCGCGACGACGGGACCGGCAACATTACCATCAACGCGTCGCGTCCGCCGGGTGTAGCCGGTGTCAACGGCCCGGGCGTTGTTTGTGTGCTCAGCTTCCAGGCCAAGGCAGCGGGCCCCAGCGTGCTTGTCCTGACCCAGGGCGCCGCCATCAGCAGCGCGCAGCAGCGGTCCCCTGCCCAGGCTTCGCAGATCACCATCACGGTGCATTAGGTCGATCAAAGCATGACAGCAGCAGCGCCAATCCGGAGGGTAAGTAAAGGCGAGCGAGGCCTCACGCTCATCGAATTGATCGTGACCATCGCGATTCTCACCATCCTGGCCTCGGCCGCAGTTCCTGTAACCATGTTTACTGTCAAGCGGGAAAATGAACGCGAGCTGCGCCGCGACCTGTGGGAGATGCGCGACGCCATCGACCACTTTAAGGACGCAGCCGATAAGCACGCATTTCAAACCAAGGTCGACAGCCAGAACTACCCACCGGATCTCGAAACACTGGTCAACGGCGAAGATGTGCAAGGCAAGAAATTGAAGTTCCTGCGCAAGATTCCCACCGATCCAATGACCGGCAAAGCAGAGTGGGGATTGCGCTCCATGCAGGACGATCCGACATCGGACTCCTACGGCGGCCAGGGCGTATTCGACGTCTATTCGAAGTCCCAGGGAACGGCCCTGGACGGAACCAAGTATTCAACCTGGTAGCGGGTTAGGGGAGTTAGTAAAGTTAGCGGAGCTCGAACGCACGTTTCATAAATCCGCCACGCTTAAAGGAACGAATTCACAGCTTGGCGCGGAACTTTAATTGGAACTGCAAGAGGTGTCAGGGCACGACCGGGGCACCGGGGGACCCTCCAGGGTCGGGGTCGCGTGCCGAATGGGCGCCAAAACAAACCTGGGCTTCAGCCCCGGTGGGAATGCCCCAGGCGGGCAACTGGAACGAGCAACGAGGATTCAGTGCGCAGAATAAAGAGACAGGACGCGGGCTTTACGCTGGTCGAGCTGATGATCGTGATGGCCATCATCGGCGTCCTGGCCATGGTGGCCGTGCCCAGTTATATTCAGGCCATCAAGCACGCCCGCGAAGCCGTGCTCATGGAAGACCTGCGCACCATGCGCTCTGCCATCGATTCCTACACCATGGACAAGCAGAAGGCTCCGCAGTCGCTCGACGACCTGATCCAGGACGGCTATCTCAAATCCATCCCCAAAGACCCCATGACCAACAGCACCACCACCTGGCAAACCGACACGAGCGACTCATTACACTCCCTCGATCAGACCGACCCCGGCATCGACGACGTTCATTCCGGCTCCGACGAGACGGGCTCCGACGGCCAACCGTACAATACCTGGTAAGCGCACCGCGAGTTCAAACCCATTTCGAACCCGGCGTCGAGTCCAGAATTGTGCCCGGAGGCATTGATGGCCGTAAAATCCCATCGCAGGTTTGTGATCCTCGCATGCTTCGCCGCGTTCTGCCTCTCGATCTGCGCGCAAACGGAAAAAGCCATCACCGTCCGCATGCTGGATAGCCGCACCGGTCTTCTCATTGCCTCTTCGAATTACCTGGTGCGCATCAATCATCGACAAGAGGAGCATGGGAATTGGATCGTTAAAAACGAGGACGGCTCGGGCAACCTCTCCCTGCCCGCCGATGCCGAGTTGGTCTCGATCCATGCCACCTACGATAGCGCCACACTCGTCTATGCCAATTGCGACGCCGACAAGGATCGCGGCTCAGCCGAACACGCACCCGCGCAGGATCGGTGGTATCCCGTTGCCGCCATTCTCTCCTCCGGCATTGTGGCGCCCAACAATTGCATCGGCAAGAAAGTTCCGGAAAAGCTTCAGGTCATCGCCCGACCAGGAGAATTTGTTTTCTTTGTCCGCCTGCTCAGCGCCCGAGAGAGGCTCCAGGAATAAATCCGGACCAACGCGCGGACCACGAAGAGAAGCAATCGTTGAAACCCGATTCCAGGACGCTCGAAAACAAAACGCCCGATTCCAATCCATCCGCCGCGCTCGACTTCACGCTGCAGGTTGAACGCCTCTACGCCGCCCTGCTGCGGTTTGCAAGTCCCTCTACCGAAGAGGAGCAGAACCTTGGCGGCAAGCTGCTCTATGCCGGAGAACTCGCCGCTGCCAGCCGCGCTCTGGTGGTTGCCGCCAACATTGCCGGCGCAGCATCCCTGGCCGCAACCGCCGATGCCACGGCGCAGAAGCAGGCCGTCCGCGACGGAGTAGCCGACTTCCTGGTCAACTCCCTCGACGAAGCCCTGCGCATCCTCAAGAACGAAATCCGCAAACGCGAGACCGTCGCTGCCTGCATCGCCTCCGCTCCGCAAGCCGTGGAGCGCGAAATGCTTGAGCGCGGCGTAGTGCCTGATCTGCTCGCGCCGCTCTTCCTGTCAGCCTCGCCTTCGTTCGGCCACCCCGTGCCGCGAATCGAACTCTTCCCTGTCCCAGCCAGCCAGGTTCTCGTCACCTGGCGCGTCGCAACCGCCCCGGCGCAATGGCTGCCCAAACTCGACGCCATCGCCCTCGGTTGCCTGCCCGCAACTCTGGACCACGAAACCCGCGCCGCCCGCCGTTGGCTGCGCCTTGCCCCGCGCTACCTCGGCCGTCTCGCCCAAGGCGCACGTGTGCTTCGCTGCGAAACAAATGCCGCGAAAGAATTTGTTGAACGTGTGCAGAACGCAATCGATCGCGGAGAAATCGCGACGGAAGTCCACATCGAGACCATCAGCTCACTTTGACCAGCCTACTCGCCGACTTGCTGACTGGCTGACTGGCTGACTCGCTAACCGCGCGCAGCGCGAGCTAACCTGCTAATTCCCATCGCCTGCCGCCTCGATCCTGCTCCAAAGCTCCTTCATCCCCGCCCCGGTCTTCGCCGAGACAGGCAGAACCTCGTCAAGTTCAAGCCCCTTCTTCAATGCTTGCAGATTCCGCGTCCGCTCATTGCCGCTCAGGCGATCGATCTTGGTCGCGACCACCGCAAATTCCCGCCCCGCGGCACGCAGCCAATCGATCAATTGACCGTCGCTCCGCTGCGGCGGCACGTTCGAGTCCACCAGGCAGACGCACAGCTTCAGCGTCGATCGAATCGCAAGGTAAGGCTCAATAAATGCCGGCCACCCAGCCGAAATCGACTTCGAAATCTTCGCGTAGCCGTATCCCGGCAGGTCGGCGAAGATCAGCCTTCGCCGCTGGCTGGGGTCCAGCAGCGCGAAAAAGTTGATGGCCCGCGTCCGTCCCGGCGTTTGCGATACCTTGGCTGCCTTTTCTCCGACGAGCGCATTCAGCAGGCTTGATTTGCCCACGTTGGAGCGGCCCAGAAAAGCAATTTCCGGCACGTCGGGTGCGGGAAACTGCTCCGCCGCCATCGCCGAAAGCAAAAACTGTGTTGTATAGCGCATAGGATTCAGGGATGCCGGACAGACCAAATCAACCCCGTGCCCCATTCTTGCGATTTCTTTTTATCGCAAGAGTGGGAAACCACGAGCCTCGACTCAACTGAAACCGGGTGCTCCAAGCTTTGTCAACTACGACGAATCAGACCTTGGATACGCAAAGCGCCATCGTCCTTCAGGATACAGGACACACCCATTCGCCTCGCCGCATTCACGCAACAACCGGAGCGGGCACGCCGGCCGCAAAGCTCTTCTCGATCCCCGGCAGGCGCAGCCCCAGCGTGGTCCCGCGCAGCACCATGAAGCACACAAACGCGCACCACAGCCCCGCATTGCCAAACCACCGCTCCAGCGCAATCGCCAGCCCCAGGTAACCGAGGAACGAGATCAGCATCGAATCGCGCAGATCCCGCGCCCGCGTGGCGCCAATGAAGATGCCGTCCAGTTGAAATCCCCACACTGCGATGGAGGGCATAACGATCGCCCACGGCAGGTAGCGCATGGCCAGCACCCTCACCGGCTCCAGGTTTGTAAATAGCCTGACCAGTTCTCCGCCAAGCAGAAGATACGTCAGCGACATCAGGCCAGCCACGACGCCAGCCGCCACGGTTGAAGCCCGCAGCACGGCTTTGTAGTCCGCCACTCGCCGCGCACCCACCGCCGCGCCCACCAGCGCTTCCGTGGCATTCGCGAATCCATCCAGCGCATACGAAGCAATGCCATGCAGGTTCAATAGCACTGCATTCGCGGCCAGCATCACGTCGCCCTCCCGCGCTCCCGATCGCGTAAACCACGCATAGGCCGCCACCAGGCTCAGCGTCCGCAGCAGCAGGTCGCGATTCAGCGCAAACAAATGCCGCAGGCTGGGGCCATGCACGAGTTCGGGCCAGCGGATCTGCCGGCCCGTGCCTTCGCTTGCATGTCCGCGAGCGAGAACCTTCGACTGGACGGTGATGACCAGCCCGAGCAGCAATCCCGCGTAATCTGCCGTCATGGTAGCCGTCGCAATCCCCGCCACGCCCCAATGCAGATTGAGCACCAGCCAAAGCGCTACGGCCACGTTGACCGCATTGATGGCCGCTTGAATGGCCAACGCAGTCCGCGCGCGCTGCCGTCCCAGCAGCGAGCCGAGAATCACATAATTGGCCAGCGCCGCCGGAGCCGACCAGATACGTATGTGGCAATAGACACCTGCATTCCGCGCCACTTCAGGACCCGCACCCAGCAGCGTGATCGACAGCGAAATCAGCGGCCCCTTCACTGCCAGCAAAACGGCGCCGATGGCCACGGCCGAGAGCAGAGCCCGCGCAAAGTGCAGGCGCAGTTCCTGGTGATCGCGGGCCCCATATGCCTGCGCCACCAGGCCGGTGGTGCTCATCCGCAGAAACCCAAACGTCCAGAAAACGGAGTTGAAAAAGATGCCGCCCACCGCCACACCGCCCAGCGCCGCCGCTCCCGGCAAATGACCGGAGAGTACCGTATCCACTGTGGAGAGCAGCGGCTGCGTCAGATTGGAGAGGATGAGAGGAATCGCCAGCAGGAAAACCCGCCGGTACCAGTAGGCCATTGGGACGATTGTAACGGGCGTCAGCCAGCGAGCGAGTCAGCAAGTCAGCCGGGTGTCGGGTGTCCCAGAGCCTGCCCTGAGCCTGTCGAAGGGTCTCGATTTTGAGGCCTGGGAATCAAGACTCAGAAATTGCTACTGCCGCGCCACCTGCCCGCTAACCACATCTGCCGGGGGCACAGCGGCAAGCACATCGCTCTCGCTCGGCACCAGCGCGATCAGCGGGCCTTCCAAAGCCAGGGCAAGCACCTCGTCCATCTGATCGACAAAGTGCATCTTCATGGCCTTCTTGATATTGTCCGGAAGCTCGGCCACGTCCTTTTCGTTGGCGCGCGGCAGAATCACCTCGAAGATGCCGGCGCGGAGGGCGGCCAGCAGCTTCTCCTTCAGTCCGCCAATGGCCAGCACCTTGCCCCGCAGCGTAATTTCGCCGGTCATGGCGATATCGCGGCGCACCGGTATTTTAGCCAGCGCGCTGGCTAGCGCCGTGGCCATGGTAATTCCAGCCGACGGCCCGTCCTTGGGGATCGCACCCTCCGGCACGTGCAGGTGAAGGTCCACATTGCGATAGAACTCGCGCGTCAGCCCCAGCGCCTGCGCCTTGCCGCGGATATAACTCAGCGCCGCCTGCGCCGACTCCTGCATCACGTCGCCCAGTTGGCCGGTGATGGTGAGCTTGCCCTTGCCATCCAGCACCTGCACTTCGGTAGTCAGAATGCTGCCTCCGACCTCAGTCCAGGCCAGGCCGGTAACCAGGCCGATCTCGCTCTTCTCGTGCACTTCGGAGTCGCGATAGCGGGCCACACCCAGAAACTCGTTGATGTTCGCTGCCGTCAGTTCTTCCTTGTGCTTGGAGCCAAGCTTGACAACCTTGCGCGCCACCTTGCGGCACACATTGCCGATCTCGCGCTCGAGGTTGCGCACCCCGGCTTCGCGCGTGTAATAGCGGATGATTTCAAGAATTGCGTCGTCGGTGAACACTACGTTCTTTTCGCTCAGCCCGGTCTGCGTCCGCTGCTTCTTGACCAAATATTGGCGAGCGATTTCGAGCTTTTCCTGCTCCGTGTAGCCTTGCAGGCGCAGCACCTCCATGCGGTCCTGCAATGCAGGGGGAATGGTGTGGAGGACGTTGGCCGTAGCCACAAAGAGCACCTGCGAGAGGTCGTAGTCGACGTCGAGATAGTGGTCCTGGAAGGTGATGTTCTGCTCGGGGTCGAGGACCTCAAGCAAGGCGGACGCCGGGTCGCCGCGGAAATCGGAGGAGATTTTGTCGACTTCGTCGAGGAGGAAGACGGGATTCTTGGTGCC
>JBKQNU010000033.1:0-32448 GCA_052145815.1 Occallatibacter sp.
GAAAATTTGCTGCCAAAATGCTGCCAAGCTGGAAGGGGATGGGTGCTCTAAATCGTTGATTTATTTGGTGGACCTGATCGGGATCGAACCGATGACCTCTTCCATGCCATGGAAGCGCGCTCCCAGCTGCGCCACAGGCCCACGTGCTCAAGGCGATGCAACTCTCCTATTGTCTCCGCTGAGGCTCAATTCGTCAAACGTGGACGGCGTCCAAAATTGAACGGGTCGAGATGCTGCTCGAAATGGTTCCGACGATGGTTTGGCGCCAATTGCGCCGGTTTGGCGCCGGCAATCTCCGGATAGCGGAAAAACGTGCGTGACCGGGAACACTTCAGGGGTGTTGCGGTGTCTAAGAGAATGTGGGATCGGAGTTTTGGATCGACCGATGCTCCTTATCCCACGCACTCGGGTGTTCGGCGGTAGCTGGAGACGGCAGGAATCTGCCGCTGGTTGAGTGGCCGCAGCAGGCAGCGATTCTGGGGTCTTCGGGTTCAGGAGTCCCGCGTTTGGGGCGATGAAAACGAAGCTCGCTTTTTAAGATGACCGATCTGCTTGTGTTGCGGTAAGGTGGGAGGACACTGTTTTGCAGGCGGACCTCACCATGGGCAATTTAGCCAGTGCGTTGACGCTTCAATCCGAAGAGGCGGCCCTGATTGCTGAACTGCGCGCCGGCTCCCAGGAGGCCTTCGCGTGGCTGATTGCACGCTACCACCAGCCGATCTACTCGCTGCTGGCGCGCACCGTGCAGGACCGGACGGAAGCCGCTGATCTGACCCAGGAAGTTTTTGTAAAGGTCTTCCGCGGGGTGGGCAATTTCCATGGCGAGTCGTCGCTGCGGACCTGGATTTACCGCATCGCGCTGCACGAGGCTTCGAACCAGCGACGTTGGTGGAGCCGGCATAAGCAGCGGGAGGTCCCCATTGAGCAGGAGATGACTGAAGGCGAGGGTGGAACGCCGGTGCGGCTGAAAGAGATGCTGGTTGACCAGGCGGAATCGCCTTTCGAGATGGCGGTCCATGCGGAAAACCGGGCGCGCGTGGAGGCGGCCTTGAGCCAGGTCCCGGAGCCATTCCGAACCACGCTGATCCTTCGCGACATTGAGGGATTCGTCTACGAAGAAGTGGCGGAGATGCAGGGTGTGAACCTGGGAACGGTGAAGTCGCGGCTGGTGCGGGGAAGGGCTTATTTGAAGGCCGTCCTGACGGCGCCGGCGGCAGGAGAACGAGCCGGCAGGAGCGAGGAAGCCGGCGCGGGATTTGAAGTACCTCTTGGAGAGGAGGCGCGATGAGCGGGTGCAGTGCGGTTCAAGGCAAGTTTACGGAGTATTTGGATGGCCGGCTGAACGGACGGGAGATGCAGCTCATTGCAGCTCACCTGGGGGATTGCCGGCGTTGCACCCGGGAGTGGACTTTGCTGCGTGAGACGCAGGGTGCGCTCGCCGGGCTGGGTCCCGTTCCTGAACCGAAGGACCTGCTGCTGCGGATTCGCGTGGCGGTTAGCCAGGAGCGTGCACGCAGTACGCGAAGCATCTTCTATGGCTGGGATTTGGCCTGGAAAAACACGGTTGGCCCTTTCCTGCTGCAGGCGGGCGCCGGCTTTGCCAGTGCGGTTTTTCTGCTGGGATCGATTATTGTGCTGATCACGATGTTTGCGCAGCCAGAGATTGCCCAGGCTACCAAGGATGAGCCGCTTGGAAACCCGACAGCGCCGCGGCTGGTGAGTTTGTCCAGCGGCACGGGCGACAACCAGATTGGCGATCTTTCCGGCCCGGTGGTGGTGGAGGCCTATGTAAACAGCAAAGGGGAGATGTACGACTATCGCATCGTCTCCGGCCCCAACGACGCGGCAACGCGGTCGCAGATTGAGAACCTGCTGCTGACCAGCAAATTCGACCCGGCGCGGTTCTTCGGCCAGCCGGTGCGCGGGCTGGCGGTGCTCTCGTTCTCCGGCGTTTCGGTGCGGGGATAAGATCAGGGACCAGGGACCAGGGATCAGGGATCAGCGAAAGACATTGTGCCCCGCTCGGACTTGGTCTGGGCGGGGCTTCCTATTGCCGAGGAATTCAGAGTTCGTCGATGGCTGTGGCGGCGGCGTTGATTGCTTCGGTGATCTTGCGGATTTGATCCGGCGTCACGGTTCCGCGGGCAACGCGGGCCATGACTGCACCGCGCAGATTCATGAAAGCCTTCATGATCTCCGGCGAGCGGCCACGCTCGAAGCCGCGGCCCGTTTCTTCCAGGCGCTCAAAAAGCTCTGCAATGCGCTCCTTGTTGGCTTCAAGAAACTCGATTCCCTCGGGAGTCAGGGAATAGACCTTCTTATTGTTGTCCGTGGATGAGGTGGCGAGTCCTTCTTCTTCCAGCATCGTCAACGTCGGATAGATTACGCCGGCACTGGGTGTGTAGCCACCCGCGAGGCGCTCCTCCATGGTCTTGATGAGCTGGTAGCCGTAGCTTGGCTGCTCGGAGAGCAGTTTCAGGATGACGAGCTTGATGTCGCCGGCGTCGAACATCCGGCCTCGCCCTTCACCGAAACCGCGCCCAAAACCGCCATGGCCTCGACCGCCGAATCCACGCTCGGGTCCACGTCCGCCAAAACCACGCTCGTGTCCGCAATGCCTGCGGCCGCCGAACTCGTGCTCGAATCCGCCGCGTTCTGCTCCGCTACTCGCCTCGGGCTCACCCCGTCCGCATGCCGCAAACCTCTCACGGCCTGCAAACCGGCGCTCCCATCCTTCGTTTATTCCAAAGAACTGTACATTCATGGTTCAATCTCCTTTTTCGATACATCTTGCGATATATCGCTTCTATGAAGAAAACTATATCTAAAGATATATCTTTTTGCAAGAGGAGTTTTTAGAATCTGTCCGAATACCGAGTTCAAGGAGGGCCGCTTGAGGTTTTTTGGTCTCCCACCCATTCGCAAAAAGCTCGAATGGATGGGGCACGGAGCGTTTGTGCCTGGTTGGGAATTGGGCAAATCCAGTTCTTGGACAGGTTCTTACAACAGTTCAGTCTTATGCGCGGCGTCTGCCGGAGTGCGCTTCATCTGATACTCAACCGGGGTATGCGTGGGGTAGGGGGGTAGGTGGGGTTTCGCGGAGCACTGACCTGTCACAACCCTGCCAGTTGGACCTTTGTGGAATTGTCATGCAGCCAGTATGCGCCGCGGGATCGTAATTCTCTGCAAAGCGGCTGAGGGATTTCATGCGAGTGTCGAAGGGCCTGGTGGATCATGGAACTGTCTCGCCGAGTGAAAGTAGTCGACTATCGGGACAGAACCCTCTATTTGAATTCTGTCGGAATTCCCAGCCATCCGGATACCCGTCCTTGTCTCCCAGCGACCGCAAATCATTCTGACATTTCGTATAATCGGTCATCATGAGAGCAATTTTGACAGTCATTGTTTTGTGTGGGAGCCTTGCCGTCTATGCCCAGACCCCGGCTCCAAAAAGCGCACCCGCGACGAAAAGTGCCGTCCACCCTGCCGCTGCCGGCCCGCGTCCGTCCCTGCTGAACCCGGCATCGCTCAAGGCCAAGGCGCCCGCGGTCTTCAAGGCAAAGTTCACCACTACCGCGGGCGACTTCGTGGTCGAAGTGCACCGCGAGTGGGCGCCCCTCGGCGCAGACCGCTTTTACAACCTGGTCCGGTACGGCTACTTCACCAACGCGGCCTTCTTTCGCGTCATTCCCGGCTTTGTTGTGCAGTTCGGGCTCAGCGCCGACCCCGCCGTCAACAAGGTCTGGAAGACCGCTACGATACAGGATGATCCCGTCACTCAAAGCAACAAGCGTGGAAACCTGGTGTTTGCCACCGCCGGTCCCAACACCCGCACCACACAACTGTTTATCAACTATGCCGACAATGGCCGCCTCGACGGCATGGGCTTCGCCCCCTTCGGGAGCGTCGTCGAAGGCATGGACGTGGTCGACAAAATATATTCTGCCTATGGCGAATCCCCGCGCCAAGATCTGATTACCGAGCAGGGCGACGCCTACCTGAAAGACAATTTCCCCAAGATAGGCAAGATCAAACTGGCCCGGATCGTTCCGGCGGTTCCGCTCGCGCACGCCGCGGCGGGAGCCAAGCCAGCGGCCAAGCCATCTCCCGTTCCGGCCGCCAAAGCAGCCCAGCAATAGGCGCCGCGATTGCGTCACATAAGCCGTTTGATCTGCAGGTTCAGCGGGCCAGGATGGAGAGAGAGGGACAACGGCTCGCCTATTGTCTGATCGGTAATTCCCGGTTAGCCGGTGATCCAGGCGCAACCCACTGAATGCCTATGGTGCGGCGTCAAGTTCTTTGCCGGTCATACATCCGGAACCCTGGTATTTTGAGGTTTTCCGCAGGAGGATGCGGTGGTCAATTCGCGCGAACGTGACTATGTGCTCGATAAGAGCTGTGTCCGCTCCCCTGTGCCGATCAGGTGACAAAACGGACAATTCCCCTAACGTGAAGTGGAATTTCGGTGTCCAATAAAGGGCGGGGCCCCTGCTCGACTTCATTACAGCGAGGACAAGCGGCCAGCAAGGGGCGGGGCCTGGTGACGCAAGCACGCAGCAGTTTAAGTCTGCCGTAGTCCGCTATTGTCGACAACGGATGATGCGCAAAGTGTGGGATGGTGCAATGAGACGCGGAATCCTCCTCTTCCTTTTGGCAGCGGCAACGATCCCGGCCACTGCGGCAAAACGCGAGACTGTCGCCCAATTGGAACAAACGCTGGCTGCGGCTTACGCTTCGCATAAGCAGGACGCTGAGATCGCCCGCCAAATTATCGGAATGGAACTTTCCGAACGGCTCACTGAGGACACTCTGCGCCGGCTCAGCACGCAGATGGTGCCCGGCTCACAGGCGGTCCTTGCCCTGGAACTCCTCGCGGATCAGTCGGCGTTTCTTGATCCGCCGCCCGGCGAATTGCCGCCTATTGCCGCTCCCGATGCAGCTGCTCAGCAGCGCATGCTGGAATCAGCACTGAGGTATGGGGCAAAAGTGCTGCCGGGGCTGCCGAACTTCCTGGCCACTCGCACCATCAACCGATATGATGATAGCCCCCAAGCGCAGAAGAAAGGCGACTGGGCGGTTCGCGCAGGACTGCACCTGGTGGACACGTCCAGTAAGGAGATCTCTGTCCGTGCAGAGCGCGACGATCAGCCTTCCACACAGGATTCGGCAGTGTGGGAACAACGAATCGGACTCATCTCTGGAGGCGAATTCGGTTCGACTCTGGGCATGATTTTGGCCGACATGGGAAAAGGCAGCGTGACCTGGAGTCATTGGGAGCAGACTGGGAGCGGCGCGACGGCGGTCTTTCGTTACTCCGTGCCGAGATCGGCGTCACACTTCGAAATCATCAGCGTTCTTGAACTGGACAGGCTGTATGAAGGCGTCGGCACTCCCAGGGGCGGTTCGACGGTGCCTGGCCGGAACGTGGAGGCGAACCGCAATCCGTCAGGCACCTTGGTCGTCCGTGTCAAACCCGCTTATCACGGCTCCCTGTGGCTCGACCCGGACTCGGGGACCATCCTCCGCATCACCATTGAAGCCGACAACAAGGAGAGCGCTTCGTTTCGCCGAGCTGAGCTCCTGGTCGAGTACGCTCCAGTCGAGATCGGAGATAGCAAATTTGTGTGCCCGGTGCGCAGCATCGCGCTTTCCGATGCGGTGCCTGACGCTTCGGATGTCATGAAAGACACTCCCACCCGTTGGTTGAACGTTAGCCTATTCACTGGATACCATCGCTTCGCATCGACGACTCGCATTCTGTCAGGCACACTTGAAGCGCAATCGGGAAAGCCCGAGGGGGCGAGTGAAGTATCCCGGATTATTCCGCCCGAGTCCAACGAAACAGCATCCGCGACTGGAAAACTGTTGGCTCAACCCGGTGTCTCTTCAACGATCTCCACTCCGGATTCCGCTCCGACTCCAGTAGATTCCACACCACCCGTATCTACCTCAACGGAATCGAACGCCTCAACTCCAACTCAACCAGTATTCGCCCCGACTGCATCCACTGCAGCGGTATCGACTCCATCGGAATCCGTAGCACCTGCATCGGTTGCGAACCATGCGGATGAGCCTCAAGCCGCTGCACAAACGATTCAGGTGAATGTGAATCGCGTCCTGGTCCCGGTTGTTGTTCGAGACAAAAGTGGACGTACAGTCAGCGGCTTGAAGAAGGAGGATTTCACGGTTTTCGATAACGACGCGCCCCGGCCTATCATCGGATTCACCTTAGAGCAGCGTGGTGCTGAATCGAATGGATCCGGCAACACGTCGAGTCACTCTCCGGCATCGCCTTCCGCTAACGCAGGGCCGCAGCCCGTTGGGCAGCGTTTCATCGTCTTCCTCTTTGACGATCTCCATCTGGGCCCCGAAGACCTGGTGCGCGTGAAGAATGCCGGCGCACAGGTGCTGGATGGCGCGTTATCTCCTTCGGATATCGCGGTTGTCCTCTCGCTTTCCGGAAACACCAATAGCGGCCTTACCCGCGATCACGCAATTCTGCGCAAGGCCATCATGAGCATCCAGACGCGGAACACCTTTCGCCCCGATCCCCGTGCATGTCCAAACATCTCCTACTACCAGGCGGTGCAGATCGAGAACGAGCACGGCCACGACGGCCCGGCATTCAAGGATGCATACGGTCAAGTCCTCACCTGCAACCCGAGCCTAGATCCCGCCCGCCAGCAAAATGTCATCGAAAACGAGGTCGTCACGACCACCAATAGGGTTCTCAACCTGGGCCGTCAGGATGCCCTGATCACTTACTCCTACATTGCCGAATTTGTGCGTACCATCGGTACACTGCCTGGTCAGCGCATGGTCATATTTGTCTCACCCGGCTTCGTGGCTCTCGAACAGGAATCGATCGACTTCGAATCGCGGGTCATGGATCTCGCGACACAGTCCAATGTCACCGTCAGCGTTCTCGATGCCCGCGGGCTGTACGTCGGCGACCTTTCTGCTGATGCCACCCAAGCTGGCCCGATGATGACAGGCTCAACCGTGCAGCAGCAGTCTGACTACCATCGCAGTTCGATGTTGATTGCCGATAGCACCATGGCCGCTCTTGCCGCTGGCACTGGAGGCACATTCTTTCACAACAGCAACGACCTGGGAGCCGGATTCCAACGCCTGACGGAGCCGCCGGAGGTTGTCTATGTGCTGGAGTTGTCGCCCGACAAGGTTAAGCAGGACGGATCTTATCACCGCCTGAAGGTCAAGGTGGATCGCCCCAGCGTCGATATCCAGGCACGCCGCGGATATTTCATACCCAAACCGGAAAAGAAAAAGAAATAGCAGGCAAATGGCGGGATATCTTCGTGAACTCTGGGTTCCGGTCGGATTGCCGCTACTCGTCAGTTCCCCGCTACGCAACATGTGCCCGGCTCATATTTAAATAGGAAAGAGGGGTGAACTTGCCCCTCTTCTACAGCGATCCTCGCCTCCCTTTTGACCCTGCCGGTGCGTCTAACCAGAGCTTGCTATAAACTTGCAGGCAGGGTTTATCGATGACGTTGCGTTCTCTCCGATTGTTTTCCGTTCTGGTGGGGTGTCTCAGAAGTTCGTGGCACTTGTTTTGTACGACCTGGTTTGCTGCGAGCTTCCCGAAAAGCAGGTCCTTCGGCTCCGCTGAGGTACGCTTCGCTCAGGATGACAGGTCTGTGGTTATGCGGAAATGGCGGGGACTGAAAAGCAGGTCCTTCGGCTCAGCTGAAGTACGCTTCGCTCCAACGAAAATCGATTGCGGGAATTCGGTCGCCCCTACGGGGCTTATTGGGTCTATTCAGGTTGCTTTCCCAGGGCGGCGCTCCGCTTGCCCTGGGCTATTCTCGACGGCTCCCTCCGGGAGCCCAGTCGCCCCTACGGGGCTTACTGGGTCTATTCAGGTTGCTCTCCCAGGGCGGCGCTCCGCTTGCCCAGGGCTATTCTCGACGGCTCCCTCCGGGAGCCCAGTCGCCTCTACGGGGCTTACTGGGTCTATTCAGGTTGCTCTCCCAGGGCGGCGCTCCGCTTGCCCTGGGCCATTCTCGACGGCTCCCTCCGGGAGCGAGGGCGCCGGGACGTATATTCATTTGCATCGGTGGGCAAAATGCCCATCGAACACTCTTGATGAACGGGACGTGTCGAGGTTCCGGGTTTCCCACCCTTGCCAGAAAAACAAAAACCTGGCAAGGATGGGGCACCCAATAGGCGTGGCGCATATGGCTCAGTTCATTCCGCTCGTGACTCGCCGCGCGAGTCATGATGCTCAGGATGACCGGTCTTTTTTCGACATGAACATTGGAGGCAGGACGCTAGCTGCTGTTGTTTCTTGTCTTCTTGCGGGGCTGCTGCTCCCCGCAGTTCACGCTCAGTCTTCCGACAGCAGCTCTCCCGCCAAGTTATCGAAGGACCAAAGCTCGTCGTCGCAGCCTGTTGCGCAGGAGAAAGCGCCGTCGTTGATCGATCCGGCGGGGCCGACTATTTCGCTGGTCAGCTCGGAGCCGGTGTTCCTGATGGCCGCCGCGCTGAACGCTTGCGGCTACGACGAAGGCCTGAATGACAGCGCTCCGGTACGCCAGCATGTGCGCGACGAAGTGAACCAGGCTCTTGCCCGCAGCGAGGAAGCCCGCGCCGCGCGCGACAAGGTGTGCCTGTACATTGCCCAGCACCGCATGACGGGCACGGAGCACGACATTGCGCAATACATCTCGCTGGCGTTGTACCTGACGCCGCCGCCGGAGATGGAGACGTCGGAAGACCTGGCGGAGATGCCGCCCGATTCCACCCAGGTGGTGGAGATTGTGCCGCTGCTCAAGGACTTTGTTTCTGCGGTGGATTTGCACGGGATCTGGCTTGCGGTGCATCCCACTTACGACAAAGAGGCCGACCGGCTGCACGATCCGCTCTCGAAGATGATCGTTTCCACGAATCTTTATCTCAAGATGCCTGCTTCCACGTATGAGGGGCGGCGCTTCCTGGTGGTGATTGAGCCGATGCTCTCGCCCAGCATGGTGAATGCGCGCATCTACGGCACGGATTTCGTGGTGGTGGTTTCACCCGTGAACGGACAGATTCGCATGAAAGATGTGCGCCACGTTTACCTGCACTACGTGATTGAGCCGCTCATTGGCGCGCGTGCCAACGCAATTGACCGGGAGCAGCCCATCCTGAAAGAAGTGCGGGACGCGCCGATGGAGTTCCGCTACCGGTCTGATGTGGTGCCGTTGACCGTCGAGTGCCTGATCAAGGCGATCGAGGCGCGGACCATGGATACGGGAATTCCGGAGTACAAGATTCCTGCCAATGCGGACAGGTCGGATATGCCGCGGTACGAGCATGAGCGGCAAATCTACCAGCAGAAGGTGGACAACGTCCGCATTGCCACGGTGAACCACGACATGACGCAGGGATTTGTGCTGACGCAGTACTTCTACGAGCAGCTGATCCAGTTCGAGAAAGATCCCGCCAGCCTGCGCGACACGATTGGCGAGATGGTCTACAGCATGGATGTGGACCAGCAGGTGCACCGCGCCCGGCAGATTGAGTTTGACAAGGAATCGGATGGCGAAGTGCTTGGGCGCGCCAAGCCTCGCAAGCTTACCGGCCTCGATCTGGCCGAGTCGCAGTTGGCTGCGGGGGACGTGGCCACGGCCAGCGCCCTGGCGCGGCAGGCGCTTGCCGAGCGGTCTGACAGCCTGGAGACCGTAGCGGCCGGCGCGCGCGCCAACTTCATTCTGGCGCGCGCGGCCATTATGACCGGCCATCCGGACGAGGCCATCGACCGGTTCCAGAAGACGCTGGCCACCAGCAAGGACCAGCGGCTGCTGGCCTGGTCGCATATTTACCTGGGCCGCATGCTGGACCTGGACTGCAAGCGCGACGAAGCCGTTTCCGAGTACCGGTTGGCGCTGACAGTGCGCGATGGACAGCAGGACACGCGGCTGGCGGCAGAAAGGGGCGTGAAGGCGGCGTATGCGGTGAAAGGCCACAGTTGCGACGAGGATGCGGACGACGACGCGCCCGGCGCGGGGGGCACGAAGCCGGGTACGGCTACGCAGCCGGCGAGTTCTGCCGGCCCGGTTGGGAATCCGAAGCCGCAATAGCTGGCGATGGGCAGTCTTCTGCTTGTCCAGTATCGTCTAAATAGAGGAATTGGGAATGAATCCGGCGGCATCTTGTCGTTGCAGCGATTTTTTCCAGCGAAACAGAAGGCGAATGGGGCGCACGTGGACGGAGTTCTGGCCGAGCTCGAAGCCGAATTGGGGCATGGATTTGCCAGGCGCGAGCTGCTGGTGTGCGCTCTGACCCACCGGTCCCTGGTCAACGAGACTGCGGCAAACGAGAAAGCATCCAATGAGAAAGCAGAAGGCGGCCGAGCAACGATTGAACGTGTGACGGCCCAGGGACAGGAAGAGGCTCCCGCAGCCGAAGACAATGAGCGGCTCGAGTTTCTAGGCGATGCGGTGCTGGGGCTGGTGGTGGCAGAGGCCATGTTCGAGGCGCATCCGGAATGGCACGAGGGCGAACTAACCCGGGTGCGCGCTCAACTGGTAAGCCGCAGACACCTGGCGGAAGTGGCAGCGGCAATCAACCTGGGCAGCTACTTGCGGCTGAGCCGGGGCGAAGAGCGCGGCGGACTGAGGAGCAAAAGCACGGTGCTTTCGAATAGCATGGAAGCAGTGCTGGGTGCGTTGTTCCTGGACGGCGGGCTGGAGCCGGTCAGGGCATTCGCGCGCCGGTACGTGATGGGCGAGGCGGCCGAGCAATTGGCGGAGGAGTTGCGTTCAGGCGCTGCGTTGGGCAACTACAAGTCAGCGCTCCAGGAGTACGCGCAATCGACGCACTTGGGGACTCCGGTGTACAGGGTCAAGGGTGAAAGCGGTCCCGACCATCGCAAGCGGTTTCTAGTGGAGGTACGCCTGCAGGGAGAGAACGGGAAAACGGGCCAGCCGCTGGCTCGCGGCAGAGGCACTACCAAGAAGCTGGCCGAACAGGATGCGGCGCGGAGGGCGGTCGAGGGTTTGAAGACAGGAGAATTCACGATCGGGAACGCTTTGTCCGATGCGGAGGAACAGGAAGAGGAATGAGCACCCCAGTTCAAGGCCCGGTCCACACCGAGCAGCCTGCTCCGCACCATTGGCGGATCCACTTGCCCACGGTGCCGGAGGCGCTTGCCTCGCTGATGCAGACCGTGGTCGTGGCATTATTCCTGCTGACTTTTCTGCTTCAGCCCTACCTGATTCCTTCCGAGAGCATGGAGCATACGCTGCTGGTGGGTGATTTCCTGCTGGTGAACAAGCAGGTGTACGCGCCGTCGGACAGGCTGAGCCGCTGGTTCATGCCTTATCGCGATGTGGATCGCGGAGATATTATCGTTTTCCACCATCCCCAGCCGCCGTTTCTGGTCAAGCGGGTGGTGGGCGTTCCCGGCGACCGGTTGCGCATTGAGGATGGCCGGGTCCTGGTGAACGGCGTGGCCCAGGACGAGCCCTACGCGGCCTTTGAACCCGCCGCCATGAATCCCTTCCGCGACGATTTTCCGGCCAAGGTGTATACCGATCCCGAGGTGGACCCGCAATGGTGGCACCAAATGCAGAGCCTCATACGCGACGGAGAGCTGATTGTTCCCCAGGATAAATACTTCGTCCTGGGAGACAACCGCAATCACAGCAAGGATTCGCGCTTCTGGGGATTTGTGCCGCGGTCACAGATTGTGGCCCGGCCGCTGGTAATCTACTTCTCGCTGACCCGTCCCTCCACCACCGATGTGCAGCAGGCGCCGCTGCAAGCTGCGGATGATAGACTCGGACACGACAGACAGCTTTCCGCAAAACTGACAGGGTTTGCGCGTTGGAAGCGCATCTTCCACGTGGTGCACTAAGAGCAGGGATCAGGGAACAGGGATCAGTGAAAGCCCGGACCACAAGTCGTTGTGGATTGACCAACAGAGCCACACAGCTGACCCCTCACCCCTGAACCCTGACCCCTAATTACGAGCGACAGGATGACGAAAAAGAAAACACTGATCTCCAACACGCCGCTTGAACCTATTCCTGAGCCGGTTCCGGTTCCCGTTGAAAACAGGGTGGAAGAGACGCCATTCGAGGCGGTCGCCAGCATCTGTTCGGTGCTGGTGGTTGGCTTGTTCATCCTGACGTTTCTCGGCCAGAACTTTGTTATTCCCTCGGGGTCGATGGAGAATACGCTGCTGGTGGGCGACCACCTGGTGGTGGACCGGATCACGCTGGCGCCGCCCGCCGCGTGGATGCCGCTGGTGCACTACCGGGAGCCGAAACGCGGAGACGTTGTGGTGTTCCTGAAGCCGGTTGCCGATCCCGATCCGGTGGACGGTTCGCCGACCTACCCATTCCTAGTAAAGCGGCTCATCGGCGTGCCAGGTGACCATATTCATCTTCACGACGGAGTCGTCATCCTCAACGGGGTAGCCCAGACTCCGCCCGCCGACGGCAAAGAAGCCCCCGCGAACCCAGGCGAGAGGGATTTTCTGGACGAATTTCCAACGACGCCTCCGGCTCAGGACGCGAGCGCGACCGAGGCGTGGGCCGTGGACGAGCCCAATCACATACAGGACGGCGACCTGGTGGTGCCTCCGGGCAAATACTTCATGATGGGCGACAACCGGCACAACAGTTTGGACTCGCGCTACTGGGGATTTGTTCCCAGGGAAAACATCGTGGGCCGGCCGCTGTTCAACTACTGGTCGTTCATTACGCCGGAGGACGAGTATGAACAGCCGGGGATCGGCAACAGCATTGCCTGGATGGGCCATGTGGTGCTGCACTTCTTCAGCGACACGCGCTGGAAGCGGACATTGCATGTGGTGCGGTGAACTCCGGCGGCGCTGACTGACGGATAAAGAGGAATACGGATTGCCGGAACAGCCAGATCCCGAAAAGGCTCTTGTTGAAGAGACGCCGTTTGAGGCGGTGGCGAGCATCTGTTCCGTTCTCGTGGTTGGTCTTTTCATCCTCACGTTTCTCGGCCAGAACTTTGTCATCCCGTCGGGCTCAATGAAGAATACTCTGCTGGTGGGCGATCACCTGCTCGTCGACCGCATAACATTGTCCCAGCCCGCGCCGTGGATGCCGCTGGTTCACTATCGCGAGCCCCGGCGCGGCGATATCGTGGTGTTTTACAAACCCGTCGCCGATCCGGACCCGGTGGACGGCTCGCCGACATACCCTCCCCTGGTGAAGCGGCTGGTGGGGATGCCCGGCGATCGCATTCACCTTCGCAACGGCGTCGTGATTCTCAATGGCGTGGCGCAAAGCCAGCCCCACGCTCAGCAGACTACGCCGGAAAACCATGTGGAGTTTCTGGACGAGTTTCCCGCGGTGCGGCCCGATCCCGAACCTGGCAACTACGTCACCGAGGCGTGGACGGTGGATATTGCCAATCACATCGAGAATGGAGACCTGGTGGTGCCGCAAGGCCAGTACTTCATGATGGGAGACAACCGGCACAATAGCGCCGACTCCCGTTTTTGGGGATTCGTTCCCAGGGAAAACATCGTAGGCCGGCCATTGTTCAACTACTGGTCGTTCGAGACGCCGGATGACCAGGAAGGGAAGACGGGAATTGCGAACAATCTGCTATGGATGGGCCATGTGGCGTTGCACTTCTTTACGGATACACGGTGGAAGCGCACGCTGAACCCGGTGCGGTAACCCCTTGCGCCCAGCGAAGCGAATAGCATAGATGAGACGATGACCGCAGACGCACAACGCTGGAAGAAGAAACGCAAGCGGCTTTGGCTGGCCCTGACAGCGTTGGTGGTTCTTCTGGCGCTGGTGATCGTTCCGCCGCTGGTAAGCGTTGGCCGCTACAAGAGCCGGATTACCCGCCTGATGTCTGAATCGCTGGGCAGGCCGGTGCGGCTGTCTTCCGTCGAACTCAGGCTGTTTCCTGTGCCGGGCTTTGTGTTGACCGATCTTACAGTTGATGAGGACCCAGCTTACGGCGCCGAGCCTATTTTGCACGCAAATACGGTCACTGCATCCATCCGTCTCCTTTCCTTGTGGCGCGGGCGCTTGGAGATCGGCACCATCAGCGTGGACGAAGCCAGCCTTAACGTGGTGCGCACGCTGCAGGGATCCTGGAATCTTGACCCGTTGTTTCGCACCGCGGCCGCCAAGGCGCAGCCCGTGGAAAAGGGAAGCGATACCGGCCGCAAGCAGCGGGCGGTGCCGTTGCCCTACCTGGAAGCGACCAACTCCCGCATCAACTTCAAGCGCGGCGCTGAGAAGCTGCCGTTTTCGATCGTGGAAACCGACCTGTCGTTCTGGCAGGAGCAGCCGGGCGACTGGCGCATCCGCCTGCGCGGACAGCCGGCCCGCACGGATGTGAACCTGGACCTGGCCGACACCGGGCTGGTGCGGCTGGAAGCAAGACTGCAGCGGGCCCCGCAACTGCGGCAGATGCCGCTGCATGTGGACCTGGAATGGCGCGAGGCGCAACTGGGTCAACTGGCGCGGCTGGTGATCGGCTCGGACCCAGGCTGGCGCGGAGACCTGACTGGCGAATTGCACCTGGACGGCACTCCGGATGCGGCCCACGTTCAGACAAGACTGCGCGCAACAGGCGTTCACCGGGCCGAATTTGCACCCGTTGCGCCCATGGATTTCGATGCCAATTGCGGTTTCCTTTACCAATTATCTGCCCGTGCGGTAGAGAACCTGGCCTGCGACTCCCCGCTCGGTGACGGGCGCATCCACCTGGCGGGAGACTTGCCGGGCAACGGAGGTTCGCCGCGCCTATCCGTGGAGCTTGACCGGATTCCTGTGGCAGCGGGCCTCGATGCGCTGCGAACTGTCCGCAGCGACTTCGGCTCCGGCCTCGAAGCTGCGGGCACTGTCAGCGGCAAGATCAGCTATGCCGTCGTCGAGCCTGCGAGCACGCCCGCTGAAAAGCCGGCGCGGGCCAGGCGGGGCAGCAATTCACGAAAAGCGAAGACGCGCCCGGCTGCAGCGGGGCCGTTGACAGGCAACTTCACCGTGGAGGGGTTTCGGCTCAGCGGAGATGGACTCGCCACGCCGATCCAGGCGGCCAAGGTGGTGCTTACGCCAGTTGCGGCTTCCCCGCCGAGCCAGGCTCCTGGAATGGTCCCCATCGCGGCCCTGGAAGCTAACGTGACGATTCCGGCGGGCGGGGTGACTCCGCTGACCGTGACCGCGCGCCTGGAACGTCACGGATACCAGTTGGCTGTTCACGGGCAAGCCAGCGTGGCCCGGGCGAGGGAACTGGCGCATATGGCGGGGATGGCCGATGCGGCCGCGCTGGAATCGCTGGCTGGCGACCCAGTTACCTTGGACCTTGACGCTTCCGGGCCGTGGCTACCCACTGAGAGCGCTCCTTTTGGCCCGAGGACGCCTGCCGCTGGTGCATTTAGCGCAGTACCCGGTGAGCCGGGCGTTGAAGAGAAACTGTCTGCGGGCAGCGATTCCGTGAGCGGGACGGTGACATTGCGCAATGCCAATTGGAAGGCTGACTATCTTGCCAGCCATGTAGAGATCGCGCAGGCTACACTCCACCTGGGGCAAGGCGCGCTGACGTGGGACCCGGTCGTCTTCTCCTATGGCCCGGTGAAGGGAACAGCCAGCCTGGAGGTGCCGGTTCATTGCGAAGCAGCGGAACCGTGCGTGCCAAGGTTTAGCGTCAAGTTCGGCAATCTCGATGCGCGCACCTTGCAGGCCGCAATACTGGGCGCGCATGAGCAGGGAACGCTGCTTTCCACGCTGCTTGCCCGGCTACGCCCGGCCGACTCAAGCAAGGCGCCGGCCTGGCCGACGCTAGACGGCACTGTGAACGCCGACTCGCTGATTCTGGGTCCGGTCACACTGACTGGGGCAGCGGCTGCGCTGCGCATTCTCCCCACCGGGGCTGAGATCAAGGATCTCGATGCGGAGTTGCTTGGGGGCCGTGTGCATGGAGGCGGAACACTGGCTATCCCCACGGATCAGGGCAAGCCGGCCTATGCGCTGGAAGGCAAGTTCGAGAAACTCAGCCCGGCGGCTGTGGGCAAGTTGCTTGGTCTGAATTGGTCCGGCCACACATTGGATGGAGAAGGCAAGATAGAGCTCGCCGGTTTCACGAACGAGGACCTGGAATCCTCGGTGAAGGGAACTCTCCACTTTGAATGGCTCCACGGGGGAATGGCGCCTCAACAGGACACCTCAGTGACGACGGTTTCGGTTCCGCCAGCGTTGACCCGGTTCGACCGCTGGACGGCGGATGCCGAAATTGCCAATGGCATGGTCACGCTGAAGCAGAACCAGGTGGAGCAGGGCGCTCGCAAGCATGCTGTCGATGGAGAGCTGACGCTGGGCGATCCTCCCAGGGTGAGCTTTGCTGCTCCGAAAGAGACGCAGGCGAAGCGCTGATGTTCTGTTCCGGTATATTGGTTCGGTAAGTTGGCTCGGTAAAATGGCCCAATACAATTGAAAAATGGCCTTATCTAAAGCTTCTTTCCCGGTAGCGATCCGCTGCAAGGGCATTCTCTTCGATATGGACGGCATCCTGATTTCTTCGCTGGGCTCGGTGGAGCGCAGTTGGACGAAATGGGCGCTGATGCGGGGCGTTGATCCGGTTTACGCCTGCAGCATTGCGCATGGGTGCCGCAGCATTGAGACGGTTGCCATTCTGCGGCCGGACCTGGATGCTGCGACGGAAAACCTGATCATTGAAAATCTTGAAATCGAAGATACGGACGGCGTTGCGGTGCTGCCTGGGGTGCTGGAGTTGCTGGCGAAATTGCCCAGAAACCGATGGACGGTGGTGACCAGCGCGACCGAGCCGCTGGCGCGCGTGCGCCTGGCTGCCGGAGGGATTCCGGTGCCGGAGCGGATAGTGACTGCGGATGACGTGAGCGAAGGCAAGCCGCATCCTGCGCCGTACCTGGCGGGAGCGGCGTTGCTGGGGTTTGCTCCGGAGGAATGCGTGGTCTTTGAGGATGCCGCTTCGGGCGTCAAGTCTGGACGGGCGGCGGGGTGCGTCGTTATTGCGACTACATTCTCGCATTCGGTGGAATCGCTGGCTCCTGCGCACTATCTGATCGAGGATCTGACGGGCGTGGACGTCTCGACTCTTGACGGCGATGATGGGCTGGCGCTCACGTTCACGCCGCTGATTCGATAGAGAATTCTCACGAATCTCGCGAGCGGTGGAAGAGCATACCTCAGGGCCTGAAGGCCCATGTTCATTGGGCGACTCAATGCCGGGGCTGAAGCCCCGGCCTACCGTACCTTAATCCGGGTCTACCGATTATTCGTCGGCTTCGATGCGGCGGCCGTGCAGGTCCTGCAAGGGACGGGAGTTCACCTTGAACAGATCTCCGAACGCGCGCAACTGGTCGCGGCTGAGGGTGACTTCCTGCTCGAAGATGAACCAGCGCACGCCCTCGGTGCAGGGCGGGACGGTCAGCGATCCCATGTAGGTCCAATAGCCGCGGTCGGGCGGAAGCAGGCCGGCGGGGTTCACCATGTCGGAGACCTTCCCAGTCTGGCCGGTTTTGGTGGGCAGGCTCGGCCAGAGCTCAGACAGCACTGCGTTGGCGGGCGTGGTCCGGTCCTCGCTCATACGGATGGCCACCACAGCCTGCTTGCCGTCGGCGCTCTTGTGGACGAGGTGGACGTCCATGTCGGTCAGCTTGCCCTTGACGGCTTCCTCTGCGGGATGGTGGAAGTGGAACTGGACCAGATCGTAGCGGACGCCGTTGGCGACGATGTAGCTGCCTGGGTCGACGTGGACGATAACGGTGTGGCCGTTGTTTTCAAGCGTGACGGGGCCGGAGATGTAGTGGAACTCGATGGGCTGGAGAGCCTTGTTCAGGCGTGCTCCACGAATGTCGACGGGCGACTGCTCATGGCCTTGCGAACAGGCTTTGTAAGCCGGGTCGAGCTTGCCCCAGGTGAGTGCGCCGCGTTTGCCCTCGTAGTCCCATGGGGCTCCGGCGGGCGGGGTGGTTTGGGCGGCGGCCAGAGAGGCGACGCTCAGGATCAGAACGGCAAGTGCAGGAAAACGCATCGATTGCTCCTCGATGAAAGGACGCAGTACGCGCCAGAAAGCATTCTAAGGCATTTGCGGGACGGCTGGGTCCGGACTTCGGTCCGTCAACAGCATCGACGGTGATTGAGTTCGCAGGCCGATCTCGATCCGCGCCCTACGGGGCGGGGCGCCTGAGCTGAAACGCGTTCCCAGGGGTGCGCTGTGCTTCCCCTGGGCTATTTTCGTTTCTTCCCTCCGGGAAGACGGCTGCTCTCGCTCGAAGTCGATGGCGGAATCGACCGATTCCGGTGGCAAAATGGGCGGAAAGCCGGGTTTCGGGGCAAAAAACCTGAATTTTCCAGCGGTTCTGTTTACTGAATGGTACTGGGGTGTGCTCCCCCATATTGCTGATTATGCTTAAGTTGATGGGACAGAACTTCCTCGAAAAGATGGGATCTCCGGGGACAGGGGTGGGTCTGGATCAGGCACAGTCCGGTCACATACCTGACTTCTATGATCGGGACGAATGCGGAGAAGATCGATTTGGCGGAAGTTGGGCATACGATCATCCTGCGCCACTCGATCGTAATTATCTGCAAGTTTATTGGTGCGGTGTCGACGTCCCTGAATTGACTGGTCAGGCTTCCGAAGCGGTAATAATCGGGCGGGTCAAGGTTCGTAGGATCCCACCCTTTCCGCAAAGAACGCGAAAAGAATGGGGCACCCGGCACCAGCCTCAGGGGCTAAAGCCCGCGTTCATTTGGGGTGGTTGCGGCACGACTGAAGCCGTGCCCTTTCAAAGCGCGTGGCTTCCGCGGGGGTCTCGGCGGATGATCCTCAGGGGCTAAAGCCCGCGTTTATTTTGGGGCGTTGCGGCACGACTGAAGTCGTGCCCTGTTACAAAACGCGTGGCTTCGGCGAAGGGGCTCGAAGTTCGTCCCTCAGGGGCTAAAGCCCACGTTTATTTGGGGCGGTTGCGGCACCCTTCGACTTCGCTCAGGGCAGGCTATAGAAGTCGTGCCCTGTTACAAGGCGTGTGACTTTGGCGAGGAAGCTTGGAATTCGTCCGTCAGGGGCTATTGATTCCCGCAAAAGGAATGTCCTTGCACCGTCCCTACGGGACTCCGGAGTTTATGTGTGGAATCCGCTTTCCCCACGCTGAAGCGCGGGGCTAACGAACACTGCGCCTACGGCGCGGCTGGCAGGACATTACTTCTACAACAGTCAATAAAGCCCACGTCTCTTTGGGGCGGTTGCGGCACCTTTCGACTTCGCTCAGGGCAGGCTATAGAAGTCGTGCTCTGTTACAGGACGTGTGACTTCGGCGAGGAGGATTGGAATTCGTTCGTCAGGGGGCTATTGATTCCCGCAGAAGAAATCTGCATGCACCGTCCCTACGGGACTCCGGAGTTTATGTGTGGAATCCGCTTTCCCGCTGAAGCGCGGGGCTAACGAACGCTGCGCCTTTGGCGCGGCTGCCAGGACATCACTTATACAGCGGTCGATAAAGCCCACGTCTCTTTGGGGCGGTTGCGGCACCCTTCGACTTCGCTCAGGGCAGGCTATAGAGGTCGTGCTCTGTTACAAGACGTGTGACTTCGGCGAAGCGGCATGAAATTCGCCCCTCAGGGGCTGAAGCCCGCGTTTATTTTGGGACGGTTGCGGCACGGCTGAAGCCGTGCCCTTTCAAAGCGTAGCCTTTGCCAAAGAGCCTTCGTTCTAGATTCCCAAAACAGATCGGGCCTCTGCTTGGTGGCAGAGGCCCGGGCTGGCATTCTAATTTTGAGGCTGTGGATTGACGGCGGCTAATTCGCCGACAGCCAATTTGCGACGGCTACTTGGCGGCGGCGATGAGGCCGGCTTGCTCGGCTAGGGCGGCGGCTTTGTCGGTGGCTTCCCAGGTGAAGTCGGGCTCGGTGCGGCCGAAGTGGCCGTAGGCGGCGGTTTGGCGATAAATGGGGCGGCGGAGGTTGAGGCTCTCGATGATGCCCTTGGGAGTCAGCGAGAAGTTCTTGCGGACCAGTTCGGTCAGCTTGGCGTCGCCTACTTTGCCGGTGCCGAAGGTTTCGATGCGGACGCTGACGGGCTCGGCTACGCCGATGGCGTAGGCCAGCTGGACTTCGGCGCGCTCGGCAAGACCGGCGGCTACGATGTTCTTGGCGATGTAGCGGGCCATATAGGCTGCAGAGCGGTCGACCTTGGTCGGGTCTTTGCCGGAGAAGGCGCCGCCGCCGTGACGGCCTGCGCCGCCGTAGGTGTCGACGATGATCTTGCGGCCGGTGAGGCCGGTGTCGCCCATTGGGCCGCCGATGACGAAACGGCCGGTGGGGTTGATGTGGTACTTGGTGTGCTCGTCGAGCCACTCGGCGGGGAGCACGGCCTGGATGACGTGCTTGAGGATGTCGGCGTGGAGTTCTTCGTTGCCGATGCTCTCGGCGTGCTGGGTAGAGATGACAACGGCATCAATGCGGGCGGGCTTGCCGTTCTCGTCGTACTCGACCGTGACCTGGCTCTTGCCGTCGGGGCGGAGGTAGGGCAGCTTGCCGGTCTTGCGCACCTTGGCGAGCTGGCGGGTGAGCTTGTGGGCGAGAGAGATGGAGGCGGGCATCAGCTCGGGGGTTTCGTTGGAGGCGTAGCCGAACATCATGCCCTGGTCGCCGGCGCCGCCGGTGTCAACGCCCTGAGCGATGTCTCCCGACTGCTTGTTGATGCTGGAGATGACGGCGCAGGTGTTGGCGTCGAAGCCGTAGAGGGCGTTGTCATAGCCGATGGAGGCGACGACGCCGCGGACGAGCGACTGGAAGTCGACGTAAGCCTTGGTGGTGATTTCGCCGGCGATGACGACCAGGCCGGTCGCGGTGAGGGTTTCGGCGGCGACGCGGCTGTAGGGGTCTTGCTCCAGGCAGGCGTCCAGAATGGCGTCAGAGACCTGGTCGGCGATTTTGTCGGGATGGCCTTCAGTGACTGACTCAGAGGTAAACAGGAAACGATCGCTCAAAGGAAAACTCCTACCCATTGAAGGGGCTCAAGGATTTGGCTTGCCGCGACGACTCTCAAATAGTCAAGGCGCCTGCGTCGATTGGACATGGCTTCACCGGCAGACATTGGCCTGGGGTGTATGTGTCTATGGTATCGCAGGGGAGGATGGCGGGCAAAGGCTAACAGCGAATGGGGAGTTGCTGGGATTCAATTGGGCCGGGCGGGAGGTGAGCTGAGTGCGGAGGTGACTTTAGTTTGGTGTTGTGGCACAGGAGCTTGTTGCGGCTTCTGGAAAATGAGGCTGGGAGAGATGGGCGGACTAAAAGCAGGTCCTTCGACTCCGCTGAAGTGCGCTTCGCTCAGGATGACAGACCTATTGTTGGGCTGAATTTTGGAAACGCGACATTAGTAGCCGAGCCAGGTGAGGCCGCGGGAAATGGCATGTTGCGCGGAAGAGATGGCGATGTGGACAGCGGCGGCCTGGCGCGCGGGGAGCAGCGTTGTCCACCAGCCGGCGCGGACGCCGAGGTAGCGTACGGTGAAAAAGGCTGCCGCGGCAACGATGAGAAAGAGCACAATGGCTCCGGCCCAGCGCATGCGGAGTTCCATGGCATCGCGGCGAAGCATGCGGGCTTTGCCTACATTGGACGCGAATGCGGTCCAACTGCGGTCGTCATCGATCAGGTGGCCGGAAGCGTTGCAGGCTTTGAGGAATCGCTCTGTCCAATCACGCTGGTCGAGGCCCAGGGCGCCGGTGTAGCCGCGGACAATACCCTTGGAGAGGATGCCGCCGGGGAGGAGACGAAACCGCTCTTGCTCCAGCGCCACCAGATGGTGTTGGCTGATTTTTGTTACCGCCGTTATTTCTTCCAGCGCCACGCCGCGGGATAGCCGCTCCATGCGCAGGTCTTCGCCAAAGTTGCCCATCTTCACAACCAGAAAACGAGTAACGTACACCAAAGTTTCTGCTAACACAATAAACCGGGTTGCGGCTCCCGTCAAAGCAAATGATGGCGTCTCCCTTTATTTTCATCAATGTGGGACCAACATGGCAAACCGGGAGTTGTATGTGAACTATAAACGCCAAAACGGGATGGTCAAGTGACGCAGGTCACTCGTCTTGTCTACGGGCAGCTGGCACAGGAGGTGGTCGAGGGGGGGGGAAACGGAGGGTGATTTTGTTCCGGCTCGCGTCGCCCCTACGGGGCGAGACGGATTCAGGTGGAGGGCTTCCCAGGATTGCGCTTCGCTCCATCCTGGGCTATTGTCGGCCCTCCCTCCGGGAGGAAATGCGCATGGCTCGTGGTCGAATGACGTGCAGTGCGGCGCGGAGGGTGGGCGGCTGATACCCTGAAGGCGAGGACTTTTTAGGAGATCGGGCCCGGAGGTTAGGACCTGGGAGCCAAGCAAAAGAAATGAACAAGCTTATCTTAGCCAACCTGGTGCATCGTCCGGTCCGCTCCATCATCAGCGTGCTGGCGGTGGCCATTGAAGTGATCATGATTCTGTCGATTGCGGGCGTTTTCATGGGGATGCTCAATGACACCAAGCAGCGGCAGAACGGCATTGGAGCGGACTTGACCATGCGTCCGCCGAACACCAGCATCATGGTGGGCGTGAGCGGGGCTCCGATGCCCATCAAGTTCGGCGAAGCGCTGCGCAAACTGCCGCATGTGGCGGTGGTTTCGCCGGTGAATTCGAAGTTCGTGACGGCGGGCAAGATCGAGGTAATCAACGGCATCGACTACGAAACATTCAACGCCTTGAAGCCGTTCGTCTACATCTCCGGCGGACCGTTCCAGGGGCCCAATGACGTGATTGTTGACGATCTGTTTGCGGGCTCAGGCAATGGCTATCACGTGGGAGATACCATCACGGTTCTGGATCATCCATTCCGCATCTCGGGCATTGTGGAGCATGGCAAGGGCGCGCGCAAAATGATTCCGCTGGAGACGATGGACCAGATAGACGACTCGGAGAGCAAGGCTTCGATTTTTTACATCAAGTGCGACAATCCTGAAAACGACAATGCTGTGATTCAGGAGATCCACGCCACGCATGGGCTGGAGAATTATCCCGTGGAGACAGTGGATGAATGGCTGGAAGAGATGACGCCGGACAAGCTGCCGGGGTTCAATATCGCGCTGGACGTGGTCACGTTCATTGCAGTGGTGGTCGGGTTCCTGGCGATTTTCCAATCGATGTACACGGCGGTGCTGGAGCGGACGCGGGAGATCGGCATTCTCAAGGCAATGGGCGCGTCGAAGCTGACGATTGTGGACGTGGTGCTGCGCGAGACAGCGGCGATGGCGCTTGCCGGCGTGGTGCTAGGCATTGCCGGAACCTTTGGCGTGCAGCTGCTGATGTTGCATATGTTCCCCATGCAGCATTTTGAGATTACCGGCATGTGGGTGGCGCGGGGCGCGGGGATCGCATTTGTGGGAGCGCTGTGCGGGGCGCTCTATCCGGCGTGGATGGCGGCGCGAAAGGATCCGATTGATGCGCTGGCATATGAATAGGCGCGGAATTGATTGTTTGCTCCTCGATTATGGATTAACGTAAGGGTGTTAGGTGCTTCTTGGAAATTGGAGGAGAGAAGATGGCAACCACAACACAGATCGCGCTTAGCGAATACCTCCAGACCACATATCACCCGGACATGGAGTACGTTGACGGTGAGTTGCTTGAGCGAAACGCCGGCAAGACGGATCATGCGCGGGTGCAGGCGCTGTTGGCAATGTGGTTCGGGGCGCACGAGAACGAGTGGCAAATCGTGGTCACCACGGAGCAGCGCGTGAGGGTTGCAACCGGCCGCGTCCGAATTCCGGATGTGACTCTGGTTCGACCCGGAGCCTTGAACGAGGACGTTCTCTCTGCTCCGCCGTTATGCACGATTGAGATTCTTTCTCCGGACGACACCTATTCAAGGACGTGGGAGAAGGCACAAGACTATAGAAAAATGGGTGTCGAAAATATATGGCTGATCGATCCTGGAACGCGCAGCGGTCAGGCCTCGACTCCTAACGGATGGCGGGAAACGATGGAGTTCGAGATCGCGGGCGCATCGGCCCGGGTGAGCCTGGCGGATATATTCAAAAGGCTGGATGAGTCGCGGAAAGCGTAGAGGCCATCAGTCGAGCAACTTCTCGATTTCGTCCAAGTCGAAGTGGGCTGTGCTGCCGGGAAGATCGAAAGAGCGGAGTTCAAGTTCCTCCAACCGGCCGGCGTCATACCGATACTTCGGTCCGTCGGGATCGATGACCAGGATGGTACGAATGCCCATGCGGTGATAGTGCCCGCACTTGGCCATGATCCTCTTGAGCGTGTCGGTGGGGGATAGGATTTCAAACACGGCAACCGGCGGATGCGTTGCTATCTTTTCGATGGGGCGATTGCGGTCGAGCAGGGTGACATCGGGAACAAGGAAGCAGGCCGGAGCAACCTGCACGCGGAGTTCGGGCCGCACGCGAATCTGTGCTTCTTTCGCCTGCTGCCGGAACCAGGCGCAGATCGCATCCTGCCACGCAGAGTGATCGTTTTCTCCCACGGCACGCTCCTGAATCTGACCGTCGATGTACTCGGCGTCGGGGTCGAAGGAACTGCGCAGGTACTCTTCAACAGAAACAAAGGTTGACGTGGCTGCCATGGTTCCTCCCTTGAAAACATCTTACTCCCAAGCGAGTTTCCCCATGGATGCTACTTCTTGTCGAGCGCGTACTCCATCGACCAGATTGAGCCGGGGCGCATGTACATGCTGGCGCGGAAGAGGCCGTGGATGTCGTACGCTTCGGGGGTGCGGAAGAAGTAACCGCGGTCGCGCCAGACTACGTTGTTGACGCCCTTAGCGGTGGCGAAGCCTTCGTCGGTGAGGCCTTCGGCGACCATGTGGCTGGCGATGGCGAAGGTTGCGCCGGTCCACACTTCTTCGATCTGGTCGTTGCTGTGCAACAAAGTCCCGTCGGCGCCGATGCCGTTGACAGCGCCCATCTCTCCATGGGCAAACTTGCGCACATTCGTGTTGAATACCTTGTGCAGCGCGGAGACACGCATTTCCTTGGGCACCAGGTCGCCCAGGCCGGTGAGGCCGGCGTACCACTGGCCGGCCAACTGCTCGGCCATCACGGCTTCAGTGTCCTGGCCTTTTACAGCGTAGCGGAAATAAACGCCGGTCCAGAGATGCTTTACGTAGGCATCGGCGGCTCGTTGTTCGAGGGCGTCGTAAGCTTTGGCGGTTTCGGGTTCGCCCAGCTTGTCCGCCATGCGCGCGGCGGCCTTGAGCGCCGCAAGATACAAGCTCCCCGTGTAGGCGCTTTCGCCGGTGGCAATCCACTCGTCGTAGGTCTGGTCGGGGAATCCGCCGTTCTCAATGAGCCCGTCGCCGTTGGTGTCGTACTGCTTCAGGTGCTCCATGGCCTGCTTGACGGCGGTCCAACTGTAGCGGAGAAAAGTATCGTCCGTTGCGCCGGTCAGCACGTAATCGCGCCACACCATGAGCACGTATTTCGAATTCAGATCGCGCCAGTTGGAGACGTCCTGGTAGTTGTACTGGTTGGGATTGACGACCGGGTCTTCACTTGGCGAGCCGAGATCGTGGGGAGCGGCGCCGGGCACCTTGCGGGTGTATTCAACTATGTGATGCTCGCGGGCTGTTTTCCATCCCCACACGTAATGCTGCGGGTTCGAAGCGGGAATCGTATCGGTGTACTCGCGCATCTCCTCCTTCTCAATCTCCGGCCAGAAGCGGAGCAGGGAAAACGAACCGTAGAAGCGGACATCGAGGCTGCCGTAGTAGGGATAGTCGAAACACTCCATGTAGGTGAACTTGTCGTTGGCCGGCAATCTGGCATCAATGCCCGGCCCTAGACGCTCGTGTCCCCAGAGCGTTCCGCCATCGGCCAGGTAATAGAGCTCGTTGAACAGCTCGGCGCGGTACCAGGCAGGCTTGTGCTCGTCGGTGACGATCGGCTTTTGCCACGCATCGATGGCCTGGCTCCATTCCTCGTGGTGCAGGAGCGCAGTGCGGGCAATCTCCCAGGCGTGCGTGCCTTGGGCTCCGAAAAAGCGAGTGTACTGGCGTTCCCATTTGCGGCCGCCGCCGAATTGGACAATCGGCAGATCCCAACTGAGCGCCATGGGAACCAGGCGCTTTTCGTGCGGAGCCAGTGTAAAGCGGACCGCGAAGGCGCCGGCGAATGCGTCGCCGCTTGAGGCTATGGGCGGAGCCTGGTTGGGCAAACGGCCGTCTTTCGAAAAGGGCTCCCACACCTCGGAGCCGTCGCCGCCGGTGGGGTAGGTGGCAAGATACGTGACTTCGGCGCCATCGCCGGGGAGCGTGGCGATGGCAAACTGCCCGTCCCACTCGTCCTGCACCGAGCCCTGGCGCAGGCGGTCGAAGACAATGCCGGACATCTGCCCGTTTCCGGGCGCGCCGTCGACCTTTTCGGTCGCAAAGCGATTGAAGTTCTGCTGGTTGGAGGCATTGTCGAAGTTGCGCGACGGCGAGCGAAACCAGCCAACCATGTTGGTCCACGAGAAGAGAATCGAGACGGTCACCGGCTTCGCGGATGGATTCTCCGCTATCCAGCGATAAACGGCTACGGGATAGCTGGTTTCCTTGTAGTTATTGGGCAGTACGGGAGAGAACTGTTCGACGGTGAGCTTGACGGGGAGTGCTTTGGTCCCGTAGGCGAACCAGCTCCTGGGATAAAGGGCCGCGTATTGGCCGTCGCCAGCGGGATAGTTCCAGTTCCAACTATCCAGGGCTCCGTCTTTTGGTTTGCCCACGGCCAGGGCCATGGAGACGGGCGCTCCGCCCTGGGGCTCGGCGAAGACGGCAAACTGGTTGGTGGGCACGTCTTGGAATTTATGGATGCCGGCCTTGATGTGCCAGCGCTCGAAGTGGCCCCGCTCGGAGCGCGAGAATGTTCCAGCGCCAAAGCCTCCCACCGGCGCGCCCTGCCAGTAGCCATCGTCGATGTTGGCGCCGTGTTGCTCAGTCCTTTGTGCGCCGGGGTTGGGGGGAGCCGTGCCGATGGGAATGCGCCACGCTGCGGAGGGGATCTGGGCCTGGGAAACGGCGGCTGCCGCGCAGGACGCTGCGAGCGCCAACATATAAATAAATCGATTGATTTGCAAGTGGTGGGGTCTCCCTGCACGAGGCAAAAACATCATACATGGCAGCGTGGGAAAGTTGGAACCGGGGTGAGCGATCGAGATTTAGCCATGCATGCGGTAAGTCTGCATGGACATCCTCAGTTGACCCATCTGTGCAATTCTATCTGCGAGCGAAGTTCAATAGCAGGCTCTAAGGTTATCTATCCTGGGAAACGGCGTTGACGATGTCGTCGAAACGTTGGTATTACGCTTTCTTGCTGATCTTGATTGGTATCTTTGCGGTCTTGCATGCCCTGCATCTCAGGGCCGATTTTCCTAACCAATCGCCATGGTTCATGGATTGGGCAAAGTATACCGACGAGGGATGGTACGGGAACGCGGCCATTCGCGCGCATCTGTTTGGGAACTGGTATCTGCCCGGAGATTTCAATCCCGCTCCGGCGTTGCCCGTGTGGCCGTTTCTGGAGTGGCTGCTGTTCTTTTTCACCGGCGTAACGGTGCAGGCAGCGCGGGGGCTGGCTAACGCGTTTTTCTTCGCCAATCTGCTGCTGAGCTACAAACTCCTGAGGACGCGGGGGCCGCACTGGATGGCCCTGCTGGCGGTGACGCTGCTGGTGACCAGCCCGTTTCTTTATTGCTTCAGCCGCCTGGGCATCCTTGAGCCGCTGCTGACGTTGCTGACGCTTGGCGCCCTGAATATGGCGGTGCGATTGCCGGGCTCCCGCCGTCCGGTATTGATGTCGGCGGGGATCGGGTTGGTTTTTACGCTGATGATGCTGACCAAGACCTATGCAATCTTCCTGCTGCCGGCGCTGGGTTGGGCTATGGTGTTGCCGCTCTGGCGAAGCCGCAGAGTGGCGACGGGCGGGTTGCACGCCAGCCTCGGTCCGATGGGGAGAAAAGTGATTTTGCACTGCGCAGCAGCCGCAGGCTGTACCGCTTTGGTCAGCTATGGGCTGTGGATGCTGCTGGTGATCCGGCTGGGACTGCTTTCGGACTACGAATACCTCTTCTACATCAACAAATTCGTCAAGCCCCGGGAGTTCTATTGGCCCTTGATCAGCTTGTGGTGGTCGTTCCACGGGGGTCTATGGGTGGATCGGATCCTCATTCCGTTGGCAGGCCTGGTGGTGGTGGGCGCGGGCGCGGCCTCGAGAAGAGGGTGGGCACGCAGGCTCTTGCATGACCCGGTGTTTGGAGCTTCGGTGCTGGCGGTTGGTGGAACCATCGCGTTCATGACTTACCAGGACCATCCCCAGCCGCGGTACTTTGCTGTTCTCGCTTTCTTCAGTTTCTTCATCGTGGCGCAGGGGGCTCATGCGCTGCTGGGATCTGGGAGTGCTGCGGGCGATTCAAATGGCCGCGGGCAGGGAATTGGCCGCGGCCCGGCACGCCTGGCCGGCTTGGTGGTGGTAGGGTGTGCCGCGGTGGCCGTCGGCGTGAATGGCGCATGGACACTGGACTATGCGCTGCATCCGGAATACGGCTTTGTGAACGCGGCCGAGCGGTTGACTCGCTACATTGACGAGCATCCGAATGGGAACCGGATGCTGGTATCGGTGAGTGGCGACGAGATTATGCTGGTGACGCACCAACCCGCGATTAACGACCTGTTCACCTCGCCGAGCCCGGTGCTGGCGATGCCCGATCTTGCCTCGAAGCTGGCCTACTACCAGCCCGGGTGGTACGCCTGCTGGAACCAGCTCGACCGTGGCGCGCTGGAGGACCTGCACAGCCGCTATTCGGTGGAGCAGGTGGCCAGCTTCCCCGCCTTCGACGACAGCACCCGCAACGTGCTGGTGCTTTTCAAGCTGCACCCGTGGCCCGGTGGCCAGGTCTACGACCCTGCCGATGAAAACCTGCAGGTTCGATTTCCGGAAGACAAATTCGACATTCCTTTGCAATAATGGGCAACGGTTCGGCCCGGTGCGCGCATCGAAAGCGCATTTCCATCCCATTTTGGGATCGTTGACAGGGTTGAAATGAGGCCGTGTTTTCCCCAATTTGGTGCAGAGATTATCTCAATCAAAAGGGGTGTTCAACGGGGCTAGAATCGAGCCCACGGCCGCCTGTGACTGCAATCACTCGACAGCGGTCCATGCGGATGATAGGCTTCCCGTGGCTTGGCCCCTGCGTTCAAAGGGGCCGCGTTTCCTGGGGATCGTCGTGATTCGGCATGAAACCTTAGCTTGGGAGGAACTGTGACTGTAACGAATTGGGTTGAATTCTTTCTGCTTGTGAGCGCGCTTCCGCTCGTTGTGACTTTTCTAATTGCGCGCCAGGTAATTGGCTCGGACCAGGGCACGCCGGCGATGCAGCCAATCGCCGCGGCCATCAAGGAACGCGCAGGAGCATTTCTGAAGCGCCGGTACAGGACCTTGGCGGCCCTGCTGGGCCTGCTGCTTCCCACGTTCGCCTACGCTCAGCCGGAACAAACAGGCGGCGGAGGCGAAGCCAACCTGGTGCTGCCGGATTTGACGACCGTGAATTTTTTCGGCATGAACGGACATGCCCTTCTGATGATCGGATTGCTCTTCTGCGTCGGCGGCGGGTTGTTCGGCCTGGTGATTTATACGCAGTTGAAGAACCTGCCGGTTCACCGCACCATGCGCGAAATTTCCGAACTGATTTATGAGACCTGCAAGACGTATCTGATCACGCAGGGCAAGTTCATTCTTCTGCTCTGGGCTTTCATCGCGGTCATAATCGCGCTGTACTTCGGCTACCTGGCGCCGGTACCGAATAAACCGATCTGGGTTACGCTGCCGATCATTTTGGGGTTTTCGCTCGTCGGTATCGCGGGCAGCTACGGGGTGGCGTGGTTTGGAATTCGCGTCAACACATTTGCGAACTCACGGACGGCATTCGCGGGATTGAAGGGAAAACCGTATCCATGTTTTGCGATTCCTCTGAAGGCCGGCAGCATCGGCATGCTGCTGATCTCGGTTGAGCTGTTGATCATGCTGTTTATTCTCTTGTTCGTCCCGCGCGATTATGCTGGCCCCTGCTTCATCGGCTTCGCCATTGGCGAATCGCTGGGCGCCGCGGCCTTGCGTATTGCCGGCGGCATTTTCACCAAAATCGCCGACATCGGCTCCGACCTGATGAAGATTGTATTCAAGATCAAAGAAGACGATGCGCGCAACCCGGGAGTCATCGCCGACTGCACGGGTGACAACGCGGGCGACTCGGTGGGCCCGAGCGCGGACGGCTTTGAGACCTACGGCGTAACCGGCGTGGCCTTGATCACCTTCATCTTGCTGGCGGTCAAGACTCCCACGACGCAGGCGCAACTGCTGGTGTGGATCTTTGTCATGCGCGTGGCCATGCTGATCTCCAGCTCGGCTGCCTACTTTCTTAATGGCGCAATCGCTCACGCGAGATACGGAACTGCAGACGAAATGGACTTTGAATCGCCGTTGACCTCGCTGGTTTGGATCACGTCCATCGTTTCCATCATCCTGACCTTCATCGTCACGTACCTGATGATTCCCGATCTCGGGGACGGAACGCTGTGGTGGAAGCTGGCTTCCATCATTTCGTGCGGAACGCTGGCGGGCGCGCTCATCCCCGAATTGGTGAAGGTCTTCACTTCAACCAACTCCAGCCACGTGAAAGAAGTCGTTAAATCGGCGCAGGAAGGCGGAGCTTCGCTGGGAATCCTGTCGGGATTCGTGGCCGGCAATATGTCGGCTTACTGGCTGGGATTGAGCATGGTCGCGCTTATGGCAATGGGTTATTACTTCAGTACCGGCCCGTCCATGGATGCCCTGATGCTGGCTCCAGCCGTCTTCGCGTTTGGCCTGGTCGCGTTCGGCTTCCTGGGCATGGGTCCGGTCACGATCGCCGTGGATTCCTACGGGCCGGTGACTGACAATGCTCAATCGGTCTACGAGTTGTCACTGATCGAAAACGTTCCCGGCATCGAATCTGAGCTGAAAAAGGACTTCAATTTCGACGTGAAGTTCGAACGCGCAAAATACCTGCTGGAAGCCAACGATGGAGCCGGCAATACATTCAAGGCGACGGCCAAGCCAGTGCTGATCGGCACGGCGGTGGTGGGCGCTACCACGATGACCTTCTCGATCATCATGGCGCTGACCCATGGACTGACAACGAACGTGGATAAACTCTCGTTGCTGCACGCGCCCTTCATGCTGGGGTTGATCTGTGGCGGCGCGGTGATCTTCTGGTTCGCGGGCGCTTCAATGCAGGCGGTGACCACGGGCGCTTACCGCGCGGTTGAGTTCATCAAGGCGAACATTCACCTGGAAGGCGCGGAGAAGGCGTCGGTGACGGACTCGAAGAAGGTGGTGGAGATCTGCACGAAGTACGCGCAGAAGGGCATGTTCAACATCTTTCTCGCCGTATTCTTCTCAACACTTGCGTTCGCGTTCATGGAACCGTTCCTGTTTGTGGGCTACCTGTTCTCGATTGCAATCTTCGGGCTGTACCAGGCGATCTTCATGGCCAATGCCGGCGGCGCCTGGGACAATGCGAAGAAAGTCGTGGAGGTTGACCTGAAACAGAAGGGGACAGCTCTGCACGATGCAACCGTCATCGGAGACACGGTGGGCGATCCGTTCAAGGACACGTCGTCGGTGGCCATGAATCCGATCATCAAGTTCACGACGCTGTTCGGATTGCTGGCGGTTGAGCTGGCAGTGACGCTCAGCGGGACCAATCCGATGCTGACGCATGTACTGGCAGTCGCCTTCTTCCTGGTGTCGGTGTTCTTTGTACGGAAATCGTTCTACGGGATGAGGATCGAAACCAAGGGCAGCAACTGATTCGCTTGCTTTTGATTGATTAACAAAAACGCCGCCCGGTCACGGGCGGCGTTTGTGTCTGTGCCGTTCTGTTGCGAGGCGCTACGCGGTGACAGAGTCCAGATGCTCAGCTTTGGCGCGCATTCTTTTGCGAAGGCCAAGAAGCGGCTTTTCGAGGAGGAAATAGGAGGTGAGCGCCGCGGCAATCGCCAAAATGATGTTCTGCGGGAATGCATTCATCCATGCGCCGGACGACCTATTAAGAAAAAGCTGTTGCCAAATATAGAGCGAGTATGAAAGGACGCCTACGAAGGCCAGCGGCCGCCAGTTGAGGACTCTTCCGACGGGGGAATTGGCAACGTAGACGCAGCGGTGAATCAGGATGGCAAGGGCAAGGTTGATGATTGTGCTGCCCAGGACGACGTCGATCGTATAGTCCTGGAATCGATTCAGGACGCAGATGAGCACCAGCAGGAAAAGCGACCAGCCGGGTTGGAACAGCCGCAAATACCAGTTTTTCGTTTCGAGCGTGCCTCTCAGCCTTGCCAGCAGACAGCCGGCGGCGAGGCTGTCGGCCACCATGGGGAACATCTCCAGATCA
>JBKQNU010000034.1:0-93716 GCA_052145815.1 Occallatibacter sp.
TCCTCCGCTTTCAACGTGTCGTGCAGCAGTTGCACAACGGCCGGGATGTGCCCTGGGCGGAGATGGATTCTTCTTGTGCGGCATGGCCGAGGAACCCTTCTGCTTTTCGCTGAAGTACTCCTGCGCCTCGCGGACTTCGGTGCGCTGCAGGTGGCGCACTTCGACGGCGATCTTGTCCAGCGAGCTGCCGATAATGGCGAGCGTGGAGATATACGCCGCATGCCGGTCGCGCTGGATGACTTGCGTGGCTACGAGCGCGGGCTTCAAACCCAGCCGCTCGCAGATTCTTTCTTCATGCTCGAGCTTGAGATGTCCGAAGGTGCCGACGGCGCCGGATAGCTTGCCGACGCGCATGTCTTCCGATGCGGCATCGAAGCGCGCCAGGTTACGCTGCGTCTCCGCATACCAGTTGAGCAGTTTCAAGCCGAAGGTTGTGGGCTCGGCGTGGATGCCGTGGGTGCGGCCGATAATGGGCGTGTGCTTGAACTCGACCGCGCGGCGCTTGAGGACCGCGAGAAGCTTTTCAAGGTCGTCGCGAATCAGCGCTGAGGCTTCCTTCACTTGCAGCGCCTGGGCCGTATCGACGACGTCATTCGAGGTGAGCCCGTAGTGCAGCCAGCGGGACTCGGCGTCCAGCCCCTGGCTCTTCAGAGACTCGGCGACCGCGGTTGTGAAGGCGATCACGTCGTGCTTTACCTCCGTCTCGATTTCCTGGATGCGCGCCACGGAAAAGCTGGCCCTGGTTGCAATGGCCTCAGCGGCGGCGGCGGGAATCACGCCATCTTCGGCCAGCACTATACTCGCGGCCGACTCCACCTGCAGCCAGCAGCGGTACTTGTTCTCTTCGGTCCAGATGCGGCCCATCGCCGGGCGTGTATAGCGTTCGATCAACGGAGAACTCCTTGGCGGACCGGCATTGCGCGCTAATCTTTTAGGGCAACTCTCGATTGTAAGGGGAGAAAGCGTCTAACTGCTCGGAATCCCCAGGCGAACGTGCAGCTCATCGAAAAGCAGGCCGCGCCCCGGTTTGTAGGGCTGAAACCACTCGCCATCAATCACCAGTTGCGGAATTGCCCGCTTGCCCACATGCCGGATAACCTCCGCCGAGGCAGAGGGGTCGGCATCCACGTTGATTTCTGTGTACTCAATTCCATGCGCTTCAAGAAACTGCTTGGCCGCGCGGCAATCCCTGCACCAGCCGGCCGTATAAACCTGGACCTTCATATTTCCATTTTACTGTGTTCGCGCTGCTAACATCAGGAACGTGACTCCAGAAGAGATCAAGACGCTGCTGGATCTCCAGCCCCATCCCATCGAAGGCGGCTGGTACCGCCGGACGTATACGGCCGCCAGATCGGTGCACATGGCCAGGGGAACGCGCGCGGCGAGCACTGCAATTTACTATCTGCTCGAGCCTGGGACCTTCTCTGAGATGCATATCCTCGACTCGGACGAGATGTTTCACTTCTATCTCGGCGACCCGGTGGAAATGATGCAACTCTACGCCGACGGGCGGTCTGCAGTTTTCATTCTTGGACCGGATTTGGCGGCGGGCCAGCACGTCCAGCTCATGGTTCCGGCCGGCGTCTGGCAAGGCACGCAGATCATTGGCGACGGCAAAGTCGCGCTGCTGGGTTGCACTGTAACTCCCGGCTTCGATTTCGCGGATTATCGCAACGCGAGTTATGCGGAGTTAGTAGCCAAGTGGCCGGGAGAGGCTGCGCGACTGCGGGCTTTGACGCGTAGTTAGGACGAACGGCGCTCGCGAAAGAAACGGCGCAATAACTCGGCAGACTCTTCAGCGAGAATCCCCTGCTCGACTTGCATCCGGTGATTGAGTTGCGGATGGTTGAGCACCGCCAGCACCGATCCCGCCGCGCCTGCTTTGGGGTCGGCGGCGGCAAAGACCAGGCGGTCAAGGCGCGCATGAATCATTGCGCCGGCACACATCGCGCACGGCTCCAGAGTCACATAGAGCGTGCAGCCTTTGAGGCGGTAATTGCCCAATGCCTCGGCCGCTAACCGCAGTGCGATGATCTCCGCGTGGGCCGTCGGGTCCACACTGCGCAACACGCGGTTCTGTCCGCACGCCAGGATCTCGCGGTTCCAAACCACAACCGCGCCGATCGGTACCTCCCCAGCCTCCGCGGCCAGCCGCGCCTCGGCCAGCGCTGCCTGCATGGCCTCAAAGTCGCTGATCATGCAACCCCCGCAGGCTGCTGCTGAGTCATGCAATGGAGCGTTCCCAGCCCCCAAACCAGGTCAACGCTGTGAATTCCGATCACGTCGCGACCGGGAAAGACTTCGGCCAAAATGTTAAGCGCAATGCGGTCATTGCGATCGTTGAAGGTGGGCACGAGGACTAGGCCGTTGGCGATGTAGAAGTTTGCATAACTTGCAGGCAGCCTCTGGCCGCGGAACACAACCGGCTGCGGTAACGGCAACTCCACCAGCGTAAATTGCTTTCCGTTGAGCGTGCGTACTGCCTTCAGCCGTTGCAGATTTTCAGCGAGCGGCTCATGATTCGCGTCGCGCGCATCGGGCTCCACGGCAGTGACGATCGTGTCCGGCGCAACAAAGCGCGAAATGTCGTCGACGTGGCCATGCGTGTCATCCCCGGCAATGCCGCGGTTGAGCCAGATGACCTGGTCGATGCCGAGAAAATCGTGAAAGGCCTGCTCCAGCTTTTCGCGGCTTACGCCGGGATTCCGTTCCTGCACTTTGCTCAGCAAACACTCTTCCGTGGTGAGCAGAATTCCTGCGCCATTGGTGTCGATCGATCCGCCTTCCAGGACCAGGCGCTTTGTATCGGAGTTTTCAAGGTCAGCCGAAGGTTCCCATGCAGGCACATTCAGCAACTCCGCAACTCGCTCGGGAACCTGGTCGTCCAGTTGCCAGTCGGGGTACTTGGCCCACGCGTTGAAACGCCAATTGGTCACCGCTATGCGGCTTTCCCCGTTGCATACGAAGATTGGCCCGGAGTCACGGGTCCACACACGATTGGTGGGCCACTGGTGAAAGCTCACCCGGTCGAGGGCCGCGCCGCCGCGATCGAGGATGCTGCGGGCTCGCTCTTCCGCTCTCGCGTCGTTGACAAGAATGTGCACCGGCTCGCGCACCGAAAGCAGCCGCACAATCTCCGCATAGACCCATGGAATCGTCTGGAATTTTCCTGGCCAGTCTTCCGGATTGTGAGGCCACGCCAGCCAGGTGGCCTCGTGCCGATCCCATTCGGCGGGCATGCGGTAGCCGAGTTGTTGGGGGGTGTCAATCATTGTGGAAAACTTCAATTCGTTTATTTCCTTGGAAAATGGAGAGCCGCAAAAGCAACCGCAGATCCTTCGGCTTCGCTCAGGATGACAGGGCCCCTGTGGCGTGCACGATGACAACGCTCTGGCCTATTTGGAATCTCCATCCGTGGGCCATGAGTTCACTGGATCGAGATAACGCTTGGTGATGGGCGCATAGGCATCGATGCGGCGGTCGCGCAGAAAAGGCCAGTTGCGGCGCGTCTCTTCGATCAGGTGCAGGTCGATTTCGCCCAACAGAATCTCCTCCGCGTTGTGCGATGCCTTGGCTATCACTCGTCCAAACGGATCGGCGAGAAAGCTTCCACCCCAGAATTCGAGGCCTGCTCCGTGGGCGCGATTTCCCAAAATGTCTCCGTGCTCCATACCCACGCGATTCACACCGGCCACATACACTCCGTTGGCAATCGCGTGCCCGCGTTGGATAGTTTGCCATGCCTCATACTGGGCTGCGCCAAACTCTTCCTTCTCGGCGGGATGCCAGCCGATGGCGGTCGGATAGAAGAGCACCTCCGCCCCTTGCAGCGCGGTAAGACGCGCGCCCTCGGGGTACCACTGGTCCCAGCACACCAGCGTGCCTATTCGGCCAAACGATGTGTCGACGGCCTGAAAGCCGAGATCGCCCGGCGCGAAATAAAACTTCTCGTAGTAGAGCGGATCGTCGGGGATGTGCATCTTGCGATATACGCCGGCAATGGCGCCGTCCGCATTCAACGTGACTGCCGTGTTGTGGTAGAGACCGGGGGCGCGCCGCTCAAACAGCGATGCGACAATGGCCACGCGCGCCTCGCGCGCAACTTCCCCGAGCTTGTTCGTCGATGGGCCCGGAATTGGCTCGGCCAGGTCGAAGAGGCGGATATCCTCGCGCTGGCAGAAATACTGCGCCCGAAACAGCTCGGGCAGGCAAACAATATTCGCGCCCATCCGCGCCGCCTCTTGCACATGCTTCACCGCGGACGCGAAGTTGGCCTCTGGGTTCGCGCCCATGTGCATCTGCACCAGTCCCACAACATAATTGCGCCCGTTCATCGTCATTCGGTCGTCGACCCTCAGCTCAATCCTCTCACTTGACGCAGCAAGGCCAATCCCGGTGCCCCGGGATTGGCCTCATAGCCGCAAGTTAGATGCAGCGACTACTCTTCAAGAATCAAAACCGCCGCCGCAATCGTCGTGGTCCAGAGACCGCGCTTGTCGCCCACCGCGGATTGCGTCACGTTGCTGGTGCGGACAATCTTGTTCGAAATGCGGTAAATCTCCTTCTTCTCATCCCAGCTGGTATCCGGGTCGAATTCGACGTCCAGCGTGGTGGCCAGCATCTCCGCAGCCAGTTCCTCGGCGTATTCACCCGCCTGCTCTTCTGTCTCGCCGAAGCTGTGATGCTCGCTCAGGTAGCCGTAGGTGTTCTTGTCGGCCGGAATGGCCACGCCAATGCTTGAAACGATCAACCGGTGCGGCTCGCGCGTGGAGTTTTCCGCAATCACTGAAAACACGACTTCGCCGTGTTCCAGGTAGGTCAACCCTTCCTTGCGCGTAATTACCTTGCAGCGCGGCGGAAAAATGGATGAGACACGAACCAGGTTCTGCGAGGCAATCCCCGCATCCCGCAGGGCCAGCTCAAACGACGTCAGCCGCTCTTTGTGCTTGCCTACGCCCTTGGTGAAGAAAAGCTTCTTCGGAACCATGCTTTTTCCCAATTCCTATGTACCCTCCGTGAGTGTGAAGATTAAGGTTTCCATTGAACGTTCCCGCATGAGTCTATCGCATTTGGGCGGGTGGTAACAGGGTTCAAGTCAATTTCATCGCACTTTCACAGGTGTCCACCCCACCAGCCGCGGTTCACCCGCAATTGCCACCCCCAATTTGCAGGTGTTAGCCTCTTCCTTGACTACGCACGGAAAGGAACCCTCTCAAAGTCATGCCAAACTCCTACAACGGGCTGGAACTTCCCAAAGACGGACAGCCCATTGAATACAGCAATGGAAAGTTTGAAGTTCCCGATCATCCCATCATTCCTTTTATTGAAGGCGACGGCACCGGCCGTGACATCTGGAAGGCCTCGCAGCGCGTCTTCGACGCCGCCGTCGCAAAGGCCTATGGCGGCAAGCGCGCCATCAAATGGTTTGAAATTTTCGCCGGCGAAAAGGCCTTTCGCCAGTTCTCGACCTGGCTCCCCGACGACTCCGTTGCCGCGGCCCGCGATCTGCGCGTCTCCATCAAGGGGCCGCTCACTACGCCCATCGGCGGAGGCATCCGGTCTCTCAATGTGGCGCTGCGCCAGTTGCTCGATCTTTACGCCTGTGTGCGACCCGTGAAGTACTACCAGGGAGTGCCCAGCCCGGTGAAGCATCCGGAAAAGGTCGACATCGTCATCTTCCGCGAAAATACTGAGGACGTTTACTCCGGCATCGAATTCAAGCAGGGCAGCAACGACGTAGCACGGCTGATCGAGTTCATCAATGAAGACCTTCTGAAGGGTGGCAAGAAAAAGATCCGTTCCGACTCCGGCGTCGGCATCAAGCCGATCTCCATCTTCGGAACCAAGCGTCTGGTTCGGTTTGCCCTGAAGAGCGCGCTTGAAACCGGCCGCAAGACGGTCACGCTGGTGCACAAGGGAAACATCCAGAAGTTTACTGAGGGTGCATTCCGCGAATGGGGATATGAGGTCGCGGTGCAGGAGTTCCGCGAGCATGTTGTGACGGAACGCGAGAGCTGGATTCTCGGCAACGTCGATGCAAAGCCGGGAATCAGCATCGAGGAAAACGCCGCGCTCATTGAGCCGGGCCTCGAATTCGGCAACCAGGCCTTTCGCGACGAGCTTTACGCGGAGATCAAGGGCGTGCTCGATTCCATTGGCAAGTCGCACGGCAATGGCGCATGGAAGAAGAAGATTCTGGTAAACGACCGCATCGCTGACTCCATCTTCCAGCAGATCATCATTCGCCCCTCCGACTACTCGATTCTGGCGACTACCAACCTTAACGGAGACTATATTTCAGACGCCGCAGCGGCCCAGGTCGGCGGTCTCGGCATCGCGCCCGGCGCCAACATCGGCGACGGCTACGCGGTGTTTGAAGCCACGCATGGGACAGCGCCCAAGTACGCCGACAAGGATGTAATCAATCCCGGTTCGGTGATTCTCTCCGGCGTGATGCTTTTCGACTTCATCGGCTGGAAGGAGGCGGCGAAGCTCATCGAGACCGCACTGGAGAAGACCATCCAGCAGAAGTTCGTAACGTACGACTTCGAGCGCCAGACCGCCGGAGCAACCAAAGTCGGCACCAGCGAATTCGCAACCCGCATCGTCGGCAACATGTGAACGCGGGGACAAAGGTACTAAGGACTGAGGAACTAGGAACAGGGACTAGGGACTCGGATTGAATGTCGCTACAACAGGCTTTGAAAGGGCACGGCTTTAGCCGTGCCGCAAACATCCAACAAATGCAACGGGGCTTTAGCCCCTGGGGGACGGGCCATCGCCCCCACGGAGAAACACACATGAGAAAGAAAGTAAGCATTGTAGGCGCCGGCAACGTGGGCGCAACGGCCGCACACTGGATCGCTGCCAAGGAACTGGCCGATGTGGTTCTGATCGACGTGGTTGAGGGGATTCCGCAGGGAAAGGCGCTTGATTTGCTGGAGGCCATGCCCATCGAGAAGCGCGATGTGAATGTGACCGGCGCCAACGACTACGCCGCCACCGCCAACTCTGACATTGTGGTCATTACCGCCGGCATTCCGCGCAAGCCGGGCATGAGCCGCGACGACCTGCTGCACACCAACTTCAAAATCATGTCGGATGTTGTCGCGAAAGTCGTCGCACAATCGCCCGAATCGATCTTGATTATCGTCTCGAACCCCCTCGACGCCATGGCTCAGGCTGCTTTCCGCCAGGCAGGCTTCAATCGCGAACGCGTGATCGGGATGGCCGGCGTGCTGGATTCGGCGCGTTTCAGGACTTTCATTGCTGCTGAATTGAATGTCAGCGTGGAGAACGTCACCGCATTTGTTCTCGGAGGCCACGGCGACACCATGGTCCCACTGGCGCGCTATTCAACTGTCGCGGGCATTCCCATCACCGAACTCATTGCTCCCGATCGCCTGGAAGCCCTCATCCAGCGCACCCGCGACGGCGGCGCTGAGATTGTGAAGCACCTCAAAACGGGCAGCGCTTACTATGCTCCTTCTGCAGCGGCTACCGAGATGGTGGAGGCCATTCTGAAGGACAAGAAGAAGATTCTTCCCTGCGCCGCTTATCTTCAAGGTGAATACGGCATTGAGGGCTACTACATCGGCGTCCCATGCAAATTGGGCGCTGCAGGCCTGGAAAAAATCATCGAAATCAAGCTGACCGCGGAAGAGAACGCTGCCCTCAAAAAGAGCGCTGAAGCGGTCAAAGAACTTTGCGCCGTCATCGGCGTCTAAGAACCATGTTTATCCCCTCGATCGGGCATCCCCGGTTTATCCGCTGATGTGGCGGCGAAGCCGGGGGCGCATACTCCTGCCGTTGACGTTATCAATAATCTTCGCGTCCGGGGCTATCCGTTGAATTCAGGTCGCATCTAACCGTGTAGACTGCACTGTAAAGCTTGCGCAATAGAGCTTCGTTCCCCGAGGCGAGTCAAAATGACAACGGCCTTCATCAATCGCATCGCGACGGCAGTCCCCCCTCACGACGTGCACAATGCGTTCATTGCCTTCGCCACCGGCATGCTTCCTGAAGGCACCGTGCGCAATCTCTTCCGCCGCATGGCGCGGTTGTCGGCGATCGAACATCGCTACTCCTTCGTCCAACCTGTTCCCACCGAAGACGGCAGATGGAAGGATGTCGAGCAGGTCTATGAGCCGGGAGATTTTCCTGTCACCGCGCGCCGCATGAAGTTCTTCGAGAGCTTTGCGCCGCAGTTAGCTCACATTGCATTGGATAAGCTCGCGCTCACCGAAGAGGAACGCAGTTCTGTAACTCACGTAGTTGTGACATCCTGCACGGGTCTCTACGCACCCGGTCTGGACTTCGAAGTTGTCAATCATCTCGGTCTCAACCCTTCAGTGGAACGCACCATGATCGGCTTCATGGGCTGTTATGCCGCAATCAACGCGCTCAAGTCGGCCCACCACATTGTTCGCTCCGAGCCCGACGCGCGGGTGCTGGTATTGAACCTGGAACTCTGCTCGTTGCATTTTCAGGAGACCACTGAATTGGAGCAGGTGCTCTCGTTCCTGGTCTTCGCCGACGGCTGCGCGGCATCGATTGTGAGTGCGCAACCCGAAGGCCTGGCCATTGACAGCTTTCTGGCGCTGAGCATTCCGAGCACCAGTCACCTCATCACCTGGCGCATCGGCGAACTTGGATTCGACATGCACCTATCCGGCCAGGTACCGGGCGAAATCGGTGGCGCGCTCAAGCAGTTGGGCACCGAGGTCACGCGCGGCAAAGATCCGCTGGCAATCGATCTTTGGGCCGTTCATCCGGGAGGGCGATCCATTCTTGACGCCGTGGAAAAAGGCCTTGCGCTGCCGGCCGACGCGCTGTCTTTTTCGCGCAGTGTTCTGGCGCAATTCGGCAACATGTCGTCGGCAACGGTGATGTTTGTGCTGCGCGAAATCATGCAGCGCGCGCAAAGCGGCCAGCAAGGCTGCGCCATGTCATTCGGACCCGGTCTCACGGCTGAAACCATGCTCTTCCATGCAGCTTAACGCTCCGGATTTTCGTCACCGCGCACAACTGACCGAGTTGATGGATGAGCCGTGCAGCCGCGAGGTTTTGCGTGCCTGCTTGCGTGACATTGCCCGCACCAACCGCTGGACCATCGCTTACCGCCCTTTGCTGCAATGGCTCAATGCAGTCACCGCGTCGCTGCCGGCGCTCGGCGAACCATTGCGCATCCTCGATGTGGGATGCGGATATGGAGATGGATTGCGGCGCGTCGAGCAATGGGCCGGGGTCCGTCGCATCTCGGTCGAACTGGTCGGGCTCGATCTCAACCCCGACGCAACCGCGATTGCTGCCGAAGCAACTCCAGCATCGAGCAGAATTCAATGGGTCACTGCGGACATACTCACCCACACGCCTGCGCGGCCGCCGCACCTGGTGGTCAGCTCGCTTTTTACTCACCACCTTGACGAAGACCAGATCGTGCGATTCATTCGTTGGAAGGAAGACCATGCTCAACTCGGCTGGTTCATAAGCGACTTATCGCGCGCGCCAATTCCTTACTATTTCTTTCGAGCATTTGCCAGGCTGGCGCGGCTCCATCATTTCGTGCAATACGATGGTCCTGTCTCAATCGCGCGCTCCTTTGTCGCTGCAGATTGGGAGCGCATGTGCACCGCCGCATGTCTGGGCAAGCAGTCCGTCGAGATTCAGGCCTTCAAACCTGCAAGGCTTTGCGTGTCGCGGAGAAAGATGCCATGAACGCGATTGATCGAACCGCGGCGAACCTGGTCATCGGCGGCGGCCTTGCGGGCTCCATGGCCGCCTTGCGCCTTGCCTCCGCGGGGCGCGAGGTAGTGCTGCTTGAGCGCGAGCGAAGCGCGAGCCACAAGGTGTGCGGCGAATTTCTCAGCCGGGAAGCCGTGGACTGCCTCACTGAGGCCGGCGTAAATCCTATCGAACTCGGAGCGGAATCCATCCGCTTCGTTCGGCTAACCTCAAAAAGACGTGTGGTCGAGACCGCTCTACCCTTTGCCGCGCTGTCAATTTCCCGCTGTGTTCTGGATGAAGCATTGCTTAAACGCGCTGCGCAAGCGGGATGCATAGTGGAACGAGGCGCTTTTGTTGAGAGCCTTGCCAGCCGCGATGGCCAATGGCATGCGCAAATTCGCGGCGGAGAATGCTGGAGCGCGCCAACCGTGTTTCTGGCCAGCGGAAAACACGATGTGCGCGGCCATGAGCGCGCGCCGGGAGCGCACGGAGATATGGTCGGCTTCAAGCTGCACTGGCGATTGACACCGCTGCAAACGCAGGCGCTGCGCGGGTTCATGGAGCTATATCTGTTTCCCGGCGGCTATGGCGGGCTCTCGCTGGTGGAAGGAGGCGTCGCCAACTTTTGCCTGGTCGTGCGCCGTTCCACTCTGCGCAAGATCGGCGGATGGCCGGAACTGCTCGCTGTCATCCAGCACGAGAATCCCCACATCGCGCAGCGGCTCTCAAGCGCATCGCCGATTTGGCCACGGCCGCTTGCCGTCTCGTCTATCCCGTATGGATATCTCGCCGGACGGCCCACCGGCCTTTGGTGCGTCGGCGATCAGGCAGCGGTCATCCCCTCGTTCACCGGAGACGGCATGTCCATCGCCCTGCACAGCGCTTCGCTTGCCGCGCAGATGTACCTGGACGGCGCAAGCGCAGATGAGTATCACCACACGCTGCATGCACATCTGAGCCGCGGTATGCGCTTGGCCACGGCCCTCTCGCGTGCCATGGTGACAGACGCAGGGCGCGCCTTGGCTCCCCTCGCACTCGCAATTTTTCCAAATGCGATGAAGTGGATTGCCACATCGACTCGCATTCCGGAGAAGGCTTTGAATCAGAGTCGCGCCGTCCTGGAAGGACAACGCAGAGCGGCTTTCCGATGAGAGATTCTTTCGGCGGGTCTTTATCGTTGAATGCGCGCTGAACCACCCTGCGCGAATGCCCTCACCTGGTCGACGGTCGCCATGGTGGTGTCGCCGGGGAAGGTGGTCAGCAGCGCGCCATGCGCCCATCCCAGCTTCACCGCTTCTTCCGGCGGCTCGCCAGTGAGCAAACCATAGATGAATCCGGACGCGAAGCCATCGCCGCCGCCCACGCGGTCCAAAACGTCGAGCTCCACGGTGGGCGCCGCATAGTTCTTGCCGTCGATCCAGGCGACGGCGCTCCAACTGTGGCGGCTTGTGGAGTGAACTTCGCGCAGTGTGGTGGCCACCACCTTCACGCGCTTGTGCTTCTTGGCCACGTTGTCGATCATGGCGAAAAACACGCTGGGGTCGAGCTTCGATTTCGCCGCGACTTCGGGGCCAGCAATTCCAAGGCCTTTCTGCAGATCCTCTTCGTTGCCCACCAGCACATCCACGTTCTCGACGATCGTAGCGATGGTCTCTACCGCGCGCTCGTTTCCGCCATGAATCTTCCATAGCTTTTCGCGGAAGTTGAGATCGAAGGAAGTGACAGCACCGGCAGCCTTCGCTTCGCGCATCATCTCCGCCGCCAGCGGAGCTGTGGTGGGCGAGAGAGCCGCGAAGATTCCGCCGCAATGCACCCACTTCACGCCGCCGGCAAAGATTGCCTTCCAATCGAAGTCTCCGGGCTTCAGTCGCGCGGCGGCCTCGTTGGCGCGGTTATAAAACACAACCGGCCCGCGTACGCCGTAGCCGCAATCGCTGTACACGGTGGCCATGTTCGGCCCGGTCACGCCGTCGTGTTTGAAGTGCTTGTATATCGGCTTCACACCCATGGCGCGTACGCGTTCCGCAATCAGGTCGCCGATGGGGTAGTCCGACATGGCCGAGGCAATCGCGGTTCGCATTCCAAAGCAATCGGAGAGGTTGGCCGCCACGTTGAATTCGCCGCCGCTGACGTGAATCTGGCACTCCGTCGCCTTGCGGAAGGGGATGATACCCGGATCAAGCCGGTGCACCAGCGCGCCCAGCGACAGAAAATCCAACTCCGCGTCCTGGCGTATCTTGAGCCCACTGCTCATTGCATACTCCTCGCAATCGAAGCTTCAGAACTATTTAAATTCGAAGCTCGCACTATTTCTTCGAGCATACAGCCCTTCATCCCTTCCCCACAATCAATTCCTTCACGTCCACGGCAACCTGCTGGGGAGTCCATTCGTTCCCCGGATAGAAGCGCGCAACCTTCCCGTCCGGTCCAATCAGCGTCGTAGACAGCGTGTGGGTGATGGTCTCGTCCGGCCCGCTGCTGATGCCAACATCGAAAAACTGCGCCATCTGCTTAAGCACCTGCTCGTCCGGCACGGCGAAATCCCAGTGAGTGAATGCATTCGCGGCGTCGCTGCCAATATACGTCGCTCCGTAGGCCCGCAGCCGCTCCGGCGTATCATGCTCCGGATCGAAGCTCACGCAGAGCAGGTGCGTCTTCGCGTAGAGAGCAGGGTTGGCAGCAAGCTGGTTGTTCACATCGGCAAAGTTGTGCGTGACGCGCGGGCAAAAGTCGGGGCGCGGGCAGCGCGTGTAAATGAACGTCACCAGCAGCGCCTTGCCTTTGAATTGCGCCAGGCGAATCGTCCGCCCATCCTGATTGCGCAGCTTGAAGTCGGGAACCGCATCACCCGGCGCGGGCACGTGGTAGCTGACAGCGGGCTGGTAATCCGGCTTGCCCTGCGCCACCACCACAAGATGATCGAGCAGCACATCGGCATTCGGATCCTTCGACACCAGCACGTCCGCGGTGATCACGTCTCCGGGGTGCAGCTCGCTCAGTATGGTTGCGTCCTTGAGCTTGTAGGGCATGGTCATGGCGTCCATGAAGCCCGGAATGGCCTCGTGGTTCAGCGTGACCTCGCCCTTGGCGGCGTCGGTCGCGACAACCTTGCCGCGCAGTTTGTAAACTTTGAAACTTTGAGCGGTGGGCGCAGCGGCATCGCTACCCCGGCCGCCGTGGCAACCGGCCAGCACAAAGACTCCAAGGACTAATAAATAGACAAGGTTTCGACGAATCACTTCTCAGTTTACAACCAGGGACACAGGGGCCGTCTGACCCACGGATTCATCCGAAATAGCGTTCCCCCCGGCCAACGGCGTATAACGCTGGAATGGGGCCATCACCGGCAGCGGAGATCGACGCCTGGCTGCGCCAGGGCGGTGTTGTGGTCACGGCCAGCGAGCGTGCTGCCCGGGCTCTCGCATTGGACTTTCATCGCGCCCGCCAGGCTGAGGGGCTTACCGCCTGGACGGCTCCCAATACTCAGGACTGGAACAGCTTTGTCCGGGCTGCGTGGACGGCGCGAACAAGCGATGGCCGGCTGCTTTTGAACCCGACGCAGGAGCAATCCCTCTGGGCAAACATCTCGGCAGTCGAGGGCCGCATGGCCACCCTGCTGGAAGGCCCGCGCTACCACCTTGCCACGTTGGCGATGGAAGCCCACGAATTGCTCTGCTCTCACGCGCCGAGGTTCCTGCGCACCTCCACTCGTTCGGGTTGGCAAAACGATGCAGCCAACTTCAGCCGCTGGCTTGCCGCATTCGACGAAACCTGCCGCGCCGGCAGCTTGCTCAGCCCCGCACGCCTGCCAGTCGAGCTGCTGCAAACCCTCCAGACGTCCGCCGGTCAGCCCCAACGGCCGCCGCTCCTGCTTGCCGGCTTTGACCGCATTCTCCCTGTGCAGCGCGCCCTTTTCGATGCCTGGGGCCGGTGGCAGGAAGCCACGCCAGGCCTGCCGGCCACACAAATCCAATTTCACGAAGCACGCGACGACAAAGCCGAACTGGCTGCGTGCGCAACCTGGTGCGGCCGCAAGCTTTCCGCTCACCCCAAGGCCCGAATCCTCGTAGTCACCCAGAGCGCAGCCGCTCAGCGGGGACAGATCGAACGCGCCTTCCTGAGCTATACCGGCCCTGCGGCGTCCCCAAACTTCGAGTTTTCCCTCGGAATCCCGCTTAGACAGGTAGCTTTGCCGCGCGCCGCGTATCTCGTTCTTCGCTGGCTCTCCGGCACACTTGCAGAGCACGAAATCGACTGGCTCTTCTCCACGGGCTACGCCGCAGCCAACGCGGAGGAATGCTGCCGGTTGCAGGCGCACATGCGGTCCCTTCGGCGCCGCGGACTTGAACAGCCGGACTGGACACTCCAGGCCTTCACCCGGCCGTTTCCAGGACACGTCCATGAAAACCCATTTCCCAGGGAATGGGTCGACCGCATGACACAGGCCAGCCGCCGTCTCGATGATTTGCGCCGCCGTCCGCAATCGCCGCTCGATTGGGCTGAAATGATTCCCCAGTTGCTCAAGTCGCTTCACTTTGCCGGATCGCAAGCTCTATCAAGCGCGGAGTTCCAGGCCGTCCGCCGCTGGCAGCAGGCCCTGGAAACCGCAGCCTCGCTCGGCTTCGACGGCCGCCGCATCGACTGGAAGGACTTCCTTGCCGCGCTCACCCGAATCCTGGAAGAGACTCTGTTTGCGCCCGAGTCGCGCGACGCGCTCATCCAGATTGCAGGGCCTGCCGAATCCGCCGGCTTATCCGCGGATGCTGTCTGGTTCCTTGGCGCAACCGAAGACGCCTGGCCTGCAAGCGGCACCACCCATCCGTTGCTGCCCCCGGAATTGCAGCGCGAAGCCCGCATGCCTCACGCCACGGCGCACCTCGATTGGGAGCTGGCCCAGGCAATCAGCACACGCCTGCTTGCCTCCGCGCCTGAAGTCCATTTCAGCTATGCCCGGCAAATCGAAGGTGTGGAATCCCGTCCCTCGCGCCTGGTCGTTCAGCTTGCGTCGCCGCCGCTACCTCTTCCGGCGGAGCTCGCCCCAATGCCGCATGGTTCCCCGCTCACCATCCCCGTCGAGGACAAGAGCCGCATTCCCTTCCAGCCGGGTCAGGTTCCCGGCGGCGCCAGTGTGCTCACGTTTCAGTCTCAATGTCCATTCAAAGCGTTCGCCACCGCACGCCTAGGCGCGCAGACATGGGAGCCGGCTCAGGCGGGTCTCACGCCGTCGCAACGCGGACAGTTCCTTCATGACGTCCTGCATGCTGTCTGGGCAGGGCCACCGCACGGCATTCGAACCTTTGCTGATCTGGTGAGATTGACGGACCGGGAATCGTGGGTAGCCGGCCATGTTCGACGCGTGTTTGAAACCGAGGTGCGTCCCAGCCTCCGCGAGCGCATGCCCGCGCGCTACCTGGAACTTGAACAGCAGCGCCTGACCGGCCTGGTGACCGCATGGCTGGACTTTGAATCCACTCGAATCTCCTTTGAAGTGCTGGAGACCGAAGTCAAGCGCACCATCTCTCCAGCCGGATTGACCTTCAGCCTGAGACTCGACCGGCTCGACCGGCTCAACGACGGTTCCGTTCTCGTCATCGACTACAAATCCGGCGATGTCTCGCCAAAATCCTGGGAGCTGCCCCGCCCCGACGACATCCAACTTCCTCTCTACGCCAGTTTTGCTCTCGATGAGGAGCATGATCTGGGAGGCCTGGTCTTCGCTAAAGTCCGTCCCGGCGATCATTGTTTCGCTGGTCGCGTCGGCGACGCTGTGGCCACTCTGGACCCCAGCCTCAGCAAACACAGCGCCCTTGTGAACACGCCGTTTACTGCCGAGATGTTGCTCGCCTGGCGCGACTCAATTGAGCAGTTAGCCAGAGACTTCCTTTCTGGAAGCGCCGATGTCGACCCACGCGATTATCCCAGGACTTGTGAGCGCTGCGGGCTGCAGACCCTCTGCCGCATCCAGGAGAATCGGTTGGCGCTGGAGGAAGACGAATTCGAGGTCGCCGTTTCCGATTTCGCGGAGGCGGCAAGTGAGTAAAACCGCGCCCAGCCCTACGCCTCCTGACCAGCTTCAACGCGAAGAGGCGCTTGATCCAACCCGGTCCATCCTGGTTCAGGCACCGGCCGGCTCCGGCAAGACAACTTTGCTTACCGATCGCTTTCTGACTCTTCTTGCCGAGGTGGACGATCCCGGCCAGGTGGTCGCCATCACCTTCACGACCGCCGCTGCAGCCGAGATGCGGAACCGCATTCTGGACCAGCTGCGCTCCTCCGATCCCAGCCCGCTGGCCCGTCGCGCCCTCGACCGGTCAAACGCCCGGGATTGGAAGCTCCTCGACTTGCCGGCACAGCTGCGCATCTCCACCATTGACTCCTTCTGCCGGGAACTGGCGCTTCAACAGCCACTGCTCTCCGGACTGGGCGGCGGGCTGGCTATCGCCGAGCAGCCCAATGATCTCTACCGGCGAGCAGCGCGCCAGGCGCTCAACCAGATCGGCAATCCTGGAAACCCCGCTGTCAGCGAAGCCGTGGAAGCCTTGCTGGTGTGGCGTGACAACAACTGGCAGGAGCTGGAAGGCCTGCTGGTCGAAATGCTCTCCAAACGCGACCGCTGGATGCACGATTTTGTGCTTGGCGATGATCCGGACTGGGAGAGCTTGCGGGAACGTCTGGAGCGGCCCTTCGCCAACGCCGTGCGCGATGGGCTAGCCGAGGTGAGTCGGCTGCTCGACCAGGCGCCCGGCGCGAGCGAGGAAGCCCTGTTGCTGGCCCGCTTCGCCTGTTCGCAACCGGAGGGCGAAAAGCACCGCGCGCTCGCCGAGTTGGTCGAGTTTCCCAACCCGCCTTTTCTTACTGCGGAAGAACTGGAAGCAGCGCGCCAGGCGCTGCTCTGCCTGGCCGGTCTGGTATTGACCGATAGTCGCACATTCCGCCGGCAAGTCAATAAAAACCACGGATTTCCCGCCGATCGCAAGGCGGAAAAAGCACGGATCATTGCTCTCATTAACGACCTCGCCGCCATTTCGGGCCTGGAGGCTGCCCTCGCCGCGGTCCGCGACCTGCCCCCGGCGCGCTATACCGATGACGATTGGGCAATCGTCCGCGCTTGTTTCGCGTTGCTGCGTCACGCTGCTGCACAACTCAAAGTTGCCTTCGCGGAGGCTGCCAAAGTCGACTTCATCGAAGTCGCACAGATTGCCGCGAATGTCCTCAAGTCCGAAGAAGGCTTCCCCACCGACGCCGCCCTCGCTGTTGCCGACGGCATACATCACTTGCTGGTCGACGAATTCCAGGACACCAGCCGCCGCCAGCACCAGTTGCTCGCCGGCCTCATTGCCGCCTGGCCCGACCGCCTGGGCCGCACCTGCTTCCTGGTCGGCGACCCCATGCAATCCATCTACTTCTTCCGCGACGCCGACGCGGAACTCTTCGCCCGCGTCAGGGAACTCGGCCTGGAAATTCCCAATGCCGAGCCGCTAATCCTGGATTTCGTGTCCTTGTCCGCTAACTTCCGAACGGCTCCGTCGCTCGTCGACCGGCTCAATAAGGTCTTTGAAAAGGTCTTTGAGACGGATGACGGGAGCGGCGTCGGCTTCTCGCCCGCAGAGCCCGCACGGGAGACTGCGGACGGCCCCAACCCAACCTTCAAGTTGCACGTCAACTTTGAGATGCAAGCTTCTTCCCGGAAGTGCTTACTCAGCAGCGGCTGGCTTGAACCTGAGGTTATTGCGGAAGAACAAATTACGGAAGTTGTCGAACTCATTCGCAGCCGTCAACCGGCAATGGAGGGGGCTCGCGCTATGGGCCAGAAGTACCGCATCGCCGTTCTGGCCCGCGCCAGGAAGTCGCTTGCCCCCATCGCCCAGGCACTGCACGAGGCGGACATTCCCTTCCGCGCTGTGGATCTGGAAAAGCTGGGAGCGCGCCCTGAAGTCCTCGACGCCCTGGCACTGGCAGCGGCCCTTCTCAACCCCTATGACCGTGTGGCTTGGCTGGGCGTTCTGCGGGCGCCGTGGTGCGGACTCACCCTCGACGACCTGCACACTCTCACCAGCGCCGACGATGCCGAATTCCTCGCGCGACCGATCCCGGAGCTGCTGGCAGAACGGGCGCCATTGCTCAGTGAGGCCGGACGCAGCGCCGCCCAGCGCGTGCTTTCAACGCTATTCTCGGCCCCGGGGCTGAGCGGAAGCCAGCCTACCGCTGCCGCGGGAACATGGCTCGAACAAACCTGGCTGAGCCTGGGTGGCGCTGACTGCTACGATGCCACCGCTCGCGCAAATTTGGACCTATTGTGGTCTTGTCTGGACCGGCTGCCGGATGGACAGCAGGACCTGCTCGGGCCTGCACTCGACGCTGCACTGGACAAGCTGACGGCATTACCCGACCCAGATTCCAGCAGCGATTGCGGCGTACAGTTGATGACCATCCACAAGTCCAAGGGGCTGGAGTTCGAGGTCGTGATCGTCCCCGACTTGCAGGCGAAAACAGCGGGAAACAGCCGCAAGCTACTTTCCTGGCTGGAGCGCGGCCTGAAACCTGAAGAAGAATCCGATTTTGGCGAGGACCGCGGCTCTGGCGAGATCACCGAGTTTCTCGTTGCTCCACTCCCATCCAAGGGCGAGGACTCCGGTGAGTCGAAGGCTTGGGTCGATCATGTGTACCGCGAACGCGAATCACAGGAGATGCGCCGCATTCTCTACGTGGCTGCAACGCGTGCCCGCGAGGAGCTTCATCTCTTCGCCCGCCCCACATACAAGGTCGAAGCTAACGGCGACTTCAGCCTTGCGGAACCCTCAGTAAGCCTGTTATCGACAGCGCGGCCCGCCTTTGCAGATGAGATTCGCGCCAGCTTCGACGAATGGAAGTTGGCGCGGCTGCCTGCTACCGAAATTCAAAGACAGGAAACAGAAATCGAATACCTCGCTGCCGGAGGTGAGAATAACCTCTTTATCCTTCCTTCCGTCGAACCCCCACCAGCCAAGCCAACGTTGCTCCGCCGCCTGCCGCAGGACTATCACAATGTTCCGGGCGCCCCATCCTTTCCCAGGCCCTTTGCGGAAAGGGTGGGAGACCCCCAGGCTTCGCCTCCCCGGCCGGTAACTCCTCCCGCTGAAACTGGCGCTCAACTCTACGCCCGCCACGAAGGCGGCCTGGTCTCTCGCGCATTGGGCACCGCCGTCCATGCACTTCTCGAACAGCTCACCCTGCTGCGAACAAACCTCGATTGGCTGGCGGCGCGCGCAACCTTGCAGCAGTTTGAGCCACGCATTGCAGCGCAGATCCGTGCACTCGGAATCGCTCCGCTCCAAGCGGCGCAAATTGCTGCCGATGCGCTACAACTCGCGCTCAACGCTTCCAACGATCCCACCGGCCAATGGATTCTCTCGCCCCACGCAGATGCTGCCAGCGAAGTCCGATGGAGCGGCGTCATTTCCGGCACAGTGACCAACGTTCGCGTCGATCGCATCTTCCGCGCCGGCCTCGTCGCACAGAGCGAGGGCCAGGATGCCTGGTGGCTCATCGATTACAAGACAGCAGACGCCGAGGATGCCGACCCCGCCGTTGCGCTCGCCCGGTTGCGCCCGCTTTTTGCGCCGCAGCTCGAAGCCTACGCGCAGGTTTTGCGCAATCTCCATGGCGCAGACTCGGTCATCCGCGCCGGGCTCTACTACCCGCGCATGTCAATGCTCGATTGGTGGGAGATCTAGGGCAGCATGAACGTCCACACCCAGGCCGATAGACCGCATCAGCAGAAGAGCGTTGCTGCTCTTCACTACGCCTGGCTTCAGCAAGTAGTCAAAGATCAACTGGCCATCTTCGAAGCGGTCTTCGAAGTGGCAATTGACGGCGCGGCCGTCCAGTTCTTCGGGAATCTTCGTAAGCGCGAGATCGTGCGTGCTGACAATGCCGATTGCGTTGCACTCAATGAAACTGCGCACAATGAACTCGCTCCCAACCAGGCGGTCATGCGAATTGGTTCCAGAAAGCAATTCGTCAAGAAGAAACAGCACCGGGACAGGCCCTTCGGCGAGCGCGGAGATGAGCTTGACGCGATGAATCTCGGCGTAGAAGCGGGACACGCCACCGGAAAGCGAATCGAGAATACAGATCGAAGCAGCGACCGTGAGAGGCGAAAGCCTGAGCCGAATCGCACGCACCGGCGCCCCGCATTGCGCCAGCACTGCGTTCACGCCCACGCTGCGGATAAAGGTGCTCTTGCCGGCCATGTTCGGCCCGCTGAGGATGAGCAGTTGCAGCCCGTCGCAGAGCTTGAGATCGTTGCATACGGCCCTTGCCGTTGGCAGGAGCGGATGCGCGATCCCAACGGCGTCGAACACGGGACCGGCCGCATCGAACTCCGCGAACACATCCTGCGGATGCTCGTATGCATAGCCGGCCAGCGCGGTCAGCGCTTCCATTTCCCCAACGGCTTTGAGCCAACCGCGAATAGCCGGCCCAAACTCATGCTGCCAACGCTCCGCCGCAAACACGAGTTGTGTGCTCCAGAATGTCACCAGGTCGAGCGGCCTCAGAAACAAGCTGTGCCGCGAGTTCACATATTCAACCAGGCGCGCCAGCTTGCCGATGGCCGCGGACGGCGCGAGGCCGTCGCGCTTGAGGGCCGACTGCAAGGCCAGCAGCCGGGGCGAGCGAAATTGCTCCTGCTCCAGCAGCGCCAGTATGCCGGCCAGCAACGACAGATCGTCCGCTGCATGTTCGAGGGCGCCGGCGGCATCTTCGGAATGGCGGTAGAGACGATGCGCCCAGCCGAGATTGAGAATCGTGATCGCCGCGGTTACGTCGCTCAATCCCCACGCGGCCCAGGACACCAGGCTCAGAATCCACAGCGCAGCGAGTGCGCGAGTGACAACGCGTGTCGACTGGGCGGGAAAAACAGGGTTGCTCTCTCCCCACGCAGCGAGCGCCTCCGGATGAACGCCAAGGCGCACCGTCTCGCCCAGGGAAAACAGCTTCTCGCGAAAGTCGACGCGGCCTTCCAGTTCGCGCAAAGCCTGTTGGCGGGCGATCACCTCGTACACTGGAGCAGCCCCCAGCAGCCATGCGGAGAGCGTCTCTTCGCCGGCGCGGGTGCGCGCTGTGCAGAGCAGTTCGAACAATGAACCAGGGCCAAAGATGTCCAGGTCGCGCGCGTAGGGGTGCAGTGGATCCAGAAATCGCTCGCCGCTCTCGCCGGTTCCTGCCCAACGATCTTCCAGGCGCGCCTGGCCACGCTCGTAGAACGAAATAGTGCGCGCTCGGTAGCGCAACTTGCGGATCAGATTCTCCTGCAGGACGGCGAGCACCAGAAAGCCGGCTACCGGGAGCAGCAGAAATTCAAGAGCCTTCGTGTAGTGCAGGAACACGACCGCGGCAATCAGCGTAACCGCCGCAACTGCAAGCTTGGCAAATCCCAGCAGTTTTTCGCGGCGCTGTTCCAACGACCGTGCGCAATTCAGTTCGCGAAGCCGTCGAGCATACAATTCTCCAGGAGTCTCTTCGCTTGTGTGTGCTTCGCCTGCATCCATGCCGCGCTCCGCTGTTCAGCTCTCAGACTACAACGCCCATTGCCAAAAGGCAGAACGGGCTGCATTCACGATGACAGCCATTTCTGAGGTGCGGCATGTTCGGTGAAAACCGGCATTGATCAACGTGAGAGGACAGAAAGCACGGGCACTCCGATGCACTCACCCCATCGCGTGCGGATCGGGCGCGGTTTTCAGGGCCTTGTGGTGACGCACGTCTGCGCCTTCAACCCAGAAGATCACATCTTCGGCGATATTGGTGGCGTGATCGGCGACGCGCTCCAGGTTGCGGCTGATCATCAGTGCGTTCAGCGCCTGCGGAGCCAGGTGGCTCTCCTCTTCCATCACCTTCGTAAGTGCCTTGTAGGCGGCACGATTCATCGCGTCCACTGCGTCGTCCATGGTGAGAACGGTGCGCGCCATGGCGCCGTCGCCCTCAATGAACGATTGCAGGCTCTTGCGGACCATCTCGGCGGCCAGCGACGCCATGCGCGGAATATCGACGGGAAGATCGACGATTGCCATTTGCTCCATGGCGCGGACGCGGTCGCTTATGCTCTTGGCCGCATCGCCAACGCGCTCGAGGTCGGCATTGATCTTGATCACGCTCAAAATGAAGCGGAGATCGATGGCCGTGGGCTGCTCCATGGCCAGCAGGTCGAGGGCGGCCTGGTCGATATCGCGCTCCAGGCGGTTGATGGCTGTTTCGCTCCTGCTCACCAGGTCGCAAATGGACAAATCACGCACACGATAGGCCTCGATCGCGCGCTGGATCGCCTGCTCGGCCAGACCGGCCATCACCAGCAGGTTCTCCTTCAGTTCGTCCAGGCTTTGTTGAAATCGTATGCGCGTCATCCAAACCTGCCCGTAATGTAGTCCTCTGTGCGCTTGTCACTGGGATTGGTAAAGATCTTGTGCGTGGAATCGAACTCCACCATGCGGCCGTTGAGAAAGAAGCCCGTCTTCTCTGCCACGCGCGCCGCCTGCTGCATGTTGTGGGTCACAATCACGATTGTGTACTGCGATTTTAACTGGAAGATCAGGTCTTCGATTTTAGATGTCGAAACGGGATCAAGCGCCGAGGCCGGCTCATCCATGAGCAGCACCTCCGGATCGACAGCCAGGGCACGGGCGATGCATAAACGCTGCTGTTGGCCGCCCGACAGGCTGGCACCCGACTTCTTCTTCAGGTCGTCCTTCACTTCGTCCCACAACGCGGAATCCTTCAGCGAGCGCTCCACAATTTCGTCGAGCACTTTGCGGTTGCTGTAGCCGTTCAGCTTGAGGCCAGCGGCCACGTTGTCGTAAATCGACATGGTCGGAAACGGGTTGGGACGCTGGAAGACCATGCCTACGCGGCGCCTGATTTCGACAGGCTTGGCGCTTTCGTAAATGTCGAGATCGCCGATGCGCACCGTGCCGGTAACACGAGCGATGGGGTTGGTCTCGTGCATGCGGTTCAGGCAGCGCACAAACGTGCTCTTGCCGCAGCCCGAGGGTCCAATGAGAGCTGTGGCATGGTTGGCCGGAATGTTCAGATTGATGTCCTGCAGCGTGTGATTGGCCCCGTACCACGCGTTCAGGTTGACGACCACAATGCCAACGCCCACTTAGCTTGCTCCCTTCAACACGCCGCGGCTGGTAACGTAACGCACCAGCGACACTGCCGCCACGATCAACGCAATCAATACCAGTGCCCCGGCCCACGCCAGCTTGTGCTGCTCGTCGTAGGGAGAGAGTGCGTAAATGTAAATCTGCAGCGGCAGTGCGGCAATGGGCTCATTCAGGTTGACGCTCCAGTTGGAGTTGCCCAGCGCCGTAAAAATGAGCGGAGCCGTCTCGCCCGCCACACGGGCAAAGGCCAGCATGCAACCAGTGATGATGCCGGGTGAAGCAGTCCTCACAGTGATGGAGAGTACCGAACGCCAGTTGGGGACGCCTAGCGCCAGCGCCGCCTCGCGCACCGCATGAGGCACCATCAGCAGCATCTCCTCCGTCGTCCGGCAAACCGTGGGAATCATCATGATGCCCAGCGCGACTCCGCCGGAGAGAGCCGAAAAGTGCTTTTGGTGATAAACGATAAGAGCGTAGATGGCCAGACCCATCACGATGGACGGAACGCCGTTCAGCACATCGGCGGTAAACCGGACGCCGTTAGCCAGCTTGGTGCCACGCCCAAATTCAGCCAGGAAAATGCCGCCGGCGATGCCGATGGGAATGCCGATCAGGCTGCTGATGCCGAGCAGAACCGCCGAGCCAACAATGGCGTTGGCCATGCCGCCGCCTGCTTCTCCTTCCGGCTTGGGGATCTGCGTGAAGAACGCCCAGCTCAGCGAACTCGCACCCTTGTAAAGAATGTAGGCGAAAATGACGACCAGCGGCGCAACGACCAGAAAGGTCGAGAGCACAGCCAGTCCCGTAGCCATGCCATCTGCACCTGTCCGCATCCGGTCGCGCCATGTATTTTCAGTCCGCAGTGTGTATCTCCCCGTTCAGTCCCCGGTCCCTCTTGCCTCAATGCACCTGCGCCGGCGCGCCGCGTGTAACTGCCCACACCAGAATCCGCGCCAGCGCATTCACAATGATGGTGACAATAAACAGCGCCAAGCCAATCTCAGTTAGCGCGCTCAGGTGCAGATCGCTTGAGGCCTCAGCATATTCATTAGCGATCACGGATGCCATGGAACTCCCGCTGGACAGTAGAGAACGGGAGATCTGGGGAGTATTGCCAATCACCATGGTCACCGCCATGGTCTCGCCCAGCGCCCGGCCCAGACCGAGGATGATTGCGCCCACAATGCCGATGCGCGCATTGCGCAGCACTCCCATGCGGATCATCTCCCAGCGGGTTGCGCCCAGTGCCAGCACCGCCTCGCGCTGCGAACCTGGGACCGCGTTCATCACTTCGCGAGTGAGTGAGGAGATGATGGGCAGAATCATAATGGCCAGGATCACGCCCGCGGCGACAAAGCCCAGCCCGGTCGGATTGTCGTCGTTGAAGAATCCGGTCCAGCCCAGCAGCTTGATCAGCCAGGGATTGACGTGCTCCCGCAGCAGCGGCACCAGTACGAAGACCGCCCACAAGCCATAGATCACGCTCGGAATCGCCGCAAGCAATTCGGTAACAAACGCCAAGGGCCCCCGCAGCGCGCCAGGGCACATCTCCGTCAAAAACACGGCAACGCCAATAGCCAGCGGGACGGCAATCAGCAGGGCCAAAAAAGAGGACATAAGCGTGCCGTAAACGAAGGGCAACGCACTGAAATGCCCGTTGACCGGGTCCCAGTACATGGGAAGTTTGGTATCAGGATCGATGAATGCCTTGAAGAAAAAGCTGAAGCCGAACTGGGTCCATGCCAGGTGCGACCGCACCACCAATTCCCATGCAATCAGCACCACGATGCCAAAGATGCTCAGGGCGCAAAGCACCATCAGCACGTGAAAGGCCTTGTCAGTCTTGGCTGAGTTCCCCCGTGATAGCAGGAACCCTCGGATGGCAGATACCTCCACGGTGGCCGCCTGTCCAGGGGGCCGGCTGTCTCCAGAACTGGCTTCGGACTGTTTCGCAGATTGGGAGACGCGAATCTCAGACACGTTGACGTTCACCTCCATCAGGCTACCGGGCCAATATGAATAGGAGGTTACAACACTGCTAAATCAGGTGCATACAAGCAGGGAATCTAACTTGGCAGACTGCGCTCATGCAGCTGGCGGAGCGCTTCACCTCTCGGTTTTCCAGCTGCGGACCTGCTCTCGACAGGAACACCGGGGCGGAAAGCTACAATTCAATCGATCCGAACCGGGAAGAAGCAGGCGACGGGAAGGCGGATGAATGAGACATTGCAGGCTGGGCACAGCGTTGAAGATTACACCCTCGAAAACCATACTGGCGGCGCTGCTGATGTCCGCAGCACTTGCCGGCTCGCAGAGTGCACCGGCGCCCTCAAGTGCCGCAGCCGCTATCGTCGCGGGCGCCAGGAGCCATTTGTTCGGCGGCGAGTTCGATCCAAAATCTCCCCACGAGGAGCCGGGAGCCGTCAAGCCGGAGTGGGCGGACTTGATCGGCGAATACGGCTGGGAGCTGGGAAAATTCTACGTGCTTGAAGACAGAGGAGAGCTCAAGATTCTGGTTGGCTGGTTCGATCTTGAAACCCTGCGTCCCGTTTCGATCAACGACTTTCAACTGCCTGGCAGTGGGCCGCATGGAGCTGAAACCGTTCGATTTCTGCGCGATGCCTCGAATGCGGTAACAGGCGCAGAAGTCGCCGGCGTTGTTTACAAGCGGCGACAGTTCGATGCTCCAGGGCAGTTTTTCAAAATCACGCCGCTCAAGCCGGTGTCAGAGTTGCGCAAAGAGGCGCTGGCAGCCCAACCGCCTGAAGAGGAAGGCGCTTTCCGCAAGCCGGACCTAGTGGAACTGAACAAGCTCGATCCGTCGATCAGGTTGGATATCCGATACGCCACGGACCGCAATTTCCTGGGCGCACCCCTCTACCTGGAGGCGCGAGCGTATATGCAGCGCCCGGCGGCCGAAGCGGTTGTGCGCGCCTCGCAGCACCTGCACGAGCTGGGTTACGGACTGCTGATCCATGATTCTTACCGGCCGTGGTATGTGACCGAAATGTTCTGGGAAGGCACCCCGCCGGAGAAGAGGATGTTTGTGGCTAACCCTGCAAAGGGGTCGAGGCATAACCGCGGCTGCGCGGTCGACTTGACCCTCTACAGCCTGAAGACGGGCGAGCCGATCCGCATGACGGGTGGCTACGACGAGATGTCGGAGCGGTCTTACCCGTTTTATCCCGGAGGCACGTCGAGCCAGCGCTGGCACCGCGATTTGTTGCGCCGCGCCATGGAGGCGGAAGGCTTTACGGTGAATGAAGACGAGTGGTGGCACTTCGATTTCAAGGATTGGCCGCAGTATCCAATCCTGAGTCTGACCTTCGAGCAGTTGGAAGGCTCCAGGCCATAGACTGTTGTGTGGCCAAAGGAAGTCCCGAACTCATGCGGCAAATCTTAGTTTCAATCGCGCTCGCTCTCACCACGTTTTCGCTGCAAGCCCAAAGCCCCGCTGCGCCCGACCCGCCGCATCATGACTGGAAGGCCTCCTGGATTACACATCCAACCGCTCCCTTGCGTGAGCCGCTGGTGCTGCACTTCCGGCGGACACTGACGCTGGCTGCTGTGCCGGAAAGCTATGTGGTCTGGGTGAGTGCGGACAACCGCTTCATCCTTTACGTGAACGGGCGCCGGGTGGGCGATGGCCCGGCCCGCGGCGACCTGACTCATTGGCGCTATGAACGCTTCGACCTTGCGCCGCTGCTCAAGGCTGGCGAAAACTTGATTACCGCAACCGTCTGGAATTGGGGAGTGTATGCGCCCATCGCCCAGATGACCGACCGGACCGCTTTCCTGCTGGAAAGCGAAGCCGCGGGCGACGCCTCCATCAGCACAGGCGTCAACGGTTCCGGAGGCTGGCTGGTCGAGATCGAGCCTGGACAGCGCGCAGTTCCCCGCGTGGCCAATGGATTCTTCGAGTACATGGCCTCCGGTCCCGGCGAGGAGATGGATTCGGCGCGCTACGACTGGAACTGGAACAGCGTCTCGGCGGGTGGAGCGAACTGGGTGCCCGCCGCATCGGCGATTCGCGAAAGCATCTACCCCGATGTGAACCGCGCCCACTCTGCCGACACAACCGGTGACAATCCATGGGGGTTGATTCCCGACGAGCTGCCGCACATGGAATACTCGGCGACTCCAGCCGGTGGAATCGTGTCACTCGACGATATTGCCAATGAGCAGCCAGGCCTTTCCCATTTTCCATCTGAGTCCGCGAGGCTACCTACCGGAATACGCGTCCACCTCCTGCTCGACCGCAAAACCCTCACCACCGCCTATCCCCAGCTCACCGTCTCCGGCGGCAAAGGATCCAAAATCATCCTCACCTACGCCGAAGCCCTCTACGACAAAGACCAGCACAAGGGCGACCGCGACGACGTGGGCGACCGCAAAGCCCTCGGAATGACCGACAGCTTTCTGCCCGACGGCGGACAGCATCGCACATTCGAGCCCTTATGGTGGCGCACCTGGCGCTATCTCGACCTCGACATCGAGACCGGCTCCGAGCCGCTCACGCTTGAATCCCTCACCGCTCAGTTCACTGCCTATCCGTTTCAGGAACGCGCAAGCCTCACCACTCCCGACCCCGACCTCGCCAAAATCTGGGAGATCAGTTGGCGCACCGCTCGCCTCGACGCCCATGAAACCTACATGGACACGCCCTACTACGAGCAGCTTCAATACGTCGGCGACACCCGCATCCAGGCACTCATTTCTTATGCCGTCGGCGACGACGATCGGCTGGCGCGCCAAGCCTTGCAGGCCTTCGATTGGTCGCGCATTCCGGAGGGAATTACCCGCAGCCGCTATCCCAGCTCCCTGCCTCAATCGATCCCTACGTTTTCGCTTATTTATGTGGGCATGCTGCACGACTACTGGATGTACTCGCCGGACAAAGATGGTTTCGCGCGCGCTCTGCTGCCAGGCTCCCGCACCGTGCTGGACTGGTTCGCTAATTACGAGCAGCCCGACGGCCTGCTGAAGAAGTTGCCCTGGTGGAGTTTCATCGACTGGGTCTCGGACAACCAGGAGATCCCCACCTACGATAAGAACGGCGAATCCTGCGTCACGACCCTCGAATACCTCGGCGCCCTCACCGATGCCGCCGACCTCGAAAGCGCCCTGGGCGACTCGGTCCTCGCCACCCGTTACCAGTCCCGCGCCGCCCATGTCCGCACCGGGCTTTACGACAAGTGCTGGTCTGCCCCGCGCGGCCTTCTCGCTGACACGCCCGACCAGAAAGGCTTCAGCCAGCAGGCAAATATCCTCGGCGTTCTCTACGACGTCATCCCCAAGGATCGCCAGCAGCAGGTGCTGAAGCAGATGCTCTCCATCGATCCCGGAACAACACCGGATGGCGTGCTGAGCGCCTCCTACTATTTTCGTTTTTACCTGGCCCGCGCTCTCGATCATGCCGGCATGGCCGATGACTACCTCGACTCCATCGGCCCGTGGCGCGAACTGCTGCCGCTGCATTTCAGCACCTGGCCTGAAGTTCCCGGCAATACGCGCTCCGACTCCCACGCGTGGAGCGCCCACCCGATTTACGACTTCCTCACGCTCGTTGCCGGCATCGAGCCTGCGAGTCCCGGATTCGCTTCAGTTCGCATCGCGCCACACCTCGGGTCCCTTCCATCGCTGACGGCCACTTACCCCCATCCTCAGGGACCCATCAAGGTCGAGTATCTCCGCCAGGGTTCGGGGCTGAGCGCAACCATTACTCTACCCGGCAGCTTGACCGGAAGCTTCAAGTTCGGCGCAAAAACATGGCCACTGAAGCCCGGTGTCAACCGTATCCAGGCCACGTCCGCACCACTTGGACCGGTTGAATGAAATTCCTCGCGCGCGGCGATCACGCCACCGCCGGAAAATCGGTCGAAGCGTAAGACAAAACCGATGGGATATTGTTTCCATGTCTTACAAATCTGCAAAATCGATGTATTAGTAGGGAAACACTGTTTCCTGAAACATGGGAAACGTGTTACAACTCCAAGCATGGCAAAGGGAAAGAATTCTACTCCCCCAGGTCACGTGAACCTCAGGATGCTCGCCGAGCATCTGGAGCTTTCGCAGACGACCATTTCACTGGTTCTCAATAACTCACCTTCCGCCCGGTCGATACCGCAGGAGACCCGCAACCGGGTTACCGAGGCTGCCGAGCGGCTGAATTATCGCCCGAATTACTTCGCCCGCTCGCTGCGGCAAAGCAAATCCATGAGCGTCGGCGTGCTGGCTCCGGACTTGAGCGAAGGCTACTTTACCCGCGTGATGAGCGGTGTGGTCCAGGAACTGACCGCGGCGCGATACTTCTATTTCACGGCCTGCCACGATTGGAAGCGCGAGCTCATCGAGAAATATCCGCGCATGCTGGTGGAGCGCGCGGTGGATGGCTTTCTGATTCTCAACACCCCGGCAGACCACATCGAAGTGCCGGTTCCGGTGGTCGCCATCTCCGCTCACAGCGAAGCCCAGAACGTCACCAATATAGTTCTCGACCATCACCTGGCCGTTGGACAGGCGCTGACTCATCTGCATGCGCTGGGCCATCGCCGCATTGCTTTCATGCGCGGGCCGCGTGCCATCCCCGACTCGGAATACCGCTGGGAGAGCATCCAGCAGGTGGCCCGTGAAATGAATCTCAAGATCGACCCTGCGCTGGTCATCCGCATCGACTCCGCCGGCTGGTCCATGAAGGACAACTACCACCCCATGGCCCCCGAAATCGGCTACAAGCCAATGCAGGGATTGCTCGAAAAGACCCGCGACTTCAGTGCCATCTTCTGTTTCAACGACATCGCAGCCATCGGCGCCATCCGCGCGCTCAAAGACGCGGGGCTTACAGTTCCCAGCGACGTATCTGTGGTGGGATTTGACGATATCCAGTCCGCCGCCTACTCAATGCCGTCGCTCACCACGGTTCGCCAGCCCCTGTTGGAGATGGGCAAGCGGGGCGCGGAGATACTGCTTGAGAGGATCGCCAACCGCGAAGCGGAATACCCTTCGGAAATTGTCATGGCGCCGGAGCTGGTCATCCGCGAGTCGACCGGTCCGGCCAAAAACTAGGCGTCAGGCTCGCGGTCCGCCGCAAAACGACTCAAACCAACGGCTGATATAAACCTGTGCATGCGCCTCGCCGCAGTAGTGCCGTGCGTGCGGCGCGTTGGCTGACTCTTTTGTCCATTTGAAGATGGTCAACTGTGCGTCGCTGCAATGGATCACAATCCAGCGCACCGGATTGTCGCTCTCTTCCCCGCAAATCTCACACTTATAAATTGTGCCTATCAATCTCCGTCCTCCACGCCGATCTAAGTTCCCGGCAGTTTAACTTGCTAACCTCTGTTTCGATACCAGGGCATCCGAGTTCTCATTGGCAGTATTTTCAGGAATCGCGGCAGACCCGGCAACGTTCTTGAACTGATCTATCTCGATTTCACCGTCAGGAAATACGGCTTTAATCTGGAGTTGTCCGCCCATTGCCTGAATGAAGCCGCGCAATGTTGACACGTACATATCCGTTCGCTTCTCCATCTTCGATACCGATCCCTGGTTGACTCCCAGAACGGTTGCCAGATTGGCCTGGGTAAGGTTTCGCGCCTCTCGCAGCTGGTTCAGAGTCGCAGTATCCACAACCGAACGGACATAACGCCGCGTCTCATCTTCCCGCTCCGCGGAAAGCGTCCTGCGAATATCTCTCCACTTGTGTGCCATCCTGTCACCCTCCAATCTCTTCAAGATGCCTGGCATAGATTACATCTGCCTGGCGAATCGCATGGCCATACCACTGCGCGTCTCCGGTCTTTTCCCCGCCAAGGATCAGATATGCGATTCGGCGCGGATCAAATGCGAAAAGTTTACGATACGGCCGGCCCCGATGCTGAATGCGCAGCTCCTTCATGTTCGGATAGCGAGAACCTTTCAACGTGTCCACCTGGGGACGGCCCAATCCCGGCCCCAAGGCCGCCAGTGCCTCAATTACGTCGTTTGCACTGCCGCACTCCTCATCGGTCAGCGATTCGTACCATTCCTTGAATTCATCGCTGACTTCGATCTCCCACGCCATCGTTCAATTATTCCCTAGAGACGATATTCCGTCAAGGGAATAATACGATCAACGATTCGCAGCGGACCATCTTCCCGCTACTCCAGCATCTGCAAATCCAGCGGCTCCACATTCATGCAGTCCATGGTGCGAATGCTTTCGAGCGCTCGCTTCAGTGAGGAGCTCTTGCATGGCTCAACGGTCACCACAAACGGCAGCGCATCCGGTGGGCATCCCGGCTTCTGCATGATGGCGCGAATATTGATCTTTTCCTTGGCCAGCGCGCCGGTAATTTCCGCCACGATGCCTGGCCGGTCCCTGACCAGGAAGCGGATGTAGTGCGGAACTTCGAACTCCCCGCTCACTCTTGCAGGAGCAGACGGTATCTCCACGCGCCGCGAGCCATGCGCAAGAGCCAGCAGGTCACTGACCACCGCCACGGCTGTTGGATGCCCGCCCGCGCCGTGCCCTGAAAACACCACGTCGCCGCCGTACCGCCCGCTGAGGATGACCATGTTCTCCGTGCCGCGCGACCACGCCAGTGGCGAACGAAGCGACACCAGCATGGGACCCACCGTGGCCGCCACCTGCCCGCCAGATTGCTCACTGCGAGACACCTGGCGGATAGTGCAGCCCAGGTCCCGCGCATAGCTGAAGTCCACGGCGGATACCTCAGTGATGGGCCGCGGCACAATCTCTTCCGGATCGACCTCGACGCGCAAAGCCAGCCGCATCAGGATGGAGAGCTTTGCCCGCGCATCGAATCCGCCCACATCTTCTGTCGGGTCAGCCTCCGCATAGCCCGCGGCCTGCGCTTCCTGCAAGACCGCGCCGTAGTCCGCGCCATCCTCCATCTTGCTCAGGATGAAGTTGCAGGTTCCGTTCAGAATCCCCTCAATGCGCTCAATCCGATCGCCGGCCAGCCCCTGTTCGAGCCCGGGAATGACCGGGATCCCGCCCGCGACCGCAGCGCCGTACTTGAGATGACCGCCCCGCGCCGCTGCCAGACGCTCCAGTTCAACGCCGTTAAACGCGATGAGCTTCTTGTTTGCCGTGACTACGCTCTTGCCCGCGTCGAGAGCCTTACGCACCCATCCGCCCGCGGGATCGAGCCCACCGGCCAACTCCACCACCACGTCCGCATCCGAGGCTAGCACCGCGTCCGCGTCTTCGCTCCACTCCACGCTCGCCGGAACCCAGTCCACGCGCTTGCGCGCCACGCCGCGGTTGAATACGTGCGTCAGCTCAACGCCCTGCGGCTTCGATTCCACCAGAATCCGCGCCACGGAACTACCCACCGTCCCAAATCCAAACAGCGCAATCCGCAGCGGCCGTTGCAAGCGCGACTCCTGCGCAGCCAGCGGTGAGACCTGATTCGGCACCACAGAAACATTCACTTCAGACAACGGAGTTCCCTCGTTTGTGTCGATAGAAAATGGAATAACCCGATCATACCTGACGGCCTGGCCTCATTTCCTGGACTGTTCTGCAATCCAGTCTCTCGTGTACCATCGACGCAGATGCGGCGCGCGCTTTCCATCCTGTTGATTCTCTGCTTCGGCCTCGGCCCTCTTGCGGCCACCCTCGGAGCCGATGATGACGCGCGCCTGCCCGCCTGCTGCCGGCGTCACGGAGCGCACCATTGCGCTATGGCCATGCGCTCGTCCGCCATGATGGCCGATGCCGCCGCAGGAAAGACTGCCTGGACCGCGCCCTCGACGTGCCCGATGTTCCCTGGCGCAGCCTCCGTCAGAACGTCAGGGCCGCAGATACTGACCGCGGCCCCCGTCAGCCTGCCGGTTCTGCTCGCGCAGCCGCATTCGCCCGGCGCCGGCCACGCCATTGCAAGAATCAGCCAGATCCGCACCCGTTCCGGGCGCGCACCTCCAGCCAGCCTGCTCTCCTAGCGCATCGCTCGAATCCCAACCGTTCCGCATTCCGGGCCTTTACCGGTTGCGAACGTTCGTACGCGCGCTCTCTCAGCGATAAGCCCCAACATGCAAGGAGGTCTGCACCGCCATGCGCCGTATACTCTCTATTCTCGCCGCAGCCCTTTTCCTGGCCGCATCCCTTTCAGCATTCGCTACCGTCTTTGCGACGATTCACGGGATTGTCCACGATCCCCAGCACCGGCCCATTGCGGGCGCGACCGTCACCCTGCGCGCCGCCGAATCGACGTTTACCCTCAGCACCAAAACCAACTCAGAGGGCGAATTCGATCTGCCGCAAGCCCCCATCGGTGTCTACACGCTCAACGTAACCGCCGATGGATTCGCATCCGCCGCAGAGCAGCTCACCATCGCTTCAGGCACTAACCCCATCGTCCACATCCCCCTCACCGTTGCCGCAGCCACGCAAACCGTCGTCGTCCGTGGATCGCAGACTTCCGCCTCCGCCACCGACTCGGTAACACCCACTACCCTCATCACTCGCGCGGACATCGATCAGACTCCGGGCGCAAGCCGCACCATCGGCATGGAGATGATTACCGACTACGTTCCCGGCGCCTACATGACTCACGACATGCTGCACATGCGCGGCGGCCACCAGACCAGTTGGCTGATCGACGGAATCGCCATTCCGAACACCAAAATCGCTTCGAATGTTGGACCGCAGATCGACCCCAAGGACATCGATTCGCTGGAAACCCAGCGCGGCAGCTACGACGCTGAAGTTGGCGACCGCACTTACGGCGTCTTCAATGTTCTGCCCCGCAACGGGTTCGAGCGCAACCGCGACGGCGAGCTTCTCATCTCCGGCGGCAACCTCGGCACCGGCGAGGCGCAGCTCTCGTTGGGCGACCACTCCGCGGCAACCGCCTGGTACGCCAGCATCACCGGCGGTCGCTCCAACTACGGCCTGGCAACGCCGGTGGCGCAAATCCTCCACGACGCCACCAACTCCGAAAGCGGCTTCGTCTCCCTCATCCGCAACCAGACCCCAAAGGATCAGTTGCGGCTCAACGCCCAATTCCGCAATGACTACTTCCAGGTTCCCTACGACCCCAACCCCAACGACTGGGAGCAGGAAACGCCCCCGGGCGGCAATCCGTATTATGTGTCCTACGGCCTGCGCGACGGCCAGACGGAGCGCGACTCGTTCGTCATCGCCAACTGGGTACATACCATCTCGCCCAAGGCGCTATTTTCCGTTGCGCCGTTTTATCACTTCAATCAGGCCGACTACGACTCACCCTCGTCCGATTACCCCGCCGCCACCACCTGGCATCAGAAATCCAGTTATGTGGGCGGCCAGGCGGATGGGCACCTGGATGCGGGACGGAACAGTTTCTCTGCCGGCGGGTATACGTTCTACCAGGCGGAGAGCGACCTTTTCGGAGTGATGGACAATACCACTTCTCCGAGCACCATATACGCCAATGAATCCAGCAGCGCAGGCGCCGCGCTGTACGAGTTCTACCTCTCCGACCACCTCCGCCTGGGCCAATACGTTACCCTGCTCGGCGGAGAGCGGTTCAGCATCTATCGCGCCTGGCTCAACGAGTCCGCCACCTACCCCCGCATCGGCGCAACCGTTGAGATTCCACACCTTCATTGGGTTCTGCGCGGCTTCTACGGCCACTTCTTCCAGCCCGCGCCCATCCTCACTGTCTCCAGCTCCGTGCTTAACTACGCATCGACTCTGCCTTCAGGCGAGAACACGTTCACGCCCATCCCCAGCGAGCGCGACGAAGAGCACCAATTCGGTATTCAGATTCCCTGGAAGGGCTGGTTTCTCGATGTGGATACGGTCAAGAATCGCGTGAATAACTTCCTCGATCATTCAAATCTCGGCGAATCCAACATGTACTTCCCCATCGCCGTCGATGGAGCACTGGTTCGAGCGTGGGAGATGACCATGCGTTCGCCGCAACTGGCGCACCTCGGCCAGTTCCACATCACCTACTCGAATCAGATTGCCCAGCAGCGCGGCGCCATCATCGGCGGATTCACGTGCACAATCGCCACCGACCCCGCGTGCGACCTCGGCCCGCAATACATCTCGCTCGACCACGACCAGCGCGAAACGCTCAACACCGGCTTCACCACAGTCCTTCCGCTGCACACATGGTTCTCAACCAATGTCTACTACGGATCGGGATTTTCAAATGGCCTGGCCGGGGCGAATCAAGGCCCCTACAACGGCCCTTATCTCCCAGTCCACACCACCTTCGACGCATCCGCAGGCCGCGCGTTTGGCGAAAACTGGAAGCTCACCGGCAGCATCCTCAATGTCACCAACCACCGCGTCCTGCAGGATACGTCAATCACCGTTGGAGGATTCCACTACAACGATCCCCGCATGGTTTCTGCCGAACTGCGCTACCGCTTCCACTTCTGATCACAAGCTGGGTGTTGGGTGCCCCGCCCTCGCGGCGTTCTTGTCTTTGTCGCGAGGGTGGGATTGATTCAACTAATTATTGCTTCTTATACGAAGAATCTGGCTGCTTCAACTGCGCCGTGTGCGAAACAACCGCCGGCTCCTTGTGCGGAGCAGCCCACGCCTGGTAGCTGTTGAACAGGAATTGCCCTCCCAGGAGCAACAGCCAGACCCACAGCGCGAAGCGCAGCGGCCTGCGTGGAATGTGCGTGCTAAGCAGTGTTCCACTCACAGCGCCCAAAACACCGCCGGCAATGAGTTGCAAAAGCAATTCAGTATTGGAGGCACGCGAGAACCAGTGCGCGCCACTGCCTATGAGCGAGACAATAAAGCCGAAGGCAATGTCCGTGCCCACCACCTGCGCCGGAAGCAGCGGCGTAAGGCTCAGCAGTGCTGCCGAACCAAGAGCGCCCGCGCCCGCCGATGAAAATCCAACTTCCGCGCCAACAGGAAGCATCAACCACCCCAGCAGCCGACTGCGGTCGCGCGCATTCTCATTGGCCTTCAGCGGCTTGAACGAGTTGGTGATCTGCCATGCAGCTGTGGTTACCAAGATTGCGCCGAGAATCGCATTCAACAGATTCTGCGATCCCACCGTCACCAGGTGCCTGAGGAACATCGACCCAATCACAACTCCCGGCACGCCGCCCGCAAGCATGAAGGCAAGCGTGCGCCAGGCCACGTTGCGGCGGATGATCTGCGACGGTACCAGGATCAACTTGACTGCCGTTGCGAACATCAGGCCGATACCCACAGCGACCGGCGCCGGCACGCCGAGAAACAGGATGAGGACCGGCACCGTAATGGTGCCTGCGCCCACTCCGGTGAGCGCGATGAACAGCGCGATGATGAAACCGATGAGGTATTGCATCTTGAGTTCCCCATTCCGTTGAGCCGGAATTACTGAGCCGGCGCTGCCTCGATGTGAATGCCGCATTCAACTTTGCGGCCTGCCCACCGGCCTGACCGCAAATCGTTGGCGTCGATTGGTAACGAGGTACATGGCTCGCAGCCGATCGACGAAAATCCACGCTCGTAAAGCGGCAGCAACGGAATCGAGAGTTGTTCGCAAGCGTACCATACATCGCGCGTGGTCCACGAGGCAAGTGGCGCAAGCTTCAGCACATGCTTGCCGCCGGGTAACGCGAACTGCGCCTCTTCTTCAAGCGCAGCGCGGCTCTTTGCCTGCTCGCGCCGCAATCCGGTGAGCCATACGCGATAGCCTCCTACCGCTTTGAACAGCGGCTCAACCTTGCGCAGTTTGCAGCACTGGTCCGGCGCCGATTGATACAGCAATCCATGGTCCGCTTCCTGTTCTGGAACCGTTCTTTCCGGCAGCAGGTTGATCAGGTTCAGTTGCCATTTCGCGGCAATGCGATCGCGGTATGCGTAGGTCTCGCGGAAGTGATAACCGGTATCGAGAAAGAGAATCGGGATCGCCGCATCGAGTGCGATGGCCAGTCTGGTAAGCAGCACGTCTTCCGCCTGAAAGCTGCAGGTGAGGCAAACGTCTCCGCCACCCGTAATTTCGCGCGCCAGCAACGAGCGCGCCGCATCCAGCTTGGTTGCAACCTGATCGTGAATCTCAACAGTGCTCATTACAGCCCCGCCCTCTCTGTGTCGTGCAGAATCTCTGTCTCATGCAGCAGTTGGTACACTGCCGAGACCACGGCGCTGCGGCTTGTGCCGTCTAGAACCAGCTTCCGGCCTCGCGCTTCGGCAACCAGCTGTTCGTTCTCGTTGACGGTCACTTGCAGCACCAGGAGGCCAGCCTCCACGTGCAGGCGCAGAAGCGCTTCAAGCAGGCCGGCATTCCCGGCGATCACTGCATCCGCGGTGTTGACGCGCTGCGCGATGACGCCGGTGGTGAAGAGCGACCGCTCGATGAGGTCAATCAAATCGGCGGGGCCGTTCAACGCAAGCACGCTGCCCTGATGGCCCCAGCGCGCTGCGCGCTCAACGGCGGTTACCGGTCCGGCTTCGGCAATCGACTCGTCTTCGCCGTCGGATGGGTCCGCGGAAACGGAGGTGATCATACCCGCGGCGACAGTGCTGTTGATCGTCGCGTCAATGAGGATGAATGCACCGGTGGCACGATTCTCCGCATAAAGATCAAGCGCAATCGGGCGCAGCAGTTCGATCGCGACAGTCCCGATGGCATTCAGTTCCAGCGTCTTTGCGGACTCGTGAACCAGCGTGGAGATGTTGGTGCGATGTGCGATGGAGGCGACAAACGCGGGCACCGTGTTGCTGGTGTGTTTGAGAAGATAGCGGCGATTGAGCGCGAGCGGACCCTGGTCCATCCATACCAGCGAAGCGCCAATATGCCGGGTGACACTTGGCGTAGACTGCGCGGATGCGATCAGATCGCCCCGGCTGATATCAAGTTCGTTGTCGAGCACCAGCGTTACAGACTGCGGCGCAATCGCCTCTGCAAGGTCGCCGTCGAAGGTGACAATGCGCTCGACCTTCGCGCTTCTTCTCGAGGGCAGCACGGTAATCGTATCGCCCGGCCGAACGGTTCCTGAAGCGATCTGCCCCGCGAAGCCACGAAAGCTGTGACTGGGCCGAATCACCCGCTGCACTGGAAACCGAAACGGCGCCGACCGTGTTTCACACGAGGAGGGCACAGCCTCGAGCAACTCAAGCAGTGAAGGCCCCGTGTACCACGGCATCGCACCAGGCCCGCGCCCAGCGGCATTCGCGGTCCGATGCACAACGTTATCCCCGGCCAACGCGCTGACCGGCACAAACAGCGCTTCCACCGGGTTGCCGGTATCGGCGGCAATCTGGTCCAGAACCAGGCTGAAGTCGCGCTCAATGGCACGGAAGGACGGCTCATCGTACCCAATCAGGTCCATCTTGTTCACTGCTATAAGCAAGTACTTCACGCGCAAGAGAGAGGCGATGTATGCGTGCCGCCGCGATTGCACCAGCACGCCTTTGGCAGCGTCAATCAGCACCACAGCGGCATCGGCTGTCGAGGCCCCCGTCGCCATGTTGCGCGTGTACTGCTCGTGGCCCGGCGTATCCGCGATGATGAACTTGCGCCGCGCTGTCGAGAAGTAGCGATACGCCACATCGATAGTGATTCCCTGCTCACGTTCAGCGCGCAGGCCGTCAGTGAGTAAAGCAAAATCGATCTGGCCGGGGGCAGTAGTTCCCTTGCCTTCGATGGATCGCACCTGGTCTTCGTAGACCGATTGCGTGTCGTAGAGCAGCCGTCCGATGAGCGTGGACTTGCCGTCGTCCACGCTGCCCGCCGTGGAAAAACGCAGCAGGTCCTTCTCGCGCTCCTGGTTCAGAAACTCGTCGATCGAGAAACTCGGAATGGTGAGCGAAGCCATCTAGAAATAGCCTTCCCGCTTCTTCAGCTCCATCGAGCCTTCCTGATCGTGATCGATCGCGCGATTGGCCCTCTCCGAATGGCGAAACGAGATGAGCTCCGCGATGATGTCCGGTATTGTCGCGGCATCGGAGCGAATGGCGCCGGTGCATGGGGTGCAACCCAACGAGCGCAGCCGCGATTTGACCATCTGCGGCTTCTCGCCGATTCGCGCCACAAAATCCTGCTCAATGGGAAGCAGCGCATCGCCGCGCACGTACATGGGCCGCTCCTTGGCGAAGTAAAGATCGACCACAGGAATGTTTTCCTGGTGGATGTACTGCCACACGTCCATCTCCGTCCAGTTGGAGAGCGGAAAAACACGAATGCTTTCCCCCGGATGAATACGCGCATTGTAGAGATTCCACAGCTCGGGCCGCTGGTTCTTCGGGTCCCACTGGCCCGCGTTGTCGCGGAAGGAATAGATGCGCTCCTTGGCGCGCGACTTCTCTTCATCCCGCCGCGCCCCGCCGAACGCCGCGTCGAAGTTATAGTGCTTCAACGCGTCCAGCAGTGCCTGCGTCTTCAGCAGTCCGCAGCACCGCTTGGTATCAAGCACAATCGGATTGGTCCCCGCTGCAATCGCAGGCTCGTTGCGCCACACCAGAAGCTCTGCGCCAACCGAGCGAGCCATTGCGTCGCGAAAGGTGAGCATCTCGGCGAACTTGAAACCTGTGTCGATATGAAGAAGCGGAAATGGAATCGGGCCGGGATAAAAAGCCTTCTGCGCCAGGCGCAGCATGACGGAAGAATCTTTGCCGATGGAGTAGAGCATGACCGGCCGCTCAAACTCCGAAGCCACCTCGCGCAGAATATGGATGCTCTCGGCTTCCAGCATGCGCAAATGACTGAGCCGAACTGGACCGGAAAGGACAGTTGGGCTGGCTCCGCTCGTTGGCTCGGGAACGCTTGTCCGGGGCGTTGGTACTGTGCTCTCGGCGATCGGCATGCTCACCTCTTGGCTTCGAAGGTAAAGGCTGAAGGCCGGAGCGATACGGGGAAACAGACCCGGCTATTCAGCAACGGGTATGTCGTCTGGATCAGTTGTACAGGAGACCGAAGACTAGAACACACACCCGTCGGAAATGTTCAACAGGCGACAACAAGACGAGCTTTGGCCGGCAGGAACCATGAGTTTCATCATCATATCAAAACGCAGCACCGGGCACAAGGCCGCGTTGGAGCTGACCAGAGGGCAAGTGCTGCTGCCTTTTTCCCCGCAAAAGGGCACGAAGCCTGCCCACAAATTTGCCCAAGCCTGTAAACGGCCTTGACCTGCAAAGCCAGGCCAAAAGGACTAGAGTGTTATGTGGCGAGATCGTCAACATCCGCGCAGGTGCTGCACTGTACGCTTCCCTCTTCACCCGCCCGACTGTTCCCCGATCTACAGCCAATAAGTCGTACTTGAAGCGGGGTAAAGAATTGCCCGAATCCATCGATTGGCCAATCCCAGTAAAGCCATCGCGATCGCGCCGCCGCGGAATCTTTTTCGTGCTGGTCGCTCTCGCAGTTATCGTATTTGGAAGCCGGACGGCTCTGTCCTACTGGGTCGATCTGCTCTGGTTTCGCTCCCTCGGCTACGCCGATGTTTTCTGGAAGGCGCGCGGCCTCGAGTGGACCGTCTTCGCCGCATTCGCCCTGGCCACGTTTGCCTATGTGTTTGGAGTCTTCTCTGCCTTCAGAAGGGCGCATTCGGCCGACTTGCCTGACGATCACACCATAGTCATTGGCGGAAATCCCATCCGTCTTCCGGTGGCATCGGTCATTCGGGTCGTAGCCGTCGGCGTTTCGCTTCTGATTGCACTCGCCACGGCTGCCGCCATCCAGGCACAATGGACGACCTTAGCGCTCTACCTCTACGCCCCTCGTGCCGCTGCCGGGTCACCTGGCAGCTTCGCGGACCCTATCTTCGGAAAGCCGCTCAACTTCTATCTCTTCACCCTTCCCGCCTGGCAACTCATGACTGGATGGCTGCTCACGCTGGCTGTGCTCACATGCATCCTTGCCGTCCTGTTTATTCTCATCACCGGCGGCTCCCGCGCCTTCGGCGGAGCCTACCGCGGCGGAATTTCGTTGCCCTGGCGCGGACTCTCACTCTCGGTCGGCTTTCTGCTGGCCGTGATTGCAATGCGCGTTTATGTAAGCCGGTTCGAGTTACTGTTTGTGCACCACACGATCTTCGACGGAGTGACTTACACCGACGCACATGTCACCCTCACCGGCATGTTATTCGTCTCTGCCGCTCTTGTCCTTGGGACACTGATTGCCATCGTAAGTGCCGTGCTCAAGCCTCGCGGACGCTGGCTTATCGTCGCCATACTTCCTGCCGCGATCTGCTATATCGTGGCCGGTATCGTTGGGTGGTACGTCAACAGCTTTCTGGTCAAGCCAAACGAATTAGTTCGCGAGCAACCTTATATTGCCTATAACATCCAAATGACCCGGCAGGCCTACGGGCTTGACAATTTTGCACAGCGCGAGTTTCCGGCAGAAACAACTGTCGGCGCAACCGATCCGGCCAACAACCAGGCTACGCTGCAAAACATCCGCCTCTGGGACGTGCAGGCGCTCAAGGATACGCTTCGTCAGATTCAGGAGATTCGTACTTACTATGACTTTCCCGATATCGACATCGATCGTTATCTCATTAAAGGCGACCAGCGCGAAGTAATGCTGGCCGTGCGGGAGCTGAATGTTGACAAGCTGCCCGAAAGCAGCCGCAACTGGATCAATGACAAGCTGATTTACACACACGGATACGGCATCACCATGAACCCCGTGAACGGCTTTACGCCGGAAGGCCTGCCGACGCTCATGCTGAGTAACATGCCGGTACAGAGCACGGTTCCGAGCATACGCGTTTCTCGCCCCGAAATTTATTTCGGCGAGATGACCAACACCGATGTCTACGTGAAGACGCGCCAGCAGGAGTTCAATTACCCTGAGGGACAAAGCAATAACCTGACGTCGTACGAAGGTACCGGAGGAATTGAGTTAGGAGGATTTCTGCGCCGCCTGTTGCTTGCCTTTGACCGCGGAGATATCGCCAAGCTTCCCTTCAGCGACGATGTAAACCCGCAGAGCCGGCTTCTCATGCGACGTAACGTCCGCGATCGAGTAGCAGCTCTGGCGCCGTTTCTTACTTTCGATCAGGACCCTTACATTGTGGTCGGTGAAGACGGCCGCCTCTCATGGATCATGGACGCGTTCACGTCGTCGGACACCTATCCCTATTCCGCGCACCGCGCTCTCAACGATCTTTCCCTCAATTACATGCGCAACAGTGTGAAGGCTGTCATCGATGCCTACGATGGAACCACTACCTTCTATGTGTTCGATAACAGCGACCCCATCCTGGCCGCTTATCGCGGAATTTTTCCCAGCCTTTTCAAGGATGCTTCCGCCATGCCACCATGGCTGCATAAACATATCCGCTATCCGGAGTTACTGCTCAGCCTGCAGGCGGAGGTCTATGGCCTCTATCACATGACTAACCCTGAAGTCTTCTATAACCGCGAGGACTTATGGACGGTGGCCACGGAAACCGGCATGGCCCAGGGCGGCGAGCAAATTACTCAGCCCATGCAGCCTAACTTCGTGCTTATGAAACTGCCCGGTGAAGACGGCCTGGAGTTTGTCGAGATTCTGCCCTTCACGCCCGCCAACCGCAACAACCTGATCGGCTGGATTGCCGGACGGAGCGATGGTGACCACTACGGCACTTCAGTGGTCTACGACTTTCCCAAAACTCGCCTGGTGGATGGGCCGCAGCAGATTGAAGCCCGCATCGATCAGAATGCGCAGCTCTCGGGCCAGCTCACATTATGGAATCAGCAAGGCTCGCACGTCCGTCGCGGCAGCTTGCTGGTCATTCCGTGTGGACGGGCGCTGCTTTATGCCGAGCCGATCTATTTGCAAGCAGACCGCAGCCCTATGCCGGAGCTGCGCCTTGTTGTGCTTGCGCTGCAGGACAAGCTCGCCTACGCACCAACCTTCGAAGCAGCGCTGGGGTCGCTGTTTGGTTCCGAGTCTTCTTCCTTGAGTTCGACCGAGGGCACGCGAGTTACACCGGAAGCTGGAGCACCACCTCAAGCTCAGCCCGCCGTGGATCTTAAGTCGCTCATCGCGCAGGCAGGCAAAGATTTCTCCGACTATCAGCGGCTCACCTCGGAAGGAAAGTTGAGCGAAGCAGGACAGAAGCTCGATGATTTAAAGCGGACCCTCGACAGGCTCAATGCGCTTCAAAAACAGTGAGGCGATGACTACATCTGCGCACGATCCTCGGCCGACATTCAATGTTCACTCAAAACTGGTCTCCAATGCCAGGAAGATAAACTTGTCATCGTGTGTGTTTCTGAGGGATTTATGAATTCTTTGCTCTTGCCAATCGAGGAAATTGCCTGCAAGCTAGGGCTCTCACCTGATGAATATGAGACCATAGGCCGTTACGGAGCCAAGCTCAAGCTCGATGTACTCACCGATCCAGGCTTCCCTGTCCGAGGTAAGTTCATCCTGGTCACTGCAACCACCCCGACCGTTTCGGGTGAGGGCAAAACCGTGGTCTCCATCGGACTGGCGCAAGGCCTGGAACGCATGGGGCGCAAGTCCATTGTCACTTTGCGCGAGCCTTCGCTGGGCCCGGTATTCGGACTCAAAGGCGGCGCAGCCGGGGGTGGCCTTTCGCAAGTGGAACCCAGTCAGAAGATCAACCTGCATTTCCATGGCGACTTTCACGCCATTACCTCGGCACACAATCTGCTTGCGGCCATGATCGATTCCCATTTATTTCACGGCAACCAACTCGACCTCGATCCCGCGCAGATTTCCTGGCCGCGCTCGCTTGATATGAACGACCGCGCGCTTCGCCGCGTTGCCGTCGGACTCGACTCAAGAGGCGATGCAGCAAATCGCGAAACCGGTTTTGTCATCACCGCCGCGTCGGAGATCATGGCCATCCTTGGCCTATCTTCCAGCCGCGCCGATCTCCGCCGCCGCCTCGACTCCATCATCGTTGCCGTCAACCGCGCGGGCTGCCCCGTCACCACATCCGATATCGGCGTCACCGGAGCCATGATGGCGCTGCTGAACGATGCTATTCTGCCTAACCTTGTCCAGACCACCGAAGGCACGCCCGCACTGGTGCACACTGGTCCCTTTGCCAATATCGCGCACGGCACAAGCAGCGTGCTCTCGCAGCAAATGGCCCTTCGCCTGGCCGACTATGTCGTCAACGAGGCAGGCTTTGCCTCCGATCTCGGGGCGGAAAAATACTTTGATATAGTCATGCCCTCTTCCGGTATCCGGCCTGCGGTAGCGGTGCTGGTCACCTCGGTGCAGAGTTTGCGCGCTCAAGGTGAAGGCTCTCTGCAGGCTGGGTTTCCCAACCTCGCGCACCACATCGCGACGCTCAGGAATTTCGGAGTTCCCGTCGTTGTCGCAATCAATCGGTTCCCTGCCGATCAGCCTTCCGAGCTGGATGAAATTGTTGCCGAATGCGCGCAACGAGGGGTTGCGTGTGCCATCGTTGAGGCATTTGCCGAGGGCGGCTTAGGCGCGGCCGATCTGGCGGAATCGGTGATTGCCGCCATTGACGCCGATCCCGCCCCGAATGTGCGCCCCATCTACTCTCCGGAAGATTCTCTCCGAGAGAAGATTCGCAAGGTGGCAACTGGTGTCTACGGAGCAGCAGAAGTCGCATACAGCGAACAGGCACGAGTCAGCCTGGAGCAGATTGCGGAATGGGGCCATGGCCGCTTGCCGGTTTGCATTGCCAAGACACAGTATTCGCTGTCTGACAACCCCAAGCTCGTTGGCGCACCAAGCGGATGGACGCTTAACATCTCCGATGCGTTCGTCTCCGCCGGCGCCGGATTCGTGGTCGCAGTTGCCGGCAACATGATGCTGATGCCCGGTTTGCCCCGCACACCGCGGGCATTGGCCATCGATGTGGACGACGAGGGCAACATCGAAGGTGTTTGACTGTCCATATTCGACCGGAAATCTTAGTCAAGAAATGTGACACTGGCCGGGCTTCCGACTGCCGTGTACTGGCCTGTGAAAGTAAGAATGCCAGTAACTCGATGAATCTTGAAGCACGCAATGCTGTCGCTGCGTCGATTGCACGCGTACATGAAACTACCGCTGGGGTCGATCCGGCATTGACCCGGATAATCGCCCATGGTCGATGTCTCCCCAACCCATTTCAACATTCCATCTGCGCCAATGGAGAACAACGCAATCGTGTCATGCAGGCGGTTGGCAGTGTAAAGAAACTTCCCGTCTGGCGAAACCAGGACCACCGAAGCATAGCTTGTTCCCGCAAATCCTGCGGGCAAAGCAGACACGGTCTGCTTTGCCTCAAGTGAACCGAGTTCCGGATCATAATGGAAGAAAACTATGTTGGACGCTTCTTCCTGGATTGCATAGAACCAATGACCATTGGGGTGAAATGCAAAATGACGAGGACCATCGCCGGAGGGCAATGCCATGAAAGCTCCATGATTCGCAGGGTTCAGCTTTCCCGTCTTCTGGTCAAATCGATAAGTGTAGATCCGATCCTGTCCAAGGTCGGTCGCCAACACAAACCTACCCTCCGGATCAGGCGCAACCATGTGGGCGTGCGGAGCATCGTGGCCGCTCACAGCATAACTCCCTGTCGGCGAATTGGCCGCCTTTGCGCCGCCAAGATGGTCGCGATCGACGTGAATGTCCGTCGCGGCCCCAAGCAATCCCCCATCGAGAATCGGAAGCACGGCAATGCTTCCGCCGCCGTAGTTAGCCACAAACACATATCTCCCGGAAGCATCCGTGCTCAAATAGCAAGGCCCTGCGCCTTCTGAACTGACCGTATTCAGCGCGGTCAAATCGCCGGTTGCCTCGTCGATCGCAAACGCGCTTACCGAGCCGCTGCCCCCGCTATAGTCGCTGACTTCGTTCACCGCGTATAGGTATTTCTTCGCAGGGTGGATCGCAATCCAGGAAGGATCGGGAGTTTTCGCAACCAGCGTGCAGTGCGTTAACTCGCCGCTGGATGCGTTCATTTCAAAACGATAGATTCCTTCGCCGTTGCTGCCGGCGCCAACCGCGCCCGTATAAGTGCCCACATAGGCCAGCGTTTTGTTCCGCTTCTGAGACTGCGCGGCGTCCTGTGCTATCCCCAACGCCGAATGCGCTAAAGCTGCAGCAGCCGCGCTCTTCAGAAAGTGGCGGCGGCTAACTTCCGACACCAGAAATGATTCCGTCATACGATCCATTCTCATCACACCGCAAATGATAAAGCCACGGTAAGGATAAACGCCGTGACCGAGATAATTGTCTCGCACACTGACCACGTCTTGATGGTCTGGGTAACGCTCATGTTGAAGTACTCCTTCACCAGCCAGAAGCCGCCGTCGTTTACATGTGAGAAGATCAGCGAGCCGGCGCCCGTGGCGATCGCCAGCAGCTCCGGATGGACGCCCGGCGCATGCAATGCGATGGGCGCGACGATCCCCGCTGCGGTGGTCATGGCTACCGTAGCTGAGCCAGTCGCAAGCCGCATCAGCGCAGCCAGCAACCATGCCAGCAATAACAGCGGCACGTGGCCTTTCAGCGCGACACCGATGATTGCCTGGGAGACGCCGCTGTCCTGAAGAATTCTACCGAACCCTCCGCCCGCACCCACTAGCAGCGTGATGGTTGCTGTGGGCGCCAGACACTCATTACTGAATCGCAAAATGGTTGCGCGTGAAAAGCCTCTCATTTGCCCCAGCGTGAAAAAGCTGAGCAGCACGCCGATCAGTAATGCCATGTCGTCATTGCCAATCAGGTGCAAGGCCTGATTCATTCTGGTCCCGGGCGTCGACACCGCGTCTGCCCAACTCCCCGCCAGCATCAGAACAACTGGGAACAGAATCGTGAACAGTGTGAGCCAGAAGCCGGGCAGGCTAAGTTCCTTCCCTTGATCGACAAATTGAGCAGCCATCGGATTTTCCGCGGGGAGCTTGATGTGCGGCGCGATCAGCTTTGCATACAGCGGTCCCGCAATCACCGCGGTGGGTGTGCCGATGAGCAATGCATAGAAGATCGTGCGCCCCACGTCCGCCTTGTAAATGGTCACCGCGAGCAGAGCCGCGGGGTGAGGAGGCACCAAGCCATGCACCACGGAGAGTCCGGCAACCATGGGAAGTCCCACTAGGATCAGAGAGGTCCGCGTTCGCCGCGCCACTGTGAAAGCAATTGGAATCAGCAGCACAAATCCGACTTCAAAGAAAGCCGGCAACCCGATCACAAGGCCGATGACCATCATGGCCCAATGAATTCTCTTCTCTCCAAAAAAGCCGATGAGTGTGTGCGCAATCTGGTCCGCGCCTCCCGATTCCGCCATCATCTTGCCCAGCATGGTTCCCAACGCCACAACTATCGCGATGTGTCCAAGGGTTGCGCCGACTCCAGCTTCAAAGGAATGGACCACGGTTGAGACTGGCATCCCGGTTACGACTGCGAGGGCCAGCGAGGTGAGCAGGAGCGTGATGAACGGATTCAACTTGAAGACGGCGATCAGCACGATCAGCGCGACCACTGCGACAAACGCCGCCGAGATTAGAAACAAGCTGTGGGAATCAATCATGGGCACACATTCAGAATTGCTCCGTTCATGCGGCGAACCGGAAAGATAAGTGAAGCATGAGTTACTGAATCCAGTTAGTCTTCCCCCGCGCCACAAACTGTCCCGCACGAAGACCGGTTGGCCCATGCGGCGTGTAAGAGAGCACCCCATTGACCCAAACGCCGGCGATCCCTTCCGCCGCACGCACCGGTTCATCAAAAGTTGCAGTATCGATGATCTTCATCGGATCGAAAAGGACCAGGTCTGCGTGATAGCCCTCGCGGATGAGCCCGCGACCCTCGATCCCAAGTCGTTGCGCCGGCATACCTGTCATCTTATGAACGGCGTCAGGCAGTGATAACAACCGCTCTTCGCGACAGTAGCGGCCAAGGACGCGCGGGAACGTGCCCCACAAACGAGGGTGCGGGCGCGGATCATTGGGCAGCCCATCGGAACCGATCATTGTCACCGGGTGCGCCAGGATGCGCCGCATGTCGTCCTCTGAGATGCTGTGATAGATGGCCCCGGCCGGTTGCAGTCGCCGCGCCGCTTCCCGTTGAGTTACGTGCCACGCCTTCGCAATTTCTTCAAGGGACTGCCCTGCATTTTCCGGGTGGGGCGTGCTCCATGTGATCGCGATCCTGACCCCTTCGTCCACTTGCCGCAAATCGAGCGTGCTCGACGCAGCCGCATAAGGATAGCAATCGCAGCCGATCCGCTGCACGCACCGCGCCACTTCCAATGCCTGCAACACCTCTCCGCTCCGGCCCCAGTTGGCAATGCCCGCGCACTTCAAGTGCGAAACAATTACCGGCGCCTTGCTCAAACGCCCAATCTCGAATGCCTCATGCATCGCATCCAGAATCGCATCTCCCTCTGTGCGCATGTGCGTGGTGTACACCGCGCCAGCAGAAGCCAGCGGCTGCGCGAGCGCTGCAACTTCTTCTTTGGTCGCTGCGTTGGCGGAATGATAGGCAAGGCCGGTGCTGAGCCCTAACGCTCCGTGGTCGAGAGCCTCGCTCAATTGCGCGCGCATGCGTCCGGCCTCGGCATCCGTTGCCGCTCGGTCCAGTCGATCCAAGTGGTTGTTGCGCAGAGCCGTATGGCCAACCAATGCAGCCACATTGACACTCGGTCGCGCCTCGCGGATGGCAGCTATATAGGAAGCAAACGTGCGATAGCGGAATTCATCGGCGGTTCCAAGCAGGTTCATCGGATCGGGGAGTTCGCCGCCTAATTCGACAGGCGCAGCGCTGATGCCGCAATTGCCAACGATCACAGTCGTCACGCCCTGCGACAGCTTGGGAAGCATTTCCGGATCGCGAATGACGCTGATGTCGTCGTGAGTGTGAACGTCGATGAAGCCGGGCGCAAGCACCAGTCCGTTGGCATCCACGGTTGTTAGCGGGTTGCACTCAAGGTGCGGCCCGATGGCGCATATTCGACCTCCACGAAGGGCGATATCAAGAAACTCTCCGGAGCTCCCGCTACCGTCGAGAACATTCGCTTGTCGAATCAAAATGTCGCAGTTCAGCATAGTAGCTCGTTCAGAATATAGACTATTACTGAGTCACGATCCACACCTATTCCGGGCCAATTCCAATTGCTCGAGGAGATTCGTTCGTTGAGTGATAGACAATCCATTCATCTCGATGCTCACGACCCCATTGGCCCGCTCAACAAGGGCTTGGGGGCCTTCGACGGCACGCTCGGCGCCACAGAGGTTGCTCGGCTTGACTGGAACCTGCTTCGCGAAGATCTCAGTCTGCCATCGGCAGTTCTATACCAGGAAAAGCTGCAACACAATTTGAATTGGATGCGGCAGTTTATTTCTGCTTATGGAGTCAACCTCGCACCGCACGGCAAGACCACCATGGCGCCCAAGCTATTTGACCTGCAACTGAAGGCAGGCGCATGGGGAATAACCCTCGCAACCGCGCACCAGGTGCTAGTGGCCTACCAACACGGCGCACGCAGAATTCTGATGGCGAACCAACTTGTCGGCAGACAGAATATAGCCATCATCGCAAACTTGCTGCATGATCCAGAGTTCGAGTTTTATTGCCTGGTTGACTCTGGGGAACAAATTGAACACCTGGGCCGTTCTTTCTCTGACCAGGGCCTGCGCCTGAATGTACTGATTGAGTTAGGAGTTTTCGGCGGGCGCGCCGGCATCCGTGATGATGAGCAGTTAAGTATTTCGTTAGACGCGTTGTCTCGCTGGAGAAACTCCATCGCGCTCTGCGGTGTCGAAATCTATGAGGGTGTTCTCCAGGACGAGTCGTCCATCCGCGAGTTCCTTCAGCGTGCTGTTGAGGTTACGCGGAAGCTTGCGCAGGAGGATCGGTTTCAGCACGCGCCCATTGTGCTCTCAGGTGCGGGTTCTGCGTGGTACGACGTTGTCGCGGAAGTCTTCACGGCAGCACAATTCGGCGACTCGGTTGAAATCGTCCTCCGTCCCGGCTGCTATCTCACTCATGACGTCGGAACCTATCGCGAAGCGCAAACAAGGATTCTCGAACACAATCCCATTGCCCGTCGAATGGCTTCCGGGCTCGTGCCCGCCCTGCATGTTTGGGCCTATGTGCAATCGGTACCGGAGGCAGACAAAGCAATTGTCGGGATGGGCAGACGGGACGCTGCATTCGATTCCGGATTACCTGTCCCCGCCTTACATTTCCGGCCGGGAAATGTAACTCCGCAAGTTGCTCCGGCGCATTGGCTAGTTACAAAGATGATGGACCAACACGCGTACCTGCAGATTCGACCCGGAGACGATTTGCGCGTCGGCGATATGATCGGCTTTGACATTTGCCATCCCTGCCTGACTTTCGACAAATGGCGGATGCTGCCGATCCTGAATGCTGACTATCAGGTCATCGATGTGATTCAGACCTTCTTTTAGCCGGCTAACACTGGAGTATTTCCTGACACCGACGCGTCAATAGACCAGATATTTCGCACGGAGCGCTTCGAATTGTTCCAAGCTGTCGCGCCATTGCTCTGCAATGCGGCGAGGGTCCTGACCGGCGACGATCGCATCCAGGCTCGTCTTGTTCAACATCAGTGTGTCCACTCCCGCTACTTTGTAATTGCCGGGATAGAGGGTCTGCAATGCTGCCGCAACCTCAACCCCTAACTCCGGGGCATCGAGCGCGTTCCGATCGGTAATAACAATTTCAACTCCGCCGCATTTCTCATGCGCATACACCGAGTTATCCGGAGTAAATTCCGTTGGGATGAAGCGTACGCCCGCAATTGCACGGGTATTCAGAACTCTGGCCAAGTCGATTGCCTTCACCCAAGGCGCGCCGACTAACTCGAAGGGGGTATCGGTTCCCCGGCCTACTGAGATATTAGAAGCTTCAATCATGCCGATGCCGGGATAGAGCGCTGCCGCGGTCAGGCTGCGCATATTGGGCGATGGATTCACCCATAACTCGCCGGTGGAATCGAACCAGTCGCCTCGCATCCAGCCTTGCATTGGGACCACAGTGAGCTTTGCTTTGATGGCACGCTCTGCATTGAACATCTTTGCCAACTCACCCAGGGTCATTCCGTGGCGAACCGGAATCTGCCAATAACCTATAAACGATTCCCTGCCTGCGTCGGCGACGGGCCCTTGCACCGAAGCGCCGCCGATGGGATTGGGTCGGTCGAGAACAACAATTTCCTTGCCGGCCTTCGCTGCGGCTTCAAGAAAGTAGCCGAGCGTGCTTTCGTACGTGTAGAATCGGACACCCGTGTCCTGAATATCAACCACAATTTCATCCACGCCTTCCAGGGCCGCGCTGGATGGCCTGCGCTTTGCATCGGTATCACCGTAGACACTGTAAATGGGTACCCCGGTTGCTTCATCTTTGGAGTTACCGATCGCCGTCGTGTCCAATGTGCCGGCGATGCCGTGTTCCGGACTGAAGATCGCAGCCAGTTTCACGCCGGGCGCATGACTCAGTATGTCGGCTGTGCGTTGGCCTTGCGCATCGATCCCGGTCTGATTGGTCACCAGCCCGACTCTCACCGGATGGTTTCGATCCGCGTGAAGTTCCCGGAAATTGTGGTCCTCGAGGACATCGATGCCCGTTTTCACGTCACCATTTCTTGCGACAATACGGCGCGAGGCAGGCATCAATTCGTTGTATCCGGTAATCTCGGCCAAACGCAGCTTATCTTGCTCGGTAGTGGTCAGATCAAGCACCTGCACCACGGCCGTGGCCAATTTGCAGCGCAGTGAAACAGTCGACTTGCCTCCGTGCGGGTGCACGGCATTGGTGAGCAGAATAATGTAAGTGTCAGTAACTGGATCAATCCACAATGAAGTTCCCGTAAAGCCGGTGTGGCCGAAGGAACCTACAGGGAGCAGTTCGCCACGGTTGGTGGAAAAGGGCGAATCGATATCCCATCCCAGCCCACGCAGCACGGTGCCATTGGGCGGCTGCTGGGGCGAGGTCATCTTGGCAATTGCCGAACGGTTCAGCACGGTGAATCCGCTTAGAAAATCTTCCGCAAACAGCGCCAAGTCGTCCGCCGTCGAAAACAATCCAGCGTGGCCGGCAACGCCGCCCATGCGCCGGGCCGTCGGGTCATGCACAATGCCGCGCAGCATGCGTCCCTGCTCATCGTATTGCGTCGGCGCGATGCGGGCCTCCCAATTCGCGGGAGGCAGGAAACGCGTGGTCTTCATGCCCAGTGGCGCGAAGATGTTGGCGCTGGCGTACTCGTTCAGCGGCTGGCCCGTGATCTTTTCCACCAGGAACCCGAGCGTTTCGAAGTTGATATCGCTGTAGACGAATTGCGAGCCGGGCGGATTGATCGGCCTCTCGCGCATGGCCATCTGGTAGGCGGCCTCGCGACCCGACCATTGCGATTTGAGGTCCAGATCCGGCGCCAGGCCGGAGTAATGCGTCATGAGATCGCGAATGGTGATGTCCTTTTTTCCGTTCTGCGCAAAGTCCGGCAAATAGGTAGAAACGGAGTCACCAAGGCGGATGCGGCCTTCCTCCACCAGTTTCATCACCGACGTCGCGGTGGCTATGCACTTGGTGAGCGAGGCCAGATCGAACACTGTATCAATGGTCATGGGCTCGCGCACTGGCTCGAGCGATCTCGATCCGAAGGCCTTGCGGTGAATCACCTTGCCATTGTGACCAACCAGCAGGACGGCGCCGGGGATGTTTCCTTCCGCAACAGCCTTTTCCACAATCATGTCGACCGTCTTGAATCCGTCGTCGCCGCTTTGGAGGGCGTGTAATGGTGCGGAAACAAGAAGAGGGCACGCGATGAGAACCGCGAAGATCGTCATCCAATACAAGGTTTTCTGAGCATTTGTCATTACTAACCGCCTGAGAATAATTTGTTCCTTCGACCTATCTCTAGCCGCCTTCGGCCGATTGAACTGCTGTTTGCGGAGCGACCGTTTGTGGCATCAGCCAACTTGCGCCATAACCCACGAGAACGGTTGCCGCACTTCCAAACACTACATACCAGGTAAATGCGACTTGGCTAAATAACCAGAGATAGAGATTCAGTGCGAACCCGATGAGCATGCCCAGCATGGCGCCGTTCTCCGAGGCGCGCTTGGTGAGCACGCCGAGAAGGAAGACCCCGAGCAACGATCCATAGGCGACCGAGGCGATCGACAATCCCATTTCCAGAACCTTGCCTCCGTTGCGCGCCAGCAGGGCCAACCCGAATAACGCCAATGCCCAGCCTGCGGTGGACAGGCGCGAGAGTCGAACGCGCTGTTCCTCGGTCGATAGCGGCACAATGCGAGCATAAAAGTCGACGACGGTAGTAGAAGAAAGCGAGTTGAGCGCGGCGCTCAAATTCGACATGGCCGCGGCAAGAATCGCGGAGATCAGCAGACCGCTGAGGCCGTGCGGCAGACGCGAGACCACGTAAGTCGGGAAGACCGTATCTGTCTGCGCGAAAGCCACTGCAGGCGGAAACATCGTGTAAAACACAAACAGCATGGCGCCGACGAGGAGAAAAAGAGAGAACTGAAAGAAGATGGCCACGCCGCTTGAGACCAGCGCAATTTTGGACTCGCGCTCGCTGCGCGCGGAGAGAAGCCGCTGCACGATGAGTTGATCGGTTCCGTGGCTGGCAGTGGTCAGGAATGCTCCGCCGATCACGCCTGCCCACAGTGTGTAGGGTGCGGAGAGATTTGTGGAGGTCGAAATCATATGAAATTTTCCCGCCTGCGCGGCCACTACATGAATCGTCGTCCATCCACCCGGGACAAGGTTAACAATGGAGAACGCGGCCACCAGAGTCCCGGCCAAATAAATGGCAAGCTGCACAACATCGGTCCAGATAACGGCTGCCATGCCTCCCTCGAAGGTGTAGATCAGTGTGAGTACCGTCACCACGGCAATGGCGGTTACATCGCGGCCCAGGTCGCTCATGCCGGTCAGCAGGCTGCCGAGAGCTATGCGAATCACAATGGCGACTGCGAACACGCGCACGCCTTCGGCCGCAGCGCGCGTTACCAGAAACAGGCCGGCAGTGAGCGAACGCAGCCTGCCGCCAAATCGGCGCGCGATCAGTTCATAAGCTGTAACCAACTGGCCACGAAAATATTGGGGGATGAGAACAAAGCTGACAATAATGCGGCCGACGATATAACCGATGACGAGTTGCAGGAACCGGAAATCCTTCTCATAGGCCAGGCCGGGAACGCTGATGATGGTGAGCGTGCTGGTTTCGGCGGCAACGATCGAGAGGCTGATGGCCCACCACGGAATGGTGTTGCCTGCCAGAAAGTAACCCTTCAGGGTGCGCTGCCTGCCGCGGAAGCGCAAGCCGAACAGTGTGACTCCCGCAAGATAGGTGACGACCACCAGGAGGTCCAGCGTGTTCAACCCCATCAACCGTTCCCCTCCTGGCCGGCGGCTTTCAGCGCTTCAGGCGCGGATGATGCGAATGCCTTGGCGTTCAAAAGGCGCGAGCGCTTCGTCGGTGGCGCCGGTGTCGGTAATCAGCATGTGGATCTCGGAGGCAGGGCAAATGAAAGCAGGACTGACCTTGCCCAGTTTGCTGGAATCGGCGGTTACGATCACCTGCTTGGATTGCTTGAGCATCTTGCGCAAAACCAGCGCTTCATCCGTTTCGAGTGTGGTGGCTCCACGTTCCGGGTCGAGACCGGTCACGCTGAGAAACACCTTGTCCATGTAAACGTCATCAAGAAAGTTGAGCGCCGCGCTGCCGGTAAGCGAGAAGGACCATGCCCACGGCACCACGCCGCCGGTGAGGTAAGTGCGAATTCCGGGCTGATTGCAAAGTTCCATCCCTATGTTGATAGCGTTGGTCACCACCTGGATCTTGTCCCGGTGGCGCAGGCTACGGCCCACATGGGTGGTCGTGGTTCCCGCTGTAAGGCCTATGGTTTCATTGGCTTCAACCAATTCCGCCGCGGCCAGCCCGATGCGCCTCTTCTCTTCGGCAAAGCGCTGTTCTCGGGCCAGAAAGGAACTGTCATAGCGAAACGGCTCGTACAGCAGAGGCTCCACCAGCGTGGCACCGCCGTGGGTGCGACGGATCAGGCCTCGGCTTTCCAGGCGCACCAGGTCGCGGCGAATGCTGGGCGCTGAGGAGCCTGCGACGGCTAGAATCTCTTCAATGCTGGCGCTGCCGGCGCGCAGCAGGAACTTGATGATCACCTCGGCGCGGCGGTTGATGGAAGCGGACATACCGCACCGATTTTAACCTCCGCGCCATGGAATTACGCAATCTGTATTCGCAATATTTGAGAATTTCCCGGATTTTTTCTTGCAGACGATCAATCAATTGATCGATTATGCGCTGTATGATCGTTCATGAGACCGGTACTTCTTTGAGTATCGGTTGCGGGATAGAAACAATGCCTCCTTTCGAACACGAAATGTTGCGCGAGATCTACGAGCAGCCCCTGGCGCTGCGCCACACCCTGGGACTTTATCTGGCCAACCACGCTCTCAAGCCTGACGTGGCTGCCATGCTCGCTGGCTGGTCCATTCCCGAGGGCGAAATCCTGATTGCAGCTTCCGGCTCCAGTCGCCACAGCGGGCTGGCTGCTGAGATCATGCTCGAAGACTTGTGCGGCTTGGCCGTCGACGTCGAGTACGCCAGCGAGTACAGTTGCCGCGGCGTCAACGCCAATGCGGATGTGCGCCATCCCAGCGTCCTGGTGCTTTCGCAGTCGGGTGAGACCTCAGACACGCTGGCTGCCTTGCGCGAGGGGCGCCGGCGCGGACAAAGGACCCTGGCAATCACCAACGCTTCAGCCTCCACCATGGCCACTGAAGCCGACGTGTCGATGCCCCTGGCTGCCGGCATCGAAAAAGCAATCCCCGCCACCAAAAGCTTTACCTGCCAACTGGCAGTTCTTTATCTGCTGGCGCTCTATGAAGGCGCGCGCCTGGGACGGTTCGATGCAGCAACGCTGGCCACCTACATACGCGAGCTCGAGGCCCTTCCCGGCCAGATCGAATCTCAACTAAACGCGTGGCGCGGACAGATGGCCGCGCTGGCCGGCAAGTACAAATCCGCCAACACCTTTCTTTACCTTGGCCGCGGAATCCACTATGCCATTGCCCGTGAAGGCGCATTGAAGCTGAAAGAAGCCTCGTATGTGCATGCGGAAGGCTATCCGGCCGGCGAGCTGAAACACGGGCCCAATGCGCTGGTCAGCGACACGGTGCCGCTGGTGGTTCTGGCTACGGTCGATCGCGACCTCGACGCATCCGTGTTGCGCTATGAAAAGACCTTGCAACTGCTGCGCGATATGCGGGCGCAAGGCGCAAGGGTGATCGCGGTTGCCAACAGCGGCGATGAAGAAGTGGCCGGCCTGGTCAGCGATTGCATCTTCGTTAAACCGGCCTCGGAGTACTTGCTGCCCATTGCGGAAGTCGTGCCCCTTCAGTTGTTTTCGTACTTCATGGCCCTGGCGCACGGCGTGGACGTAGACCGGCCCAGAAACCTCTCCAAAGCCGTGGTGGAAAGCCTGCCGGGAGCCTGACCGGAATGTGACCCTAACTGCTGGGTGCCCCATCAGGGCACCGGGGCACCCTCTGGGTCGGGGTCGCGCGTTCTTGTTTTTTGTGCCAAGGGTGGGAAATCACGAACCTCGTTTTGCCGATCTTCGGAGGCTCAAAAAGCCGATTTTTCCAAGCCAGAGGAACTTTACACACCTTAGTCTCGTAACATTTGAGCAGTGGAGTTCGCCATGACCCGCTACATCCTCACTCTTTCCCTTCTCTGCGCAGTATTTGCGCCTGCGGCGCGCGCTGAGCATGATGAAGTCCAGTTTTTCTCCAATATTCATGTAGGCCCCGATTCCACGATCCACGACGCCGTCTGCTTTTTCTGCAGCGTCGACATTGAGGGCAAAGCCACCGGCGACGTGGTGGTCTTCTTCGGAAATACTCACATAGCCAGTGAGGCCCAGCACGACGTAGTCAACTTTTTCGGCAAGGTGACGGCGGACGACAACGCCACCATCAACCACGACCTGGTGAGCATGTTCGGCCGCATCCGCCTGGGAGAAAATGTGCACGTCGGTCAGGACCTGGTGGCCATGTTCGGCACCCTGAATACCGGCGACGGAGTTACAGTGGATGGCGACCGCGTTGCGCCGCCTGCCATCGTGTTCTATGCCCCAATGATCTTCCTCGTCGTGGTGATCATCTTGATCGTTCGCGAATTCCGCGCCTATCGCCGCCGCGTCTTCCTGCGCAGCTATGGATTTCCTCCCCAGCCGTAGGCACTCAAAACTTGGAAAGCCCGTATCCTCCAAAACACTCACTTCCGAAGAGATTCCCTTTCTCAATTACTTTATTTGAACGCGTTCATTTTTATCTTGCACTCTCAACGGAACCGCGCTATATTCTTTTTGAACACGTTCAATTCAATCGTCTAGGAGCCAATCATGTATCAAACTCACTACTACATCGTCTATTCCGTTCTTTGCGCGGTGCTGATCGTTTGGCTGGCGATTGTCCTGCACAACGCAGGCGACGTTTTCCTGCACGACTCGTTCCCGGGCCGTCCGGAACTGGCTAAAGCCGTTGCCCGCCTGCTCGACATCGGCTTCTACCTGGTGAGCTTTGGGTATGTGTCGCTTACCTTTCAGACGTTCATGCCGCTGAATCAAATCAGCCAAGTGACGCAAGTGATCAGCATCAAGGTCGGCTGCTTTCTGCTGCTGCTCGGCGCGATGCATTTCTTCAACCTGCTGTTATTGGCAATCTTCCGCCGCCGCGGCCCCGCAACCCCTGCGCCGGCGGCCTCGTGAGCACCATGCCCCGCCAGGCCACGCTCAAATCCGAAGCCACCCGTGCGCGTATCTTTGAAGCCGCGTTGCGCGTCTTTCGCGAGCGCGGCTTCCATGCAGCCACCATGCGCGAAATCGCCGCAGCGGCCGGCGTGGCCCTGGGCGCGGCGTACTACTACTTCGATTCAAAGAATGCCATAGTCATGGCATTTTATGTGCAAGCCCAGGAGCAAATGACGCCGGAACTGGAGCGCATCCTCTCCTCACGACATACGCTGGAAACGCGCCTGCGCGGCCTCATCCAGCAAAAATTCGAATACTTCGCCCCCAATCGCGCGCTGCTCGGCGCTCTATCGGCGCACATCGATCCCGATCACCCGCTTTCTCCCTTCAGCCCGGCAACAGCGGAGATTCGCAATCGCGATACTGCGTTCTTCGAGCGCGCCGTCAGCGACTCCGGTGTGCGCATGCCGCCCTCCATCCTGCCCTATCTTCCCCGCCTGCTCTGGCTCTACCAGATGGGCCTCATGCTTTTCTGGGTTTACGATAAGTCTGCCAGCCAGGCACGGACCGCGCTGCTTTTCGAAAAGACGCTGGGGATGTTTCTGCTCTTCATCAAACTGGCGGGCGTACCGCTGCTCCGACCGCTCTACCGTCCAGCCGGTGAGTTGCTCAGAGTCATCTACGGGGAGGCGAAAACATGATTCCGCTGCGCATTGTTCTGCCCGGCGGAAGCGGTCAGGTAGGCCAGGCCCTGGCGCGGAAGATGCAGCAGCTGGGTCATCACGTCACCGTGCTCACCCGCAGCCCCTACACCGCGCCGTGGCAAACGGTGCACTGGGATGGCGAGACAGAAGGCCCGTGGACCGAGGCGCTGGAAGGCGCGGACGTCTGCATTAACCTGGCCGGCCGTAGCGTCAACTGCCGCTATACAGCAGACAACTGCGCGGACATCTACAACTCGCGGATCGGGACAACACGGCTGCTGAATCGCGTCATCGCCAGCATGGCCGCGCCGCCGCGCGTGTGGCTCAATGCCTCAACCGCAACCATCTATCGCCACGCGCTCGACCGCGACATGGACGAGGCTACCGGCGATCTCGGCGGATATGAGCTGATCTCAAAGAAGCGCCGCGCGCCGGAGACGTGGAACTTCTCCATCCAGGTAGCCAAGGATTGGGAAGCTACATTTTTTGCCACGCCTACGCCGCGCACGCGCAAGGTTGCCATGCGCTCAGCCATCACCTTCAGCCCCACGCCTGGCAACGCGTTTGAGACTCTGCTCAACCTGGTTCGATTCAGCTTCGGCGGCAAGCAAGGCAATGGCCGGCAATATGTGAGTTGGATTCACGAAGACGACTTCGCCCGCGCTGTCCAATTCCTCATCGATCGCGACGACATCGAAGGGCCGGTCAACATTGCCGCGCCTCATCCATTGCCCAATCGCGAATTCATGGAAGCTCTGCGCGACGCGTGGGGCATGCCCAACGGCCTGCCGATACCGGCCTTCGCCGTCGAGATCGGAGCTTTCTTTTTGCGTACCGAGTCGGAGTTGGTACTCAAGAGCCGCCGTGTTGTTCCCGGCCGCCTGCTCCACGCGGGATTCGAATTCGACTTTCCCACCTGGCCTGAAGCAGTCGATGACCTGGTGCGGCAATGGAGATGCAGGGACTGAGGGACTAGTCCCTGCTCTTCGTCACTTCGGCGTAATATCCGTCACCGGCAAATCCCAGTGCGAGAGCAGTATCTCAAAACGCCGCTGCTCTTCATGCTTGTAAACCTCTTGGTCTGGCCATAGCTCTTTGATAAAGGCGTCTGCGTCCGGATTGGCCGTTGTCGCCACGGTCGAGTTCTTGTAGCGGATGGTCACGCGATAATCCCAGCGGCCGTCTTCGGTTGTGTGGTAAGCAGGCGACTCGATCTTCACCGAGAGAATGCGTCCGGTCGTCTGGATCTTCTTCAGCAGCGGGTAATGATTCTTCAAGAACAGTTGCAGAAACTCCTGCTGATGTCCCCATTGCAGCTTGTAGTAATACTCGACGGTGTAAGGCTGGTCTGTCCCGCCTTGCGGTGGAGCCCCTTGTGCTCTGGCAGGCGTCACCAGCGAAACAGCAAAAGCAAGAGCGAAAACGGCGAGCAGCATTCTACGCATAAAGCCTCCCATTAGTTAATGGCGCAGTTGCAAGCAATTGTACCTTGGACCTTGGATGAGTTTGTCTCTAGCGGAGGCAAGCGGCAGGTTGAGGCACTCAACGCTTGGACGGCGTGGCCTTGCGTCGGAGATGCAGGAACCGCTTGAACTCGGGAGAAAACTCCTGGATGAGGTGCTCCGCGCCAATGAAGCCCATCTCGATGTGCCCTGTTTGCACGCCCTGCACGATCGCCGAGTAATGATGGGGCCACCAGGTGGCTTCAACCATCGAGCTGCCATAGGCAGCCGACAGTTGAGGCAAGTCGAGGGTCTCGTGTCCACTGTGGTTGTAGGTGAGAAACGTCATCTTCAGGGCATGGCCGGAGCGGCGCATGAACCCATTGCAATTGCAGGCAAAGTACCGCGGGTCCGTTCCCGCAACGGCGGCGAATGCCTCATGCGCGAAGTTCTGCACCAGGTTGCCTCCGTAGCTGCTGCCCACGCGGCGGATGAAGCCGCCCCCGTCGCGCTTCCACGCGGTTGGCACGTCGAAGACCTGCAGGTAAAGGCCGGTCGAAAATGACTGGACATGAATGGCAGCGGAGGCGCCGTCTTCGCGCCACCAGCGCTGCCAGCGTTCGGAGCCCTTCAGTGGCTCGTATTTCTCGGCGTTGAAGGCGGGATTGACTTCAAACGATTGCGAAAGCGCCGCGGCCGGAGCCAGCATGAACACGAACAACGCAATTCTGATGACTGAATTCACCGCTTGATCCTTCGCAGATTCACCGATGATACCCGCCCAGGCAAGCTAGCTGCATTCGCCTTCGGAAAAAATGCATGCCGGCGGCATCCACTTTGCAATCCGGCTTCCTGAACCCGTTTTCGGGAATCCAATACATCGCCATTCCAGCCCGAAAATCCAGGAGATTGCAAGTTACTCGGTTACAGTCGACCCATAGCTCGCGGGTTCGGGTGCAACACCGCGAATCTGCTCGATGAAGAGCGGCACCTCTTTTCGAATCAAATCCGAGCGGTCTATCTCTACCGCGTGGCCGCTGTTCCTGGCAATAATCCTGCGGCTGCGCGTTGACAGCTTCTTCAGGTCCTCCTGCATCTGGCCCCACGCACTTTCCATGCCGGCCATTTCATGCGGAACAAATCGCCAGGAAAGTGTGGCGGACGGATCCTGCGAGAAGATCAGCACCGGCAGCGCGCCAAATGGACCTGTGTGGATTGTTTCGTGGCCCGATGCGTTGAAGCTATCCAATTCGCGTTCGATGGAAGTGTATCTTGGGTGGCAAAGGTCTTCCGACAGAAGTTGGCTGGTTGCACTGGCGTCGAATCCCGGAATCGGCTTCGCACATCCGCCCATCAGCCGCGAGATGCCGGTCATGGCTGCCGTCCGCATCAACAGGATGGACGTCCTGCGCGCCATGCCCGTTTCACCCGCCGCTTTCAATGCGGGGTTTTCGTCCTGCAGTGGCGTGGACCCATCGACGAATATCAGCCCGGCCACATCTTCCGGATAATGCGCGGCATAGTCGCGAATGTAGAGTGCGGCGATTGAATGGCCCATCAGCACAATGGGACGGCTGACATTGGCCTCCGTCAAAAGCTGGTGCAACTCTGCCGCAATGTGGTCGGCGTCGCGCGGCCCAGGCACAGAGTCGCTCCAGCCGAAGCCGGCGCGGTCATAGGAGCAGACGCGCGTGGTCTTCGCCAACTGCGGCTGTACCCCGCCCCACACCAGCGCATCGCTGCCCAATCCTGAATCCAGCACAATCGCCGGCGAGCCGCTGCCCACGCAGTCCAGGCGCATTCTGTGGCCATTGACTAGGTAGAACTGTCCGGGAGGCTGATTGAATTCCCTGAAGCGGAACAAGGCCACCGCGTTGTAGCCCGCGCTGACAGCCAGGACTGCTGAACCAAAGATCATCGCAAAGAGAATCAGCCTGTCGAACGCTCGAAACGCACGGCTGGAGAGCTTGGCCGGAAGAGAGCGAAGGTGACGAACGGAGAGCCAGCCGATCATGATGCAAATGAGCGAAAGGACCGCTGGAGCGGCGAAGTACTCGAAATCCATCCCACCCCCAGGGTCCCTGACGTTCGCTTGAATCTGATTGTGCTAATAACTTATATCCTGCGTGGCGCTCGACGCGAAAGCAAAAACTGCCTTGCATCCCATCATTTTAGTAAGTTACCGTCCACAGAATAACTGCAACCTTTTGCACCTTCACGAATCTTAAGCGCACAGGAGAGATTTACCCATGGCGCAAAAAATTGCATTCATTACCGGCGGCAACCGAGGCATCGGCTTCCAAACTGCAATCGAATTAAAGGATGCCGGCGTAAAAGTCGTCATCGGCTCGCGCGATCTTGCGCAGGGCGAACAGGCCGTTGCAAAACTGCGCGCGGCGGGCGTAGACGCGGACGTTTTGCAGTTCGACATCACCAAGGCAGTGGATGCACAGGCCGCATACGATTACTTCAATTCGAAGTACGGCCGGCTCGACATCCTGGTGAACAACGCCGGAATCGCAGCCGGCACTTTCCCCGGCACAGGCCCTGAACATTCTGCTTCGCAGGTTCCTGGCGATCTGCTGCACAAGGTTTTCGAAACTAACTTCTTTGCCCAGGTAGCGCTTACCAATGCGCTGCTTCCCCTCATTCGCAAAAGCCCGGCGGGGCGCATTGTGAACCTCTCCAGCATTCTCGGCTCGCTTACACTGCATGCCGACCCGAAATCGCCCATCTATCACGCCAAGTCATTCGCGTACGATGCTTCGAAGACTGCGCTGAACGCGTACACCATTCACCTTGCACATGAATTACGCGACACCAAAATCAAGGTCAACTCCGCGCATCCGGGATGGGTGAAGACGGATATGGGCGGGGACCAAGCCCCCATGGAACTGAGCGAAGGCGCCAAGACCAGCGCGGCCCTGGCGACGCTGCCTGACGACGGGCCTTCAGGCGGGTACTTCCACTTGGGTAAGCCGCTGCCCTGGTGAAGTTATGCAGGGGATTTGAAGGCGGGTTGGGGAATTAACAATCCTGCCAGGTCGAATGCGACGGCAAACACAAAGGCAAGGGCAACCGCAGATCCTTCGACTCCGGTCGCCGCGGCGACCTCCGCTCAGGATGACAGCTAGCACCTCATTGCAATCACAAGAGCCTCCACGGGTCAAATCACTGACCGGAGTTCGCGGAGGCTCTTGCTCCTTCGGGGGAGAACTGCAACAGCGTTGAGACAGGCATTCAGCTGGTGCGGGCAAGCAATGATTCCGATGTTATGGACGTCAGTTATTGTTTCAAGGGGACTGTCTAATGCCTCGACGGGAGTAATGAGCTGGCTAACATCCGGCATAACTCGCCAGCGCGGTCTTGTTTGGAATCGTCAGGGTCGAGCCGCGGAAGTCAACCAGGCGCCGCGTCTTGAAGATACTGAGCGTCCGGGTTACAGTCTCCCGCGATGCCCCGATAAACTCGCCGATCTCTTCATGGGTCAGCGAGAAGCGGATGCGGACTCCGGTTGCAGTCGTCTGGCCATCGCGGCTGAAGTCCAGCAGCAGGCGGGCAAGCTTTTCCGGTGCTGAGGCTGACAGCGCCACGGTGCGCAACTGCGCGCAGGCCATGCCGATCTGCCGGCCCAGCTCCTCGGTCACAATTTTGTAGGCCTCGGGATGCCGCACCATAAAGCCAAGAAAATTCTGCCGCGAGATGACTGCGATTTTGCATGGATACAGGGTCTCGGCCGTCATCTCAGAAGGCTCGCCGGAGATCACCGAATCCAAACCAAGAATCTCGCCCTTCTTCGCAATTCGCAAAATCAGTCGCCGACCATCGCTCGAGTTGATGGAGAGTTTCACCTCCCCTTCAAGCAAGACGAACACTCCCTGGGCTGCATCCTTCTCAGAGAAAAGCATCATGTTCGACGGGTAGGAGGCAGGATGCTCCAGTGACATCAAATCCTTGAGCGCTTCAGACGATAGTTTGCTGAAGAATTCGCTGCCGGCTTGAACTGGATTCCCGCAACCGCGCGCTGCATCACTTGTAGTCTGCATTTACCTGCTCCTCTTTTGATGAATCGTGGTCTGAACAAGCATGGTCTGAACTGCCTTGGAGATTGGCCGCCATTTGCTCGGCAATGTACTTGGTCCACGGCGTGGTGGCAACGATCCGGGGGCGAGCCTGAGAGTAGATTTCTCTTAGAATCCGCGCGCCATCCGCATCCGCGAAGATCACGTTCGATATGTCGATGGAAAGCTTGCGCTGGGTCAGCCGCGGAGCCTGGTCCACCCAGACGCGACCAAGTTCGGCCGCCCAAGGCCCCGCGACGCGCCCTTCCAGCTTGAATATCGTCGCTCCTTCGGTTTCTTGAATCGTGATTCGCAACGTACTCGGGCTCATCCTGTGCCTGCCCTGAACAAGTGCACGGACGTAGCCAAACTCTCCGCACACTTCAGCGATCGCTGCAAGCAATTGGAGAGCAAAGAGTTATACGGAGTTTTCTGGAACAAGGCAACAGGTGACGAGGTCCGCAGTGACGATGCGACGATGACGAAATGTCGTCACCGGGACTTCATATAGTCACTTCGCTCGATGCCGAGCTTCTTCATCTTGGAGTTCAACGTGGTCCGTTTCAGGCCCAGCCGCTCCGCTGCACCGTCGGGGCCGCCGATCTGGCCGGCGGTCTCCCGCAGCACGCGCAGAATGTGTTCGCGCTCGGCAGTATGCAGCGTGGTGGCCTCGACCGCGGTCTCCTCGGCCGCATCCTGCGATTCGAGGGCCTTTGTTTCAAGCTCGGCCAGGGGCACATAGAGCACAGGACCGCGGGTCAGAATCACGGCGCGCTCAAGAAAATTCTCGAGTTCGCGGATGTTCCCCGGCCACGGCCAGCGGATCAGAGCCTGCATCGTCTCGTCGGGGATGGTCTCGATGACCTTGCCCATGCGGCGGCTATGGGTGGCTACGAAATGGCGCACCAGCACGGGAATATCGCGGCTGCGCTCCCGAAGCGGCGGAGCGAAGATCGGAAATACCTTCAGCCTATAGAAGAGGTCGCTGCGGAATTGTTTCTCCTGAACCATGTCCGCCAGGTCGCGATTGGTGGCCGCGATCAGGCGCACATCCACGGGAATTGACCTGGTTCCTCCCAGCCGTTCAATCTCGCGTTCCTGCAGCGCGCGCAGCAGCTTGGGCTGCAGGTCAAGCGGCATCTCTCCCACTTCGTCGAGAAAAAGCGTTCCGCCATGCGCCAGCTCAAGCCGGCCCAACTTGCGCGCAATGGCGCCGGTAAACGCGCCTTTCTCATGGCCGAACAGTTCGCTCTCCAGCAAGCCCGCCGGAATGGCCGCGCAGTTCAGCTTGATGAAGGTGTGATCGCGGCGCGGGCTCAGGCGGTGAATCGCCCGCGCCAGCAATTCCTTGCCCGTGCCCGTCTCGCCCTGGATGAGCACCGTCGCCGTGGTCGGCGCTACCGTCTCAATCTGCTTCAGCACCTGGCGCAGCCCGGCGCTCTCACCCACAATATCCTCAAAACGATTTTCGAGATTGATTTCTTCTTCCAGGTATTGCTTTTCCTGGCGCAATTTGTCGCGGAACTCAGCCATGCGCTGGAAGGCCATCGAGTTATCGACGGCCATCGCCACCTGAGAGGCAATCCTGATCAGAACGTCCGCTTCGTGCTGGCCAATGCTGTCCTCAAGCCTGCTGAGCACGCCCAGGGTCCCGATGACCTCGCCGTTGTGGATGAGCGGAACCCAGCAACCGGACTGCATTCCCAGCTGGGCAAGGATGCGTGCGGTCTCCGGCGCTTCGGCGGCGTCGGGCCTGTTCCGCATCAATACTGTTTCGCGCGTGCGAAAGACCCTTCCGGACACGGAACCCTCAAGCGAAACGCGCACCTCGCCGCGGAAGAGTTCATCTACATTGGGGCCGAGAGAGTGCGCGACCAGATCACCGCTGTTCGCGTCATAGAGGCTAATGCCGGCAAAGTCATGGGGAATGACCTCGCGCAAGCTTGCAGAAATGGCTTCCAGCAGCTTGCGCACATCCATGTTGGCCAGCAGCGCGGTGCTCAACTGCAGCATTACCGCCTCATCTGCGCGCTTGCGGTCGGTAAAGTCGCGCGTCACCTTGGCGTAGCCGGTCACGGCGCCAGTCTCGTCGCGAATCGCAGTCAGAATCACGTCCGCCCAGAAGCGCGAGCCGTCTTTGCGCACGCGCCATGCTTCCTCCTCGATGCGGCCACGCGCCGCAGCCAGGCGCAACAGTTCTGCCGGACGCCCCCGGTCGATATCCTGTTGCGTGAAGAAGCGGGAAAAATGTGCCCCAAGGATTTCATCCGAGGCGTAGCCCTTGATGCGCTCGGCTCCAGGATTCCATGTTGCGACATGTCCGTCGCTGTCGAGCAAATAAATGGCGTAGTCGTGAACGCCTTCCACGATCGATCTCAACTGCAGATCGGTGCGCCGCAAGGCGACCTGCGCGTAATGCTGCTCGGTGTTGTCGCGGATAAAGCTCAGCACCATCGTGCCGGAAGCCGTCTCCACCGGCTTGAGCAGGATGTCGACCGGGAACTCCGTGCCGTCTTTGCGCAGCCCGAACAGGTTCATAGCCGCGCCCATCTGACGGGTGCGGGGATGTGCGTTGAAGTTTTCCCGGTGGCTGGGATGCCGCGAGCGAAACCGGAGCGGGACCAGGATTTCAACGGGCATGCCGATCAGCTCTGCCTGGCTGTGACCAAAAAGCTCTGTCGAACGCGGGTTCGCGGCCCGGATCACGCCATCGGCGTCCGTGACGAAAATTGCATTTGGAGAAACCTCAAAGAGGTTGTCCAAAGCGGATTGAGCGTACCCGGCCCGTGCGTGCTCAGCCGCAGCCGCTGCGTCCTGTTCCGGGGAATCAGACGGGCGCATGAATGGCTCCGAAGCTTGTGTTCAATGATAAACATAAGCCCTGGGCTCGATGCATCCAAATTCGCTCAATCGGGCAATCGCATGCGTGCAGGCTGAAATCGCCCGCCCCGGAGGGCGCGAGTCGATGTTTTCAAGTCTTCCCTCCGGGAAGACGGCTAGCGACCTGGAAATCCATCAAGTTGAGCGGAAATCCAGACGAATGCGTCTAAGAGACGTCTAAGAAAAAAGGTCATTCCAACGCATGTGTTTCAGGACACGGGACCCAAAAGCGTGTTCGGCTCCGAGCCAATTGCTCGACGCCGGTATTTGATGCCTAGGGACCATGCGCGTATATTTGCGTGAAGCGAATGACACTGGAGCAAGCTTTCATGGAATCGTTTTCTGCTGAAGGGTGCCCAGGTGAATAGCGCGGACGGTCACTGTGAAAGCCGCGAGGCATCAGTGCCTGCGGATTTGGAAGTCCATTCCCGTCCAGTACAAACGAAGCGCGTTTCTATCGCCGGATTGACCGCACTATTTGCGCTGGTCACCGTCTTCGCAACCCTGACCTCCTGCGGCAAGGTCCAGACTCCTGACAACACCGCCGGCTCGCATTCCTCCACAACCAACGCCGGCGCGCCTCAGACCCTCCGCCTGAAAGGAATGACCGCCGCGGTCGAGGCGCGATCGATTCAGGCGCCGCTTCTGGCCGGCCAGCAGGTGGGTACGCTCACCATTACCAGGCTCATTGCCAGCGGAAGCCGCGTGAAGCAGGGAGATTTGCTGGTCGAGTTCGACCGCCAGGCGCAGTTGCGCGATTCCATAGACAAGCAGGCCCAGAGCGACAATGAAAATGAGAAAGTCATCGAAGAACAGGCCAAGGAAGCGGCTGCTCGCGCCAAGGACGAAACCGAGATCAAGCAGGCTGAAAACAGCCTTGCCAAAGCAAAGCTCGAGATGGAGAAGGTTGAGCTGCTCTCCCGAATCGACGCCGAAAAGGCCCAGGAAGATCTCGACGAAGCGCAAGCCACGCTTGCACAGCTGAAGGAGACCTTCGACCTGAAGCGCAAGGCCGCGGCAGCCTCCATTCGCATTCTTGAAATTCAGCGCGACCGCACCCGCGAAACCATGCTGCACGCCCAGGCCAACTCCGCGCTGATGCAGATTCACTCCCCCATTGACGGCATCGTCGTGTTCGCCACCATCTGGAAACAGGGCAACATGGGCGAGGTGCAGGAGGGCGACCAGGTGCGTCCCGGCGTGCCCTTCCTGCAAGTGGTCGACCCCGCCATCATGGAGGTGCAGGTGCCTGTGAACCAGGAGGACCTGCTTGGACTGCACATCGGCCAGAAGGCGCAGGTTCATCTCGACGCATACTCCGACCTGGTCTTCGAGGGCCAGCTTGAATCCATCGATCCCATGGGAACGCCGGGCAGCTTTTCGCCCAAGCTGCGCAGCTTTTCCGCCAAATTCTCCATCAGGGGCCACGATCCCAGGCTCATGCCCGACCTTTCTGCGGCTGTTGAAATCAATCCTGGCGACGTCGCTACGGCCAGCGCCGGCCTTGCAGGGGGCGCAGGAAAATGATGCACAAGCTCAAAGACCTTTGGGTGAAGCGCCGGACGCTGATTGTGTTGTTCGTGCTCGGGGCTGCCAGCGCAGGCGTTTATGGGCTTGTCCACTACTCCACCAAGGCGCCGGTGGTTCCCACGTTCCAGGTCAAGCGCGGAGAGTTTCTGGATGCATTGCAGTTTCGTGGCCAGCTGAAGGCCATGAAATCGGTGAGCATCACCGCGCCGTCCAACGCCGGAGACCTGCAGATCCTCAAGATTGTCCCGGATGGCTCCGCGGTAAAGCAGGGCGATATGGTAGTCGAGTTTGACCCTTCGAAGACGAAGATGGATCTGGCTCAGGATCAATCGGTACTCAAGTCTTCGCAAGCGGAGATCGACCAGGCGCGCGCCGAGGCGCGACTTAATGAAGAAGTGGATACCACCGCGGTGATGAAGGCCAAATACGACGTAGCGACAGCAAAGCTCGACGCCAGCAAAGCTGAGGTCGTCTCCCGGATTGAAGGGGCGGAAGCCAATCTGAAGGTTTCCGATGCGGAGCAGGCGCTCAGCGAGGCAGAGGAAAAACTGAAGTCCGATAAAGCCGTGGATCAGGCAACGATCGAAGATAAAAAGAATGCCAGCCGCAAGGCCGAGTACGACTCGCAGCGGGCCCAGAAGGCGCTCGCTTCCATGACGCTGAAAGCGCCTTCAGACGGAAACATCAGCCTGCTCTCTATCTGGCACAACGGCGCCGAAAGCACTTTCAAAGCCGGCGAACGCGCCTGGCCGGGTACGCCGATTGCCGAACTGCCCGATGCATCCTCCATACGCATTGCGGCACGCGTAGATGAGACCGAACGCGGACGCCTGGCATTGCAACAACTGGTTACTCTGCAACTCGATGCCATTGCCGACCGGCAGTTTACCGGCAAGGTTGAGCACATCGGAACCATCGCAACGTCCGACTTTTCCGCTGGATGGCCGATACCGCGCAACTTCGATCTCGAAATCAACATCGACCAGGCTGACGCACGTCTGAAGCCCGGCATGACCGCGCAGATCACCGTGATCGTCGACAGAGTTCCCGACGCGATTGCCATCCCCGCGCAGGCTTCTTTTCTCAAGTCCGGACAAACCGTTGCTTATGTGTGGAACGGCTCGACATTCCAGGAGCGGCCCATTCAGATTGAACGCCGCAGCCGCGATCGCATCCTCATTTCGAGCGGGCTTCAGCCGGGCGACCTGGTTGCGCTCAAAGACCCATCGGGGAAGGAGTGAGATGGCGCGCATCAAGCGGTACCGCATCTTCATCTGGGCCATCGCCGCAATTGTGCTGGTTGGCGGCATCGGCGCGGTGGTGGCCGCCAGCCGCGTGAGCCTTCCCGCCAAGGCGGATGAGATTCCGCTGGCTGAAATCAAGCGCGGCGATATTGATCTCAAGGTGCATGCGGCCGGCGAGCTGCGCGCAAGCCATGCCATCATGCTCTCCGCGCCCGCTATTGGCGGAGATTCATTGCAGCTTACACACTTGGCCCGCACCGGCCAAATCGTCAAAAAGGGCGACCTGGTGTTTGAATTCGATCCCAGCGAACAGCATTACAAGCTGGAGCAGAACAGCTCCGAATTGCAGCAGGCCGAGCAGGAGATTACCAAGGCCAAAGCCGATGCCGTCGTGCTTGCGGCCGAGGATAAGGTCGTGCTGCTCAAGGACCGCTACGCCGTGCGCCGGGCTGAGCTCGACGTTCAGAAGAACGAGCTGGTCAGCAAAATTGACGCCGACAAGAACCAGTTGGCGCTGGAGCAAGCCAGGCGCGTATTGGCGGAGCAGGAGAAGGATGTGGAGTCGCACAAGGCTTCCGGCCAGGCCGCTACTTACCTGGCCCAGGAGAAGGCCAACAAGGCCAAGCTGGCCATGGATCAGGCGCAGCAGAATCTGGACAAGATGCGCGTCACCGCGCCCATGGATGGGTTGGTTTCAATTCAGAAAAACACCTACGCTTCGGGAGGATTCTATTTTACCGGCATGACTTTGCCCGACTATCACGAGGGCGACCAGGTGCAGGCAGGCAGTTCGATCGCGCAGGTGGTCGATCCGCAGGGCCTCGAGCTGACTTCGAAGATTGGTGAGCAGGAACACGCCAATGTGCAGATGGGCGAGGCCGTTGAGGTGGTCTTTGACGCGCTGCCAGGACAGGTTTTTCATGGCAAGGTGAAGAGCGTAGGCGGAATGTCGGTGCGGCAGATTTTTTCAAACAACGGTGGCGGCAATTTTGAGGTTTCAATCCAGCTTGCTGACGCCGATACACGCTTACGCTCGGGATTCACGGCGCAGATTGTTTTTCTTGGAGGCACAAAAAAGAACGTGCTCTATCTGCCCCGCCAGGCGCTGTTCCTTAAGGACGGCAAGCGCATTGTCTATGTGAAGAAAGGCAGCGGCTTTGAGCAGCGCGAGGTGAAGATTCAGAGCCAGAATGAAAGCCGCGCGGCCATCGACGGGCTTGAAGAAGGCAGCAAGATTGCCTTGGTCGATCCCACTGCGCCGCGTAAGTCAACAGGTAACTCCGCAAGCGGCAACCCGGAGGGAACACCCTGATGCCGGTAACTGAGAGTCTTATGCCGGAGCGCATACTGCTCGGCTACCAGCAGTGGGCGCGCGACGTGCAGTTGGGCGTGCAGAACCTGATGGTGCATGGACTGCGCTCCCTGCTCACCATGCTCGGGATGATCTTCGGCGTGGCCGCGGTCGTTGCCATGCTTTCGATCGGCGCCGGCGCGCGTCAGAAAGTCATGGCCCTCATCGAGCAAATGGGAGTCCACAATCTCATTGTGGAAGCCAAGGAAACCCTGGAATGGCAAGCCCATGACAAGATTCGCAAGCTTTCTCCCGGACTTACCTTGCAGGACTATCGAGTTATTCAGGACGACCTTCAAGGCGTTGTCGCCTCCACCCCGCGCAAGCGCCTGACTCCTTCGAAGATCATTCCCAAAGCGCAACAGGATATGCCAGCTGTGATGGGCGTCTACCCGAATTATCAGCAGATTGCCGGGCTGCATCTGGTAAGCGGCAGATTTTTCGACCAAAGCGATGAAGATCGTGCAACACCGGTGTGCGTGCTGGGCGCGGCAGCCAAGTGGAGTTTGTTCGGCTCCGCTAATCCACTCGGACAGTACGTTAAAGTGAATGAGCAGTGGTTTCGCGTCATCGGCGTGGTCAGCCCGCAGCTTAGTTCGCAAGGCGACAGTTCAGCAGCTTCCAGCGCGGACGTGAATAACAACATTTATATTCCCTTGCAGGCGGCGTTTCTGCGCCTGGAAGACAGTTATAGCGAAGTTAGAGACGAGATAGACGGAATCTATCTCAATCTTGCCGATGGCGCAAACATTTCTGAAACGGCGCAGGTGGTTCGCGCGATTCTCGATTCATCGCATCACGGTGCAGACGATTTCAGCATCATTGTTCCCGCTGAGCTGCTAGCCGAGCAGAAGCGGACGGAGCACCTGTTCAACACCGTCATGGTGGCCATCGCGTCCATCTCGCTGCTGGTCGGCGGCATCGGCATCATGAACATCATGCTGGCCAGCATCCTGGAGCGAACCCGCGAAATTGGCCTTCGCCGCGCCGTCGGTGCGCGCCAGTCTGACATCGTGCGGCAATTCGTGGTCGAGGCCACCATGATCTCCTTCGCCGGTGGAACCATCGGCGTGGTCTTCGGTTTCTTCATGTCGCGGCTCATTGCGTGGCTCGCTGGATGGTCGACCATCGTGACGTTCAGTTCCAATGCGCTCGCATTTCTTGTTTCCATTTCTGTTGGCCTGGTCTTCGGCATCTATCCCGCCACCAAGGCCGCGCGCCTTGATCCGGTGGAGGCCATTCGCTATGAGTAACTCGCGCGCGACCATCCGTCACCTGCATTGTTATTTGTTTTCATTCTTTTTGCCCCACATCTCCGCGATTCGATGGAGTTTCTGAATGAGGTGTATTCGATTTGCTCTTGTTTCTCTTTTTGCCCTGGTTGCCTTCCTGCCCGCATATGCACAGTCGTCTGAGAGTTATCGCGGCATGCTTACGGCGCGGGTTCGCGCAGACAGATTGCCGCCCCCGCAGCACCTAAAGGACTACGTGCAGGATGGCAAGATCAGCCTCGGCCTGCGCGACGCAATCCTGCTGACACTGGAAAACAACAGCAACGTGCAAATTGAAGAAACCCAGGTTGAATTCCAGAAATTCAACCTGCTAGGCCAGTTCTCGCCTTTTGATCCAACCCTGCAGAGCAGCCTCAACGTCAATCGATACTCTTCCCCCACTTACAGCCAACTCCAGGGAGTGGGCGTCTCCGGAAATGCAACACTGAATTCACTTACTCAAACCGGGCAAATTAGCTACACCCAAACCTTCACTCCCGGCACGAACATCGTCGCTTCGATCCAAAGCAATAAATTCTCCACGAATAGTTCCTATAACTACTTCAACCCGTATTTCGATTCGACGCTGACCTTCACCATTACCCAGCCTTTGCTGCGCGGCGCCGGCCGATTCGCCAACACGGCCCTGGTCAAAATCGCGCGCCGTTCGCTGGCCCAGTCGCGTTCAAATTTTGAGGCCCAGGTCAACGACACTATCCAGCAGGTGGTCAGCCAGTATTGGTTGGTCGTGCAGGCGCGCGGCGCACTCGACGTGCAGCAGAAGTCAATGAAGTTAGCCGAGGCGAGTTACCAGCGCGACAAGCGTTCGCTCGAGTTAGGAGCGCTACCCCCGCTGGATATCTACCGTTCTCAGTCCGAGGTAGCAGCCCGCAAGGTTGGAGTGATCCAGGCCGCTTATCAACTTACCCAGGCTGAGGAAGCATTGCGCCAGACGATCGGCGCCGATCGCGACCCGCAACTCCACGCGATGGAATTGGAACTGACGGAAAAGCCGCAGCCCAGCGGGGATCTCGAAACCATCGACACAGAGACCGCACTTGCCCAGGCGCTCAACCAGCGGCCGGAACTCGATGCTATCAAGGATGAGCTGGCCAACGATGAGACCAGCATCCGGCTGGCGCACAATCAGCTCGAACCGAATCTTTCGCTGCAGGGCTTCTATCAGAGCAGCGGACTGGGCGGCAATCAATACAACTTGAATACGGGCGCGCTCGTCGCCGCAGGCGGATTCGGCTCGTCCATGAGCCAGCTTTTCGGCTTTGGCTATCCGGGCTACGGCGGAATTCTCTCGCTCACGCTGCCGGTTCGCAATCGTGGCGGTCAGGCGAACTTGGGCAATGCTCTTGTTTCGCGCACTCACGACCTCTACTCGAGTGGCCAGGTACGCGAGCAGATTACGCGTGAGGTGCGCGACGCCGTGCACCAGCTCGAAGAAGCCAAGGACGCGTTGGCCGCGGGATCGGCTTCCTTCGATCTCGCGCAAAAAACTCTTGCCTCCGAGCAGCGCAAATTCGAGCTGGGCGCAGAGACCAACTTTTTCGTGCTCGATGCCCAGACCCGCCTGGCGCAAGCCGAGCTGATCCTGCTGCAGACCCAGGTGAATTACCGCATCGCGCTGGCCGCCGTCGGCCATTCCACCGGCGACTTGCTGGGCCCGTACCATGTGCAGATCGCCGAGCTTTCGCGGTAGGCGTGAGCGGCTGTTTACCCTTATGACAACGGAATGGTTACTAAGGGTCAGGGGGAGGGGGGTAGGTCATGCGGCGGTTTGTTTCTTCTCCTTTGGTTCGAGGCGAAGGGCGCTGATGGCGACCTGGGCGGCGTAGAGGTAGGTTGGACTATTGATGGCGCTGATATCGCCGGTGAGCAAGCCGTGCGAGATACAGGCAACGAAGTCACGGATGTTTTCGTAGCCGGCAAGATCCGGCAGGGCGTCGCGGTAAGCCTGTTGTGAGCGCTCTCTGGCTTCGGATTTCCCGACATTCCCGGCGCGGCTGTCTTCAAGAGAACGGTCGCGGGCGGCGCAGCAACGCTGGACGGCTGAGTTGCGGGCGGGTGAATTGGTCGAGGGTTGGCCGGTTGCGGCGGGGGAGGGTTGGCTCATTTTGGGTTCTCCTGAATGCAATAGTGCGCGATTCGGAGAAATAATCTGCAAAATGGCGTCCGGCTCTTTCAGAACAGTCACGCGGAATCAGCCTTGGCTTTCTTTCTCGAAAGAAACCAGGTCAACACTGCGACACCGAAACCGCTGGGCAGAACAAAACCGAGCAAAGTGGCCCAGTTATTGGTCAGGAAGCTCAAGACGGATTGAGCGATGGATTGAGACTGAACCGGGACAATGACGGTCTTGGACGAAACTTTGTGATTTGAGGTCTGCCCGGATGGGAGTTTTGCATTCAATACCAAAAAGGCGTCGATGTCGAGCTTCATCTGGGATCCGGATTTCAGCGGGGTGACGGTCCATACCCAGTCGACCTTGCCATCGTCGGGCACCACTTGCTGGCCCGTCTGCACCTGATCCGGCTCAATTTTGAACGAATCGGGGTTTTCGCGCTGGTCAAGGTCGACTTCCATGAGGGGAGACACTTTGAGGCTGCCATCTCCGGCGGGGTGAAAGCCGTCCGCGGGTTGCGCATGGGAGTTCGCGCCGTCGATCTCGACCATGACGGTGACAGATTGGCCAACGGTCATGGACGGCGGAACGTTATCCCGGATGGCGCCTTTTTTGGCTCGATTGACGATGTCGTCCAATTCCTGTTGCAGCTGAGAATCGGTGAGATTGGCGTAGTCCGACCCCCCAGCTTGAGCAGCGGCCCCGACCGGTGGCTGAACGGCCGGCTGTGATGCAACGGCCGCAGGAGTCGGGGATGGAGCCTGAACTGGAGCGGGCGCTGCTGCGTGGCCGTCAGAGGGGGCTGCCGCGGGCTTGGGCACGTAAACCTCGTATGCCGGCTGCTCCTGCGTCGACGATGCCCCCTGATCAGGCCGCGGAGACGGTGCGGGCTTGGGGATTGTCTTGTTTGCGTTGCGATTCTCCTTGCCCCCGGCTCCCTTCCTGAGCACGACAATTCCCTGGCTTCCTTTGCCGTCATCGCAAGGCGCTCCAATTTTCAAATCGTGGGGTGCGTTGTAATCGCCGATGGTTCCAGCCAAGGGACCGGAGGTGAAACGGCAAGCCGTTTCGGTGGGGGCAAATGCGGCATTCGGCGAGATTGCGGGTGGAAGCGCCGGAACGAGTCCGGCGGAGAGCGCGACGGATTGACCGAGGATTAAAGCCAGCGCCAGACCGGACAAGCGCGATCTCGCCAGCATTGACTTCTTGGGGGAGTCCAATCGCATAGCCAGGCTCACAGTCTTTTGTTCCGATGATTATGCCTGTCGATTGTGCGCGTGCGGCAAATTTTTTTCGGGTTTGATGGATGGGATTACGCTGGCTCGCGTTTTCGCCAATTCTTCGCTTCTGCGGTATAATACTTCGCATGGACTTTCAACTGGTGACGACCTACAAGCCGCGCGGCGATCAGCCCCGCGCCATTGCCGAGCTGATGGAGGGCCTGGCCGCGGGCGAGAAGCACCAGGTGCTGCTGGGCGTTACCGGCTCGGGCAAAACATTCACCATGGCCAAGGTGATCGAGCAGTCGCAGCGGCCGGCGCTCATTCTGGCGCATAACAAGACCCTCGCCGCGCAGCTTTATCACGAATTCAAGCAGTTCTTCCCCGGTAATGCGGTGGAATACTTCGTCAGCTATTACGACTATTACCAGCCCGAAGCCTACATTCCCGCGGGTGACTTATACATTGAGAAGGAAGCCACGATCAACGAGGAACTGGACAAGCTCCGGTTGTCTGCAACGCGGAGTTTGTTTGAGCGCCGCGACTCCATCATTGTGAGCTCCGTGAGCTGCATTTACGGCCTGGGTTCGCCGGAGGCTTATTACGGCATGCTGCTGCTTCTCGAAAAAGGCCAGCGCATCAGCCGCAAGGACATTTTGCGGCGCCTGGTGGAGATTCTCTACGAACGCAATGACGTTGACTTCCGCCGCGGAAGTTTCCGAGTGCGCGGGGATGTGATCGAGGTCTTCCCTACCTACGACGAGGCGGCTTACCGCATTGAGCTGTTCGGAGACGAGATCGAATCCCTTTCGCAGATCGATCCGCTATTCGGCACGGTGAAGCAGCGCTATTCACGGCTGCCCATCTATCCGAAGAGCCACTATGTAGTGCAGCCGGAGCGCAAGGCAGAGGCCATCGACTCCATCGTCAAAGAGCTGAACGAGTGGGTTCCGCAACTTGAAGCCGAAGGCCGCATGGTGGAGGCGCAGCGCGTCCATCAGCGGACACGCTTCGACCTGGAGATGATCAAGTCGATGGGCTACTGCCATGGCATCGAGAACTACTCGCGGCATTTCTCGGGGCGTCTGCCGGGGGAACCGCCGCCCACGCTGCTGGACTATTTCCCGCGCGACTTTCTGCTGTTTGTGGACGAGAGCCACGCCACCATTCCCCAGGTGCACGGCATGTGGTACGGCGACCAGAGCCGCAAGCAGAACCTGGTCGACTACGGCTTCCGCCTGCCCTCGGCACGCGACAACCGGCCGCTGAAATTCGAGGAGTTTGAGAACCGGATTCACCAGACGATCTACGTTTCCGCAACGCCCGGGCCCTATGAGCTGACGCGCTCGGCAGGAGTGGTTGTCGAACAGGTAATCCGGCCTACGGGCCTTGTTGACCCTGAGGTCGAAATTCGCCCGGTGAAGGGCCAGATTGACGATCTGCTGGCGGAGATTCGCGACCGCGCCAAGCGCAACGAGCGCGTGCTTGTCACCACGCTCACAAAACGCATGGCGGAAGACCTGGCTGGCTACTACACCGAGGTCGGCGTCCGCTGCCGTTATATGCATTCGGAGATTGAGACACTGGAGCGCGTGAAGCTGCTGGCGGGCCTGCGCAAAGGCGAATTCGATGTGCTGATCGGCATCAATCTCTTGCGCGAAGGCCTTGATCTGCCGGAGGTGTCGCTGGTGGCTATTCTGGACGCGGACAAGGAAGGCTTCCTGCGCTCCTCAGGTTCGCTGATCCAGACGATGGGCCGCGCTGCGCGTCATCTTGAAGGGAAGGCCATTCTCTACGCCGACAAGATCACCGACTCCATGCGCCGGGCGATGGACGAGACCGATCGGCGCCGCACCATCCAGCGCTCCTACAACGAGGAGCACGGGATCACGCCGCAGTCCATCATTAACACCATGGACATGGGTCTGGCACAGATCCTCAAGGCTGAGTATGGCGACGTCGAGATGGAAGCCGCAGAGGGACTGCCGGAGTTTACTTCGCAGGCCGAATTGGACTCCTTCATCGCCAAGATGGAGACGGAGATGCGCGAGGCGGCCAAGAAATTCGAGTTTGAAAAGGCGGCCAAGCTGCGGGATTCGATCAAGGAATTGAAGGAAAAGGAATTCCTGTTCGGGTGATGAACACCGTCAATCGGTCCCGCCGGCCAGGTAATTCGGGGGCATTCTTGCCTGTTTGGACAACTCAAGTTGAATTCGTAACATCCTACTTAATCAGTTTATAAATAGGCCGCGCCTTCTTGATCCGGGCCGCGCAGGATTCAGGGCTCTCATGCCGACAATTCTTCTCGTGGACAACGATCCACTGCAAGCGTTTTCTCGGAAGTCGATTTTGGAGAGAAAATTCCGGGACGTACTGCGCGTGGGCGACGCGGCGGAGGCGCTGTGTCTGGTGGAACAGCCCCAGTTTGCCGGCTGCCTTGGCCTGGTGATCAGCGGGCTGCGCATGCCGGGACTCAGCGGACCTGCGTTTGTGGCCGAACTGCATGAGCGGATGCCCAGTGTGCCGGTGCTGGTGCTGGGCGGCGACGGTGAATTGGCCGGCGACTATAGCGGCGGGTGGGTGCGGTTCCTTTCCCGTCCGTGCGCCGGCGAAGCGATGCTGGCGGCTGCCGGCGAACTGCTGGCGAGACACGCATAAGAGAACGGCCAAGCAACGATTTTTCTGGCATGATTTCTGAGACTCGGGGTAAGTTATCAGAAACGCTACCCCAGAGGTCGATCCGTGCCTGAGAAAGAGACTGCCCTTTCCCCTGCTGAAGCAGTATTGCGTTCGTTCGCGATTCACAACCGGATTCACCTCTACCTGCTGGATGCGGTGGCGCCGGCGGTATGGACCGCTCCGCCGCCGGGTGGCAAAGGCCGCACCCTGGCTGCGCTGGTGAGCCACATGCACAAGGTCAGGCTCATGTACCTGGATGTGGCGCGATTCAAGAATGCCCCCGCAGAACTGGAAAAGACGGCCACAATCGCAGAGGCGAAGGCAGCGCTGGAGGCAAGCGCCGCCTCGATCCGGGAATGGCTCACGCCGATTTTGAATGGCAATGCGAAGATCTCTGGTTTCAAGCCGGATGCCTGGGCGTTTGTAAGCTATCTGATTGCCCATGAAGCGCACCACCGCGGACAGATGTTGCTGCTGGCGAAGCAGTTAGGACATCCCGTGGATCAGAAGACCAGCTTTGGGATGTGGGAATGGGGCGTGCGGTAGTCCCGCTTCGAACCAGTGGCGAGACTGCCTTTCAATCTCCACCTTAAGTGTGAGCCAGATCACATGCCAGAGGCCTATGATGGCTTGAGAATAGCCTCGCAGGCAAAGCTTCTCGCTCCCCCCTGCGTGCGAGAATCTTCTTGGAGTCATCATTCATGGCAGCCTTCGGTAGTTTTGCACTTCTCATTGCTTTGGCGCTGGCCGGCTATAACCTCTTTGCCGGGGCAATTGCCCTTCGGCTGATTGCTACCGGGCGCTCGGCGGCGATTTCGCCCGAGCGTCTGGCGGATACGGCGCGGCGGGCCGGGATCGCCGTGTTTATCGCTGTGACTGCGGCCGCATTCGCCCTCATCTGGTCAGTCTTTACCAACGATTTCTCAATCACCTACATCATGGAGCATTCCAACCGCGCGCTTCCGGGGGCGTACAAGTTTTCCGCGTTGTGGAGCGGGCAGGAAGGCTCCCTGCTGCTGTGGGCGTGGCTATTGGGGATTTACGGCTTCGTCTTGCGCCTCACCCACAAGACCGACGTAAAGCTCTACGCGTATGCGGGCACCATCATGGCCGGGATTCAGGTGTTCTTCCTGGCCGTTCTCTGCTTTGCGGCACCGCCCTTCGCGCTCTACCAGGGAGCCATTCCCGACGACGGCAACGGCCTTAATCCGCTGCTGCAATATCCTGAAATGGTCATCCATCCGCCGATGCTTTACCTGGGCTATGTAGGTTTCTCGGTTCCCTTCGCATTTGCGCTTGGCGCGCTGATGATGCGCTACCCCGGAGAGAAATGGATCAAGGTCACGCGCCTGTGGACCATGGTGACCTGGCTGTTTCTTACCGCGGGAATCTTCCTCGGCATGCACTGGGCCTACGCGGTGCTGGGCTGGGGAGGTTATTGGGGTTGGGACCCGGTGGAGAACGCCAGCTTCATGCCCTGGCTCACCGGCACGGCCTTCCTTCACTCGGTGATGATGCAGGAGAAGAAAGGCATGATGAAGAGCTGGAACGTGTGGCTCATCTTCTCCACCTTCCTGCTTACACTGCTGGGCACGCTGCTTACGCGCGCCGGCCTGGTCAGCTCGGTGCACGCCTTCGCACAGTCATCCATCGGAACGTGGTTCGTGGTCTTCATGGGAATCGTGCTGGCGGTCTGCATCTTCACGTATATCCTGCAGCGCAGCCATCTGAAGAGCGAGCATCATCTTGAATCGCTGGTCAGCCGCGAGTCCAGCTTCCTGTTCAACAATCTTGTTCTGCTCACCGCCTGCTTTGTGATCCTGTGGGGCACGCTGTTCCCGGTGATCAGCGAATACGTGGTGGGCAACAAGGTCACGGTGGGCGCGCCGTTCTATAACCGTGTCGCCGTGCCTATCGGCATTTTTCTTCTTCTTTTGACCGGAGTGGGCCCGTTGCTACCGTGGCGCGCCGCATCGTTCAAGAGCATTCGGCGCAACTTTGTGCTGCCGGTAATTACGTTCTGGATCACGGTGATCGTCTGCCTGGTCGCCGGCGTGCGGCCCTGGCAGGACGGCGCTTTGGATCAGGGCAACTTCTATGCGCTGGTCGCCTTCGCTGTATCGGTCGCAGTGCTCACGGCCATCTTCAGTGAGTTCTTCCGCGGCGCGGGCGTCATCTCCCGGCAGACCGGCAAGAACATCTTTGAAGCCACCTGGCTGCTGACACGCCGCAACACGCGGCGCTACGGCGGATACATCGTTCACATCGCCGTGGTGATCGTGGTCATCGGCCTGGCCGGCGCAGCATTCAACCGCAACACAGAAAGCGAACTTGCGCTCCACGACAAGATGACCATTGGCCCTTACACGCTGGAGTGCGTCGGCTTCACCCAGGATTCGAACGCCAACTACAACTCGGAGTACGCGCTGCTGGACGTCTACAAGGGCGGCAAGAAGCAATTCCAGATGACGCCGGAGAAGCGCGTTTACCTGATTACCGGGCAGCCGCAGACCATGGTCGCCATTCACTCCACTCCCAGTTGGGACCTGTATGTGGTGTATGAAGGCGCCAATCCGGACACTGGCCAGCCGATCATCAAGGCAATTCTCAATCCGCTGGTGGGATGGATCTGGGCAGGGCTGGCGGTGCTGGTGTTTGGGACTCTGGTGGCGCTGGTGCCGAGCCTGAGCCCGTCAACTGCTTCGTTGCGGGTGCCGGCGAGAACGGCCTCGGGATCAACTCCGGGCGAGCCGGCGCTGAAAGGCGGCCACATTTGAGTGTTCGCACACCTTTGACCTTTTGGTTGAGAGCATTGCAGGCAGCGGCACTGGCCATTGCGGTCTGTTTTTCCCTGGGCGCAACGGATGCCGGCTCGCGCTATACCGACCTGAATCATCGCCTGATGTGCACCTGCGGATGCGCGGAGATTCTGGGTGAGTGCAACCATGTGGGATGCCCCAACTCCGCGGGCGAACTGAGCGAACTGCGCGCGGACATTCAAGGCGGGGCAAGCGACAAGCAGATTCTGGATTCCTTCGTTGCCAAGTACGGAGCGATCGTATTGGCTGCGCCTACCACAAAAGGCTTCGACCTGGTGGCGTGGATCGCGCCCTTTGCGGTGTTTGCCGCTGCGCTGCTGGGAACCATTCTGCTGGTGAAGCGTTGGTCGGTGGGCAGGACACAGGCGACAGCCGCGGACACATCTGCCATGGACCCCGCTGAGCGTGAGCGCCGGGAACAGATTCGCCGCGAAACCGGCGATGGAGGGTTTTAGGCAATGACCGAAAGACAGGGATCAGGGATCAGGGGTCAGGGGTCAGGAGTCAGTGCACGGCGGACAGTGCCGGGCGCGATGGAGGGTTTTTAACCATGACTACCCTGCAAGGAGAATTGGCCGGAGCAGCGCTGATGATTGCGCTGTTCATTTACACCTTCTGGCCGGAGAACGTGTTCGCCAGCCAGCGCGAAAAGACGCGCCTCGATTTCTTGCTCGAGCGCAAGGAGCAGCTCTACGAGAATCTGCGCGATCTGAACTTCGAATACCGTGCCGGCAAATATCCTGAAGAGGATTTCGCGGCGCAACGGGCGCAGCTTGAGAATGAAGCGGCCTTGCTGCTGGCCGAAATTGAGCATTTGCAGCAGGCGTGAACCCCTAATCAAATGTCATCCTGAGCGCAAGTCGCCGCAGCGACCGAAGTTGAAGGATCTGCGGTTGTTCTTGCTCTACCTCGTTTCAATCACGATTTACCGATAGGAAGTTCTCACAACCATGAAACCGACCACGCTCCTGTTTCGCACTTTTGCATCGAGCTTTCTGCTCACCGCCGCATTCGCCCACGCCACCACCGTCACCGGCACAGTGACCAACAAGACCACCGGCAAGCCCGCGGCGGGGGACCCTGTTGTTCTGGTTGACGTGCAGGCCGGCATGGGCGAGGTGGCTCACGCCACTACAGACGCCAATGGCCGTTACTCGCTCGTCGAGCCCGGCAACAATCCTTATCTGGTCCGAGTAACCCACCAGGGCGCCGGATACTTTGTCGCCGCGCCGGAGGGCCCGACGCCGGCAAACATCACCGTCTACGATGTAGCTCCCAAAGTGAAGGGCGTCTTCATCGAAGCCGACGTGCTCGAAGTGGAGACGGAAAACGGCCAGCTCAAGGTCAACGAGCGCTTCTTCGTCCACAACACCAGTTCGCCGCCAACGACGCAGTGGAGCGACAAGTCGTTTCAGGTGGTGATTCCCGCGGATGCGGTGGTCGACGGCGTTGGCGGCCAGCGCCCCAACGGCCTGCCCACCAGCATCAAGATGGACCCGGACGGCCCCAAGGGGCACTACGCGTTCAACTTCCCCATCCAGCCCGACGACGGGGAGAAGGACACGCTGTTTCAGCTCGACTATCACATGCCCTACACCGGCAACAAATACGCGTTTCATGCCCAGGTGACGCTGCCGGCCGACAATTTTGCCGTACTCCTGCCCAAAAGCATGAGCTTCACGCCCGCAGTTGACGGGGCTTTCAAGCCGGTACCCGAAGATCCCGCCGTGCAGACCTTCATCCTCAAAAACGCCACGCCCGGCACGTCGATTGCTTTCACCATCTCCGGCACAGGCTCCATTCCACGTGAGCAGCAGGGCACACCCAGCGCACAGCAACCTGCGGCAATGGGCGCGCAAGGTGCGTCCGCACCCGATGCGAGCGCGGGCAACAACGGCCAGCCCGGCGGCGGAATCGGCACGCCCATCGGCACGCCCGATCCGCTGTCGAAATACAAGTGGTGGATCCTTGGCGTCATCGGCCTGTTGCTGGCGGCCGGCGCGGCCTTCCTGTTGCGCAAGCCTGCGGGCGCGGTCGCTGCGGGTGCTCAAACGGCGGTGGACACCAGCGCGGTGGCCGCGGCCTACCCGGCGTTCGCTTCGCCAGCCGCGAAAAACTCGCAACTTCTAAACGTGCTGAAGGAAGAAATGTTCGCGCTTGAGAGCGAGAAGATTCACGGCACCATTGCACCCGACGAATACGCCAAGGTGAAAGATGCGCTGGAAACGGTGTTGAAACGGGCGTTGAACAGAAAGTAGGGATTAGGGAACAGGGAACAGGGATCAGATGGGCATTGCCCTATCAACTATCGAGGAAGCTCTCAGGGAAGCCGATATTGAGTCGCTCATCGAGATTGGTGCACCAGACGACGAGTACACTTCCGAAGCTCGTGATATTGCCAACGCAGTGAGTCATATCGACGAGAGCCGTCTGGCCGAGGGACAGCTTCTCGACGTGCTTCGTTCGGTCTGGGCGCGATCCTTTGACCTTGCACAAGAAGACGTCGAGAGGCGAGCGCCGGCATTTCAGCAGGTCGCTCGTCGAATCCTCGGCGACCGATCCTGATCTGTACACTGCGTTAGACAGCCGAGCACCCTGCCTTTGTCAAGCACTGTTCCCTATTCCCTGTTCCCTGTTCCCTGTTCCCTAGTAGTATTCTTTCCGAATGAAGACCTTGCTCCGTACGCTGCTCTACCTCGCGCTCATCGTCTGGTTGGGCGCGGAGATCTTCTTCCCCGTCGTGGCCGCCGTCACCTTCACCACGCTCATGCCGGACACACACGCGGCCGGAACCATTGTCGGCGAGTTGCTGCGCATTCTTCACAAGATTGGACTGGTCTCGGGCATGGTGGCTTTAGCGCTGCTGGCACTTGCCCCGGCATGGGGGCTCTACAAGCCGCGCAACGTGCTGGCGCCGATGGCGCTGGTGGTGCTGATGATCGGCTGCACGGTGTACGCGCAGTTCGCCATCATCCCCGCCATGGAGCGCGATCGCCTGGCCGCCGGCGGCGCGATCAACACCATGGACACGACGAACCCATACACCATCGACTTCAACAAACTGCACAACCGCAGCGAGGATGTGGAGATGGCCATCCTGCTGTTTGGGCTGGTGACGGTAGTGTTTGTTGCGCGCGCAGAGAGCGTGAGGACCCCCTGAGACCATCACAGTCATGCCGGTCCGGCAGGTGCTAGACTCCTCAGCGGAGATGCACCTGCGTGAATTCTCCGTGCCAAACCGAGTTCTGCGCCGGCATCGCTGTCAACGGCCTTGCGCAAATTCAGCAGAGAGCCGAAGCAGGGCGCATTCCGTGGATGGGCCCGTTGTTGCTGGTGTCGGCGCGCTCGGTTCTGTGGCTCTCTCTGCAATGCATGCTGGCGCTCATTCTGTTCTTCGGGCGCCATCCGGCACCCTTCCGGACGGCCGGCAACTGGTGGCCTGTCTACTGCAACCTTGGCGACGCAGGTTGTCTCCTCGGAATGCGATACTTCACGCGACGGGAAGGTATCCGGTTGCGCGACCTTATCGGCCCGATACGCATGCGGCGAGGGCACGACCTTTTCCTGGCACTCGGGATTCTGGTTCTCGCCTATCCGTTGTTCATTCTCGGCGGTCATCTTGCGGGTGTGCTGTTGTATGGCTCCATGGCCAGGGTCCCAATGGAGTTCCTGATGCACAGGCATGCGCTGCCCCTGTGGGCAACGGTCTATAGCATGACGGTTTGGTGGATCATCCAGTCAGCCACTGAGGAAATGACCTACATGGGATATGTATTACCCCGGCTGCAGGCGCTGTCTGGCCGCACCTGGATCGCCATGCTTATCGTCGGGTTCTGGGCTGCCCTGCAACACTGCATGTTTCCCTTCGTGCTCGACTGGCGTTATCTGGCGTTTCACTTTCTCATATTCATACCCTTCATTCTGGTATGGATGGCGATTTATCTGCGCATTCGGCGTTTGCCGCCTCTGATTCTTGCGCACTGGCCCATGGATTTTGCGGTTTCGATCATGACGGCGATGCGGTGAGAACAGGGACCGGAGGTCATGGACCCGGGACTCGGCTGTTCCCTCTTCCCTAATCCCTGTTCCCTGCTCTTGTATCATCGAAGAGGCCCTGAAGCGCGCATTCGATCGTGCAGGGGCCTTGACGGAACGCAAATGAAAACTGGCATTATAGGCCTGCCGCAGGTGGGCAAAACATCATTATTCAAAATTCTTACCAAGGCCAAACTCGAAGAGAAGGGCTACTCGAACCCGCGCGCGGAGCACATTGGCGTGGCGCGTGTGCCCGACGAGCGGCTGGACAAGCTGTCCGCGCTCTATTCGCCGAAGAAGACGACTTATGCGATCGTGGAATACGTCGACGTGGCGGCCATCGGCCAGGAGGCGCTGAAAGAGACCGCTTTCCTGACCAGCCTGCGCAACGTGGACGCGCTCATTCACGTGCTGCGCGCCTTCGAAAACGAGGCCATTCCGCACGTCGGGCCCATCGATCCCCTTCGCGACGTCAAGAGCGTCGAGTTCGATTTGATGCTGAGCGACCTGACCCAGGTTGAGAAGCGGCTGGAGCGTGTGGAAAAAGACTTGAGGAAGCAGCGCACCGCCGATTTGGAGCGCGAACATGCTTTGTTGCTGCGTTCCAAGGAAGCGCTTGAAAAAGAGCAGCCGCTGCGCGAGCTGGAGATGACTAATGAAGAGAAGAAGCTCATCAAGGGCTTCATGTTTCTTTCCCAGAAACCCATCCTCTATGTGGTCAACATCGGCGAGAGCACCACGCTGGGCGACGATCTGGAAGCGGCCGTGGGCCGTTTCAAATTGGACGAAGTGGCCAACAGGCCGAATGCCGGAGCCACCGCCATCTGCGGCAAGGTCGAGGCCGAATTGGCGGAGATGGACGACGAAGAAGCGGCGGAGTTTCTGGAAGGCTACGGCCTGCGCGAAAGCGGGCTGGTGCGCCTGATCCGCAAGAGCTATGAGCTGCTGGGCCTGATCAGCTTTTTCACCGCGGGCGAAGACGAGTGCCGCGCGTGGACCATCCCGCTGGGCTCGAAGGCGCCGCAAGGGGCGGGGGCGATTCACTCGGACCTCGAGCACCACTTCATTCGCGCCGAGACCATTCGCTGGGATGCGCTGCTCGATGCCGGCTCGGAGGCCGCTGCGCGCAGCCGTGGCACGCTGCGCCTGGAAGGCAAGGAATATGTGGTGCAGGATGGCGACGTGATGCACATCCGGCACAGCGGTTGATGCCCGATGCTGAAGCTCTCCATCTTGCTGGGCACAATTGCCGCGCTGGCCGATGTGGCCGGCGGGCTGGTGCTGGTGCGGGCACGCGGCGTGGAGCGCTACCTGCGCTACTTCGTGGCTCTCGGCGCGGGCTTCCTGATGGCCACGGCAGTCATCGAGATGGCGCCGGAAAGCTTAAAACTCAGCCCGCGCCTCGGGCCCATCCTCATCATGACGGGTTACTGCGTGGTGCATTTGCTTGAACACACCATCAACGCGCATTTTCATTTTGGCGAGGAAACGCACCACGGCGAGTTTGTCTCGCGGCACACCAGCAATTCGGTGATGGCCGGGCTGAGCGTGCACGCGCTGTTTGACGGCGTGGCCATCGGCTCTGGATTCGTGGTTTCGACCTGGCTGGGAGTGCTGATCTTCCTGGCGATTTTGCTGCACAAGGCGCCGGAAGGGTTCACCATGGCCTCGGTGATGCTGGCCAGCGGACGCAGCCGGGCGACTGCTTTTTACTCCGCGGTGGCGCTGGCTGCGGCAACATTGGCCGGCGTGCTGGTGATTGAGCTGGTGCCGAGCTGGCTGCCCTATGGACTGCCGATTTCAGCCGGAGTCGCCCTCTACGTGGCCGCAACCGACCTGGTGCCGGAGGTCAATCGCGAGCCGGGAATACGCATGGCACTGGTGTTTTTCGCCGGAGTGGGCGGGTTTCTGTTGTTGCGGATGCTGCTGCCGGCGATGTAGGCCAGGCGGCGCTCAGGAGCGAGCACCGAACCCGATCTTTCCCGCGTAAAGTCTCGCCAGCAACATCCCGTAGTCCCAAGCCACTTTGAAGTTGGCTTTGCTGGCGCCGCGGTAGCGCAGGCCGAAGGCAAACGGGACCTCGGCGACGGAAGTGAGTCTGCCGCGCACCAGAATCTCCAGCAGCAGCTTGAAACCGGTCTTCTGAAACGCGCCCTGGGGGAGGCAGCGCCGCCTGACCATGAAGAACCCGGACATGGGGTCCTTGGCGCGCAGATGGGAGCGCTGCAGCGGCCATGTAACCCACACCGCGGCGGCCGACAAGAGCTTTCTCATCGGGTTCCAGTGGCCCAGGTCGCCACCCGCCGTGTAGCGGCTGCCGATGACCAGGTCACGGCCGTCCTTGATGCCGGAAATCAATTGCGGCAGCAGTTCCGGCGGATGCTGCAAATCTGCATCCATGACCCCCAGCACGGTGGCATCGGTGTTCTGCCAGCCGTACAGGATCGCTCCGGACAATCCCCGTTCCCCTTTGCGGACCAGCAGGCGCACACGCGGGTCATTGAGCGCAATGCGGGAGACGATGGCTCCGGTGCCGTCGGGACTGTCGTCGTCGACAACCAGGATCTCGTACGGAATCTCAAGAGGATCGAGCACGGAACGAACATGGTCCAGAAGGCCGCCAATGTTTTCGGCTTCGGAAAGGGTGGGAATCACCAGGGCCAGCTTCTCCGGCGCACGGTCCGAGGGGCCGGTTACGGGCAGCGGAGTTCCCACCGCGGCAATGTCCGGCAAGGTTCCAGATCCAAATATTGTTGACGGCATGCTTTCCAAGTGTATATGGAGTATATATCCTGTGTACTCCCAAATCATTAGAGGGAAGTTCCACCTCTGAGGAATGCCCGGCACTCTGACTTTGCAGGACGGGCAAAACGCGCATCTGCGTCTCGTATGATGGAGAGCAGAGTTCCTCTGAGGATTTTCAGGAACCGGTCGTTTGAGGAATTCTCAATTGCTGAGCAAACGTATCATTAAAGAGGTTTTGCCTCTACTCCTGTTTACCCTGATCGGCTTCCTGGTCATGGGTTATCATCCCGGCTTTGAAGACGACGGCGTTTACCTGACAGCCGTCAAAGCCGACCTTAACCCCGCACTCTACCCGCACGATTCCGATTTCTTCCAGCTGCAGATGCAGGCCACGGCCTTCGATGGCTTGATGACCGATTTCATTCGCTGGACCGGTATGCCCGTGGCCTGGGCGGAACTGCTCTGGCAGTTTGTAGCGCTCTTTCTGATTTTGTGGGCGTGCCGCAGAATTGCTTCCTTGATTTTTTCCGCAGCTCGAGCTCAATGGTCAGCTGTGGCCATGGTTGCTGCCATGTTTACGCTGCCAGTCGCGGGCACGGCGCTGATTATCGCCGACCAGCATCTTCATCCGCGCAGCCTGGCCACCGCGCTCATTCTTTTCGCCGTCTCGTGGATTCTGGAGGGCAAGCGCTGGCAAGCGGTTCCTCTGCTGGTTCTGACCGTGCTGCTGCATCCCATCATGGCCGCACTGGGCATTTCGTTTTGCGTTTTTCTTACGCTCGCTTTGCGTGAACCGGCTCCCTTCCGGCTGCGCGCCGCACAAGGCTCCCTGGCCGCCGCCGTGCCGCTGGGATGGGTCTTTGCCCCCACAAGTCCAAGTTGGCGGCTGGCCGCGGCAACACGCACTTATGTCTCCGTGTATCGCTGGTCCTGGTACGAATGGCTGGGCGCGCTGGCGCCGCTGTTTCTGTTCTGGCTGCTTTGGCGCTGGGCGCAAAAGCGGGGCGAAGCTCCTGCGGAGAAAGGCCTGTTGTCAGCGGAATGCCTGGGAGGGCCCACCTCCGGCGCCCAAGCTCAAGTTGATTCTGCCGGCTTTCTGCGGGGGTTGAACCCTCCGGCTCCCTGCGAAGCGAATTCTTCCGCAGCTTGCAACCTGCGCCTGGCCCGGTTCGCCCTCGCTGTTTTTGCCTATGGCGTGTTCCAGCAAATTGTGGCCATGGTCCTGATGGCGCCGGACGCCCTACTGCGGTTTTCGCTGTTGCAGCCCATGCGCTATCTGCACCTGGTGTACATTTTCATGGCGCTGGCGGCGGGTGGGCTCTTGGGGCAATTCGTGCTGAAGGCGAAGGCCTGGCGCTGGGCGGTGTACCTGCTCGTTTTCAATGGCGGAATGTTCATTTCGCAGTGGGAGCTGATCGACGACGGCGCCCACTTCGAAATGCCCTGGATGGCCACCTCCAACCCCTGGCTACAGGCATTTGACTGGGTTCGGCTGAACACTCCCGTCGATGCTTATTTTGCGCTCGATCCCCGCTATCTCGCTGCACCCGGCGAGGGCTTTCACAGCTTCAGAACCCTGGCCGAGCGCAGCCAGTTGGCCGATGGGATTAAAGACACGGCGGTAGTGATCGAGGTACCCAGCCTGGCGCCCCTGTGGCACCAGCAGCAGTTGGCCCAGGCCGGATGGGAGCACTTTCAGCTCGCCGACTTCGAGCGCCTCAAGGCGCAGTGGGGCGTGAATTGGGTGTTGGTCAGCCATTCTCCGCCCTCGGGACTGGACTGCCGCTGGCACAACGATACGCTGGCGGTCTGCCAGATTCCACCAGCAGCCAGGCCAATTACCCCGAGCCAACCAGCTTCGAGTAATCCGGCTCATCGGCAATTGTCCGATGGCGAAATGCGCGCACAATCTTCCGCTCCTTCAGAAAGAACACGCCCGGCATCTGCTCCGCATCTTCCTTGATCATGCCAATTCCATACTTGAACATCGCACCCTTGAGCCAGCCCTTCCAGACCGTCGGATTCAAAAAGTGCAAATATGGGTTGGTGCGCGACAAGGCAAAGACGGGAAGCTGATAGAGCGTCGCCTCGGGGTTGCTGATCCTCTCCACATCGGAGAGATGGTAGTAGTCGAAGTAAGGCTTCGCCCGTTGCGGGGAGCCGAGATGCACAAAGACAGGCCGCACACCCTTGGCCTCAATCTGCGGCCGAACCTGCGAAACGCGATCCAGAGTTTGTGCGCAAAAAGAGCATGAAAAGTGGCGAAGAAAGACGAGCAATACCGGCGATTCATCCACCAGATCGAGCAGCGAACGGCCCGTCTCCGTATGAAACTCGCGCACCGAGTCGGCGAGATTCGATCGCTCCCTTAACTGATGTATCCCCGTAGCCATTCAATCCACTCCATTCCCGCGGGAAACGTCGATTATAGACCGGAGGCCCTGGGTGTATTGCCGGCCAGTCCTTGCTTGCAACTCACCCTGAAATTCGACCCGCGCACAGCGTTTCGCCGAGCACACTGGATAGAATGGACTGCCATGATACTCTCCGGACAAAAAACCACCACCCGCCGCCAATTCGTATCTCGATCCGCGCTTTTGACGGGCGGCATCTCCCTGGGCCTGAATTCCGCTGCGGGCAACCTGGTCGCCGAAACGGAAACCGCATTCTCCGCGTACCAGCAGCGCCGGCGCGCCGATCTCTGGGGCCTGCTTGGCGATCTGCCCTGGGAGCATGAACCCGCGCCGCCCAAACTGGTCCGCAGGGAAGAGCACGACCGTTACACTCTCGAACGGCTTGTCCTCGACCTGAATGGGATCGAACCGGTTCCCGCCCTTCTGTTGATCCCCAAGGGGCTCGAGCGCCCCGCGCCCGGCCTTGCCTTCATTCACTGGCACGCCGGAATGTACGACTTGGGCAAGGAACAACTGCTCAAAGGAACCAGCGTTCAACCCGCGTATGCTCCCGTTCTCGCTGAAATGGGAATCGTCACGCTGGCCATCGACAGTTGGTGTTTTGGCGAGCGCCAGCACGACAGCAACGGCCACCGCGGAGAGGAAGACGCCTTCAAGCTCATGCTCTGGCGCGGCCAGGTGCTCTGGGGCATGATGATGTTCGACGAATTTCGGGCCCTCTCTTACCTCGCAACCCGCCCGGAAGTGGACCCGCAAAGGCTTGGCGCAACCGGTATGTCGATGGGATCAACCAAGACATGGTGGCTCGCCGCGCTCGATCCCCGGGTCCGATTGGCCATCGACCTTTGTTGCCTCACTGATTTCGATTCACTCATCGCCGCACACGGCCTAAGCGGTCACAGCATCTTCTATTACGTTCCATCGTTGCTGAAGGAGTTCGACACGACCGCCATCAACGAGTTGATCGTCCCGCGGCCACACCTCAGCGTCAACGGTCGCAAGGATCCCCTTACGCCGTCTGCCGGCGTCGAGAAGATTCGCGAAAATCTATTGCCACTTTACCGGCAACACGGCCGCCAGGAGGATTGCCGCATCGAGCTCTTCGATTGCGCCCACGAGGAAACCCCCGCAATGCGCAGCCTGGTCATCGACTGGATGCGGAGATATCTGGCCACAGGCTAATCCGATCTTCCTCATGAGGACACCGATGTTCAGGCAAAGTGAGATTCGGCAGGGCCTTTCGCAAACCTGGCGTCGATTCTTAATTCGCTTGCTGAACCCTCCTCCCCCGAGGCACGTGGGCGTGTTTTAACTGTCTTTCACCGGAGATTATTTGCGGCTACTTTGCTTGAACGGGTAGGGTGCGCCGAACCGATGGCGCGATATCCGGGCCGATTCGTCGCAAATCCGGAAGTTCCGCCCAGGTTGGGTCCGTCCTGAAAAATCGGTTTGTGGTCGCGATCCACCGGCTCCAGAAGGACAGGCAATCCTGAACCGAATCTGGAGCATCTTTGCGCGATGCGGCCTGATCCGCGACAATGGTTCAATCGCTTGTGGGGGACGAACGCAGTAGGGTGAGCTCAGCAAAGCTGGGCCTTCTCCATGCGCCGCCTACCCGGATACACTGCATAGACTCACCACATTTCAGTCCCGGCATGGAGGCCGGACCATGCTCAACCTTGCTGAGCGCCTGATTCTCGGTTGTGTCCTGCTTGCCGGCCTGATGGTGGGCCTGCTGCTGGTGACACACCGTGCGTTGCAGGCAGCGGGGCAATGGAACCTGGCGCTGGCGCTGGCGCTGGCGGCGATCCTGGTTGAGCTGGGCACAGTTTTTTTTGTGCTGCGGCCCATCCACGGGCTGGCCAAGGATGCACAGAAGATTGCGCAGGGCAACCTGGAACACCGCACCGCATGGAACAGCCGCGACGACTTCGGCGTGATTGCCGCGGAGCTGAACCGGCTGGCGGTGCGTTTGCGCGATCTGCATGACTCCGAAGCAGGACGCCGGCAGATGGAATTTCAACTCTCCGACGCAGTTTTGCAATCCATCTTCGAGCCCATCATTGTCACCGATGGGAAGGGGCACATTCTCAAGGTGAACCAGGCCGCGGCCGAACTGCTGGGCGAAGCGGCCGGAGATCGCATGGCGCTGGCCAATACACCGGGAGGCGACAAAATCCTGAGCGCCATTCGCGATGCCGTAGCTTTGCAGAAAGCAGTCGCGACGGAAGACGAAGCGTCCATGCTGCCCATGCGCATTGGCAAAAAAGAACGCAGCTACCGGTTGCGCACCACGCCCATGCGCGACTCCGAAGGCCGCCTGCTGGGCACCGTCACAACGCTCGAAGACGTGACCAGTCTGCAGGACACGGATCGCTTCAAGACGCAGTTTCTCAACGTCGCGAGCCGCAAGCTGCGCGATCCGCTGCTGCAGTTGCGGCGCGGCCTGTACGCGCTCAGCCAGGGGTTTGGCGGTGAATTGCAGCCTCTGCAGACCGAGCTTGTGGCCGCGGCGAGCAAGGAGTCAGAAAAGCTGGACGAGTTGATGGCCGACCTGATCGAAGTGGCGGAACTGGACAGCGGCAAGCGCGAACTCAACCTGGAGCCGATTCGCCCCTTGCAGGCGCTGACTAACGCCCGCGACCGCTACTGCGACGAGGCCGCGCGCAAACGCATCCGCATAGAGGTGCGCGCCTACGCCGATCTGTCCACTGTGAAGGCCGACCGCAGGGCGCTACGCTCTATCCTGGACAATCTGCTGGCCAATGCCCTGCGTTACACGCCGGAAGAAGGAGAGATCCTGCTGGCAGCAGAAGAAGTGAAGGAGCATGTGCAATTCACCGTGCGCGACACCGGCCGGGGTATTGAGGCGGATCGACTGAGCACCATCTTCGATCGCTTCAATCCTATGTCGGAAAGCGGGTCGGGACTTGGGCTGGCGCTGGTACGGCGTCTGGTGGAGTCGCTGGGCGGGCAGATTGCCGTAGAAAGCCGGCTCGGCCACGGAACCACCTTCCGCTTCACCCTTCCCGTGGCGGCGGTGGAACTCACCCGGCACCCGGTCGAGGTGGGCTGATGGCCGAAATCATCCTCGAAAAACAGCAGGAACCCGCCAAGCTGCGCATCTACATCGGGGCCGCGCCGGGCGTAGGCAAGACCTACCACATGCTCAACGACGCCCATCTGATGCTGCATCAGCAAGGCGTGGACGTAGTGATCGGCCTGGTGGAAACACACGGCCGCGCGGATACGCAGGCGCGCATCCGCGACCTGGAAATCATTCCCCAGCGCGTAATTCCCTACCGCGGCGTGAACCTGAAGGAAATGGATGTGGACGCCATTCTGGCGCGCCATCCCAACACCGTGGTGGTAGACGAGCTGGCCCACACCAACGTGCCGGGCAGCAAGAACCGCAAGCGCTACGAAGACGTGCTGGAGCTGCTGGACGCCGGCATCAACGTCATGACGGCAGTCAATATCCAGCACCTGGAAACGCTGAACGACGCCGTCAACCGCTCGGCCAACACCGTGATCCGCGAGACCGTGCCGGACAGCTTTTTGAAGCGCGCCGACGAAGTGGTCAATGTGGATGTTACCGTGGACGAGCTGCGCACGCGATTGCGCGCAGGAAAGATCTACGCGCCGGAAAAGGTGGAGCAATCGCTGGC
>JBKQNU010000035.1:0-46471 GCA_052145815.1 Occallatibacter sp.
CTTGTGGCGATGACCTGCCACCGTTAAGGTGGCTCAACATAACCGGGGCCGCGTTAGCGACCCCGCTCAAGCCGCTTTGAGCGGCTCACATCGGAAAGCCCCCGGCTCTGCCGGGGGTATCTTACTCAATGACAGGTCCTCCAGAACACTCGGCGGACACGTCTTGCAACAAATCGACGGCCAGAAATCTGGCGCCTAGGGCGTTTGCCGTTACCTACAGATCGTTCCGGGAGCTGCCAAAGTACGCAAGAGTCGCACATCATATTCTTGCGCGCTTTCTCGAAGCCGGACGCTTGCCAGATTTTCCTCTACGAAGTTTCCGCAGTCGGGAATTCTCGAAGATGGCGGGCATCTGGCAGGCCAGCCCTCCGCCGGCCAACCCGAGGGCGAGCGATCCCCCACTCTCCTCAATCTGACTCCAGACAATGGGCAAAGAATCGGACGTCTGGAAAGCGCGGCTCTTTATTTGGTCGAACCCGCCGACCATTACCCACGGCAGGTCAGCGAACTCCACGAAACACAGAATCGGGATGGCCCAGGCCAGGGCCACGGCACGCTGTTTCCAGCCAAGACCGGGCCAAGCTAGCGGTACGAACAAAAGCATTACCGTGTGCTCAAGTCCCCGCATGACTAGGAGATGAACGCGAAAGGTCAGGCTGCGCGGAGGAACGACCCGATCGATGAGGTACAGATGCCCCCGATTGGTCGCCAATACGTCAAATGCAAGTTCTCCGCGCGCGCGGTCCACATCGAATTGCTGTACATCGTACTCCGGCGCTATCCAGCCAAGCTCCCACCGGTAGAACGGCAACACCGACTTAGCGTATAGGTTGACTGCCGCGAGCGCACATAGGGTAAGCGCCGCATATATGGCAACCGCCCACAGGACACGCAGCAGCGCTTTACGCATGGACGCGCGGCGAAGCTGCGTTCACCCAAGCAAAGAAGAAGATACAGCCTGCCACTACGATGCATGTGGGAGCGATGAGTCCATGGAGAGACTCGAACCAATCCCTGTGCCAGTGCAGCGATAGCACAAGAGCTAGGATGCGAAGCTGATTCATGACATACATCAGGGACACGCCGCAGATAACTCCGACTAACTTCGAGAGCCGGCGAGCCGGGAATGGCAGGACGGCGGCAATGAGCAGAAACATGCCCTCGCTGCCTTCGCATCCTCCTGAAACGTTGATCTGACCGAATGGCGTGAGCAGGCTGTTTCCGCTTGCGCTCGCGGATGCTGCCGGAGCTACGACATTGATGACAGCTGCGGCCGGTCGGACGGTGAGTGTGTCGATCAGCAAGTGCTCGACCACGGTGCCTCGAGTGAGGTAATAACCGTAATCGAGCGCACAGAAGGTTGCTAGAAACAGCACAACATAAATGACGCCGAATCGAGTATGCTTCTTATCGGGCGATGGAGTCGAATCGACGGACATATCTTCTTTCATCTCTTTATACCATGTGGAAGCTAGGCGCTGGTTGAGGCCTTTGAACGGCGCATCATGAAGAAGGAGAGGCCGATCAGAACCAGCCCCATGACGATGGCGCACCACTGGGGTAGGGTCGGAATATCGGCTGGAATACCGGCTAAGGGCACGTTCACCACCTGGTCGAGGACGTTCGACGTGCTCCCGGTGAAGTACGAGCCGCCGTCATACACTGCTGTGATCGAATCCGTACCCTCCGGGAGCGCTGAAGTTGATAAGGCTGCAACACCGTCGCTCAGGGACGAGGTTCCCAGCATTGTGCTTCCGTTGTTGAAAACGACCGTACCGGTGGGCAGGCCTCCAGCCTGCGCTGCGACGGTTGCCGTAAACGTCACAGACTGACCGTATGCGGACGGGTTCGGAGAAGAACTGAGTGTGGTTGTGGTCGGGATGGTCACCGTGACCGAGACAGCCGCCGAGGTCGAGGGATTGTCGTTGGCGCCGTCGCCCCCAAAGTTGGCGACGATGCTGTTGCTGCCGGGACTAAGCGCCGAGCCGGCCAGGGTGAGGGATGCGACGCCGTCGCAAACCGTGCCGGCGCCGCTGCCCCAACAACTTGGCGAAAGGTTGCCCGATCCCAACAGCGTTCCCGAGGTTGAACCCTCATAGAACCCCACTACGCCGGCGGGAGCAACCGCGCCGCCGCGGCCCGTGGCCGTGACGGTTGCCGTCAACGTCACGCTGCCGGTGTAAGCAATGCTGCCGGAACTTGCGGCAAGCGCTGTGGTGCTGGCAAACCCTGGGCTCGCCGTATTCCAGTTGTTGACCAGGTTGGAGATGTTCACGCTCCCCACCCCCGTCACCATGTCGTAGCCGGCGCCGTCGTAGTATGACAGGGTCGAAGAGTGCGCGCTGGTGGTCACGGCCGACAACCCGATACGATCGCTGCTGTTGGAGCGATAGCAATCCGTCACGCTGCTGTAAGGGCAGGGCTCGATATTGTTGCTGGCGATCATGCCGCCCTGCAGGCTGGGGGTGTCCGCCGCGATGTCGCGGAAGATGCACGAGGCGCCGACATTGGCGCCCTGCGCTGAACCGGAGCATTCAGCAAGATTTGTCGTGTTGGGCGAGCCCGGGGTCCCGTATTCCTGGTCTGCCAGATTGTAAAGCGTGTAGTCGGCCTGGCCCTGACGGTCTCCGGTCTTCTGATTGATCAGTGCCATCAAGCCCGCAACTTGCGGTGCAACGAAGGACGTTCCTCCGGCGCCGGAGTCAGAGTTCGGGCTTGAAGTGCAGGTGGCGACGTCGGATTCGCAATAGGGCAGGAAGTGTCCCCAGAAACCGGCAGCGGCGAAAAGGGCGATGTCCGGTAGTGTTCGCTGGGTTGTTGAGCCCGAATAGAGTCCGGCGCCGTAGACACTTTGCCAGGTGGGAGCCGCAGAAACGGTGCTGATTCCGCCGCTACCGCCCGCCGCCGCAAGATAGCCATCCGCTTGAAGTGTTGCATTGTTGCAGAGCGCCTCAGGGGTGGTTCCATATTCCGTGACGCCGATCGCATCGAGATACGACGAGAAAAGCGAGTTAGAGCAAAGGCCACCCCAAGCGATCTCAGGGATGTAGCTCAACGCCGAGCCGTTGTTCGGGGTGTTGGGACCCCACCACGTGGTGGCTGGGCTGGTCGCATAATCTTCGGTGATATATGTGTCGCCTAGGTCCGTGCCGCCTGCCGAGATGTTGTAAGCCGAGCTGCCCATCCCGTTGACAGAGGGATTTTGGGTGATGTATTCGCTCCCGTTGTTGCAAGCGGAGGTTCCGGAGTCGCCCGACGAAACGATGGCGGTGATGCCTTCGGCAGCGAACTGCTCCCACTGGTTGTTGTAGTAGCCCGTGCCGGTTGTGCTGGAGGTGCCCAACGATGATTCGCACCAGCCGTAGCTCAAGCTGGCCGCAGTCACCGTATTCGAAAGATAGTTCACGACATGCTGTGCGGCATGGTCCACGCCGGAACTCCCGAAATTGCTGGTTGTGAGTTCAGGGCCGCAAGCCACAAAGTCGATTGTGGCGTTGGGTGCAACTGTACCTGCCCACTGAAGGTCGATATCGGCTTCGCCTTCGTCGCCGCTGCTCTTGCCTTGCGCGACGGTTTCAGGAGCGGTGCACGCCGCATCGCCGCCTACACCGCCGGTGGCGCCGTAAATGTAGTTGACGCCGCCCTGGGTCGAGTTCGGAGTCGCCGGATAGGCGGCCAGGCCAAATTGCGCGCGGAAGCTGTTTACGTCTGCCGGGTTGACCTGGGTCTCCTCAATCACCGCGATGGTCACACCCGCACCGTTGACGTCAGATGTGAGCAGCGGGTTTTCGTTGTAGATGGTGTAGAAGTCCTGAGGCCCCACCTCGTAATCTCCGCTGCTGCTATCGAATTCGTGGAAGGACGGTGCGAGCACGGTTCCCTTAACCGGCGTCGCCCTGCCCGATTTGGGATCCCGAATGAATGTGCCCACCCTTTTGTACTGCGGTTTCGGCTCGAAGTCGTTCAACTTGTGCAACCCGCCAATCACCGGCGCCAGCGCCGAAGGGACCTGAGGCTCGTTCATCGTGGATTTGTGGGCCTCGCCGTTCACGCTCAGGTGGTGAATCTTGATGTGGAAGGCCTGCTGCAACTGGCCCACAGTGCCGGTGAAAGTGATGTGCGTCTTCGAGGGCGGAATCTCCTCGATCGTAAGGCCATTGCGCCTGAGCCAGCCTGCAACGGCCGCCACATCCTCATCGGCAGGTTCGAAGCGGCGTCCAAAATCGACTGGCGTCAACCACTTGTGGTAGCTCTTCGAGTGGACGCTGTGCACCTGATCCACGAATGCGTTCAGATCGCTCTGCTGCCCAACGGTGCGCGAGAACATCAGCATGATGTGGCCCACGCGCTCGCTGGGGTCCACCGGACCGCGATCGTTGGCCGCGTTTGCAGCCGGAACAATGTGACCATGGAGCGTTGTTAGTCTTGTTTCGTCAATTGCTTGCGTGACGCGGACCGGCACTGGCTTTTGCGCCAGAACGGGCAAAGAGGTGAGTGCACCGACAGCGCACAACCACGCTAGAGTCCGGATATGCCTCGCGTTGGTCACGGAAACTCTCCTTCGTAAACAAGGATCCGATTGGCCATGATCTCCATTCTCGGAGGGGAAGAAGGCGAGATGCAGCCTCCATTATGATGGTAAGTACGGTTGGAGAAAAGCGACATCGCCACCCGGTACCCACAAACGGCCACTCAATCTTGAACAGCAAGACGCTCCGTGGTGCGCCTACCTTCCGGGCTCCAGGCCCATCGGTCTGCACGAGCCAAGTATCGCCCTCCGGTCTGAAATAGGCCACAGAATTCCCATCTGCTTGCGATACCGGGGCTCTTTCCCTCTCTGAGGGATGTTTCACCGGATGGGTCCAGTGCGCTCGTTTCGTTCGGAGAGAAGGCAAACTCCGCTTCTACACTGTGGGAGGTCCCTTTTCTGGGCGGTTCGTATCGACGCTTAGGTGAGGGCATGTCCTGGTTGTTGAGGTAGAGCCTGGTTCCGTCATTTCCGGCGAGATATTTCTCATGTCCATCGTGGGTGATTTGGATATATCCCGAGATGCGCAGCGGCGGCAGCGGGCGGTGGGGTACCAGGCTGTGGCAGCGAGGACCACGGCGAGGACAAACGCAACAACTAGCCACCTCCTCCGGGAGATGTATGGAGTGACCGATCTTTTGTACCAGCGGCATTGTCAGTTTAGCCCGGCGGTAAAACGATATGACTCGTCGTAATAGTCGAGAGTGTGGGAAAGTGGGAAGCGTTCTTTGCGTTCCACTTTTCCATGCTCCAGGGAAGCTTCGGTCAGCCATGCAGCCGGCGCCGGTGATCTGTACCCCAGCGAAGAGTGCGGTCCCGATGGTGTCGTAGCGGATGAGCCAGCGTTCGGCCATCACGCGTAGCTCTTTGATCGAGTAGAAGATTTCTCCGTGTAAGCACTCATCTCGCAACTTTGAGTTGAAGCTCTCACAGTAGCCGTTTTCCCAACGAGAGCCGGGTTCGATACACCGTGTTTTCGCACCTGTCGTAGCCAGCCACTTGCGCAGATCTCTGGCCACGAATTCCGGGCCGTTGTCGGAGCGCGGATGCTCGGGTACTCCCTTCATCACCACCGCATCGCTCAACGCGGCGATCACTCGTGCGCTGCTCCAACGCCGGGGCCCCCACGGACAGGTCTTTGTCCGTAGGGTGGAGCCTTCCCCATCGCTCAGTCCTTCAAAACGGCGTACGACCTGCTCTCCAATGTTGTTGCGGGGCGGTTCAGCAACCCGAATGAAGGAAGGATCATTTATACTGCAGCCAACATACACGTTGCGAAGTTCTAGCACACAGCTTGGTGGGCCGGGCTGTTCCAATCAGTTTCTGGCAGGTTACGAAGCGCCATATGAATAGTGACGATTCCTCGGGCAGCGACAAAACACGTGTTCCGGAAAAAGCAGCGTCCCGCGGTGCGCGAGCAGCTCTTTCTTCGGCCCCCGACGGTTCCCTGCCTCCTCTTCGCCACGATCAATCCGCGACGCCACAAGATCCCGAGGGAACAATCATCGGTGCAGCAGCGTTTCGCCCCGATTCCAACCCTGCAGCTGCCGACGAAGCACCGACACAAAACCCTGATGCAACCATCATCGGGGGCAGGCCTGGCATGACCAAGAGTGCGCCCACAAATGTGTCGGGGGATGCCACCATCATTTCGGGATCCCCGGCGCGGCGGAGCCCATTTTCGGAAGGTAAGGCCGAGGAAGGTAAGTCAGGGGAAGGTAAGTCCGGGGAAGGCGCGAACGGCCCCGGCGCAGGCGGGATATTGCTGCAAATCGGGACTGTTCTTGGCAGCCGCTACGAGATTCTCGAACTCCTCGGAGAGGGCGGCATGGGAGCCGTGTACAAGGCCGCCGACCGCGAGGTGGATCGAATCGTCGCCTTGAAAGTCATCCGTCCGGAGATGGCCTCGAATCCCGAAATCCTGGCCCGTTTCAAACAGGAACTCCTGCTCTCATCCAAGGTGACTCACCGCAACGTGATCCGGATTTACGACCTTGGCGAAGCCCAGGGCATGAAGTTCATCACCATGGAATACCTGGAAGGCGAGAACCTCCATCAGATCCTGAAGCAACGAAACAAACTGGAAGTTGGGGAAGCGGTCGACATCATGGAACAGGTGGCCAGCGGGCTGGCTGCCGCTCACCGGGAAGGAATCATCCACCGCGATTTAAAGCCGGCCAACATCATGCGCGACAAAAGCGGGCGCGTGGTGCTGATGGACTTTGGCTTGGCGCGCACGTTTTCAGGCGATGGAATGACAAACACCGGCGTCATGCTGGGCACGGTTGAGTATATGTCTCCGGAGCAGGCGCAGGGAATGGACGTGAAGGCCAGCTCCGATATCTTTACGGTAGGCCTGATCCTGTATGAGTTGCTGGCCGGGGTCGCACCCTTCTATGCGGAGAGCGTGATCGCTAGTTTGCTGATGCGCACGCAGCAACGCGCGGTGCCGTTGGCAGACATCGATAAGAATATCCCGGGCACGCTGAGTAATATCGTCGCCAAATGTCTTGAGAAGGATCCGGCAAACCGCTACCAGAACGCGGAAGAGCTGGATGCGGATCTTCGCGCGTGGCAAGGCGGGAGCGGAGGGAAGAAAGTCTCTGCTTCCTCGGGACGGCTGCGCATGAACCGCATTCGGGAGCTTCCATGGCAGCGTCTCGCGGTCACCGGCGTTCTGATTGTAGTGATCGCAGCCGGAATTGCCTGGTTCTTCATCAGGAGGCAACAGACCGCGAAATCAGCGACGCATGCTCCGGTCTCGGTGCTGGTTGGCGACTTTGCTAACCATACAGGCGACCCGGTTTTGGATAACACACTGGAGCCGATGCTCGGTATGGCCCTGGAAGGGGCCAGCTTCGTCAACCTCTACAATCGCGTGGATGCGCGAAGACAGGCGGGGAAACTCCCTCATCCGACAGACAAGCTCGACGAGCAGTCGGCACGGCTGGTCGCCGTGAGTCAGGGCGTCAACGCTGTAATCACGGGCGAGATCAGTCTGCGCGGGGAGGAATACGATATTTCGGCGATTGCCCTGGACGCGGTCAGCGGCAAGGTGCTTGCAAAATCGGAGGTTTCCGTCGCCAACAAGAAGGACATTTTGAACAGCCTTCCCAAGCTCGCGGTGCCGATTCGCGAGGCTCTGGGTGATACCACGCCCGCCTCAGTGCAGTTCAACGAGGTCAGCGGAGGCTTTAAGGCCGCATCCCTCGAGGCTGTTCACCAAGTCGCGATTGGTGCTGACCAGCAATTCGCGGGTAAGTTCCAGGAAGCGTTCGATTCGTTTCAGAAAGCTGCGGAGCTGGATCCGAAATTTACGTGGGCCTATACCGGCATGGCGGCCATGGACCAGAACCTGGGAAAGACCGAGGATGCCGTCAAGTACATGAAGCTGGCGATGGAACACGTCGACAACATGGCAGACAGGGAGCGCTATCGCGACCGCGGCCTCTACTATCTCACCACGGGTGACTGGCAGGATTGTGTTCAGGAAAACACACAGCTTGTCACGCACTATCCCGCCGATCGCGTCGGTCAGAACAACCTCGCTACCTGCTATACACAGCTGCGCAATGCGCCCAAGGCGGTTGAAGCTGCAAAACACGCGGTAGAGATTGTCCCCAAGGGGGTGGGGCCGCGGCTGAATCTGGCCTTCATCGACGCTTTTGCAGGAGATTTTGCAGGGAGCGAAAAGGAAGCGCACACCGTCCTATCGATCAATCCGTCGGCCGCTCAGGGATACCTGGTTCTCGCCGAAGCGCAGCTCGGACAAGGGCAGATGGAGAAGGCCGCCGATAGTTACCATCAGCTCGAAAAGTCTGGTTCGGCAGGCGCGTCTACCGCGACCGCTGGACTTGCCGATCTGGCTGCCTATCAGGGGAAGTATGAAGAGGCGGCGCTCCTCCTCTTGCATGGGGCCACCTCCGATGTGGCGGCCAAAATGGCCGACAACGCTGCGAGGAAGTACGCGGCGCTGGCGAACTTAGATGAATTAGAAGGACACCATCCGGCGGCGCTCTCTGACCTTGACAAGGCGCTGGCGAACAGCCAATCTACTTCCATCGAGTTCCTGGCGGCGAGCACTTATGCCGATGCCGGAGAACTGGCGAAAGCACAAAAGCTGGCGACCAGCCTCTCTTCCTCGCTGACCAGCGAGTCGCAGGCCTATGGCAAGATCGTCGCGGGGCTGATCGCGCTGAAGAAGAAAGATACCAACGAAGCAATCAGGCAGATGACAGCCGCGAACAACCTGATGGATACCTGGATCGGCCGCTTCGATCTGGGGCGGGCTTACCTTGAAGCGGGAGCGTTCACTGAGGCTGACTCAGAGTTCGATCAATGTGCGAAGCGGCGCGGCGAAGCGATCGAACTGTTTATGGATAACGTGCCGACTTATGCCTATTTTCCGCCCGTATATTACTACCAGGGACGCGTGCGGGAAGGGATGAAGAGCGAGGGATTCGAGGACTTCTACAAGACTTATCTCAGCATCCGAGGAAAGTCGGTGGACGATCCTCTGGTTCCCGAAGTCCGCCGTCGTATCGGCCAATAGACGAAGGTGAGATCGAGGCGTCTGCTGCTGCGCCTGCTTGGCTTTCGAAAATACGCTCCTGCCAGCCGAGGACATCGTTTGCGTGCTGTTCCCTGAAATCGTCAGCCGAGCATTCCAATGCCGAACTGTTTCACTCGATAAGAAATTCGACCGGTTCCTCAGTTGCACTATACGTCGCGAAGGATTTTGGAGAGTGGCGTTTTCTTTGTGAAAACGCCACCCGGTTTTGGGGCTTCAGGAAACGGTGACTGAGGAACCGGTATGGCCCCAGTCGGTCAGTGCTCGCTCCATTCGATGCATCAGTGACCGGTGCCGGATAGATACACCGTCTGTGGACTATTGCTGGCGCGATCGTTCACCACCACCTTGGCCGTTCTGGTCCCCACGTCGCTTGGCTTAAAGGTCACAGAAATCGTGCAGCTATTCCCTGCCGCCAGGGTGCTTGTGGGGGCAGGGCAGTTATTTGTGGCAGTGAAGTCGCCAGCATCCGTCCCGGTGATCGTAATACTGGAGATGGTGTACGCGACGCTGTCGTTGTTCGTGAGGGTTGCCGTCAGCGGAGTCGTGCTGGTGGTCCCCTGGGTCTGCGTGCCGAAATCCAGGCTGCTGGGTGATGCGCTTACGGGAGCCAGGCTCGGTACGACGCCGGCCCGGGAGGTCAAGTGCCCCGCATAGTCATTACTGCCGCAGCCTTGCGCGCCGAACGTCAAGTCTGCTTTGTAGGTTTCGGGCGTGCCGGCAGGGTCTGCGCCATTCGGGTCGGCGGCGCCATCCTCAGGGTTGACGCCCAGAGCGTTGGAGTTAGTGCTGGTTGCATAGGTGGTGCTGAACGAGGTATAGACCGCCGCGCCCCACTGCCAGTGTAGTGTGATCCCCGGAGTGTCGGTTGTGAACGCCGCAGACCAGGAAACGTTCTGGATGCCGGCCGGGAAGTTGGCGGGCACCTGGAACGCAACCCCGGCGACGAAGGTGTTGCCGGTCAGATCCGCTGCCGGGATAGAGGTACTCCACCGGTTGCTAGTCGTGCTGAACGTCGTCCCCAGCGCCGTGGCGGAGTTGAAGGTTACGACTGCGTTGGGCACGGGCAGGCTGTAGGTTGCTCCATTGGCCGTAAAATTGATCGTCGAGTTGGTCATGTAGAGCTTAACCTGCGCCGGATTCGAGCCCGACGGAAGCCCTTTCACGTTGTTGATCACGGCGTTGAACCAGATGTAGTTTCCTGCCTGGATGAAGGGCAGATGCCGGTCGTAGTGGAGGGCGACTCCGCCGCTGTTGGTGAAGATGCTGCCGATAATGGACCCGAAGAAATCGGATCCGCCGCTGAGGTTGACGGGCGCACTGGGTGCGTAGACCGTTGCGTAGCTGCTGGACCCGCCGGAGAGATTCACGCCCTGGGAGCCGGCATAGGAGAACTGCAGGTTAGTGGGGATATCGGTCGGGTTTTGTATGCTGCCGCCGCTCAAGTCCATGGCCGGGACGCCTCCGTTGAGGGAAGCGCCTGCGATATTCACGTACACAGGCCCCGAAGTCACGTAGAGAATGCTGTTGCCGCTCAGCGTGAGACTGTTGATGTTGTACGTTCCGGCGCTGAAGTGCGCGGTGGTGCCGCCGCTGAGGGTAAGGTTGCCGTAGGATCCGGGAGCCAGGCTTACTGTTTTGGTTCCGGTGTTGGTGCAGCCGGCGATCGATCCGCAGGAACCGGAGATGTTTTGCGTGCTGACGGGAGGTGTGTTCGGCAAGGGAGGAGCAGGATAGTTCCCGGGGCCATTGAGCGCCGTCACGCCGCCGGTTGCCTGACCTCCTCCGGTGCTCATGAATCCCGAGGGCGCCTGACTGCAATTTTGATTCCATACCGACACCGCGCCATAGATGGCGGTATTCCGGCCATTGAGAACGACGGTTCCGTTGGAGCCCACGTTGCCCCCGCTAAGAGTGTGGGATGAACTGAAGCCCAGGCTGGAATCGAAACTATCTATCGTGCTGCCGCCGTTCAAAGCGACGCTATCGCAGCCAAATGCCGTCGCGAATATGGCGTTGTTGAAGAGTGAGCCTCCGACGATCGTGCTCAATCCGCCGCCAGCGAGCGCAACATATTGCTGGGAGCCACTCGAGCCGTCGTCATTGCTGGTTATCGTCAAGACGGCGTCCAGTGCGCCGGTATCGACCGGGGCGAATACCACCGTGATGGTGCAGGAGTTGTTGGGGGAGGTGTAGCCCAGCGAGGACGGGCAATTGTTGGTCTGGGTGAAGTCGCCCGGGTAGTCTCCCGATATCCCGATGGTGATGGGGGACAGAGCTGCGTCGCCGGCATTGGTTAGGGTGATTTTCATCCCCGGACTTGTGGTGTTCACGTTCTGGTTGCCGAACGAAACAAAGAGCGGGCTAAGGCTGACAATCGGGGCGGCCCGCACCGTCTGAGTGATGGCCGGGCTGGTGCTGCCCGTGAAGTTGCTGCTCCCGCTGTAGATCGCAGTAATGCTGTTCGCGCTGGCCGGAAGGCTGGATATGCTAAATGAAGCCTGGCCCAGACTCAGGGTGCCGGTCCCGATTTGCGACCCGCCGTTGTTGAAGGTCACGGTGCCGGTTGGTGTGGTTCCGCTGTATTGCGGCGTAACTGTGGCCGTGAAGGTTACCGATTGCCCGAATGCCGAGGCATTGCCAGGCGTAGAGGAGGTCACCGCAGTCGTCGTAGACGCCTGGCCCACCGTAAAGTTCTGCGGTGCGCCCAACGCCGCCGAATAATCCGTCGTGGCTGTGGCGCTGGCCGTCAACGTGCAGGTTCCTGCGCCAACGAAGCTCACCACCCCGCTCGTCACCGCGCACACCGCTGGCGTGCTCGAAGCCGTCGATGCGATCGGACTGCCGTTACCCGTGTAGGTATACGCCGGAGTGAAGCTGCCGCCGTATACCGGGGTCGCCGGGCTGTTGTTAATGCTGATCGCAGGCGTGGCCTGGTTCACCACAATGGTCCGTTGCACCTGCGTTGCTGCCACGTAGTTCGTGTTGCCCGCCTGTTTGGCGTCGATTACGAGATTTCCTGCCGCCGTGACTGTTAATGTGTTGCTCGATATCGTCCCCGCCCCGGTGCTGGCCGGATCGATGCTGAACGCTACCGTGAGCCCTGAAGTCGCAGTCGCCGACAGCGTGATGGGAGAGACTCCGTAGGTCACCGGTGAGGCCGGCTGGGTGAAGGTGATGGTTTGTGTCGCCTGGCCCACCGTGAAGCTCTGCGCGCCGCCCGTCGCTGCCGCATAGTCCGTCGTGGCAGTGGCACTGGCCGTCAACGTGCAGGTTCCCACGCCAACGAAGCTCACCACGCCGCTCGATACCGTGCACACCCCCGTCGTGCTCGAAGCCGTCGACTCGGTCGGACTGCCGTTACCTGAATAGGTGTACGCCGGAGTGAAGCTGGCTCCGTATACCGGGGTCGCCGGGATGTTGCTGATGCTGATCGTCGGCATGGCCTGCTGAATCGTCAATGTGCCGGACACGAAGACGAAGGAGTAGTTCGCCGCGGCTAACGAGCCGGTCAAAACTGTGATCGGGTAGGCGCCGGGATTGCCCGATGAAGTTGCAGTGGTGGATAGCGCCGGTGTGCCGGTCACCGCCGTAGCGAGTGAATCTCCACTGACCAACGGACCAAAGGTATAGGTCAACTGCGGGATGGACTGCCCGTATGGAATGGTGATGGGATTTGCCGTCACCGTAAGCGGCGCCGTGGAAATGGTGAACGACTGGGTCACCGAGGCAGCGCTATAGGTGCTGTTGTTCGGCGCAGGCCCGGTAGGCGCCGACGCCGTAATCTTGCACTGGCCGGCTCCGGTCGCAGCACCGCTCGCCGTGCCGGTCGCCGCACTCACCGTGCATGGTCCTGATGCCGTGAAGCTGACGGGCAGCGAGGCGGAGGACGATGCGATGACCGAGAATCCGCTGCCATATTGCACGCTCGCCAAAGGCCCAAAGGTGATGGTTTGCGATTGCGTGGTGGAACCCTGAGCCAGGATCGTGAATGATCCTGACACTGGAGTTGCCGCGCTATAGGCAGTTGTGCCCGACGCCGCCGTGGTGCTGTCGCCCGCTTGCGACGCGGTAATGGTGCAGCTTCCGGTGCTGCTCAGGGCCACGGTGGCTGAGGAAACGCCGGATGTGTTGATCGACTGGCTGCCGTTCACTATGGAGCAGGATCCCGCCGCGCTGAAGCTCACCTGCTGCCCCGTGGGCGGATTCGGGCTGACGTTCGACTCGGAAGTCGCCGTGACCGTGAGTGGCAAACTTGAGATCACAACCGAACTCGGCAACGAGCCAAGGACGATCGATTGTCCCACCGTGAGCACTGCCGGCGGCGACGGTGCGCTCTGGCGGGGCGCCGGGTTGGTGGTGTCTGGTACAAGCGTGGTCGCAATTGTGTAGACCAAGGTTCCACTGGTGGGAGCGTTTGTGTCGGTGAATGTCGTCGCCGGTGCAAACCCGTTCACGCCGCTGACGCTTCCGATCACGACCGCCGGCCCAGGTGTAGTCGACGGCGGGGTAATCACGCTGCGAGAGATGGTGTAGGTCTGAACCACGCCGAAGGCCGGCGCTGTCCAATTGACTTGAACACCACCCGAGATCGCATAGGTGGCCGAAGGCGGCGGGCGAACGATCGAGTTGGCGGTGTTGTAATCCAACTCAGTGCTGGTGACTCCGCCTGCACCCAGCGTTACGTTGCCGCCGGCGCCCAGGGCGATGGTGCCGCCCGCGCCAAGCGTGACATTGCCGCCTGCGCCCAGGGCGACAACACCGCCGGCGCCCAGGGTGACATTGCCGCCCGCGCCGAGCGTCACATTGCCGCCGGCGCCGAGGGTGACGTTGCCGCCGGCACCCAGCGCAATGGTGCCGCCACCAGCGGGAAGGGTGTAGCTTCCACCCGCGCTAATCGGTACGGGGCTGCCGCCGCTGGGGGTGACAGTGCCGCCTGCGCCCAGGGTGACCAGTCCGCCAGCGCCCAGGGTGACAAGGCCGCCGGCACCCAGGGTGACGTTGCCGCCCGCGCCCAGCGTGACATTGCCGCCGGCACCGAGTGTGACGTTGCCGCCTGCGCCCAGGGTGACATTGCCGCCAGCTCCCAGGGCGACAAGGCCGCCTGCACCCAGGGTGACATTGCCGCCTGCGCCGAGCGTCACAGTTCCGCCTGCGCCCAGCGTGACGTTCCCGCCGGCACCCAGAGTTACGTTGCCGCCTGCGCCCAGAGTTACATTGCCGCCTGCGCCCAGGGCGACAAGACCGCCTGCACCCAGGGTGACATTGCCGCCTGCGCCCAGCGTGACGTTGCCGCCGGCGCCCAGAGCGACAAGGCCGCCCGCGCCCAGGGTGACGTTTCCGCCAGCACCCAGGGTTACATTGCCGCCGGCGCCCAAGGCAATGGTTCCGCCGCCAGCGGGAATGGCGTAGGCGCCGCCCGTGGTGGGAATCGTCACCGTGCCGGCACTGCTGGTGATGGTGCCACCTGCGCCCAGGGTGACCAGTCCGCCAGCGCCCAGGGTGACCAGTCCGCCGGCGCCCAGAGTGACCGTGCCGGGGCCGTTCAGGGTGACATTGCCGCCGCTGGGCAAAGCCAGCACGCCATTGCTTCCAGGCGTGACGGTGCCGCCGTTGCTCAGCGTTGCGTTGCCTCCCGTGCCGAATGTGATGCTGCCGCTATTGCTGATGACGGCGCCACTGCCCACGGTGATGTTTCCGCCGCTGGTCAAAGTCATGTTGCCGCCGGCGCCCAGCGTCACGGTGCCACCGGCGCCCACAGCCACGCTTCCACCCGCGGTAACGTTCAGCGGCGCTGATGAATTACCGAAAGAAAGAATGCCCGCCAGAGATGCGAACTCACCGCCCGTGGCGCCCACCTGGCGCAGGTCGATGTTGGCCACGTCGTTGTATCCACGCAACGTCGTATACGGCACGCCATCGAAGGTAATGTTTGGGTCAGCCGTTGACGACCACGCCGGCGTGGGTGGTGCGATGGACCCCTCCACACGATATCCCGTATCGCCGGTGAGCGGAGTGCCGTCACAATGCAGCGTAGCGGGGCTGGCCGTCGAACTGGGCGCAACAGATGTGTACCACGTCGAGGTTGAAAACGTCGCAGGATTGTTGTAGATGTCTAAAAGGTTGGTCACCGAACCTAATGAAGGTTCAGACAGGGTTTCAAGCGTCTGGTTGGAGTAAGCAACGGCTGCATTGGGTCCCACCCCATCGAGCTGGAACAGATAGTTCATCACGCTCTGATAATTCGGCTTGCAATTGGCTTCGAACGTCGGGACATAACTTGGGCTCGCGTCATAATAGAGCCCGCCGTGGGGCAGGCTAAGCGTGTGGCCGATCTCGTGGAATAACGTGCCTGCGACTACCTGCGCGCGCTTGCTCATGTCCTGGTTCGGGGCCGTCTCCCAAAGCGCGAGGCTCACGGCTGAATCGGCGCCGCCCAGATCGGAATAACCCGAGATGCTCGTCACCGTGCCGGAAGTGATGCCAATCTCTGGTTCAGACAACGTGCTGTTGGGATAGCTCCAGTTAGGAACGCCGGGAGCTGCCACAATCATTGTCTTCGTGTCGGGGCACGAAGTCGTGTTGTACACCCCGTTGAGGCTTGGGTTTCCAAGCACGCCGGAGATCGTGATGCGGCTTGGGCATTCGTTGATTCCGGTGCCCCGGTCGGTGGTGTCGATGGTTGTTACGCCGCTGACAACCTGAATCGACGTCAAGCTCCCGTAACGGCTGTTCCAGGCCGGTATCGCCAGAGAGTGGCCGAACAGAACGTAGTGATAGCTGTCTTTCTGCCCGTATGGGAAACGAGCTGTGCAATCGCCGCCTGCAGCGCAGGAACTAAGATTGCGCGGCCACACCTTGGAGAATTCCAGGCTGTTCTTCCACCCGATCACGCCCGGCTCGCCAGGGAACTGGCACAGTTGGGGCGGAGTGGTGGACGTGTTATCCGTGCAGGTGTTTTCAGGCACGGCGTTTCCAATTTCCAGATGGAGCACGACTCCGGTCTGGGCGAATGCCTGCTGCACAATCGCCAGCGGATCGTTGCCGTCGGGATCAGGAGAAGGGAATAGATTCTCCTGCATGGGATCGCACGCGCCGGATGCAAGCACGTTGCCGCACATCCAATCGAGTTGAACGAAGAGGTCCTTTTCCCCGTGCTTTGCGCCCGGCAATGGCACCCACGATTGGGTCTTTACATCGTAGTAACCCGGCTGCCCGGCAAAGAAATCGCCCGCCGGCGGCCCGGCCTTCCAGGCGTTCAGAATGCCGTCGTTGTCACTGTTGTTCACGGGCGTGCTAACGATCTCTGCGGCATAGGCGTAGCCGGCATCCAGAGGCGCACTGTATTGGTTCGACGCGCCGAGCGTGACGGAAGCGGGACTGCCATTCCACGTTCCAGTGCTGCTGTAGTAGATGGGCGTACTCTCTCCGGTGCCGGAAGCTCCGCCAACCGCATCATAGAATCCCTGCATGTTCTGGGTCGTAGAGGTGGCGGGTATCGCCGAACCGTCGTAAATCACGACCGATTTAAGCGGGAAATTCGGCGATAGGACGCGATAGATGACCACCAGGCTTGCGCCCGCGGTGAGCGGCAGTTTTCCGGTGTTGCCGCTATCCGGCAGAGCGACCGTGAACGTGCCCGAACCCACGCGCACTCCGCTCCCGTTCGCCGCAGGCTGGAAATAGGTGTTGACGTCGGCTCGATACACGCGCAGCGTCCCCTGCAACCCGGTGGCCGGGTCCGTATAAGGCGCGTCGCTTCCTATCTGCTGCCCGGTGATGGGATAACCAAGGAAGGTTCCGTTGTTGGCCGAAGGCGTCGCCGTATTCTCTATCGTTGTCCAGTACAGGAATCCATCCACGATGTCGGCCCCATCGGGAACACCCTGGGCACAGGCGCAGGTAGTGAGATCGCGAATGGTGATGGTTCCGGAGGCGACGCCGCTCACGCCAGTTCCTACCAGAGTCACTCCCGCAGTGGCGTAGTCGCCGGTAACGAAGTAGTTATTCTCGAAGGTGAGCGGGTTCGGCACCGGTGGTGGCGCTTCGCCGGTAGAAATCATGAGTGCGACCGCTGATCCGAGATTGGCCTGCATTCCGGCGGCCGGGCTTTCGCCGATCACGCTGCCGGCAGGCTCGCTGCTGCTGTACTCACTGCCCACGGCTCCCACCGTCAAGCCCGCATCAGTGAGGGCCGTTGCCGCCGCCGCTTCCGTCATTCCAACCACGTTGGGGATGGTGGCGCCGGTCTGGCCGTTCGTGCTGCCGATGCCGCTGAGATTGATCGTCTGGCTGACAACAAAAGGAGAAAGGTTCAGCGTGTTGTCGCTGAAAGTCGCCTTACCCGTGAGATAGCCGGTGGTCTGCGGCGTGAAGCTGAAGCTCTCGTTGCAGCTCGCGCCCGGCGCCAACGGAAATTCGCTGGAGCAATCGGGAGTTGAGATCTGCGTGAAATTCGTGCCCAGAGTCGACAAGGTGAGCGAGCCCGTCAGCGGCTGATTGCCGACGTTTTGAATGCTCACCGACTTGGGGCTGTCCGTGCTGGTGCTACCCGCATTCGTAAGGGTAAAACTAAAGGATGGCAACTGCGAGCGGTTTATCTCCGAAATTTCGCCGTCGTTGGTATCCGTGACGAAGATATCGCCCGCCGCATCCACCGCCACTCCCCATGGATAACCGAATCCGCTGCCCACCGTAGTCTGGCAAGCGGTGCTGGTGCAACCGGCCGGAACCTCAACCACTCTGCTGTTGTAGGTATCCGCAATGAAGACATCGCCCGCCGCGTCCACCGCCGCACCCCGCGGGTTATTGAACCCGGCGCCCACACTGGTCTGGCAGGCGGAGCTGGCGCAACCGGCGGGAATCTTCACCAGTTGGCTGTTGCTATCAACGATGAAGACATCTCCCGCGCTATCGACCACCACAGTATTGGGGTTATTCAGTCCGCTGGCCACCGTGATCTGGGGGCCTCCACTGGCCGGAAGATCCAGCACCCGGTTGTTGTCGGTATCCGCGATGAAGACGTCCCCCGCTCCATCCACCGCCACCCCGAGGGGGAAATTCAGTCCGCTGGCCACGGTCGTCTGGGCGCCACCATTGGCCGGAACCTCCACCACCCGGTTGTTGCCGGTATCCGCGATGAAGATGTCTCCCGCTCCATCCGCCGCCACACCATACGGAGAGCTCAATCCGGTGCCCACGCTGGTCTCGCAAGCGGTGCTGCTGCAACCGACCGGAAGCTCCACAATCTGGTTGTTGAGGTTTTCCGCGATGAACAAATCGCCCGCTCCGTCCAGGGCCACCTCTCTCCCTGCGTACACCCCATTGATGCCGACCAGCGCGGTCTGCGTGCCGGGTCCAAACGCGATCGCCGGTCCCTGACCAACTCCGTAAATCGGCGCGGTCGTCAACAGGTTCGCGCTGCTGTTGAAGAGCTCGACCGCACCTGTGCGCGATCCGGGCGCGAGCGGAGCGAAGTTGACGTTGACGAGGCAGGTATTTCCGGCGGCCACCGTGCCTGTGCAAGTGTTGCCGTTGGCGAGCGAGAAGTCGAGACCGGTGATGCCCTGCGTGACGACCTGGGTCGCGCCAAAGTTCGTCGCCGACCCGGAGGAGTAGCTCAAAGTGATCGTAGTGTTGCAGGGTGCAGGCGTGGTCTGGCCGGCAGGACAAACGTTGACGTTGCCGAAGCTCCCATATTCAAGCACGCGGCCGTTCAACCAGTCGCTCACGTAGAGATTGCCGCTGCTGTCCAGGGCTATTCCGTAGGGGTCGGCAAGGCTGTTGGCGCTGACCCCGCCGGTGTTTATGGTGTTGGTGGTGAAGCTGCCGCCCTGCCCGTAGACCCGCGTGGCAGTGGTGCTGCCGAAGGGATAGAAAAGGACCCGGTTGTTGGAGCGGTCGACCACGTATAGATTGCCGCTCGGGTCCACGGTGAGAGCGAGAGGATTACTCAGGCTGTTGGCGCTGACCCCGCCGTTGTTGATGGCGTTGGTGGTAAAGCTGCCGCCCTGCCCGTAGACCTGCGTGGCAGTGGTGCTGCCGTAGGGATAGAACAGCACGCGATTGTTTTGAAGGTCGGCCACGTAGAGATCGCCGCTTGAGTCCAGGGCGACTCCAGTCGGTTGGTCCAAGCTGTTGGCGCTGATCCCTCCGTTGTTCGCGGCACCGCTGGTAAAGCTGCCGCCCTGCCCGTAGACACGCGTGGCGGTGGTGCTGCCGGCGGGATAGTACAGCACGCGGTTATTTACGTAGTCGGCCACGTAGAGATTGCCGCTGCCGTCGAGCGCGACTGCGAAGGGCTCCCACAGGCTATTGGCGCTGACCCCGCCGTTGTTCGCCGCGTTCGAGGTAAAGCTGCCGCCCTGCCCGTAGACACGCGTGGCGGTGGTGCTGCCGGCCGGGAAGAACAGCACGCGACTGTTATAGTCGTCGGCCACGTAGAGGTTGCCGCCGCTGTCGACGGCTACTCCAACCGGATTCCACAAACTGTTGGCGCTGACCCCGCCGTTGTTCGGGGTGTTGCTGGTCAAGCTGCCGTTCTGTCCATAGACCCGCGTCGGGGTGGTGCTGCCGGCGGGATAGAACAGTACCCGATTGTTACCGGCGTCGGCCACGTAGAGATTGCCGCTGGCGTCCACGGCCACACCGCCAAGGTAATCCAGGCTGTTGGCGCTGACTCCGCCGTTGTTTTCGATTCCAGTCGTCAAGCTGCCACCCTGACCGTAGACAATGCCCGCGGTAATGGGTTTGAGCGTCCCCGCCGGAGATGGCCCCGGCCCCGGAGCAACAAAACTCGCGCTGACGTTCAACGCCGAATTCAGGGTCACCGTGCAAAACGCACTCGCTCCCGAGCTCGCGCACGCGCCACCCCAGCCCGCAAACTTAGTGGTGGTCCCAGTCGCATTCGCGGTCAGCGTCACTGACGTTCCGCCCGCATAGGTGCCGGAGCACGTCCCCGACACGGCGCCATCGGCCACGCCGCAGCTGATCTGTGACTGGTTGTCTGTCACCGCGCCCGTACCCGTGCCCACTTCCGTCAGCGTCAGGGTGTAGGAAAGCGCAAAGTTCGCCACGACGGTTGAATTTGAACCCAGCGAAAACGAGCAGCTGCCGGTGCCGCTGCAAGTTCCCCCGCTCCAGCCCGTAAACTGCGAGCCGGCGGCAGGCGTCGCCGTGCACGTCACTGCGGTCCCTGAAGGATAGGTTGCCGTTGAACAATTCGAGCCCGAAACTGTGCCACTCCCGCTGCCGGCAGTGCTCACGGCCAGCGTGTAGTTCGTATTGACGTAGTTGTGCTGCGTGAAGGTAAAGCCCATCAGTTCATTCTGCTCATAGCTCCCGCCGGTCGCACCGGTGAAGCCAACGTAGGCCGTCCCACTGTTCAGATTGATGGAATTGGCGATGTTGTACGGTCCCGAGAAAATCGGCGTCGATCCCGCTACGGGCGTGTGCGTCCCCGCGTTGAACGCCGGATCGAGGTAAACATAGAGGTAGTTTGCCGGCGAATCGTCCGGGCCGTTGTAGACGATGACAATCTGGTGCGGGTTGCCGTTAGCAATGTAGTCTCCCACGGTGCCCGCTGAAGAACTCGGATTGGAGGCGATTGCGTACATGCCGCCTAGATCGACGAGGCAGCTGGTCGGCACCAGGGGGCTCACGAGGTTGGAAGTATAGTGGGCGGGCGAGTTGGCGAGTCCGGGGCCGCAACCCTGAAGGGCGATATGGTTGTCGTCGTAGTCATATACCGCGAAGTCCCAAGGATCATAGCTGTCGGGGAACGTGTCCGCCTCAAAGGCGATGCTATTGTCAATGGCGCCGTAGCCCAGGCAGCCGCCGGCTCCGCCGAGGGCCGTCAGTCCCGAGCCGGTTTCGGCGCAGTTTACCAAGGAATTGTTGATAACTCCGCCGCCCAGGGCGTTTTGAATGACAAAAGCCAGTCCATCGCCGGTAGGCGAGGATGCGTTTGAGATTCTGAAGGCATACCAGACGGTGAAGCCGGCTGCCACGTTCTGCGGAGTTGTGTACCACACGCTCGACGCTTGGCTCGAGATGCCTTGCGTCAGCTCCAGCGCGTAGGCCGAGCCATTGGTTTCGTTGGGGTCAATCGACGTCGTATAGGTGTCGTCCTGGATAAAGCTGAGACCGGCGCCGACGGAGTTGAAGCAGAAAAGGACACCGGGTCCGGCGGAGTTCGCCAGGCAGCTGGCCGATGTCTGGCTGGGAGAAGCAGCAGGAGCGTTGAAGTCGTAATAGGTGACTTGCTGGGCCGAACTTGGGTGTGGGAATAGGGATGCGATGACCACTGCAAACAGAACCAGGATGAGGGATCGTTGAAAGCCTGTGAAAAGGGCTCTGGAAGCCGACGCGGCGGATGGCTTGCTCATGGATACGATCTCCTGGGAATTGCAGCTGCGGGTGAATGTGTTTTACCCGGCCGCTTCAGCGCAAGGTCGAAATGCTCCTGGGTAATCGAGAGCCCGGTTCTACCGTTGACAGCGGGCACAGGCCCGGCTGCGAGGCGACGGGGAAGTACTGTCGCCGAGTCAAATACTCAAATTGCCATCGGGGGAATGGCGGGGACTTCCGGTCAATTCATGTCGCCCGTAATGACCAGGATTTCAGCACTTCCGGGAGATAACCGGTGGGGATGATAAGGTTCTAACCTACTGACAACAGTGAGGAATTGTCAAGCAACTAGCTGCGTCGAGCCAAAAATTCATCGAATGGTAATGAGTCCTTTGAATCGAACGTAACAAGCTTGCACAAATTGTGAGTTACTTACTTGATCGGCGTTGAAATCACCCGAATGCTAGAATTCAGCCACACAGAGCCTATGTCCGAATCGACTGCTACCGTCAACGCTTATATCGAGATTTCGTTTTCTGACCGTCCCAGGCAGATGGTTCCCATCAACGAGCTTCCGTTCTTCATCGGACGGGGCCAGGAGAACGGCAATCACCTGGCACTGGACGACAAGCGCATCTCGCGCAAGTGCGTGGTCATTTCCGAAGGTGCCTCCGGGCTCCTTATTGAGGACTGTGGTCAGCGCGAAGGCATCTTCGTCAACGGCGAACCGACCAAAGCCCGATTCCTCGCCGACGGTGATCGGATCCGTCTGGGCACTGACGATGGATGCCAACTTATTTTCCGTCTGCCTTCGGAAGCGATCACCCAGGAAGAAGCTGAGACGAAACTGCGGAACATTCTTGGTTCGATGGGAAACGACTCGGCCGATGAACTCAATGGGCTGCGGCTTCTTCTCGAGGCGACGTCGCTCATGAATTCACAGCTTCCGCTGGAATCCGTGCTGGCCTCGATGCTCGATCATGCCATTGTCATCACCCAAGCCGACCGCGGAATGCTGCTGGAGCCCGACGCGTCCGGTGTGCTGCAAGTCAAGGTAGCGCGCGGGCGGGACGGCGAGAGTCTTCCGCTTGAAAAGATGAATCCCAGCCGTTCGGTACTCGGCAGCGCCATCGAGCTTGGATCCGCAGTAGTCAATGAGGATCTGAACCTGGCGGATATAGTCCTGCAGAGCGCGCAAAGCGTTATGCTCCAACTGTTGCGCGCGTCGGTCGTGATTCCCTTGTACGGCACGCCGCGCGGGAGGGCCGATAGTTCAACAGAAATCGCAAGGCGGCAATTGCTGGGCGCTGTCTATCTTGATTCCAAGCGTACCGCCACATTCTCCGCGCTGGACCGCAAGATTCTGGATGCCTTGGGCGCCCAGGCCGGGAGCATTCTTGAAAACTCCAGGCTGATCGAGAGCGAACGGGAACGCCAGCGCCTCGAGCAGGAGCTAAGCATCGCGCGCGAAATACAGCAGACCCTGGTTCCGCAGGGGTTGCACGACTATCCCCATTTCTCCATCACGGGAATCTACCGGCCCTGTCACGAGGTGGGCGGCGATTACTTCGATGTCTTCCCCTTGCCGGACGGGCGCATTGCTCTCTTGATTGCCGATGTTGCCGGCAAGGGCCTGGGTGCTGCTCTGCTCACAACCATGCTGCAGGGAGCGCTTTCAGGAATGACCCTGGGCGTCGACCCGGTAATGGTATTCAATCACCTGAACCAATTCCTCTGCAAACGCGCAGCGGTGGGACGTTGCGCAACCATGTTCTTCGGGCTGCTCGACCCCGGCGGCGCTCTTGAGTTTGTCCGTGCCGGCCATCCATGTCCATTTTTGCTGCGGCGAGGCGAGGTGAGCGAACTATATTCCACCGGATCTCTTCCCATTGGCCTGCTCGAGTCGGAGTCTTTCCCGTCCTCCCGTATCCAACTCGAACCCGGAGACACGCTGTTGCTTTACACCGATGGTGTGACGGAGGCAGAGGACAGAGACAGGAATCTGTTTCAAGACGTGCGCCTGAAGGAAGCCTTGAGCCAGCATCAGGATTCATCTTTGAAAGCCCTTCTTGATGGGATATGGAGCGCTGTCGAGACGTTTACCGGGGGTGCAAGCCAGTCAGACGATGTCACGCTTCTTGTGGTGCGTTACCGCGGTCCTGCGGAGGGCGACAGCAAGACTGATTTAGTTTCGTAGTGTTCGGTGGATCGGGTGCAGCAGAATTTCATCATGGTTCAAACCTTCTTAGATCAGCTGTCCGGAACCCATTTCACCGTGGTTGATTTTGAATCGTCAATTCGAAGATGAGATCTGGTTCTGACAATCGCCTTGATTAAGAGGCGGTCTCTGCAAGTTCCCGGTTAACGGGCTATATGGATCACCCATGAGCATGGTATTCCGCAGATATTGACAGCGTTTGCATGGTCATACGCTTCGCGCAATTTTCATCGCTTCGTTGAACCACATGGCCACCAGAAAGCTGCCAGCCAATTCGCAGTGGCCGTCTTCGAGAGCCCGCATCAGATCTGCTTCATCGCGGCTCATCATGACCCGCACCGCGTCCTTGCTGGTTGCCCAGGTCTGCGAGAAACCGGGGTGGGGATGCCTTCCGAGGTGTAGTTGCAGGTGGCCTTCTATCAGTTCGTAGTAACCGGCTGCTCCATCCCGGCTCAGGATCTGGAGGACAAACGGCTGGTCCAGCAACATTTGCTGAAACCGCTTGGACTTGCGCTCGGCACGCCGCAGCAAGGGCATCGAGGCAAGCAACAGAAACCGGAGCCTCAGGTTGTGGAATAATTTCATCGCTTGGACACCCCATCCAACATTTGGCCGATGCGGCCTTTCTTAACAGACATGAGCGTCTCCTGATGCACTGGCGGCGCCACGAACGATTTCAATAATCCTGGCAGAGTCGGCCGGAACGCGATCTCCCCGCCAACAAACATGCTGGTCGGGCCTTACCAGAACAAAGCGACGGCCGTACACTTCGCGAATGTGCGGCTCGTTGATCGGAAGAACGGTCAGAGGCAACGCCGTGGCTCGCGCGGCAACCTGCATAGGGGCTGCTTCCTCTACGCTTGCTCCCAACACGAGGAGCGTAAAGCCGTCAGCAGCGAGTTGATCGAACAGCGCGGCGCCGTCATCGCGGAAAACGCTGGGGAGCCGCGCGCCCGGCTTGGTGGTGGGCAGATATCGGATCTCCTCGTATGCAGGTTCGTCTTCGTCATCCGGGCAGATCACTGGTGAACCCGCATACCGGTAGCCGATTTCAATGCCGAGCGCTTCATACAGACGACTAACTTTGGTTTCAAATTCGCTCGCCATCACAGCGCGAGCCTTGACGCCAGCTTCGGACTCGGCGAGCGCGTCGGGAGCGCAGCGAAATTGGGATTCGAAAACGGCAGCCGCACACTTTTTCACGTGCTCGCGATTCCGGCGTGCCACCGGCAAGCGCTCGGCTTCGTAGCTCTGCATCAGAGGCGCGCCTCCCCATCCCTTCAGACAAGCGGCGAGTTTCCAGGCCAGGTTGTGCGCTTCGGTGATTCCTGTATTCATGCCCAGGCCGCCGGTGGGCATGTACAGATGCGTCGCATCCCCTGCAATAAACACGCGACCGCGCCCCAAACTGTTGGCCACCAGAAATTGCGGACGCCAACCTCCGCTCTGCACGATTTCATATTTCAGCTTGCAGCCTAGGGCTTTGTCGATGATGTTCTCAAGCGTTTCTCCGGGGAGCGGCGCAAACATGCGATGCAGGACAAAATCATCGCGGCCGGCATCCGGCGAGACCAACAGTCCGGAAAATCCCGGGCGCCGAAGCCACGTATGCCAGTAAGGTTGCCGATTCGGATAGAGTTGTGCGATTTCGCGCGAGCGGAAATGGATGATAAAGAGTTCGCCGACCAGGTCCCGCGTAACGTCGTAGTCGATGTTGAGGAAGTTCCGCACCATGCTGCCCGGCCCATCGCAGCCGATCAGATACTGGGAGCGGACCTGAAAGCTATCGTCGTTTTGAATGTGCTGGACACCTGCGGTAACGCCCGCCGCATCCTGCTCGAAACCGTAGAGGCGGAATCCAAAGTGTAGCTCAATTCTGGGATCCGCCTTGGCCGCATCCAGCAAGACCGGCTCCAGGTACATCTGCGAAATGCGCTGCATCGATTCGAGGGGCAGGCTTCCGTCGTTGGTTTTCGAGATCGATTCGCGAGCTTCGGCGACCGGCTGATAGATCAGGTGGCGTCCTGACATCACCGCATAGTAGGGCCCGCCGGCGCTGGCTGCGAAGGCGGAGTACTGGTTGGCGCCAAGCGGATTACCGTTTGCCCTGATGGTCTCGGCGAGACCCAATTGACGATAGATCTCCATTGAGCGGCAGTTGACGACGTCTAGTTTTGGATGGGTCGTGGTGTTCAGGCGGTCATTCACAACCACCGACCGGATGCCCTGACGGCTGAGCGCCAGCGCCAGCGTCAACCCAACCGGCCCTCCACCGGCGATGAGCACAGGAGACTGAATCATGCGTGCACCTCCTGCTCCACTGCCCGGAATCGGCAGGTGAATTGGCTCGCGACCGCCTCGAAATCTGGGGTCCTTCCGCCATCGAAGATGTAGTGGTCCGGACGAACGACCAGGAAGTCGATCGCGTTTTCGTCGAACTGCTTTGTCAGCCGGCGTTCAACGTCGCCAACAGTCTTGTGATTGGGTTGCTCAGCGAACGGGATCAGTCGCAGGGAGAGGCCATCGTCCAGGCGCGGCAGTCTGTTCGCTATGAACTGCGCGGCCGTATCGCGAGCGATGATCGCGAAACTTCCGCCCTGGAGCGAATCGAGAGGAACCCTGTCACCAGCCGAAGTGGCAACCGTTGGCTGCAAGCTCAGCGTTCCGGCGATCTTGGGGCGATTCTTGCCGAGCCAACCACACTCGAGCGGGCGCTTGCGGTTGGTGATGGACATGATGAAACGAGCGTAAGCAGGGACCATGTTGGCAAGCCTGAATAAAAAGAGATTGCGTAACCATGCGATCAATCGCCGGCGAGTCTGAATCACACGGCCCAGAAACATCGCGCCCTGGATGATGTGCTGTACGTGAGCGCTGCGCTCGGCTTCGTAGTCGTCGAGCAGATCGGTAGCCGCAAGGCCTTTGAGAATCAGACTAAGCCGCCAGCAGAGACTGTCCGCATCCCGGATGCCGGAACACATGCCTTGCCCCAGGAACGGCGGCATCTGGTGAGCCGAATCGCCGGCCAGCACCACGCGGCCATTGCGCCATTTGCGCGCCCACAACGCGTGGAATTTGTAGTACGCGATACGAATAATCTCAATCGTGTCCAGGTCGACAAACTCGCGTAACTGGGAACGGACAAAGGCCGGATCGGTAGCCTCCCGTTCGGTCTTATCTTCCGTCACCATGAATTGCCATTCGTAGTAAGGCGCGGCGATCGGGACGTACGTAACGGGCTGCGCGGGATTGCAAATCTGCTGGTGAATCGGCGACAACCCTGGATGCTTTTTCCCCGAGCGCGTTTTGGTGTCCACAACCACCCAGGGCTCGTCGAAGTCCGCTGTGTCGAGGCTCAACTCAGCCAGCCGCCTGATCGTGCTGCGTCCGCCATCGCAGCCGACGAGGAATCGCCCGTGTACTTCGCGCTCGCTGCCATCGAGTTGCGTGAGCACCAGGCTTACGCCCTGGTCGTCCTGTCTCATTTGCGTGGCAGTCGCACCCAAGAGACATTGCACTTTGGGAAACCGCTCCAGGCCGGTGCGGAGATGCCGCTCCAATGTCGGCTGATGGAAGAACCAGGCTCCCGCATGGCCGTACCGGCCGTCTTGTGTGCCCACGTAGTTCAGCCAGGCCGGCTTTGCATGGGGTGCTGTCAGGAACGCCATCTGGGTCCAGGATTCGCTGGTTCGCGCGATGTCCTGGTCCAGACCGGCAGATTGAAAGATACGCATGATCTCGTCGTCGAAATGCACCGCTTTCGGCGCGTAGTAGACGTCCTGATCCCGCTCCACGCAAAGAACGGAATGTCCCCTCTGGCCCATGAGATTGGCGAGCATGGCCCCCGTGGGGCCGAGGCCAACCACGATCACATCAAATTCTGGAGGCGGAAAAGTATCCGGAGGCATCTGCGTATCGAACATCGAACGGGCAGTAGCTTTTTCTGCCGGGCCTGTTCTGATCGGGCGCGGCGATGGCCTGCTTAGTCCGGACGAGGCGCCGGCAGTTCCGGCGGTGGCGACGGCGACGGGGGACGGATTTGTCTTTACTTGCTCCTGCATAGGTTCTCGGTCTTCTTTCGTAATTGGTTACTCATCTGGCTCAGGCCCGTGTGCAAGCGTTTGAGTTTCCTGTCAAAGCTCACGAAGTGATTTCGAACGCGAACGCGTATTTTGCGAGCGACTCGCTCAACTCCGCCTGGCCGCGCGAGACCTGCACTGAAGCCAACAGGCCGCGGACCGGATCCTGGCGGAAAACTACTTTCGCCAACGTTGCTTTTGTCGCCGCCGCCTCTGCGCTGACAATGTCCTCAATCTCCAACTCCTGGAGACGGGGCTTGAAGATCTTGCCGACATTCGTCGTCGGAATTCTCTCAACGATACGGATAGCCTTCGGCCACGCAGCGCGCTCGGGGATGTTCTGCGTAGCGAATTCGAGGAGTTCGGCAGGGCTGGCGCTATCCCCGCTGTTGAGCTGGACATAGGCGACCGGCACTTCGCCGGCATGCGGGTCCGGTCGACCGATCGCGGCCACCAGAGCGACGCTGGGATGACGATGCAGCGGTTCTTCGATAAGCTTCGGATCTATATTGTGGCCACTGCGAATGATCAGTTCCTTCTTGCGCCCTGTCAGCCAGAAATAGCCTTCCGCATCCTGCCGGCCGAGATCCCCGGTGTTCAGCCAGACATCGTCTTGGCGCTCGATCCAGATCCCCTTGTCATGCACGGGGTCGAGATAGCCGGCGAAGACATTCGGTCCCCGGATGGCGATCACGCCGATTTCGTCGGTCTCGGCGTCGCGCACGTATCTGTTTTCGCCGTCCAGGATCAGCGCGCGCATGTCCTGATAGGGAAAACGAAGGCCGATCGACCCGATGTGCGGCGGCGCGAAGGCGGGATTGGCGCTTGAGGCGCAGGCGCCCTCGGTCAGGCCGTAGGCTTCAACGATGCGAACGCCCGTCCGGTCCTGGAACGACTGAAACAGTTGCACGGGCATGGGCGCCGCACCGCAGAAGGCGAATTCCAGGCTGCCGATATTCCGCCCCGCAACCGAAACCTGCAACAACGAGGAAAGAACAGTGGGAACGCTGGAAAACATATTGATCCTGAAATGCTCAACCAGGCTCCAAAAGTTCGGGATCACGCCCTCGCCGCGATAGCCCTTTGGCGTGCCTAACACCACGTGCGCGCCCTTGGCCCAGGGGACGAGGCCGGTCACTAATTGGCCGTTCACGTGGAAGAGCGGCAGGCCGCAAAAGATGGTTTTGCCGGGGCCTAAGCGGCCTTCGATGAAAGTTGCTATTGCCCAGGCGTCGTACGCCTCGGAGAAGTGGGTGCGCCGAGCGATTTTTGGCGAGCCGGTGGTGCCGCCGGTGCAGAAATAGGACGAGACGTCGCCGGGCTTTGGAGCCTCGAAATTCAAAGCGTCGCCACGCTCCTTGTTCAGTTCGCGCCGGAAATCGAGCACCGGGACATTGAGAGTAGTTCGCGGGCGCGGCGCCAAGACGCCAAGCGCGAGCTTCTTCGATGCGGGAACGTAGGGCGCCATGTCGACTGCGAGCACCGCCCGTAACCTCGAGAGCCCAGCGGCAGCTGTCGTAGCCTTCTCCCAGAGGTCCGCGCCGGGCACGGGAGCGAGGGTGACCAGCAGTGTCGGCTCAGCGGCCTTCAAGAGAGCGGCGATTTGCTCCGTCTCCAGAAGCGGGCTGATCGCAAAGGCGATCCCCGCGGCCTCTCCGCCCCAGATGGTCAGGTGTGTCTCGGGCATATTCGGCAGGACGAAGGCGACGGCGTCGCCAAGCTCCACTCCCAGGCGTCGAAAGAGATTGCCCGCCTGGGTGATTCGCTTGAACAGCTCGCGATGAGTAAACACCGTCGCCTTCTCGAAACGGTGCACCTCAGCGAAGAAGGTGAGAGCGGGTGCGTCAGGCGCGAGCGCCGCCCCGGTCTTCAACATCTCATATGTGGTTGCGGGAATCTTCCGTTCCGAAAGTGGAACCCTCTCGATTTCCAGCACGGCAGCAAGACTGTCGATCGGCATCGCTCGATCCTTGCCGGGGGAAAGCGACAAAACTGCGGACATGACTTCCTCCTGTTGTCTCCGTCGCCGCCAACTCAGTTGGCCAATTCGGGTAGCGGCGGCAAATCGGTTGTGGCAAGCGCTCTGGCTTTCTGCGGTGCAACGCCGATGGAGCGCAGCATGAACTCCGCGGCGTCCGAACCGGCATCGCGCCAAGTCTTGTCGCCGTTGAGGACCAGAGACATCGCTGCGAGCGTCGTGGCGGCTACGAACGCGGCCACCGAGGGTAATTGTTCGGCGCGAAATCTGTATCGGCCCTTCTGGAGACCGTCTTGAAGATCGTGCGCTGGAGGGCCTGACAACATGGCTCTCAGCGAAGCTGTCGTGAAGGCGAAGCGAACGATAAAACGGCCCCACTGCGGTTCCTCATGGGCGCGGCGAACGAAAAGCCGCATCCCGCACGCGAGGCGATGCGCCGGATCATCGATCGCCTCGAAGCTGGCGACGACGCGAGCGTGCATTTCGTTGCTGAGAGCGGTGGCAACCTCCTCAAAGATTGAGTCCGGGTGCGAGACGTTGTTGTAAATCGTCCCGCGCGCGATGCCGGCTGCCTGGGCCAGTTCGCTCACGTTTGCCTGAGTCGTACCTCGCCGTGTGAAGATGCCCATCGCGGCTTCGTAGATTCTTGCTTGAGCAGGTGCAGGCGACCTCATCTTGAACTCCTATTGACAGAATTGAACACATCTGTGCAATGATAGTCAATACCGTTCAATATGACGGGGTAAACGCCGCGCGTACAAGGCCGGAAATGGCCCGGAAAGGCGCCACAACGAAGGGCGGGCCGAGGGTGGCGTTGGAGGCGAATTTGAGCCCTCCGCAGACCCGCCTGGCTGATACGGCGTCATGCCTGCTCTTTCTCCTTGGAGGATGTCTCGATGATGTGCCTGACCACCGCACAGCCGGCTCGTCACCCGAACCCAACGACCAAAGCTTCTGCGCTCGCCTACGCAATGTTCGATCGACCCAATCTGGCCAAAGCGGAGAAATATCTACTCGACTTCGGGCTGCGCACCGTATCGAACGACGGCGCAATGCTGTTCATGCGCGGGACGGCGCCCTCTCCGTATTGCTATGTCATCCGCAAAGCCACCGCGCCCCGCTTTGTCGGCATCGGCCTGGAAGTTGACTCGATCGCCGATCTCGAAGCGCTGGCGAAGCTGCCAGGGGCGTCGTCGATCGAATCCATGACCTGGCCGGGCGGCGGGCGGTGCGTTCGCCTTTCGGATCCCTCGGGCTTTCGCGTCGACGCCGTGTTCGAACAGTCGGCCCCGCTTGAGTTGCCGCATCGCCCGCCCCTTGCGATGAACTCCGTCGATCTGGCAGCGCGCATCAATGGAACGCAGAGGACGCCCATCGCGCCGCCAGACGTGATCCGCCTCGGGCATGTGGCGCTGGAACTGGTCGATTATCAGGCGACGTGCGAGTGGTACACGCGGCACTTCGGATTCATTCCCAGCGACGTTCAGGTTCTTCCCGACGGCTCTCCGGCGGTCGCGTTCATGCGGCTCGACCGCGGGGAAAGGCCGGTGGACCACCACTCGCTCGCGCTCGCGCAAACCTTCGCCCCAGCGCTCAACCACGTCTCCTTCGAGGTCATCGACACGGACTCGATCGGCATGGGGCATCGTTTGATGCGAGACAGGGGCTGCAAACCCGCCTGGGGCCCAGGTCGACACTTTCTGGGCAGCCAGATCTTCGATTATTGGCACGACCCCTGGGGGGACAAGCACGAGCATTACTGCGACGGCGATCTCTTCACGTCGGAGCATCCGACCGGCCTTCATCCCGCGAGCCGCGAAGGAATGGCGCAGTGGGGCCAAGTGATGCCGGGGAGCTTCACCAGACCTAAACTGGCCGTTTCGTCCCTGGTTGCGCTCATTCGTGCGCTGAGACACAGTCCGGACGTAACGGTCCGGAAGTTGATCACCCTTTTGAGACTCTTCGCCTAGCGAAACCGCCTTCGTGGCTGCGAAACCATCTTCCATCAATCAGGACTGCTTGCTTATGCCTCTAAACGTTCTGCACTTCAAACATCGTGGCAATGCCCAGTGGGGCGTGATACGCAATGGGGTTATCACGCCCATTCCCGGCGCCTTCGAGACGACCCGCGCCTTTCTCGAGGCAAACTCGATCGACGCGCTGTCCCGGCTGAGCGGGCCAACGCTGAGGGAGACAGAGATCGAGCTCCTGTCTCCAGTCACGCAGAATCAGCAGTTCCTGTGTCAGGGCGCGAACTACCGCCAGCACATGATCGAGTCCGGCGTAGATCCGGACGCGAAGACATTCAACATGATCTTCACCAAGGCGCCGAGTTGCATCGCGCCCGCCAATTCCGATGTCGTTCTGCCGCACCGGGTGCGTTTCCTTGACTACGAGATTGAGCTGGGTCTCGTGCTCAAGCGCAACATGAGGTCGGGCCAACGCGTGACGAACGCCAATCTCCACGAATTTGTGGCGGGCGCGGCAATCGTCAACGACTACTCCGCTCGCGATATTCAGATCCCGGAAATGCAGTTCTACAAAGGCAAGAGCTTTCGCACTTTCGGACCGGTCGGGCCGTATCTTTGTTTGCTGGAGCCGGATGACTTCAACAGGCTAGGCGAGCTGCAATTGACCCTGACCGTGAATGCCGCAGCGCGTCAGCACGACAGAATCGAAAATCTGGTTCATGGGCCCGCCGAAACTCTAACCGAGCTTTCCGCCGTGCACGATCTCAACGTCGGCGACCTGCTTTCGACCGGGACCCCTGCCGGCTGCGCGCTCAGCGTTCCTTCGCCGGCGAAACAGCGCATCTTTGCGTTGCTGCCGGAGAAACTGAAATGGAAGTTGTTCATGAACATCCAGGCCCGCCGAAGCCAGTATTTGAAACCCGGCGACATCGTCGAATCACGGATTGCGACTGCGGATGGGTCGATTGACCTCGGCGCACAGCGAAATCGCATCGTCGACGAAGCCGGCTAGCAGCTTGTCGGACTCGCGTTTGCTGCGGGGCTTTCGGGACGCGAGTGCAGAAACAACACGCTGCAAAGGTGAGGCGCCCATTTCGCTGGTGAACTCAGGATCAGATAACTAACTGCTTGAGGATGGTGTTTTGGGTGTCCACTTTTTTCGGGGCGCGGACGGCGGCGTGAGCAAGGATGGCGGCGTGGAAGGGGCCGATGGCTCTGGTTCGGATGCGGACGGAGCGGGCTCTTCCTGCGCTTGTTGTGGCGCAGGCGGTTCGCTCGTCGATGCAGTGTTCGATGCGGATTCAGCGGATGGTGCGGAGTGTCTCGGCGTCCACTTCTTGCGCGCGGCGGGAGCGGGCGCGGCTGCACCTGGTTCCGGCTCGCTTGCTTGCGCAGAGGTTGCCTGTGCAACCGGTTGTTCGGTTGCATGAGGCGGAAGAGGCTGCAGCGTGGTTCCGGCAATGATTTGTGCTTCGTTGTACGGGAGCGCGGCGGTGGGGACCGGCTCTGTTGTTGCGAGGGCGCCGGATTTTCTGAGAACGCCTTCGAGCAGGAGTTCGGCTACGTCGCGAATCTCGATGCCGCTTTCTGCTTTTTCGGGCGTGGCATTGAGCATTGTCTTGCAGAACGGACAACCGACCGCGAGCACCTTGTTTTCTTTGCGCGGAGCCAGCTGTTTCTCGACCTCGCGAAAACGATTGGCGGGAACTTTTTCCGGACCGGGCTCTTCCTCTTTCCAGAATTGCGCACCTCCTGCGCCGCAGCAGAAGGAGTTTTCGCGGTTGCGCGGCAGCTCGACGAAGTCGTTGCTCAAGACGCGCAACAAATTGCGCGGTGCATCGTAGACGCCGTTGTGACGGCCGAGATAGCAGGGATCGTGATAGGTTATGCTGGCGTCAGCGGGCGCGGCCTCGAGCTTGCCCTCAGCCATCAACGAGGCCAGCAGCTCGGTGTGGTGCACCACTTTGAAGTTGCCGCCCAGTTGCGGGTACTCGTTGCCGAGCGCGTTCATGCAGTGCGGGCACGTGGTTACGATAAGTTTGGGCTGGACGGCACGCAGCGTTTCCACATTGCGCTGGGCAAGCTGGTTGTAGAGATACTCATTGCCCGCGCGGCGCGCACTGTCGCCGGTGCAGCACTCCTTTTTCCCCAGCACGGCGAAGTTCACGTTGGCACGGTCGAGCAGTTGCACCAGGGCGCGCGCGGTTTTTTGCGATTGCGGATCGTGGCTGGGCGCGCATCCGACCCAGTACAAAACATCGGCATTGGGATTCTCGTCGATGGTGCTGACGTTCATACCCTCGGCCCAATCCATGCGCTGATCGTGATTGATGCCCCAGGGATTGTTGGCGCGCTCCATGCCGCGAAAGGCGCTCTGCAACTGCACGGGGAACGCTCCCTCCATCATCACCTGGTTGCGGCGAACGTCGACGATGTCGAGCATCTGCTCGTTCTGAACGGGACAGACCTGCATGCACGCTCCGCAGGTGGTGCAGGCCCAGGCGGCTTCGTGCGAGAGGGCAAACGCGAGCAAGGGATGCGGGCTTGGTTGACCATCGGCGAAATGCGCGAGCTCATTCAGCTCCATGCGCTTGTTGATCTCGAGCGCGGCGGGGCTGAGGGATTTTCCTGTGACCGCGGCGGGACACACATCCTGGCAGCGATTGCACTGGATGCAGGCGTAAGCATCGAGCAGGCGCGGCCAGGCGAGGTCTTCGAGTTTGTTCGCGCCAAGCACGGCGGTGTCTTCATTGGTCGCGTCGAGATTCGCATCGAGGTTGACTGGGAGGGCCGGAAGGACGCCGCTCGACGCGCGGCGCGAGACAAGATATTTTGCCGGCGCCATGAAGATGTGAATGTGCTTGGAGTAAGGGAAGTACATGAGGAACGCAAGCACGCTGCCTAATGCGCCCCAGTAGCCGAAGATGCGCCACGCCTCGGCGCTTGCGGGCGTGAATGCGTGCGCGAGCAACGAGGCAAACGGCTGGAAGCGGTCGGGGCCGTCGTCGGCGGCTTTTGCGCCTGCACCGATGGCGCGACTGCCCACGTGAAACAGGATGAACGCGGAGACAATCAGCGAGTCGCGGCTGATGGTGGGATGTTGCAGCCGCGGATGGAGAAGCGTGTTGGCGTTGAAGCGGAAGTCGCGGCGCGCGGGAAGAAAGAATCGACGCGCAACCAGAGCGACCACGCCGATGAGCACCAGCACAGAGAGGATATCTGCGGAGAAATTGTAGGCTGCGCCGAGCCAGTTGGTTGACGGGATGGAGAAGTGGACATAGCCTTCGAGGCCGTCGACGAGATTGACGAGCAGGTAATAGACGAACCCGTAGAAGATGAACGCGTGAAACAGGCTGACGACCGGCCGTTTGCGGAATGTGCGTTCCTGCAGCAGGGAAGTCGAAAGTGCGTACCGGAAGCGGGCAGGGAGACGATCGAAGCGCGGCTCCGTATCGGGGCGTCCGCGGCGAATGCGGCGATAGACGCCGTAAAAGCCGTTGAGTCCCAGCGATCCAACAACGACGGCAAAGATGAAAAAAGCAATTTTGTGCGCGAGAGGGAGCATGCCAGGTCACTCAAACAAAGGGCAAACGGAAGAGCGCTAATTGCGCAGCTCCGCGATGAGAGCGGGGACGATCTGCTGCACGTCTCCCACGATGCCGTAATCGGCGACATGGAAGATGGGCGCGTCGGGATCTTTGTTGATGGCCACGATGCACGTGCTCTTGCTCATGCCGGAGACATGCTGCACGGCGCCGGAGATGCCCACCGCGAAATAGGCCTTGGGCTGCACGGTTTTGCCGGTTTGCCCGACTTGTTCGCTGTAGGGCCGCCAGCCCGCGTCGACAACCGCGCGGGTAGCGCCGACGGCCGCGCCAAGCTGGTCGGCAAGGCCCACGATGAGCTGCGTGAAGCCTTCGGGACTGCCGACGCCGCGGCCGCCCGCGACGACCACGTCGGCTTCAGAGAGAGCGATGCGGCCAGTGTCTTCCTTCTCTTTGCCGGTGATGGTGACGCGGCGCGGCGGCAGTTGCAGGTCGATGTCAAACTGCTCGGCAGCTTCAGAAGCTGGCTTCTCAGCCGCAAACGCGCCGGCCTTGACGCTGACGACTGTGACCGTGCTCCGCGCCTCGATGGTCTCAGTGACGCGTGTAAGAAAGCTGTAGCGCTCGGCGACCAGCGCGCCGTCGCGGTCCTGTGCGCTGACCACGTCTTCAAGCAGTGGCGCATCGAGCTTGACGGCGACGCGGGGGCTGTAGGCGCGGCCATCGCGCGACGCGGCAATGAGAATGGTGTGGGCTTCGCCTTGCTGCGCGATCTGCGCGACGGCTGCGCTCCACAACTCCGGATCGAACTGCGCCAGCTCGGGGAAATCGGCGACGAGCACCTGGTCGGCTATGCGCGCGGCCTCGGATGCCACTGTCGCTACACCGCTGCCCAAAACCAGCGCGGTTACGGGGCCTTCGCGGCCGATGTTGCGCGCCGCGGTGGCCAACTCGTAAGCGGCCTTGCCGATTTTTCCCTCCACGTGAGGCACGACCAACAGAATCATTGAATCACCCTGGCTTCCTGCCGTAAGGACTGAATAAGCTGCGCAGCCGCGGCCGGCGCATTTTTTCCGTCGAGGATTTTCTTCAGCCGTTCTTTCGACTGCACGGCTACGCCTCGTAACTTGACCTTGGGAGTCACATTGTAGGCATCCAGCGTTTCTTTGCGAATCTCTTTCTTCTTCGACTTCATAATGTTGGGCAGCGTGGGGTAACGCGGATCGTTCAATCCCTGCTGCGTGGTCAACACGGCGGGCAACGAGAGCGTGAACGAGTCGACGCCGTCGTCGGTGTCGTGCTTTCCGGTGAGCGTTGCGTCCTTGAGTTCGAGGGTTCGGGTCCAGGTGACCTGCGGCCACGCGAGCCGTTCCGCTGTTGCCGCGCCGAGGGACTGACTGTCCCAGTCGGCCTGCTGGCCACCGCAGAGAATGAGATCGGCCTGCTCCGCTTTGGCAATTTGCGCCATCACGCTGCTGAGAGCGATGGCGTCGAGCGCGACGTCTGTTTCCACATGGATGGCGCGATCGGCGCCCATGGCGAGAGCCGCGCGCAAGGCTTCTTGGACGCGAGCGGGGCCAACGGCCACGACGACGATCTCCGCGTCGGCGCCTTTCTCGCGCAGGCGCAGCGCTTCTTCCACGCCGTACTCATCCATCGTGTCCATCACCAGTTTGCGGCCGTCGAGATCGACCTTGTTGTCCGCGGCGCGCACTGTCTCCTGGGCGTCCAGAACCTGGCGAATCAAAGCAAGAATACGCAAAGTGAAATCTCCTCTGTGCCGCGCGGCGCGCACCGGTTCGATGCGGCGCCACGCGGGTTCGTCTTACGCGGTGCGGCTTTGCAGCGTATAGCGCCCGGCATCGACCATGGCGTTGGCAATGTCGCGGCCCCGGGCCACGGTATTGACGGGTTCACGCTTCGTGAGGCGGCGGAAGATAGCCATCTGCGTGCGCAGCATGTCGCCTTCAGCAATCGCGCCGAGCAACCGTTCCGCGGCTGTTTCGAGAACACGGAAGGAGCGTGCCGCATAGTATTTGGCCAGTTTGATTGCCAGGGGATTGCTCCCGTTCATCTTCTCGCTCCGCAACAGCACCGATTCAAGAACGAGCACTTCGGCGAGCATGTCGGCCAGCATGCCCATCACTTCCTGCTGCTCGCCCAGGTCAGTTCCGAACTTCTGCGAGGCCGCGCCGGCGCAGAAGAGTCCAAGCTTCTTTGCATTGGCCAGCAACGCGCGCTCTTCTGCCAGTGGCCCGTCGAACGTAACGCGCGCGCCGGGGCCGGCCATTACCTCGTCCATCACTCTCTTGATGGCGGGCAGCAGGGCAAGGCGGCCCTGCATGGCGCGCTTGACCATCCAACTCGTTGTGATGAGGCGATTGATTTCGTTGGTGCCTTCGAAGATCTTGTTGATGCGCGAGTCACGATAGGCGCGCTCGGCGGGAAACTCCTCCACGTATCCGTAGCCGCCGTGGAGCTGCAGCATCTGGTCCACGACGCGCTCCAGCATCTCCGAACCCCAGAACTTGAGGATGGAGCACTCGACCGCGAACTCTTCGATGCATTTCTGTACTTGCTTGAAGTAGTCGGGCGCTGATTTGTCGAGCGCGGACAGAGCCGCATCGATGGCGCCCACGGTGCGGTAGACGAGGGCTTCGGCCGCGTAAATGCCGGCGGCGCTCTCGGCGATCTTCTCCTGCACCAGGCCGAACGAGGTGATGGGCTTGCCGAAGGCGATGCGTTCTCTGGCGTAGCGAATGCCGCCGCGCAGCGAGTTGCGCGCGCCGCCGATGGCTGCAGCGCAGATCTTGTAGCGGCCCACGTTGAGAATGTTGAAGGCAATCTGGTGGCCCTTGCCGGCTTCGCCGAGAAGATTCTCGACCGGGACTTCGCAGTCGGTGAGGATGAGCGGGCATGTGGACGAGCCGCGGATGCCCAGCTTGTGCTCTTCGGGGCCGACAGTCAGGCCGGGCGTTCCAGCTTCAATGAGAAATGCGGTGAACTGTTCGCCGTCGATCTTGGCGAAGACGGTGAAGAGGCTGGCCATGCCCGCATTCGAGATCCACATTTTCTCGCCGTTGAGGATGTAGTGCTTGCCGTCGGGCGAAAGCGTGGCGCGGGTGCGGATGTTCATGGCGTCGGAGCCGGCGGAAGACTCGGAGAGCGCGTAGGAAGCGATCCACTCACCCGAGGCCAGCCTGGCAAGGTACTTTTCCTTTTGCTGCGGCGTGCCGTACCAGACGAGCGGCAACATGCCGATGCCAACATGCGCGCTGAAGGTGACCGAGAAGCTGCCGGAGACGCTGATCTTGTCGGTAATCAGAGCCGAGGTGACCTTGTCGAGGTCGAGGCCGCCGTATTCTTCGGGTACGTCGACGCTGAGCAGGCCGAGGTCGCCGGCTTGGCGCATCAGGCTGCGGCTGACGGCGAAGTTCTTGGCTTCAATTTGATCGACCGCGGGAAGAATGCGCTCTTCGGCGAAATCGCTGGTGGTCTTCGCGATTTGCTGTTGCTCTTCGCTCAGATCTTCGGGCGTAAAGACATCTTCAGGGCGAAGATCTTCGATGAGGAAACTACCTCCCGAGGCCCGTTTTGCATTGAATGTTGCTAGGGTAGTGCTCAAAGTATTCTCCTTCAGTTTTGCAGGTTTTCGAAGATGCCCGCGGCGCCCATACCGCCGCCGACGCACATAGTCACGAGTCCGTATTTCGCTTTACTGCGCTTGAATTCGCCTAACAGGGTTGCAGTGAGCTTGGCGCCTGTGCAGCCAAGAGGATGACCAAGCGCAATGGCGCCGCCATTGACATTGACGCGCTTGGGATCGATGCCGAGCGTCTTGATGACGGCGAGCGACTGCGCGGCGAAGGCCTCGTTGAGCTCGATCACATCGATCTGGTCGAGCGCTAGGCCAGCCATTTTGAGGGCCTTGGGAATAGCGTGTACGGGACCGATGCCCATCTCCTCGGGATCGCATCCCGCGCAGGCGAAGGCCACCAGGCGTGCGAGCGGTTTCGCTCCCAGCTCGTTGGCGCGCTCTTCGGCCATCACCACCGCGGCAGCCGCGCCGTCAGACATCTGCGAGCTGTTGCCGGCCGTGACCACGCCCTTGGCATGGAAGGAAGGCCGCAGCTTGGCCAGCGCTTCCATCGAGGTGTCGGCGCGCGGGCCTTCGTCGGACGTAAACAACTGCTCGGTCAAGGAGGGTTTGCCGCCGCAGTTGGGCACCGTGACGACGACGGTAACGGGCACGGTTTCTCCCGCGAAATGGCCGGCCTGGATGGCATTGAGGGCTTTGCGATGGCTTTCGAGCGCAAACTGGTCAGACTCTTCGCGGCTGATGCCGTAGCGTTTGGCGACGCGCTCTGCCGTGAGTCCCATGGAGAGATACGAACCGGGATAGTTCTCGACGAGCCATGGATTGCAGGCGATCTTGTTACCGCCCATGGGAACGAACGACATGGACTCCGCGCCGCCGGCGACAATGACCTCTGCGCCTCCGCCGCGAATGCGTTCGGCTGCCAGCGCGATTGACTGCAGGCCGGAGGCGCAGTAGCGGTTGATGGTCATGGCGGCCGAATTGATGGGCAGCCCGGCGCGCAGCGCAATGATGCGCGCTACATTCATGCCCTGCTCGGCTTCAGGCATTGCGCAGCCGATGATCACGTCGTCAATTTGTTTGGGATCGACCATGGGGACGCACTCGAGCGCGGCTTTCACGGCAATCGCGCCCAGGTCGTCAGGCCGAGTATTTCTGAGCGTGCCCTTGGGCGCTTTGCCCACCGGCGTGCGAACTGCGCTCACAATCACTGCTTCTTTCATTCAAAAAACTCCGTCTTCTCGGGTAACGTCGCCACGCGTTTGCGCAACTTGTCGCATCAGTTCCGCAGCGGCTTTCCTGTCTTCAACGTGAACCCGATGCGTTCGGCGGTCTTCCTTTCACCGCACAGCGAGAGAAACGCCTCGCGTTCGAGATCGAGCAGATAGTCCTCGCTCAGCGGGGTTCCGGTGGTGACATTGCCGCCGGCAAGAATGTGCGCGACGTGGTTTGCCACCTTTACATCGTGATCGCTGATGAACTCTCCCTGGCGCATGATATAAACGCCGAGCTTGAGCGTAGCCAGCACGCCCTGGCCTGGGGCGGGGATATCGCTCTTGCGAACCGGCGGCGTGTATCCTGCGCGCACCAGCCGCAGCGCCTGCGCTTTGGCGTCGGTCACCAGCCGCTCGCGGTTCATGGTCACCGCATCGCTGTCGTCCACAATGCCCAGAGCGCGCGCTTCCAACGCGGATGTGGACACCTTGGCCATGGCGATGGTCTCGAAGTTTTGCCGCACGGCATCGTGCACCTCCACCGAGTCGCCGCGATTGTCGGTGCGGACGGCTCCGGCCGCGGCCACGGCGCGCAGCACCATCTCTTTGCAGCCGCCGCCGGCAGGCACCAGGCCCACGCCGGTTTCCACCAGACCCGTGTAAAGCTCGAGGTGAGGCTGACGCAACGCGGCGTGCATCGAGATCTCCGTGCCGCCACCGAGGCACAGACCGAACGGCGCGGAGACCACGGGCCTGGGGCAGAACTTGATGGCCTGGGTCATGCCCTGGAACGAGCGCACGAAGAAATCGATGTCGTCCCACTCTTCGTCCTGGATGGCGAGCAGCAACTGCATGAGGTTGGCGCCGGCGGAGAAGTTGGCCGCGTCGCTGGTAACGATGAAGCCATCGAAGTTCTTTACTGCGTCGCTGGCGGGGTCGAGCTTCTGCATGAGGAACTGCACGATGTTCTGGCCGATGCTGTTCATCTTGGAATGGAACTCGAAGCAGCCGATGCCATCGCCCAGGTCGACGAGCGAGATGCCCGCATTCTCGGCAAACACGCCGTTGGCGCGCTTGAACGCGGCTACCGTCGCGAGCTTCGGGTTGCGATGAACGGGAATATACACGCCGTTCCGCGGATCGAAGAACTCTTCGCCGCCGTTCCGATACCACGACGTGCCGCCCGCGGCAAGCAGGGCTTCGGCCGCAGCGGGAATCGGCAGCCCGGCCGCGCGCATCCTGGCGGTGACTTCGACAAAGCCCGCGGCATCCCACATCTCGAACGGGCCCAGTTCCCAGTTGAAGCCGGCCTTCATCGCGCGATCGATTTCGACGATCGACTGCGCGACTTCGCCGATGCGATTGGCCGCGTAGGCCCACAGCTCCGGCAGCGCCTGCCAGTAGAACTTCGCGGCTTTGTCTTGGGCAGGATTGCCGCCGAATAGCGCGCGAATTCTGCCGGGCAAAGAATCGTTGGTCTTGGCCATCTCGATTTCAGGAAGAGAGACGCGCACGGAGGGACGGTATTCAAAGGTGTTGAGATCGATCACGAGCCGCAGATCTTTGCCGTCAGCCCCCCGCTCTTTCTTGTAGAAGCCCTGTTTGGTTTTGTCGCCGAGCCATTTGCGCTCGATGAGCTGCTCGATGGCCGCGGGCAAGGTGACGTCGGAACGCTCGTCGCTGGCGTTTTTAGCGAAGTTTTTCGCCACGCTGCCGAGCACGTCGATGCCAACCATGTCGGCGAGGCGGAAGGTGCCGGTCTTGGGCCATCCCACGACCGCGCCGGTAAGCAAATCGATTTCTTCTATCGAGAGGCCCTGCTGTTGCATGATGCGGCAGGTGTTGAGCATGGCGAAGGTGCCGATGCGATTGGCGATGAAGTTGGGCACATCGTTGGCGGCAACAACTGCCTTCCCGAGCTTCAGATCAGCGAATTCGCTTATAGCGGCAAGCGCGTCGGGATCGGTCTCGGTCGTGGCGATGAGTTCGAGGAGGCGCATGTAGCGCGGGGGATTGAAGAAGTGCGTGCCGAACCAGCGCTTGCGCACATCGGCGGGCAGCGGCTCGGCGATGCTGGCCACAGGCAGGCCGCTGGTGTTGGTGGTGAGGATGGCGGCGGGATGCAGATGTTCGGCGACCTTGGCGAGCAGCGAGCGCTTGATCTCGAGGTTTTCCGCGACGGCCTCGATGATCCAGTCGTACTCTTTCAGCTTGTCCAGGTCGTCTTCGAAGTTGCCGATGCGGACGAGGGCGGCGCAGGAGGAATCGGCAAATGCAGCAGGTTTGGCGGCTTTCAATCCTTCGAGCGCTTTGGCAGCGATGGCGTTACGGTCGCCGACAGCGGGAACGATATCGAGCAGCAGAACCGGCAGGCCGGCATTGGCCACGTGGGCGGCGATGCGGGCGCCCATGGTTCCGGCGCCGAGAACGGCCACGCGATGGATCGAGTATTTTCTTGGGTCCGAATAGCGGTCGCGGGAAGTGACAGCTTCCTGCGAAAGCGGCTCTGTGGTCACTGGGACCATGGATTACTCCTTTACGTGCCGGAGGGGAAGAACCTCGGCGAGTTCAATGCGCAGCGCACAGAGCGAGAAGATGATCGTTGAACCTAGGGTAAAAAGAGACCGTGTTCCGTCTGGCGAAGCAAGAATACTGAACGAGCGGTCAAAAAGTCAACAGGCGATTTTCGAGCCGCGTTTCGATTGGTTTCGGAACTCGACTTTGGCATCGTGCTTGGGCAAGGTGCGGACAGGGCATGCCGGTCGCCGCGGCTTCATGGCACCCGTAAATGGAGGGCGGGGAAGTGACGCAACGGGAAATTGAAAATCGGGTGCGCGCCAGCGGCGGGATGGAATTGGCGCAGTACTAAAAAAGCGGGAGTTGTTCAGTTGGCTACATCGGCACCAGTGCTCTGTGGCAAAGCCTTCCTTGCCTGAGTCGCCAATGGAGGATGGTTATTTCGCGGTTGAGGGGTGGGAGGCATTGTCCATGGCGGTTTTCCGCGCGGCTTTGCCTGCCGTATCGCAGCGGTGCAGGCCGGCGGTGAGCAGGCGCGTGAACTCGGAGACTATCTCGTTGTCGTGCAGGCCGCCGTTGGGCCGATACCAGGTGCCGATCCAGTTGATGGCCCCGGCGATGGCGAAGGAGGCCATTTTCGAGTTGCAATTGGCGATGGAGCCGTCGGCGATGCCTTCTTCGATGTAGCCGCGAATGGCGGCGTCGATGCGCCGCTTGAGGTTGCGTACCTGTCGGCGCGCCTGGTCGGAAAGCTCGGAGTCGTCCAGCGTAGCCACGCAACGGCCGAACTCGAAGGTGACGATGGCAGTGGCGTAGGAGCGGATGTACGATTCGACCTTTTGAAGGCCGTTCCCCTGATAGTCGATTGCGCCTTTCAAGGCTCCTTCGATGGACTCGATACCGGCTCGATAGCACTCCACCAGCAACTCTTCCTTGTTGCGGAAGTAGTAGTAAAGCGCGGGCTTGGTGATTTTAAGTCGGGCGGCCAGCAGGCTCATTGAAGTTTTCCGATAGCCGATCTCGAGGTAGAGCTGGGCCGCGGTCTGCAGCACGGCGTCCCGCTTTATGTCGAGACTGCGTTGCTCCCGCACACGGAAGGCCTTCCAGGGCTCGTGGGACACGAAATTGTTTTCCGGCTTATCCATGTCAGAGTGCGAATCGGATTCCTGAGAGGAATTCAGGCGCTGGGGATGGCGTTGCACTCACATTTTACAGGATTTGACGGCGCGCGCGCGGCGAAAAGCGATAGCTCTTACTCGAGAAAGAGGTCGGTGACCAACGGCTGGCCGGGCGTGACGGCGTAAAGGCTGAAATCGGTAACGCCGGCCTGCGCCAACACCTGCTCGTCGATGAAGAAGTTGCCGGTGGTGGCTCGGCTCGGTTGCGCGAGGATGTGCGCGGCGGCATCGGCTACGATCTGCGGGGAGCGGCCGCACTCGGAGTTTGCGCCGGGAATCACCTGCAATGCGGCCGTGGCAATGAGCGTGCGTGGCCAGAGGGCGTTCACGGCGATGCCCAGCGGCCGGAACTCTTCGGCCATGCCCAGCACGCACATACTCATGCCGTATTTTGCGATGGTATAGGCCACGTGGGGCGCAAACCATTTGGGCTGCATGTCGAGCGGCGGCGACAGGGTGAGGATGTGGGGGTTGGGAGCCTTGGCGAGGTAGGGCAGGCATGCCTGGCTGCACAGGAAGGTTCCGCGCAGGTTCACGCCCATCATCAGATCGAAGCGCTTCATAGTGGTATCCGCGGTTCCGGTCAGGCTGATGGCGCTGGCGTTGTTGACGAGGATATCGATCCCGCCAAAGTGCCCGGCGGCTGTGCGCACGGCCTCGTGCACCTGGTCTTCGAAGCGAATATCGACGGCGAGAGGCAGCGCGTTGCCGCCGGCGGCCTCGATCTCGCGCGCGGCGGAGTAGATGGTTCCGGGGAGCTTGGGGTGCGGCTCGGTGGTTTTGGCGGCGATGACAATGTTTGCGCCATCGCGGGCAGCGCGCAGCGCGATAGCCAGCCCTATGCCGCGGCTGGCGCCGGTGATGAACAGCGTCGTTCCTTTCAGATTGAACATTGTTTCTCTCCTCCTTGCGATACGGTTCCTGGTATTGGTTTCAATTGGCCCTCGCCGGGGCGGTTTTGGGGCGAGGAATTCGACCTCTTTTTTAAAAATATGACCTTCAGGTAAAAAAATGCGTGACAAACATATCGTTTTGTGTTTATTTTACCCATCGGTTAGTCAAATTCCCTCGGAGGTCACCCTTGGCATCGCTCGAAAGGGCTTACCTGTATCCAAATCCGATTCGTCACAAGTGGATCGACGACTCCGAGCTTCCCCTTGAGCGGATCTACGCATGCGAGCAGAACCGCGCCTCGGAGCTGCTGCTCACACAGCCCTTCAACGGCTATGTCACCACGTGGACCTGGGCGAGCGCAATCCGCGAAGTGCGGCAGATCGCGGCGTGGCTGAAGGCGCAAAACTGGCCTCCCGGCTCGCGCGTCGTGATCCTCTCGCGCAATAGCGCCTGGTGGCTCATGGCCGACTTCGCTATCTGGATGGCGGGCCACGTCAGCGTGCCATTCTTTCCCGCGGCCAGCGGCGGCGCCCTGACCGGGCTATTCCGCCACTGCGAGCCGGTGGCTTGTTTTCTAGGCCAGTTCGACAATCCCCCAGACTACGGAGACGAGGTGTTTCGGAACGTGGCGTTCGTGACGTTTCCGAATTTCGCCGCCACGCACAACCCGCAGGGCTCGATTGCGTGGAGCGAGATTGTTCGCGCCCAGAACCCGCTTGCGGGCAAGCCGGTCCGCAACAAGATGGACGTGGCGACGATTATCTACACCTCGGGAACGACCGGCCAGCCCAAGGGTGCGATGCACACATTTCAAGGTCTGAGCCTGATGGGCAAGTCGATGGAGCCGGTGATCGGAGGGTCGAACAAGGAGAGCGGGCGCATTCTCTCGTACCTTCCGCTGGCGCACATTGCCGAACGCGCGATTGTGGAGATGAACGCGCTTCTCGTTCGTCTGGAGATCTATTTCACGGAGAACCAGGAGACGTTTCTCACTGACCTGGAGCGCGCGCGGGCGACGTTTTTCTTCTCTGTTCCGCGGCTCTTTATCCGCTTTCAGCAGAAGGTTTTTGAAAAATTGCCGGAGAAAAAGCTGAAGTGGATGCTGGCGCTGCCGCTGGTGGGCACGATTCTGCGCAAGAAGATTTTGAAGCGGTTGGGATTGAATCATGCCCGCGTCGTAGCCGGCGGAGGTGCGGCGACGCCCGTGGAAGTGATTCGCTGGTACCGCAAGCTGGGGCTCAATTTTGTGGAGGGCTACGGGATGACGGAGACCGGCATTACGCACGTGCCTCTTCCCGGCCAATATCGGATAGGGTTTGTGGGCAGCGCGAGTCCTTGCGCAACGACGCGGGTTTCGCCCGAGGGCGAGGTGCAGATTGCGGGGCCGATGAACATGATCGGCTACTTCCGCAATCGCGAGCTGACGCAGCAGGCGTTCACCGGTGATGGGTATTTCAGGACGGGCGATCGCGGCGAGTTGGATGCAGCCGGGCGGCTGCGGCTGGTGGGCCGGTTGAAGGAAGAGTTCAAAACCGCGAAAGGCAAATTCGTCGTGCCGGCGCGGATTGAAGAACTGCTCTCGCTCTCGACGCTCTTTGAGTCGGTGGGGATCTTCGGAGCCGGCATGACGCTGCCGTTCGCGCTGGCGGTGCTAACGCACCCCAAGCGGCAGGAGTGCGCGGACACGAGCGGCCGGACCGCGGTCGAAGCCGAGCTTGTTGCGGTTCTGGAACAGGTGAACGCGCAGCTCGAGCAGCACGAGCGGCTGCGCTTCCTTGCCATCTCGTTCGAGCCTTGGACCGCGCAGAACGGTTTCCTGACGCCGACCCTGAAG
>JBKQNU010000036.1:0-110880 GCA_052145815.1 Occallatibacter sp.
TGAGACCATCTTCGATATCCTGGCCCGCCAGTTTGAGATCGCCAAGCTCGACGAGGCCAAACAGGGCGCGCTAATTCAAGTAGTGGATGCGGCGGTACCGCCCGACAAGCGTTCCTTCCCGAAGCGAGTCCTAATCGTAGCTGGCGCAACCTTTGCGGGCTTCCTGTTGGGCATCTTCGCTGCGCTCATTCAAGCGTCGATGGCGCACATCCGGCGCGACCCCGTAGCCGCCAGTAAACTAGCGCGGTTGCGCTCGAGCCTTGGTAGTAGAGGCAGTTCAGGTGGCGCGCGCGATCTTCTGTGAGTGTGTATGTCGGGGACTAATGGCTCAGGTCAGTCAGGCATTAATCTTCGTTGCTCAGGCGTCGATGTGCGGGCACGCCTAGTTCGAACTGCAAAACACATCATAGATCGCCCCGGGCACGGCTTGGGGGTTGCGCGTAAGACCCCCATCCAGCGCGGTGTGATTCAGGGTCACCGTCCCCGTTGCGGTGGTCAAATACATCCCACTTAGACCCGCAGCAATTGCATTTCTAGCGGAGAATACACAGTGTGCCGCAGCGGTTATCCCTGGAACCGCAACCTGGTCTGCGGATGCTCCGGATGTGATGATTGTTGCCGTGTATCGAGGTTGAGAGGTAACGTTGCTCTCGATTGGGTGCCAGCTCGTCCCATCGTAATAAAGCATGATGCTTTCACCAACGTTCAGCGTTCTGTTCAGTCCGTCGGGGAAGACAATTTGCCCCGGACCGCCTGCGCTGTTGATAAGTACTTGACCATTCACGTTCACAGCGGTGACATAGAGAAGTTGACCGATATGCCCACCGGTAAAGCTATTGATCGTATACGGACCATAATAAAGATTGACTCCATTGACAGTAGTCACGTCAATGGAATTGCCGGTGACAGAGGTAACAGGTACATAATCGAATGCAAACGGAGAAAGCATCCTGACATGGGTCAGGCCGTTGCCATCCGGCACGATTGTTGGATTGGAATTGAAATTCTCTCCCAACACAACATTGCTTGCCGGGTGGCTGGTCGCGACATAGATAGTGAAATTGTTTGTGGTGGTATCGAACTTATTGCCTTGGTAGGTGCCTGTAGTCAAGAAGGCATCGTTGTAAATACCGCCTTCGCCATACTGAAGGTTGAAGGCGCTGTCAATGATGTTTACGGAGTGAGCGTACGTACCCCCAACACGCATCTCCGCAGCACGATTGTCTGCGGTGTTTCCCTGGCAGTTGCCCTCAAAGTAGGAATTCTCGATATTGGCCTGAACAACACCTGTCAGGTATATCCCCGCGCAGTTCGCCAAATTCGTGTTTCGCCCGTTATATTCCGCGTTTACCGTGTCAAAGAGAAGGCCCTGGGCCAGGTCAATCTGCGTGTTGTTCACATAGATTCCATATCCGTTGTTCCAGGCAGAACGGACATTCCGGAATGTGAGCGCATTGGTTACACCGCTGCTGACGACATTGATGCCATTGCCAAGCGCGAACTCGACCTCCAGATTCTCGAATTCGGTCCAGATGGTCCGTCCGGCCAGATTAATCCCGTTCTGGAATGTACCGTAAACGGCGAGGCGGGAAAATTTGTGAAAGTCGTTCGGCTGGTTGATATCCAGGCGGCCCATAATCTTGAGACCGTCCGAGCAGTGGGTACCGGTAGGGCAGCTGATTGTAAGATCGCTTACCTCGTCAGCGTGGATTCCCGCCGTTCCGGAGTTAGTGGCGTCGATCGTAATCACCGGCAAAGCAGGATTTGCCGGCTGGATCTGGACACATTGCCGCTCTTCCCCGAGAATCCTTACATCAGATGTCGTTATGACGATGTTTTCGGTATAAACACCGCACGAGATGTAGATCTGAACTGGCCCCACAGGTTGGGAGTTTATTGCCGCCTGAATGCTCCCGTTCGCATTCCGGGCCATGACTATCGTTGGTCTCAATATCTTCTGGTCGGGAGTCGGGTTCCACAGCACCGTTCCTACTTGCGATCGTTGTTCGGACTTTGCCTGTGCGGCGAACTGTATTAGAAGAAAGGGCAATACAACGGAAAGAGTCAGCTTCAATCCCCTCATGGCGATTGATTTTAGCATGCTGAAAGGGAATAGACATACAATCGGCGGTGCATCGTCGAATAATTCACAATCCCTGTGTGACAAGGGCAAATTCATATCGGGACGGAATTCCCTGATAATACAACGCGGCATCGATGAGCCATCAGGATGGGCAAGAATAGGGCTATCCGATTTCGATCAGATCTCGGTTGGCGCCCGAGGCAAGTTGAACCTTTGTTGGAATGCTCTCCGCATCTGCGAATCCGGAATTAGCAATATGGGTGCGCCCACAATAACGCCAAAGAATATTTCAACGGCCAAGACAACGATAGGCCAGCAGCTCGAGAGGATTCCCGGCGTGTGGACGGCCAGAATCGCCGCCACGGCACAAGCGGAGGCGGTCATGCACCGCGCCGTGCCCCCAACCACTTCTCGGAACGAAATCTTGGTCAACCGCATGAGGATATACAGGAATGGAGGCGTAACGATAAACGCCCCTGTCACCAACCGTGCGATTGCAATCGCGATAATCTGCACATCGAGCGGACCGTGCGTGACCAACAGACCGGCCACGACGAGGAAACAAATGACCACCCCGGTTCGGGTCCACTCAAGCGCGGCGAGAATACCGACTGCAGGAGCGGCCCTGTGAAATAAGCAAAGATGATGACCATTCCAAGAGCACAAAGCATCTTGAGGACATCGGCTGCTGAAACCCACTTAGTTCCGTGCGTGGCCAGCAAGGAGCCGCTCGCCGCTTCACGCTTAAACCGGAGACTAAGGATGGCTGAAGCACTGAGCGGTTGAAGAGCCTAATCAGTCTATCCAACGCGATCGCTTTTCCCCGAAAATGCTATTAGCAAGACCGGCAGGTGCGGCCCTGACGACTGTTCATTTAAACTGGTAGCGTAATCGCGAGTGCACAGTTTGATATCTTCAGACGGGTCGTTCTTCTCTTTGTGATTGGTGATCGGACAATGGAGGATTGGCAATTGCGTTTCTTCAGGGTTTACAGGAATTCCGTTCCTGCCAGCGTGAGTTCATCTTCTCCCTTGCCTCCAAGGACTCGCCTAGGAATCGATTCGAAGAAGCTTGTCGATCGAAAACTATTTTTTTGGTGTGGCATTTCCTCACTGATTGCCTTGGGAACTCTGGGACTGTCTCCGCAGCTTATGTTCCTGTGGGATGCCTGGACTGAGCCACTAAGGTCGATCGGCATGCTGATTGTTATTGCCAGTATTGTCCTGGTATTGCGTGTATGGCGGCAAAGCGGGTGGGAACTGCGAGGCACGTGGTGGGGGCTTCTGCCGTTGACGATGGCCTTCCTCTCAATCGTGTTCTCGGAGAAGCTGATCTTCACTTGGGGCTCCGGATTGCTAAGAGTCCATTTCCTTACAACAGTATTTCCCATTTATCTTTATGCTAGTGGCGTCATTCTGCTCTTTGCCGGGCCGCACGTTTGGCGGCGGGCGTGGTTCCCCCTGGCATTGCTTTTATGTGCCCAGCCCGTGCCGGGCTGGGTTGTCTCTTTATTGGACCTTCCACTTCAGAGTCGTTCCGCACATATCGCACGTTCTTTCGCTTCACTGATTGGTTTTCCGCCGACGAGCCCGGAATTGCTCACGCTGATGTTTACGCCGGATTTCGGAATGTTCATCGCCCCTGGATGCGATGGCATGCGTGGCGCCATATCTCTTGGATACACAGCCTTGATTGTCGGCTATCTGAAGCGCGTTTCGATTGGGCGATGGTTTCTGTATGTTTCCGGTGCTGTGCTGTTAGGCCACCTCTTCAATCTGATCAGACTCTGTGCTCTGGTTCTCTATTACAGGATAGCGGTGGGACATCATGCTCTTGAATCGATGGCGAAGCAGGCTGACTACGCGATAGGCGGATTCCTGTTCCTGGTGGCGGTGGTGCTTTTTCTCTGGGTGATATTCAGGGAAGAGGGCAAACCGATGGCGATGAGCGATCTCTCAGCGCCCCCCGACTCGGCGGTCGTGGGAAAGCAACGGCTCATCTATTGGAAGGTTGCGGCCTTTGCCTTCCTGGTGCTCATCGTCGTCGTTCCCGGCGTGCGTGCAATACAAAACAGCCGGGAGAGCCTGGTTGCGTCTATCCGCAAGGGGGAAGTTACGCCGAACCAGCTCGACGACCGTATGCCGAAGCAGCTTGGCGACTATCGGCTGAACAGAACCTGGCAAGAGCATCAGGGAAGCATCACATCCATCGAGATTGCGGCCTATAGAACGGATGCATCGAACGAGATCGAGCTCGGCATATGGTTGCGACCGATCGGGCATTCCATACAGGGAAGCCGGTCGACTCACGGGGAATCACCCAAGGTGCGCGCCGTCGGAAGCTTCGTTACCGTCCGGGGACAGTCCGTTTCCTTCGATACTGCTTTTTACAGCGACGGGGTCACCGATAGCTTGACAGGCGATATATACTGCACGCCGTCGGTTTGTTTCTTATCTCCAGAGAACGAAGACGGAGCGCATTTGGGATTAACAAAATCGATTGATTTCTCCACACGAGGAGTGCGGGCTGTCCCGATCTTCTTTATGGTACAAGCCCCTCATAGGAACGCGCCGGATGCTGCCGTAGAGAGAGAACTGTTGACTGAATGTCAGAGCTTTCTTTTCAAAGTCGATCTTAACGACCTTAGTAAGAGATTCCAATAGTGGATCCTGATTGATATGTCCCCATTTCGCTGGAGCCATTCTGAAAGTAAACACGACAGCGGATTGCTCGGAACGGCATGCCTGTGGACAGTTGGAAGTGTTGAGGGCGATGGTGCGTTATCGTAGTCGCAAGAGCCGATTTGCGGAAGCCAACGAGCGGCTACGCGTGCACCTGCGGCAGTCGGCCGAAGAGCAGCGCCGCTGGGATACCGCTGGCTGCTTATTTTTGCAGAACGGGAAGCCTGGGCGGTGAACTGGAAACAAGTGTACCGGATTTACGTGGAAGCGAAGCGGTGGTGCGCAAGGGGAAGCGCAAGCGGCGGATCTGCGCACAGGCGCCAGTATTACTAGCCGCGCCGATGGCGAACGGGAGTGGAGTTCCGTGATACAAGAACGCGGCATAGATTAGCCTTCAGGATGAGCAAGAATCGGGCTATCCGATTTCGATCAGATCTCGGTCGGTACCCGAGGCAAGTTAAACCTTTGTTGGAATGCTTTCCGCAACTGGGAATCCGAAATTAGCAATATGGGTGCGCCCACAATAACGCCAAAGAATATTTCAACGGCCAAGACAACGATAGGCCTGTTTCCCGAGAGGATCCCCAGCGAGTGGACCGCCAGAATCGCCGCTACGGCACAAGCGGATGAGGTCAAGGATGGCGCCGTGGCCCCAACGACTTCGCGGAACGAAATCTTGGTTATCCGCATGAGGATATACAGGAATACAGGTGTAACGATAAACGCGCCTGTCACCAACCGCGCAATCGCAATCGCCATGATCTGCGCATCGAGCGGACCGTGCCTGACCAACAGGCCGGCCACAACGAGAAAACAAATGCCCACCCCGGTTCGGGCCCACTCAAGCGCGGCGAGAAAGTGCGGTTTGGATACCGCCTGCAGGAGCGGCCCTGTGAAATAAGCAAAGATGATCACCATTCCAAGAGCGCAAAGCACCTTGAGGACATCGGCTGCTGGAATCCACTTAGTTCCTAGCGTGGCCATCAAGGAGTCGCTCACCGCTGCCAGGCCAGCAAGAGCCGGAAGTGTTACGGTTGAACTCAAGCGGATACAGGTCAAGGCGCTCCGGTGTAATTCCGTCGGCTTATCCTGCAGGCGCGAGAACTCGGGCAGGGAGACCGCCTGAATTGAAGACGTGCATGCACCCACAACCGAGTTCATGATGCGGTCCGCCAAACGATAAAGTCCCACCGGCACGGGCCCAAAGAGGAGGCCGACAAGAATTGAGCCTGTTTGGGTATCCGCGAAAATGCCCAGCTGTGCGGCAAAATTGGACATGGAGAAGCTCGTAAGCTCCTGAAGATGCGGCCATGAAAACTTCCATCGTGGACGCCATGCACTGAGACGCCACAGCAAAGCCAGAGAGACCACATCTTTAGCGATTTGCTGGCCGACAAGCGCCCAAACGCCGAACTTTGCCCATGCCATGCCTATGCCGACAATTCCGCTTGCGAGCACTGCAATAGTTGAACGGACCGAAAGCGTCTTGAAATCCAAATTTCGGGACAGTACCGTTTTCTGGACAATCGCCATGCCTTCGATCGGGATACACAACGACAAGGCCGAAATCAGAATGGCCACCTGCGGCGCATGGTTCACGACTGCCCACCAGTGGCTCAACAAAACGCTCCCGGCGACCAACACCAGGCTCAGACCGATATCCATCCAGAAAACTGCGTCCAGATGCTCCGGACGCAGATCCTTTTTTTGGATCAGTGCTGCAACCAAACCTTGATCCAGAAACATTTGAATAAAGTTCACAAATACCCAGGCAATCGCAACCAACCCAAAATCCTTTGGGCCGAGCATTGCCGCCAAAATCACAGTAAACAGAGAAACGAGGGCCTTTTCTGCCCAAATGCCGGCAAACGACCACTTGATTGCGTTTCGAAATGACTTCTGCTTAGTCATAGGTGAGTGACCCGAGACAAGAGAGGTGACGACCGTCGAGTAGCTAAGGCATCTGTGTTGTTATCCGGGATGTGAGCCAGCCTTCTTCATCGCCCGGATAATGAACTCTTTCGCTACAATTCGCGAGATAAAACTCGGTCGTGGCACTCCAAGCATCCGCTGTCCAGTTTGATGTATATGGCTCGGCGACCCAGGAATCAGTCCGGCACTCTTCAACCATCTTCGCACGAGTCTCGGTGAGGTTATGTTCACTCCCGCCTCCCGGTAACTTTTTCTACCTTCTTTCTTTCTAAGCCAGCCCCAGAAAAACTGGATTCCAGAAATCTGAGGAACCAAGGCGATGGCCACGCCGTCTTCCTTCAGGAATTGTCTAAAAGCGGAAATCAATCGAATCGGATCCTTGACGAGATGCAATACATTTATGAAGAGGAGACAGTCGACGGTCTGACCTTTTAGCTGGTCTACAACCGAGTCCAAATCGCCTATCACTAGCTCAATCCCTTTGCCCGCCGCGGCCGCAGAAACCACTGGATCTACGGGCACAGCCAATACGCGCATTCCTCTTTGAGCTAGGGCAATCTCGGTTTCTCCGCATCCAAACGAGAGGACACTGCGAGCGTTTTCAGGGACCAAAGGAAGGATCTCTGTTCTGGCTGGCTCGTAGTGATCTTTCAGATATCTGCTTCCCTTCAGCCGTCCCTCCATCTGGATCAGTGGGGCGTAGCTGCTACCATTGCGCTCAATTCGCAGCAGAGCATCGACCTGTGCACGCAGATCGCTCTCAACGAGTCCGAACCTGTCAAAGTATTTATTGGGAAGATGATGGACACATGACCTATCAAGATGGGAGATGCAGATCATCTTCCTGAGACCGCATTGCACATAAGGATCCGTCGCTGCGCTTTCCCGCATCTCATACTTTCCTTCATGCGGTTTAACTAGGAATCCTCCGGAATCGATCGCATTTTTCAGTTGTTGCCGAGTCAGTATAAAGCAAGCAGCGTGCTCGTTGGAGAAGTAAGCGAAAGTATGTCCTCCAATCGACCGAACGGATCGCGGATCCCAATAGAATCCGGCGTGAATATCGCAATACTTTATCGTTCCATCCGGTCCCCTCTCGATGCGGAGAAATCCGGGAACCTGGTTTACGGGTAAAACGGCCGATTGTTCGAGGAACGCTGCAATATTCTCGGCTTTTATAAGCATGTCGTCCTCAGAGTAGATAAAGAGGTCATAGTCGTTGAGCCGCTCGGCAAAAATCTGCTTATGGCCAAAAGGCAGAGAGAAGGGGTTGCTGGTGGGGAGACCAACCCTAACCTCGATTCCCGCCCCGAGGTTTTTTCGAATGTTGGACAAGACCACTATGTTGACCTGGTGAGGCATGGACCGATATTCCGCGAGTACGCGCTCAAGATAAAAATCATTTTGCGAACCATAACTGGCAACGACTAAAAGGATACGCATCGAATCTGCTTCACTCTCAAACGCCTGGTTTTGCAAGCCTGTAAAGCCTGAAATCATTTTGGCGAAGGTCGCTGTGGTTGGACACAGTGACCATTGTGCCATGACGAGCCAAGCTGTACCTCTGGGGCCGCGAAACACCGCTCTAGTCGAACTTCTCTACCGATATAGCCGAAAATGCCTTTGAAGCATCTCTGGAAAAACGTTCGAACGCAAGAAGTCCAATCCGAGAATGCGGAATGTCCACCCTTTGGTACAACATTCTGGGCTCAAGTATAATCCGATTTGTTCGAGTTGCATTAGACAGCGCAGATTCATAGTACATACCCTTCGACCAGTTTCTCAAAGATTCCCGACAGCGAGCCTTGTGGCTGTTGGGCCGCCGCAGGAGTTCAAGAGCTGCACGCGTTAGCTTTGCGGCCAACGCACACATTTTGCGGCTGGCACATCCGCCGGAAATCATCTACCTGATAGGGGGTATCATTGGTTAAACGCAATTGCGCATTGATCTCATCGTCACCCCGCTGGCGCTTGGAGTGACGGGGAACCATGATCCTAGGGCTATCTGGTTTTGCAGTTTCCCCAACAACACTCTAATCGAACACATGGCTGCATCGGGAGATTCAAGGCTTGGATAACCTCCGGGAGGGAGGTCTGAATGCAGAGAGACCTGACAATTTACGAAGGTGTTAACGACTGCGTTCTTGCTTTCGTCCCCTTATCCGCCAATCGCATACTCGATGTCGGTTGCGGCACCGGAACGACGGGTGAACGATTGCTGCGTGACAAGGCGCGATGGGTCACCGGCATTACCTATTCTCAGCAGGAGACGGAAATGGCCCGTACACGGCTGTCTCAGGTCATCTGCGCAGAGTTGAACGATTTTGATTTCAGCTCCCTAGGCAAGTTCGATTGCGTCATCTTGAGCCATATTCTCGAGCATTTGTACTCTCCGGAAAAGTTTCTGGAACGGCTGAAGTGTGTCCTGAGTCCGCAGTCGGTCATCGTAGTGGCGCTGCCCAATGTCGTCTGGTGGAGGCAGCGAGTGCAGTTTCTCATCGGCAGGTGGCGTTATCAGGACTGGGGCATTCTGGACCGTACGCATTTTCGTTTTTTCGACCTGCATTCATCGGAAGAACTTCTGCGACAGGCAGGCTACGAGATCATCGAGACGAAACGAGACGGAACCCTTCCATACACCAATCCCGTCAGAAAGTTAATAGGTCCTTTAGCCGGGGCAATCGATCGTTTCGTGTGCCGACTTGCACCCGGTCTATTCGCCTTTCAATTTGTCTATTTGGCAAGAATGCGGGAATAGTTTCACTGATTGACAGTGACAGGCTGACTCGAAATTATGTCAGCTGTCTGCTGGAAATGCTCTTCATGGAGTGATTTCGTGTTTGACCTCGCAGTTGCATACCGCATCTATCCGGGAGTTTCGAAGTTGCCTGCTTTTTTCCCGGCGGACAAATTCAAACTCGCGGAGATGTGTCTACAATCATTCAAGAGGGCGCTGGGTGGATTGCGCGTGCAAATCTGGGCGCTCCTGGACGGTTGTCCACCCGAATACGAAGCTCTCTTCAGGCAGACATTTCAGAGCGAAAATCTGGAAATTGTCTCCTTGCAGAAAATCGGGAATCTCGCCACGTTCTCTCTTCAGGTTGACCTCCTGGCTGCCCAAACCGAGGCTCCCTACGTCTACTTCGGGGAAGATGATTATTTTTACCTGCCAGATGCGCTGGAGAAAATGGTCACCTTCATGCGGGAGAACCCGGATGTTGACTTCGTTACGCCCTATGACCATCCGGACAGCTATTACACATCTTCGCGGTTCGAGCGACACCTCGTCAGACCATTTGGGGATCGGTACTGGCGCACTGCAAGTTCAACGTGCCTCACATTTCTGACGTCCCGGGAGAACCTTGCACGCACCGAGACCATGTTCAAGACCTACAGCCGCGGCAACATGGACTGTCCTCTATGGCTTGCACTGACTCAGAAGTTTGAGCTTGCGGACTTTCGGGTTCATGGGGATGGTATATTTCGACTCAAGACGTGGGCCAAGACATGGAGATGGGGATACCGGGCACTGCTGTTCGGCAGGCGTTATCGGTTGTGGGCTCCGATGCCGGCGTTGGCAACGCACATGGAGTCTTCCTGCCTGTCGCCTCTGATCGATTGGCAGACTGTTTTTGTCAGTAGACAGAAGGAAAACCGGCTTCCATGACAACCCCATTCCAAGCGGCAGAGCGGACGAACTTCAGAACATCACAAGCCGAGCCTCGGCCCCCGAGCGCAAAACGACTCTCGATTCTGCTCGTAAACTATAATGGCATAAAATATCTTGGCCCATGTCTGGAATCTGTCCTTCGATTCGCTCCGCCGGATACTGAGGTAATCCTGGAGGACAACGCCTCGACGGACGGCTCCGTCGAGGTTGCGGAAATCGATTATCCATGGGTGAAAATCGTGCGCAGCAGCCAGAATCTTGGTTTCGCCGGAGGGAATAATCTTGCCGGAAAGAAAGCGCGCGGCAAGTTCATTTTGCTGCTCAATACGGACACGCTGCTTTTGGAACCGATTGCGCCTGCTGTAGACTGGCTGGAGAGCCATCCGTTGTACGGCGCCTTGACGGTTAATATGCTTGACGGGGAGCGGATTGCTCAAGCCTGTACGGGGAGATTTCCCACCGTCTTGCGGCTGGTACGGTTAGGGTCCATGCTGGTGTCGCCGGACATGTACGGCGCAGAAGATGCTTACGATGTGGATTGGGTGCAGGGCTCGTTTCTTCTTGTGCGAGCGGACTTGTGGCACAGCTTGAACGGGTTGGACGAGAGATACTTCATGTACGCGGAGGACGTTGACTTTTGCAAGAGAATCTGGGATACCGGTTTCCGGTGCGCTTATCTCCCCCATCGGCAATATCTCCATTGGGGCGGGTATGACGTGAGCCGGTTTCCAGATCAAGCCCGCAGTCTTGCAATTTACCTTGGCCTTCACATGGCGGGTTTGCAATTGTTCTTTTCCCGTGCTGTCCTGGTTGCCGGATGTCTTTTTCGCGCCGGTTACTTCAAGGCCAAAGGACTCGTTTCCGATCACGAAATCAATCGCAGCAAAGCAAAGGCAAGCTGGCGCGCATTTGAAGTGCTGACTCATCTTGAGGCATAAGGGTACAAACCTTGATGGATTCACTGGTAAACCCCAGTTCGGCACCTTTGAGTCGTCCTGGTGAACGCACCCATCCCGCTGTGACGGTGAATCTATCAATCCATCACTACCTTCCTTTTGCCGCCTGGTACTTTTTTCTCAACCACTTTGGGCTGCCAAACGGGCTCTTCTACAGCACCCTTCTTGCCCCTGTGCTTTTTGTTTGGCTGTACCTCAAAGGGCGCCGGTTGTTGACGGCCAAGTTCCTTCTTCTTCTGTCGCCCTTCATACTGGCGCACATCATTACCGGCATCGCTTCTCCTGTATTTTACCTGCGATCGCTGTTGCTGATGTGGACCGCCTACATCACGGTGTATGCGTTTAGCTGGGCTCTCCTGAATTGCAAGGGTATCGATCGATTGTTCAATGAATTAATCGTACTCAACTTTTGCGCCGCGCTCTTCGCACTCGTTGCGCTTCTCACGCCGCTGAAGCTTGTTTTATGGGACGACAACAGCATCACCCTGGCGGGCACATCCCATCTGCTTCGGCTCCGCCTCTTGACCACCGAGCCGTCGGTGTATGCAGAACTCATGCTTCCTCTGTTGATTTTTGCGGCTGTTCGACTGGTGCATAGTGGCACCAGCCGAAATCTTTTGTATCTGATAATGATCGGTATCCCCATTCTGCTGTCTCAATCTTTTGGTGGAATCAGCATTGGTCTGGCGGCCATCGCTGTGTCGGTGATGATCAGTTACCGGCGACTTTTGCTGCGGCCGCGGACACTCATCACGACCGCCTTCCTGGTCACCGCGGTCGCCGCATTGCTTCTGACCCCCAATCCGATCTCAGCGCGAGTGGCGCAGGTTGCAGGGGGAAGCGATTCGTCCACGCATTCCAGAACGATTTATTCCTTCATCGTTGCCTACTCAGTGGCTGCGCCGAAGAGTCTTTGGTGGGGAGTGGGATTCGGACAAGCCAAGCTTGTCGATGTATCCGATCTGGGAATCGGTTTTGATGTTGGCATCATTCCGAATTCGGTCGCAGGAACTCTTGCCGAATTCGGGATCATCGGGGTGCTGGCCAGATTTGGCGTGGAGTTCTATCTCTTTTTTAGAACCAAAGTCTATCGAAACTCCTTCAGGCTCGCGATGTTTGTTGGGGCGTTTATCACCCAGCTGACGGGAAGCCACCTCATGGATGTTCAACAATACCTGATGTGGTGCCTCGCGTTCCTGCCTTTCTTTCCCGCCTTGGGCTCGCACAACGATTCCCATTCAAAGGTTTCCCCTTCATGAGCAGGTCCAAGAGAGAGCAGCAGGGCGGCACCGGTCAAAACTCGGAGCGTCCCCGTATCGGCCTCGATTTGCATGTCGTAGACGATATTTTTCAGGGGTCTAAAACACATTGCCTGGAACTATTCTCCCGTGTCATTGCTCTTACACCGGAATGTGATTTTTTTGTTTTCGCGAGCGACCTGCGGAAGCTTCTGTCGTTCAGTGATAATTTCTCCCTTCCCCATGTGGAGCTCGTGGCAATGCCGAAAAGTCCAGCCGCTGTGAGGCTCTTGTGGCAAATTCCAATGATTGTCCGAAGGTATGGGTTATCCCTGGTCCATACGCAATACATCGCCCCGCCGGTGCCCTTTTGCGCCACTGCGGTAACAGTTCATGACATTCTCTTTGAATCGCATCAGAAGTACTTCGAAAGATCAATGATTCTGCGTTCTCGGCTCCTCGTTCCCCGTTCAGTACGCCGAAGCGCTCTTGTATTCACGGTAAGCGATTTTTCCCGCAATCAAATCTGCGACACCTACGCCGTTTCTCCGGAGAAAGTGCATACGATTCCTAACGGAGTCGATTGTGCGCGCTTTTTTCCGGGCGACGCGGGTCGGGAAACTCTGCGAGCCCTGGGATTGGACGGGCGCAGTTATTTTCTGACGGTCGGACGCCTGGAGCCGCGCAAGAATCACGCAGCTCTGGTGCGCGCATGGGCTGCATTCAAGGTTCCGCGTCCGCTGCTTGTCATTGTGGGTCAGCGACACTTTCTTTATCACGAAGCCTTCGATCTTATTCGTACCTTGCGTCTGGAGGCAGATGTTTTGGTATTGGAAGAGGTCGCCGATACGCAGTTGCCGGCGGTCTATCGCCACGCGAAAGGATTTGTCTACAGCAGCTGGGCCGAAGGCTTCGGCATGCCTCTGCTCGAGGCCATGGCATCGGGCATCCCGGTGGTCTCGCCGGCAAACACGGCGTTGTGCGAAGTATGTGCGGACGCAGCATTGACGGTGGATCCAAATAATCCGGGTGAAATCCGCGACGCGATTGTCGCATTGGATCGGCAGCCCGAATTGCGCGCCAGCCTCATCCAGCGCGGGATTGCGCGAGTCAACCAATTCACTTGGGAAGCGCCTGCTCAAACTGTTCGAAGCGTCTACCTGAACTACTTCGGACTTGCTTGAACCGGCAGGAAAGGCTAGGGCTGGGAAGACGGAGTTGAACGGGACCTAGCGCACCAATGCGGAAACCATGTGACCTGGACGGAGGCTGTGGTATCGCTCTGGGCGCCGGTTTTGTAGATCGGAGCTTTCCATGTCTCGTACTGTATCCAGCCAAGAATCTCGATGTCTTTCGAGACATCTTTGCGCACTTGCACTTGGTAGTCATTCTGCGTTGTGCCGCCAGGAATGAATGCGGTAGCGGCTTTCGCATTCCGGTAGATGAACTGCACATCTTCCTTTGGAGATAGGTGGTATGTCAACCACGCTTGCCCGCCCTTGCCCTGGCGGCCAACCCAATCGCCCAACAGAAATCCCTTGTTTGTTGGTCCTTGTCTCTGAATGGTTTCGTATTCGAGGAACTGGCCGCTCGCTTGCGATGAACTGGGCGTATCCGTGCTTGCTCCCTCCAGGCGCAGGTCGAGATGTTCAAGTCCCGGAACACGCGCCAGATAGATTCCCGGATGGATGCCCGCACGTCGCGGAGCGCTGATCGGGCTCACATCGTCATGCACGAATGAATCGGTATAGAGCGTAACCCAGTGGCGGAGAAAAGGCAGGCGGTAACTGAAATCGAAGGTACCGAAGCGGGCTCCGGGATCGTCCGCCGATTCCTTCACCGAACCCGGCACATTTTGGAAACTGAAGAAGCTATGCAGGAACGTATGCAGCGTGATCGGCTCATGTCCTTTGCCACCCCAGATCACAATGCGGTCAAAGCCGAATTCCAAATTGCGCGTGGGTTTGAAACTGATTTTTTCCATATGGACCCACGGATCGTTGGGATAGGTGTGTCCCTTCAGACTGCCCACGAAGAAATCGTACCGAAAGGGTCCTGTCAGCTGCGAGAGAAGTGGGATCCGAAACGGTTGAACCCGGTCGATCTCGAAGTCGTAAATGTCCTCGGCGTTGTCGCTCCACAGCATTGCCGCACCCTGGCCCGGCCCGAGCCAATGGTCGCTCTTGCCGATCGAGACTTCGTGCCCCAGGACATGATAGGAGAGGTTGGCTTCGACCAGGCGTGCGTTGGTCGCTGTGGCAATGGGACCTTCGGGGATGGTGTCCTGCTGCGGGTTGGCCGCGAACGGAATGTTGTCGATGTTATTGGACAGAAATGCCGCAAGCGCCGGTGAATAGCCAGCCGCCGAAGGGGCAAACTGGGCTTCGCCGCGAATGTAGAGTGAGAATCGTCCCGCTTCGGCGCGTGCGCTCAAGCCGGTGTAATTATTGAAGCCGCCTTCATACGGGCGGCCGTAATCGTCAACGATCGTCTGGCCCAGGTGAAAGCTATCGCGCAGCGGCGTTCCGCGGATGCCGCGTAATTGGGAGTACACAGACTCGAATTCCATGCGAGGATTGAATGACTCGGATGCGTCAATGATGTCCGGCTGAATCTCCCTCTTTATGGCAAGATAGATGGTGCGTGCCTCGTCGTTGCCGGTGTCCGTATTGATCCTCTCCGCGCTCAGCTCAAGCATTTGCGCGATGCTCAACCGCGTCCACGGGCGAATCCCGAGAAATGCGCTATCGACGTACCCTAAGGCTTGGAGCCGGGCCATTGCAGGGTAGATCCAGCTATCGAGCGGTACATAAGTCGATCCATTTGTTTCAATCGCTGCCAGCTTTGTGTCTGATGCATAACTGTCGGGAAGCGGGACCGGATTCACGGTTTGCGCCTGCGCACCAAGCCAGGCCCCGGCACAGACCAATACAGCAGACAGAACACATCCATATCGGACCGGCATCTCGTCATTTTACAACAGCGGGTTAGCCATATAACGAATCAGACCGGCTTGCAACGGGCGATGTATACTTTGCTGAAGTGTCCGCGCAGGTTCCCAGTTTCTCGATGCGGGGTTGAGTGCAGTTTGCCCTGATGTCTCTGAGACATGCCCACGTGGCATGCGAGAAGTTACAACGAAGATAGATCGACCGAATGCCTAAGAACCGGTAACAAAGAATGAGTCAAGAGTTACGCGTCGAACAGATAAGGGATGAGCACATCGAACCGCATGCGCGCCTTTCGCGAGCGGAATACGGGGATACAGCCGCAGTATCTCAAACAGCCCACCTGCATTGGAAATTTATCCAGAATCCGCAGGGACCGTCCATAGGAATCCATTTATACAAAGATGGGGAACTGGTGGGCAGGATCGTTGCGTTGACCCGGCTCTTTCTGCACCGTGGAAAGATCTACAGGGCAGCTCACATTGTGGACTTTCTGGTCCATCCCAAGCACCGCGGAATGGCCTCGCTCGTCCCGCTTGTCGAAGGCTTGAAAGAACTATCCGGATTCGACTTTCTATTGATGACAGCACCAAATCCCGCGGGGGCAACGGTGTGGGAAGTCCTTCTGAAAATGCAGGGTAAGTTCGATCTCGATGTGGCGGTTGCCCCCATTCGGCCGGCGTCGCTGCTCCAGTCGGCAGGCAAGCTTCGCAGCGACGCCTTCGGCGCAATCTTGGACTGGCCGTGGCAACGAATGGTCGGGGCTGCAGCTTCGCTGGGAGCCGGGTTGAATCATGTCCAGATTCAATCTGAATGGCCGGAGAAAGCTGAGCTCGATCGGATGCTTTCCGGCGACTGGGCAGATCGGGTCGTGGGGCTGCGTTCCGAGGCGTTTCTTGAATGGCGCTACAGGCGCAGCCCCGTCTTTCAATACCAGGTTTCTTTCCTGCGCGAAGACGGAGAACTGGTCGGGTATTTTGTAACTCGCCGGCATGATTACGACGGCATGGATTGCTTGTTTATTCTCGATGCCTTTGGGCGGCCGGAACTGACGACAGCGCCGTGGCGAGGGGCAACTTACGCGGGGGTTTCCCGAGCGTCGAAGGATGGCGCTGAGCTGGCTATGATTTTTGGCAACACGGCATGGGGTGCTCTCTCCGGAATGAAGACACTCCCGTTTCTGCAGGTTCCTTCGCGCTTTCTGCCGCGCAAAGCAACCATATTCGCGGAATGGATCACTGCCCCGGAGTTTGAAGTTCGGCGTGACAACTTTTACGTTACGCTCGGCGACTGCGATATGGTCTGATAGGATGGCTGCAATTGAACAACCTGCTTCTGAATCCTTGCCACGTAGTTTTCGGAGTGAACAACTCTAGGGCGTATCGACATATGCTGGCACGCCAGCGTCAATATATGTCGATGCGCCCACGCCGGCGAGTTCGACTGCAGATACTCGCGCTGTCAGTTCGCTCAACGTGGCAAATCTTCCTTCTTGAAGAATTGCCCGCAGCTTTGCGGCCGTGCCGCGAAGATTGACGTACGACTTGAAGCGCCGTTTGAAAGACATCTGCAACTGCGGATGGGCCGGATCGATCTCGCGCGGGTGGATATACCAAATAACGCCACGCCCCTCGCCGCGGACCCGCTTTGCCATTGCCTGCATCAGCCATAGCGGAGTCAAACGCAGATAGCCGCCGCCGAAACAGCATCGCGGCCCGAAAGGAGTGTCGGCGACACTTACCGGGTACTCAACCAGGCTGCCAGCGGCAGAGTGGATGATGTATGGATGCCGCGGAGACCCTGGTACCCCTCCGTGCCCATGAGAAGTTGGGAAAACCGAACTGTCAAAAGTATATCCCGCCCTGATGATTTCATCGAACGCCCAGGGCGTCTCCCAGGTGATCGAGAATCCCGGTGTCCGGTAGCCGTGGACAGGAAGGCCAATGGCGTCTTCGATCACCGCTTTCGCAGTGCGGATGTCTTCCCGGAAATGCGCCCGTGACAACCCGCGAACAATCTGATGACCGTATCCGTGGCTGGCAATATCGTGGCCGCGTTCCGCAGCTTCACGCACCAATCCTGGAAACCGCTTGGCTACCCAACCCAGCACGAAGCAAGTGGCTTTCACGTGAAATGAATCAAGGAGGTCAAGGAGCGCCCGGAAGTTTGGTTCCACGCGCGGCGGAAGAGAATCCCAGGCGGCGATATCCGGCGTACCGGCAACGTCGAGGATATGAAACCAATCCTCCACATCAATTGTGAATACGTCAGGCGTTGCGCCGCGTAACCAAGCCTTCGAAATTGCGACCGGAGTCTCCATACGTTTGATCGGTGTTTCGGGCGGCAATTTGATTCGCCTTCCAGATTATTACAATTAAGTTTACCCTATGACGGCGACGACCCGCCGGATTATTGTTCTGGCGAACCTTGACAATCAAGGATGACGAATCTGCGGCGACCCTGCCGGGCTATTTCGCGATCAATGGATGCAGTCAAACCTGGTCGAGGCGATGATAGAATCCGGAAGAACCTGGTGCCCCCGGACTGGCGTTGATTGAAGGCAAAAACCGCCTTGAGGATAGGAAGAGGAGATTTTATTGATCAAATTGGCCATTCTTGGAACGCGGGGCCTGCCTGCGCGTTATGGCGGATTTGAAACATTTACAGAACAGTTGGCGACGAGGTTGGTCAACCGCGGGGTAGACGTCACTGTCTTCTGTCCGGCACCTTCGCCGAAGAGCGATGAAACCTATTGCGGGGTCAGGCTGAAATTCGTAAAGTTTCCTAATCTGGGCAAGTATTCTGAGATGTTTTGGGATGCTCTATCCTTCTGTGTGGCGCGGGGTCAGTTCGACGTCGTTTATATGCTCGGCCTGGGAGGGGCATTTGCGGCGTGGGCGCCGCGGCTGTTCGGGGCCGCGGTGTGGGTAAACACCGATGGGGTGGAGTGGAAACGAACGAAATTCAATTTTCCTCAGCGAGCTTACCTTGCATTAGCGGAAGCGATGAGTGTTCTCTTTGCATCGCGGATCATCGCGGATGCGAATGCAATTGCAGACTACCTGCGGAAGCGGTATCCGGGACTGAGGCGCGTCTCTGTCATTGCATATGGCGCGGATATTCCGAGTCATCCGCCTGACCGAAAAGCGATAGAGGAATGGGGGCTACATCCTGACGGCTATTACATCATCGTAAGCCGGTTGGAGCCTGAGAATCATGTGCTCGAAATGGTGGAGGGTTTTGAGCAGTCGAATTCCTCTCTGCCCCTGGTTGTTCTTGGGAATATCGAAAACCCGAATGTGTACATTCAGACACTGCTTGCACATAGCGGCCCCCGGATTCGTTTCATCGGAACGGTTTTCGATAAATGCAAGCTTGAGTCGCTTCGCTTTCACGCCCGGGCTTACATGCACGGACATAGCGTGGGGGGAACTAATCCCTCCCTCCTTGAGGCCATGGCCTGCTCGAACCTGATCATTGCCCACGACAACCCATTTAATCGGGAGGTTCTGGGGGGGTTCGGCATCTTCTTCAACACCTCGGCGCAACTGGCTTGCACGGTGGATGCAATTGACGCCGGAAAGCTGAACCCCTCTCTCCTGCGTAAGGGCGTGGCCGATAGAATTCGCGAGCTTTACATGTGGGATCAGATTACGGACGCCTACCTGGAATTGCTCCGCTCAATGGAAGGCCAAAAGGCTTGAGCGCTTGAGGGAACGAATTCACCAGGAGAAAGCCTTCTATGAGGTCCCCGGCTGACTCACTTCAGTTCTAGGACTGCCAGGTCTTGTCCTTGGAGTGGCAGAGCTGCTCCAGGTTGCAACGGTCGCATTTGGGTTTGCGGGCGATGCAGACCTGCCGGCCGTGGTGGATGAGCTGGTGGGAGAAGGCGATCCAGCGGTCTTTGGGAATGACGCGCATCAGGTCCTGCTCGACTTTGGGAGCGGTGTCGGCCCCGGTGAGCGCGAGGCGGTGGGCGACGCGGAAGACGTGCGTGTCCACGACCACGCCTTCGGCTTTATTGAAGCTGACGCCAAGGACGACGTTGGCGGTTTTGCGGGCGGCGCCGGGGACCGTGATGAGTTCAGCCAGCGTTTGCGGGACTTTGCCCCCAAAGTCGGAGACGATCTTCTGCGCAGCGCCTTTGATGGATTTGGCCTTGTTGCGGAAGAAGCCGGTGGTGCGGATAAGGGCTTCGAGTTCAGGCAGCGAAGCTTTGGCCATGGCTGCCGGGGTGGGGAAGCGCTTGAATAATTCCGGTGTCACCATGTTCACGCGGGAGTCCGTGCATTGGGCGGAGAGGATGGTGGCTACAAGGAGTTCCCAGGGCGAGGTGTGGTGGAGAGCGCATTCGGCGTTGGGGTAGGCTTCATCGAGGGCTTTGAGGATGGCGGCAATGCGCTCGGGGGCGAGGTCGCCTGTGTTTTTCCGGGGCGACTTCGGCTTGGCAGCGGGCTTTGTCGGTGTCTTTGCCATGGCTTGAATCTCACAGTCTCACAGGCGATAACGGCAATTGGTATTGCGTTGGTTCCTGTTGCAAGTCATGTTGTTTCTGTTTGATACGAGTGAATTTCTGGAGCTTCCGGAGTTCATCTGGCGGAGTTTTTTATTTCGTTTTCAGGTTGATCATGGCCTTTTGTTCTGGCTTTTACTGCGGAGTGAGGGGGTTGGGTGATGACGCGTTGGGGGCTGGTGAAGGCCGGTAGCGGCCGAATTGGATTCGGTGACATATCTAGATTCTAATGACATGCGGGAAATAAACTGCAATCTGACGATGGAAAGCTTTCGGGACGCATGTGGCTGGGGTGGAAAGGGTTGTGGGCGGAGGCACGAGATTTGCCGTATCCCCCTCTTGACACGATTGAGTTGCGGCAAAGATGGGGCACGAGCTAGGATCGGCTGAGCCGGTTGGTTTAGGGGACGGGACGAGTGTTCAGATGCCATGCCTCCCACTCCCACCCAACGTGACTGACGAGACCTTGCAGCCAGCGCTTTGCCACACCTCCCGATCCATCACGTGATCTGGGACACTTAAGACCCAAAAGCCCCCGAGAATCGCGGAACCACTGATGGTGCCTGGCGTATCACTGATTGGAGCGTGGTTGGCTCAGATCGAGGTGAATTTATGAGAATAGCGACTTCGACGCTGTTCGGTCTGCTCATGGGCGCGGTTTGCGCAGGCATTCTGTTTGGTACAGGCATTATGAAGTTTGCTGTGGTAACGCTGGTTTTTGTCTTGCTGAACAGGACAGTGATGGGCTTTGCGATTGGTGCATCCGGTCTCAAGGTGCATTGGGCGTGGAATGGAATCGGGATGGGAATCGTGGTGGGATCGATCTTCTCTTATTTCCTTTTCATGAGCCTTGGATTCGGAATGATGCCGCTTGCGAATTTCTTTGCGAATGGGGTTTTCGGGCTGCTGATAGAGTTCCTCACGACGGTGGTTTGCAGGCAGCGGGCGGTCGTCCGGATTGGATTGGCCGTTGCTGGGGACTGAAGCTGAGGAGTTTTGCCATCGAGCCATTCGAGTTACCGGACGGGGATTCCGCATGCGCTGGGAGATCTTGTGCACAACGATCTTCATCGTTAACCGCCCAGGCGTCTTCGGTGATCTTTTTGATCTGCGCGATGGTGAGCTTAGGGGTGCCCTTTTTGGCCAGGCAGCCGGAGAAATCTTCGATTGAGCCCGTCTTACGTGGATAGGCACCGGAGCTGATCAAAGGCCAAGCTTCCGAATAGGGCATGATGTGTTCGTGCTTAGCGCGCCAATGTGCATCGATGCCATCGAATCCGTGCCCTCTGAACTGGTGGTTGCATTCGGGGCAAATATTCGGAACTGTGGGCTTCTGCATGGCGTGCATTCTCCAAATGGACCTTACAGCGTGCCGGCGAGCCAATCGCCTAGCCGTTCGATGGGCAGGCGGATGCCGAGGAAGAACTGGCCGAATAACGCATAGACGGCGCTGACTTCGTCGAAGCGCATCTCGTAGATGAGCTTCTTGAAGACCACCGGGTCGTCGGCGAAGAGGTCTACGCCCCACTCCCAGTCGTCCATTCCTATTGAACCGGAGATGATCTGCTTGACTTGGTCGCCGTAGCGGCGGCCGATGAGGCCGTGCTCGTGCATCATGCGCTGCCTTTCCGCGAAAGGCACGGTATACCAGTTCTTGTCTTCCCCGCGCAGGCGATCCATGGGGTAGAAGGTGAGGTACTTGGCATCGGGAATGGCAGGGAATAGACGCGGCGCCATGGCCGCGGCGGCGCGCTCGATGCTCGAGTTGACTTCGGCCTGGAATTCGGGCGAGCCGGGCTCGAAGCCCTTGGCGCTTGCGGCTTCCCAGGTTTTGCGGCTGGATTCGTAGAGGCCGAGTTCGACGACGGACACGTAGGAGTGGCGGAGATCGAGATAGTCGTAGATCTTTATCTGGGCTAAGTCGAGTTCGACCTGATTGAGGTCTTCGAAGGAGTCGCGAAAATGAATGAGGATCAGGTCGCCTTTGTGGCCTAGCTGGGAGAAAAGAGCGGTGCGAACAGTCGCTTCAGCGTCTTTGCGTTCGAGCGCAGTGAGCGCTTCGATGGTCTGCGCAGCTATGCGTTCGCGCTGGCTTTGCGCAAGGGCGCGCCAGGATTTCCAATCGAAGCGGAAGAACTGATGGAGCAGGCTGGAGCCTTCAAGAGTAAGCGGGACGGGAGAGAATTCGGGCAACGGGGGCACCTCGGATGACAACCCTCATCGTAACAAAGCTGGTTGTTGTAAGTCCTTCGACGGAAGCTTGGTGAGATTCGGAACGGGCGGTTGAGGGTCTTGGTCTCCCACCCTTGGCACAAGTACAAGAACGTGCCAAGGATGGGGCACCCAGGGACAATTGCCGACGAAGTGCAGAAGCAGGACCTTCGACTCCGGTCGCCGCGGCGACCTGCGCTCAGGATGACAGGGTGTCGGGAACTTTGAACATGAAAGCAAAGGCAGGGCGCGATGGACCAACGCGGCGGTATGTCCGCGCCCCGCGCGGCCTATATACTGGGAAGGCGAATGAGCGAAAAGATCATTGCCCTTCTGGTCCAGTTTGTAACCCATGTGATTGACGTGGGCGGGTACGCGGGCATTGCAGTGCTGCTGGCCATCAATTCGGCGGGGATTCCGCTGCCCTCCGAACTGATCATGCCTTTCTCCGGCGCTTTGACGATCTACCACGTGAACAGCGTTGGGCAATTGATGCTGCCGGGGCGTTTTGGGGGCGGCAACATATGGCTTGGCCTGATCTGCGTGGCGCTGGCGGGAGCGGTGGGGTGCAATGTCGGGTCGGCGATTGCGTATTGGATTGGCGCCAACGGCGGCCGGCCGCTGGTGGAGCGCTACGGACGCTGGGTTTTGATGAGTCACCACGACCTGGATCGCATGAGCGGGTTCTTCGAAAAATACGGTTCGATCACGATTCTGATTGGGCGGATGCTGCCGGTGGTGCAAACGTTTGTGGCTTTCCCTGCAGGTATTGCGCGGATGCCGCGGCTGCGGTTTCACGTCTACACAACCTTGGGCTCGCTTTGCTGGTATTTCTGCCTGGCAACGGCCGGTATGAAGTTCGGCGAGAAGTGGCACACGGACCCGCGGCTCCAGGAGTGGTTTCACCAATTTCACGTGGTGGTGGAGGTGGCGATACTGCTGGCACTGGTGTGGTTTGTATGGACGCATGTCAAGGGCGCGCGGGCAGAGAAGACCGCGTGATTGCTGGAATATCGCGCTGCGGGTCCGGCTCGTGCCGCCCCTACGGGGCTGGGAACGCGATGGTGATTGCATTCCCAGGGTTACGTCCGCCGCGCCACCCCAGCGACGAAGACCTGTCGCCGCGGATCCCGGCTCGGCGGACTTCACCCTGGGCTATTTTCGACGCGTCCCTCCGGGACGATGCGGGCGCCCGTTGGGATGTAAGGACGATACGGAAGCGCATTGGGGTACGAGGTGGGCTGCGAGGGGTAAAATAATCGGGCTCAAGGAACGTGAATTCGCAATGACGATAATCATCGAAAGCAAAGGAAGGTTGGGAAGAAGAAATGTCAACTGAAGAGACGGGCGGCCAGAAGACCGCTGCAGCAGCGAAGGTTGCGCCCGCTACGGGCAAACTGGGTGTGATGGTGGTGGGCTTGGGCGCCGTGGCCACCACAATGATCGCAGGAGTGGAAGCAGTCAGGCGCGGGCTGGCGAAGCCGATCGGCTCGCTCACGCAGATGGGGACGATCCGGCTGGGCAAGCGCACCGACAACAAGTCGCCGCTGATCAAGGACTTTGTGCCGCTGGCGGACTTGAACGATGTGGTGTTTACGGGCTGGGACATCTTCGAAGACAACGTCTATGAATCCGCCGCGCACGCTAAGGTGCTGGACAAGGAGACGCTGGAGCAATTGAAGCCATACCTCGAATCGATCAAGCCGATGCCGGCGGTGTTCGACCAGTACTACGTGAAACGGCTGCACGGCACGCATGTGAAGAGGGGCAAGAACAAGCGCGACCTGGCCGATCAATTGATCGCCGACATTCGCGCATTCAAGAAGACCGTGGACCGCGTGGTGATGATCTGGGCCGGCTCTACTGAAATTTTCCTTGAGCCCTCAGCCGTGCACCAGAGCATTGAGGCCTTCGAAAAGGGCCTTGAGACAGACGACATCGGCATTGCGCCTTCGCAGATTTATGCGTATGCGGCGCTGAGCGAGGGAGTGCCCTTTGCCAATGGCGCGCCGAATCTGACGGTCGATGTGCCGGCGATGATCGAGTTGTCGAAGCGCAATGCGGCTCCCATCTGCGGCAAGGACTTCAAGACCGGGCAGACGTTTATGAAGACGGTTCTGGCGCCGGCCTTCAAGGCGCGCATGCTCGGCGTTTCGGGGTGGTTCTCGACCAACATTCTGGGCAACCGCGACGGCGAAGTGCTGGACGAACCGCAATCGTTCAAGACCAAGGAAGAATCGAAGCTCGGGTCGCTCGAATACATCTTTCAGCCGGAGCTTTATCCCGATCTCTACAAGGACATCTACCACAAGATCCGCATCAATTATTACCCTCCGCGGGGGGATGAGAAGGAAGCCTGGGACAACATCGACATTTTTGGCTGGCTGGGCTATCCGATGCAGATCAAGGTGAATTTCCTCTGCCGCGACTCGATTCTGGCCGCGCCCATTGCGCTCGATTTGGTGCTGTTTCTCGACTTGGCCAAGCGCACGCCCGAACTGCGCTCGCTCGGCATTCAGGAGTGGTTGAGCTTCTATCTGAAGTCTCCGCAAACGGCTGCGGGACTTTATCCGGAACACGATTTGTTCATTCAATCCATGAAGCTGAAGAACACGCTGCGGCACATTATGGGAGCCGATTTGATCACGCACCTGGGGCTGGAATACTACGACTGAGCATCTGCCATGGACCGCTCCCGTTGGTCGCAGGAACAAAAACAAAGGCAAAGGCAAAAGCCTCACCCGGTTCGGGTGGGGCTTTTGTATTACGGTGGTGAGCATACGGGCGCGCAACCAACCCCATGTCCTAGATTGAACCTCATGGTGCTACTGCCGCGCGCAAATCGGGCGATCGTCCTACTGGCCATCTTCTTCGCCTGGGTCGCGGCGTTTGGGCAAGTTGCTCCAGCCGGCCGCTCCACGGCGACGCCAGGAACTGCTTTGCTCGTGGTTCTGACGGTAGTGGACGAGAACGGACTGGCTGTGGATGCGGCACAGGTTTCGATTCTTGAGCCGGGCGAAACAACCTTGCGGACGGCGACCGATCATGCGGGACAGTGCTCGTGGATACCGCGCCAAGCAGGGCCGTACAGCCTGCGCGTCGAGAAACCGGGATTCTACGCGGCCATGCAGGTTGCCGATGTGCAATCGAAGACCTTGCGGCAGGTGCTGACGCATGAGCAGGAGGTGCAGGAGCGGGTCGATGTGACGGCCTCGACACCGGGCATCGACCCCGCGCAGATCTCCGACCAAAGCACGATGAACCTGCCGGAGATCGTCAACGTCCCGTTCCCAGTCAATCACAATATCCGCAACCTGCTGCCCTTCAACCCGGGAGTCGTGGCGGACTTCTCGGGCCAGGTGCACGTGGCCGGCGGAGAGACGTACATGACGCTCGACGAGCTGGACGGGTTCGACATCCGCTCGCCGATCGACGGCACGCTGGATATGCGCGTGAGCACCGACGCGGTGCGCTCCATCGATACCAAGTCCACTCGCTACCCGGTGGAATACGGCCGCGCCACTGGCGGAGTGATCGCCTTCAACACAGGAATGGGGGACAACAAATTCCGCTACAACGCAACGGATTTCCTGCCCTCCTTCAAGCAGGTCAACGGCATCCACTTCGATCAATTCCTGCCCCGCTTCACGGTTTCGGGACCGATTGTGCCCAGTCGGGCGTGGTTTTTCGACGGGATCGAAGCGGAGTACGACGAGAACTATGTTCCGCAACTGCCGGCAGGAGCTGACACCGACCGTCTAATTCGCGGCAGCAACCTGATCAAGTCACAGGTGAACCTGGGCTCGGCCAACAGCCTGAGCGCCGGGCTGCTTTGGAACATACTTCATTCGCCGTATGACGGGATTTCGGCGATCATTCCGCAGCAAAGCACCGACAATCACGACGTCCTGGCCTGGATGCCCTATGCGCGCGACCAGCAGGGCTTCAAAAACGGGACGACGCTGGATTGCGGCTTTGCCACGATGCGCTATCGCGAGGGCTACGAGCCGCACGGGGACACGCCGTTCGACCTGACGCCGGAGCTGCCCAGCGGCAGCAACTTCGAAAGCCTCATCAGCCGCTCGTTGCGCGAGGAAGGGTACGTGGATGTGTATCTCCCTACCCGCCATTTCGATGGGACGCACCAAACGAAGGCGGGCATCGACCTTGACCACATCGGATCCGACGAGGAAGTGGGTCTGGCGCCGGTGAATTATCTGCGCGAAGTTGGAACGCTGGCGCGACGCAGCGTTTTCCCGCAATTTTCGCCTTTTGCGCGGCACAACGTGGAGGTGGGCGCATACGTTGAGGATCGATGGTCGACGCGAACAGGGTTGATTCTCGAGCCGGGCCTGCGCTTCGATTGGGACGAGATTGTGCGTCGCCCGCTGCTTTCGCCGCGCATTGCATTCAACTACTCTCCGCCGGGAGCCGGGAGCCGCACCAAACTCTCAGCGGGGATTGGCGTTTATTACGAACATACACAACTGGAATACCTGGCGCGGGCGCGGGCGGGGATACGCTATGACACATACTACGAGGCGGACGGAACCACGCCAACAGGGCCGGCCGAGGAGACAGTGTTTTCAGAGAACGATGCGTCGCTCCATGAAGCGCACGCGCTCAACTGGAGCGCAGGGATCGAACAGAAGCTGCCAGGACAGGTCTATCTCGGGGCGAACTACATTCAGAAACGCTTGTCGAATGAGTTTGTGTTTGCCAATCAAAACGGCACGGGCGCTCAGCCGGGGAATTACCTGCTGATCAATGGCCGGCAGGACCACTACTACTCTGCGGAAGTTGACGCGCGGCGGACTTTCTCCGGCGGATACACGATGTTTGCTTCGTATACGCACTCCTCGGCGCGGACCAACTCGGCCCTCGATTACGTACCAACAGTTCCGATTCTGGGGCAGCAGCAGAGCGGTCCGTTGTATTGGGACACGCCAAATCGGATCATCTCCTGGGGATGGCTGCCGGTCTGGGCGCCGAAACTGCCAACGGTGAGAAAAACCTGGGACTTTGCCTACGCGATCGAATGGCACACAGGATTTCCCTTCGACTCGATCGACGCCAATGAGGATCTTGTCGGAGTGGCGGGATCGCGCCGCTTTCCGGACTACCTGTCTTTCAGTCCCGGCCTGGAGTGGCGCTTCCGTCTCCGTGGCAAGTATTTCGGGCTGCGCGGATTGGTCGAGAACATCACCGGCAGCCTAGATCCGTTTGTGGTCTACAACAACGTCGATTCGCCGCTTTACGGGACTTTCACACAGCCGCTTGGCAGAGCCCTGACGGCGCGCATCCGGCTGATCGAGTCGTCGAAGTAAAAGCCTCGGCGCGAGCGCTGAATTGGTGCACGGTTAGGCGGCCATGGCCTGGGCGAGGCGGCGAATGGTGAGGATGGTGATGTCGTCTTCCTGGCCGAAGGCTTTGGCGGCGTCGGCGATGTAGAAGGCGGTTTGGCCGCTGAGATTGTGAACGCGGTCGAAGCCGAAGAGTTCGCCGGAGGGCTGACGGGCTTCCACCACTCCGTCTGACATGAGGAGGATGCGGTCGCCGGGGTGCAAGTAGAGGCGAACCTCTTCGTAGCTGACATCCGGCAGAACGCCCAGAGGTAAGCCGCCGGGGACGAACACCTCCTGGCTGTTGAGGTAGGGAGGCAGGTGGCCCGCGTTGGCCAGCACAACTTCGCCGTCAGCGCCGAAGAAAGCGACCTGACAGGTGGTGAAGCTTTCGCTGCCGGTGAGCACCCGGTTGAGCGACTCGAGGATTTTGGCCGGGCTGCGCTCTGGGGTGCGGCGCAGGCCACCCATGATCATGGAGACATTCATCGCTGCTTTCAGGCCTTTGCCGGCCACGTCGCCGATGATGACCAGGAGGCCGTCGTCCTCGGTGGGCTGAATGTGGAAGAAGTCGCCCCCGACTTCGTTGGCGGGGTTGTAAACGGAGTCTACTTCAAAGCCGGGGGTTTTAATCCTCTCCTGGGGGATCATCAGTTCCTGCACGCTGCGCGCAGCGGCCAGTTCGCTGGAGACACGCTCCTGGTCGTGCTGCACACGGAGAAAGCGGCCGAAGATGATGACGACGATGGCCAGAATGCCAACGAAATCGGCGATGGAGGCAAAGTGGATGGGGATGGGGCCGGCCAGCAGGGTAAGGGGCGAATGATAGGTGTGAGAGCCCATCTCGTTCATCCCGCCGGTGATAATGGGTTCGACGATTCCGATCATGTCCAGGACCAGCGGGATAAGAAGCAATCCGGCTTCAAAATTGCGCTTCACGGTAGCAGCAATGAGGGTGACAAAGATGAAGACCAGCCAGCATAGAAACCAGAAGATGCTGAATAGCAGAATCAAGGCAAGAATGATGCCGATGGCTGTGTTGTGGCCCACCATGAGCAGGACCGGACCGACGCCCGCCATGATGGGCGCGGTGTAACGGAGCACCTTGATGTACCAGCGGGGGCGGAGGGAGAGAAATGCGATGAGGAATTCGAAGTAAAGGTAGGCCGAGATGAGAATCAGTTGCAGGACTGCCGCGGCGTACCAGAGGGTGTCCAAACGGGCAGAGCTGCCGGCCAATTCAATGAATCCGAGTGGCGCCAGGGATAATTCATGGAGCGCCAGCCAGAGGTATTCGACATGACCTTTTTGGGTGAAGTAAAGCACGAACAAAAACAGTGCAAGCACAAGCAGCAAAATGGAGTTGACTACCCTGGGCAGACGCTCAAAAAGGCCATGCGTGGTCCATAGTTCAAGCCGGCGGTCGAGGTCCTGCCGGTTCCCCATGTGCAGGGTGCGATTGGAGAAGAAGGCGGTGTACGCGGAATATCCAAAGGAAATGTAGATGGTGCGCACGACCAGGACAAGATCGGTCTCTTCCGCAGGCACATTCAGGTCATAGATACGCGAGATCTGCTGAAAATGGCCGGGATTATCTGCATGCGGACCTTCGGGCTGAACCTGCTTGCCGTTGGCGAAGACTTCTACCCCGGGCCCAGTTGAGCCAATGGACATGGAGGTGTTCTGCGAGATGGGCAGCTCGACCAGCAGGGCCAGGGGTCCATGATTGGGGGCCAGTTTTATGTGGAGGCGGAACCAGACGAATGGCTTCTGGTGTCCTGGAGGAGAGCTGGGGCTACCCTGGCCAGATTTATCCTGGCCATTCTGCGGGCCTTCGGGGTGGTCCTCGTCGGGAACATCGGCAAAGGCTTCTTGCGCGTCGCGGACGGCCCAAGTGGTGTCGTCGAAGTCCGGATTCGCAGCTGCGGCGTTGGCAGTGATGCCGACCCGCCATCCTTTGTCGAGGATCAGCGGGGAGCCCAGGTTGGAGGCGTCGAAAGTGACTTCGGGGGTACGCACTCGATTCGGCGGGACAGGCCGCGCATGCGTGTGCGGAGGCAGAATCTCGATCAGCGGGGAACCGGGGCGGGGCGATTGGGCGAAGCCATGCATGGCAAAGCATACTGCGACCGCGGCCAGGCTCAGGACTTTCCGGCGCAAGAATCCTCCTCGGTTCAACGTGTTCTTCACTTTAATTCAGACGGGAGCAAGCTCCAAGAAGATTGCGCGGCTGGGAATTCCGGCGGAAACCGGGTTTTGCCTGGGGAATTCGTGGCCGGGGAGAGAATAAATCTTCCCCGTCGTTACCAAACAGGAGGATACTAGCGTCTAAAGAGTGGAGCGAAGCGGCCTGATCGTGTGCCGTGCTGGAGGTGGGGTCATCATGAGGACAGCTTGGAACGGGTTGAGAGCGGCATCGCTGGCAGCTTTGGCGCTGGCGCTGGCCAGCGGAGTTTGGGCGCAGTCCACAGCAGGTTCGAGCACCACGCCTTCCAACACGCCCGCTGCCCAGCCTGCGCCTGGGACAACGCCCGTCGGAGGCGACACGGCGTCAAAACCAACTATAAGCGGGTCAGTCGATGGGCCGGCGCAGCAGTCTTCGCCTGCAGCGGCACAAACCGGTTCCGCGCAGGCAGGGACGGCGCAGACTGGCAGCAGCACCCAGTCCACAACTCCGAGCGCGCAGCCAGAGCCGGGGACCACGCCCGTCGGCGGCGACACGCCGGCAAGCAAGCCTGCGCCGGGAACCACGCCGGTGGGGGGCGACACTCCGGCGACGGCCACTGACGCACATCCCGAGAAAGTGGTCGAACCGGGCAGCGAGAAGGTCAACGTAAAGCCGGGGAGCATCGACGATGTGAGCGCGGTGGGCAATCGCGATATCGGCGCGCGCGGCCTGGGCAACTGGTACTCGGTGGATACCGAGATCAAGATGGGCAAGATGTACGCCGAAGAGATCGAGAAGAGCACCAAGTTCATCACCGATCCGATCGTAGTGGAATACGTCAACCGGGTTGGGCAGAACATCGTCAAGAACTCCGACTGCAAGGTTCCGTTCACCATCAAAGTCATTGACTCGGACGAGATCAACGCGATGGCGCTGCCGGGCGGCTTCTTTTACGTGAACTCGGGCCTGATTCTGAATGCGGACGAGGAAGCTGAGCTGGCCGGTGTGATGGCTCACGAGACTGCCCATGTATGCGCTCACCACGCGGTGCGCGAGCAGACGCGGATGAACTACGCGCAGCTGGGCACCATTCCGCTGATCTTTATCGGCGGCTGGACAGGCTACGGCATTTACGAAGCGGCCAGCCTGGCCGTGCCAATGACCTTCCTGAAGTTTTCGCGCGACTTTGAGGCGCAGGCAGACTACCTGGGCGTGCAATATATGTATCGCGCCGGATACGATCCGCAGGCCTTCATCAGCTTCTTTGAGAAGGTGCAGGCCCTGGAGAAGCGCAAGCCCGGCATGGTTGCCAAGGCCTTCGCCGACCACCCGCAGACCCCGGACCGCATTATCCACTCGCAGGAGGAGATTGCGCGCATTCTACCCGCACGGGATGAGTACACGGTGACGACTTCGGAGTTCGATGACATCAAGGCCCGCCTGGCGCGCATTGAGAACAAGCGCCGCCTGACCGACTCCAAGGATACGAAGAAGCCGTCGTTGCGCCGCGCCAGCTCGACCGATCCCAATAGCACAACAACGAACGATCCAAACAATAGCTCTGACGACGGACCGCCGACGCTTCATCGGCGCGAAGACCAAAACTAGGAGAAGTTCCGATATAGGGAGTTACAAAGCAGGCGGTCCGCAATGGATGTGGGCCGCCTGTTTTGCGCTTGTGTGCGCTAGCGCAGAGTCCTACGCTGGTTGCAAAGAGATCCGCACACGTTCCGAACGGCGGGCGGCGATTTGAGAGGGGAAGGCGGGCTGCAGGCGGGTTTGATTTGATCAGATAAATCCTCCAGGGGACGCACCATCCGTTCTAACAACCCAAGGGCTTGGGTAGGGTGCGAAGGCAGGTCCAACCGCTGGGGGTAGGTCAAGATTGGGCTGGTAGGCGCAGGCAGTCCGGAAACGGGAAAGCAGGTGAATTTCCTGTAACTGCCGGAAAACCCTTGAACTGCCGGGCGAAATCGCGTTATAACTACAAGTCTACCGGCACCTCCGCCGGAATCTCTGTCTGAGGCGGTTCTGCCTCCAGGAGGCATTCGTGCGCAACGCCGCAGCTCGCTCCAATCTTCTTGTCCCCGAAGTGCGCGAGGTCATGGACATTCGCCAGGCCTCGGACTACCTGGGCATTTCTCCGGATACGCTTTATAAATACGCATCGGAAGGCTTTGTGCCGGCCTTCAAGCTGGGCAACCGCTGGCGCTTCAAGCGGTCGCGGCTGGACGAGTGGATGGACCGGCAATCGGACATTCATGCGGCTGACGCGGAGATTGATCCGCATCAGAAGAAGCCGGTGCGGCCGGCGGTGTAAAGATGCAGGGAACAGGGATTAGGGAATAGGGAACGGCTATGCTCGCTCAGAAGCTGATGATCACAGCACTTCTTCCGTTTCTCATCCAAGGCTCGCCGTGGCAGCAAGAGCAACGATCGGTGCTGCTCCCGGCCCACGAATCGAAGGCGGTTTCAGACCGGTATTCGAGAGAGAGGTCTGAGAAGATCGGTGGGAGCTGGCAGCCAACCAAAGTGGACCTCGATGGCCTTGAGTCGAATCTTCCGCAAATTTCGAGCATGAAAGTATTAGGATGGGATTCAAAAATTCACATCGATCATCCAGACCGATATTTCCGCCAGTATGTGGCCGTGCTCGTCGCTGGGAGAAGGGAGGTTTTTGTAAATGCATTTTGTGATGGGCAATCATTCCCAGACTGGCGTGAACGCCTAGTAGTCGTAATCGACGGCGGAACTTGTTATTGGCAGGCATTGTATGATCCAGCCACAAAACAGTTTTCAAATCTGATGATCAACGCTCGCGCCTGAACGGCGTCATCGCAGGGTGTTCGGTTCCCCAATCCCCGTTCTCTGCCTTCCCGTGGTTTATCCTCAACCAGTGGACCACCTCTCCCGCATCGGCCAATTGCGCCGCCGCATTTCAAAGGCCGGGCTCTCCGGGCTGCTGGTTACGCATCTTCCCGACATTCGCTATCTTTGTGGATTTACCGGCTCCAGCGCGGCGCTGGCCGTCACGCGCCGTGCCGCGTGGCTGTACACCGACGGACGCTACAAGGCGCAGGCTGCTGAAGAGGTGAAAGGGGCGCAATTCCAGATCGTCTCCGGCTCGCCGGCAGTGGCTGCGGTCGAGTGGCTGGCCGCGCAGCCGGGCGCAAAGATAGCCGGCTTCGATCCGGCATGGACTACGGTTGCCGACCTCAGCCGGCTGAAGGCGGCGCTGCCCAGCAAACTTCGACGCAGTTTTCTGGCGGCCTTGCCCGCGCCGCTGGTGGAGCCGCTGCGGCTGGTCAAGGACGCGGACGAGCTGGCGTTGATGTCGCAGGCCGCGCTGCTCGGCTGCGAGCTCTTTGAGCATTTGCTGGGCTTCATTCGGCCCGGGCTGAGCGAGGTCGAAGTCGCAGCCGAACTTGAGTATCAAGCCCGAATGCGGGGCGCTGAGGGCATGTCGTTCGAGACCATTGTCGCTTCCGGGCAGCGGTCGGCGCTGCCGCATGGACGCGCGACCACCGCGCTACTGCCGCGCAAAGGCTTCCTAACCCTCGACTTCGGTATAATCCTCGGAGGCTATTGTTCGGATATGACCCGTACGGTGCACCTGGGCAAACCCAGGGCAAAGGAGCGGGCGGCCTACGAGGCAGTGCTTGAGGCCCAGGAGGCGGGAGTTCAAGCGGTGCGATCGGGCGCAAGCTGCGGGGATGTGGACGAGGCAGCCCGTGCTGTGTTGCGCAAGGCAGGTTTAGCAGAGGCATTTTCCCACTCCACCGGCCATGGGGTCGGATTGGAGATTCACGAGTCGCCACGTATCGGCGCAGGACAGAAGACCAGGCTGCAGGCCGGCATGGTTGTCACCATCGAGCCGGGCATTTACCTGCCGGGTGAGTTCGGCATACGCATCGAGGATATGGTGGCTGTAACGCTTGCGGGGGGTCAGGTGCTGACGCCTGCGACCAAAGCGCTGATTGAGCTTTAAAGAACCCTTCCCGCCGCGCGTGGGAGCATCAAGGAACGAATGAAACCACAAGATATTGCAGATTTAAAACAACTGATTGAGTTCTTGAAGGAACACCAGGTTGGCGAGTTCGATCTGGACCGGGGCGACCTGAAGATCCGGCTCAAGTTCAATCCGCTGGCAGCCACGCCCGCCGCTCTTGGCGACCTGGCCCGGTTGCTGGCAGCGTCTCCGCAAGCCGCTGCGCCCGCAGCCCCGCTCGCGGCAACCTCAACGGTAGGCCTTCCAGCAACGGCGGCAGCGGCAGAGCCGGCCGCGGACCCGGATGCGGGGCTGCATGTGGTCAAGTCGCCCATTGTCGGCACTTACTATGGCTCACCCTCGCCCGGCGCCCCGGCTTTTGTTTCCCCTGGCGATCACGTAGACAAGGGGCAGGTCATCTGCATTGTTGAAGCGATGAAGCTGATGAATGAGATCGAATCCGACGCTGCGGGCGAGATTGTGAAGTGTTTTGTGTCCAACGGCCAGCCCATCGAGTTTGGGCAGCCGCTGTTTTCCATCCGGTTGAGTTAGTGTGGGCAATGGGTTTTGTAAGAAGCGGAGTTAGCGTTGTTAGCGGAGCTAGCGGAGTTAGTACCGCTTGTTGAGCCAATAGAGCTCGGGACTAACTCCGCAAACGCCGCTATCCCCGCGAACAACGCTCAAAGGATCTGAATGTTTCGTAAGGTACTGGTTGCCAATCGCGGTGAAATTGCACTGCGTGTTTTGAACGCCTGCCGGGAACTCGGCATTCGCACGGTCGCCGTCTACAGCGAGGCAGACCGCAACTCGCTCCATGTCAGATTTGCCGACGAGGCCATCTGCATCGGGCCGCCGCGGCTTGCGGACAGCTATCTCAATGTGCCGGCTGTCATCTCTGCCGCGGAAATTGCCGATGTGGAAGCGATTCATCCTGGCTACGGGTTGCTGAGCGAGAATGCCAACTTCGCGGAGGTTTGCCGCGCCTCGAATATCAAGTTCATCGGGCCTCCTCCGGAGGTAACGCGCCTGATGGGAGAAAAGGAAAAAGCGCGCCAGGCCATGAAGAAGGCCAAGGTGCCCATCCTTCCCGGCTCTGAAGGCGTGATCGCCACGGTGGAAGAAGCTGAAGAATGGGCGAAGAAGGTGGGGTATCCCATCATCCTCAAGGCCAAGGCGGGCGGTGGAGGGCGTGGAATGCGTATTGTGCGCTCGGCCGAAGAGTTGCCGAATCTGTTTCACGCGGCGTATAGCGAGGCGGCCAACGCTTTCGGCAACGGAGAACTCTACATGGAGAAATTCATCGAGCAGCCGCGCCACATCGAATTTCAAATCCTTGCTGACGAGCATGGCCACGTGGCCACTCTGTTTGAACGTGAATGCTCCATCCAGCGCCGGCATCAGAAGCTGATTGAGGAAGCACCCTCGCTTCAGGTGACGCCGAAGATGCGCGAGGAGATCGGCAAGATGCTCTGCCGCTGCCTCGCGGACATCGGCTACCAGAACGCCGGGACGATTGAGTTCCTGATGGACGAGGATCGCCAGCTTTACTTCATCGAGATGAACACCCGCATCCAGGTGGAGCATCCGGTGACAGAAGCGATTACCGGCGTTGACCTGGTGAAGGCGCAGTTGCGCATTGCTGCCGGGGAGCGGTTGGATGCGATTCTGCCGCACAGGATCGAGATACGCGGGCACTCGATTGAATGCCGAATCAACGCCGAGCATCCGCAGAAGTTCACGCCGTCGGCCGGCAAGATCACCGCATTCAACGTACCCGGCGGCAACGGCGTGCGCGTGGATACGGCACAATACGCTGAGGGAGTGGTGCCGCCTTACTACGACTCGCTGATTGCCAAGCTGATTGTGCACGGCGTCGATCGGGCAGAAGCGATTGCGACGATGGAGCGCGCGCTGAGCCAGTTCGTGGTGCAGGGAATCGAGACGTCCATCTCGATGCACCAGGAGATCTTTGCCGATGCGGATTTCCGCGCGGGGGAATTCGACACCGGGTTTATGGAGCGGTTTCTGGCCAAGCGGGCGGAGCAAGCACTTGCCTGAGAAGTGATGTTTCCCGGCACGCGATGTGAAATCGATCCCAGGTCTCAGAATCGAGATCTGGGACACCCAGTTTTTCTATGCAATAAAAGTCTCCTCCGTTTCCCACATTTCGCCTATAGTGTTGAGCAACACAAACAGCGGGTAGAACTGGGAGAAAACGACATGAGCATACTTCAGAATCTTCCACAGATCGTTACAGCCATCGGCGGGCTGGGCACCGCGGCCTTTGGGCTGGTGGATTCCACCAAGGTGCTGGGAGGCGGCGTCAACCGCATCGGGTTTGGGCACATTGCCTCGACGGTGAGCAACCTGACGCAGGGCGCGGCGGCTACTGGACTAACGCAGAGCAAGATTGTGGATACTCTGCGGGCCAACTGGTACAACGGGACCGACCTGACCAGCCAGAAGGCGATTGCCAAATCGCTGATCAAGGTTGGGCTAAACCCCGGCAACGCACCGGCCCTGGCCGCAGCGACGGGTGTGGATGCGGGCGTGCTCGGCGCGGTGGCAACGAGCATCGGCACGGGCACACCGCTGACTGCGCCGCAAACCGACGTCTTTGCCCGCTTCGACTTCATTTTGACTGCTCTGCTGGATGAGGTGTACCAGGATTCCGACCAGGCGTATACCAACGGGACGCGCATCCTTGCCTCCATTTTTGCCTTGGTGTTGGCGCTGATTGGCGGATGGACCTTGTTCGCCAACGCCAACGCGGCCAATCCCAATGCAGTCTATTGGGGCACGAGCGACATGTGGATGGCGTTGGTTGCGGGCATCCTGGCCACTCCGCTTGCGCCCATCGCCAAGGATCTTTCGAGCGCTATTGCCACGGCTGTGAACACCATGCAAGCGATCAAGAAATAGGAACAGGCCGCCATGACACATTTTCTCGATTGCCGCATGCAGCCCGTGGGCGGGGAACTGTCCCAGATTGTCGCTGTCAACCAGGGCACCAGCATCAACGATTACACAGGGCTTTCGATGGGCGATTTTCTCAACGCTATTCATGGCCAGCATGTGCTGATTGCTACGCACGGCTTCAACGTGAACCGGCAGGATGGAATTGCCTGCCTGTCGAACTGGGAGGGCCTGCTGCAGCTTCCCATTGGATCGGCCTTCGTTGGCCTGCTGTGGCCGGGGGATTCTGTGTGGGCGCATGGGCTCGATTATCCCGCCGAGCCCAAGGTTGCGGACGACGCGGGCGCGCTGATTGCCGAATTTCTGGATACGACGTTTACCGGGGTGGCCAGCGTTTCGTTTGCCTCGCACAGCCTGGGCGCGCGCGTGGTGCTTTCGACGGTTCTCAAGATGACCATGCCGGTGCGGCGCTTGACACTGATGGCAGGCGCGGTGGACGACAATTGCCTCAACAAGGAGTTCCAGGAAGTGGTAGACAAAGTGGATGAGATTTCGCTGCTTTCATCCTCCAAGGATGAGGTGCTTTCGCTGGCGTTTCCGATGGGCAATTTCTTTGCGGGTATCATCGATGCGGGGCATCCGTGGTGGCATGCGGCCATTGGCCATGCGGGCGCCTCGACTCCCTGGCCTTCGAACCTGCAGGCTCCGTACATGATTCCCGACAACTGGGATTACCAGCACGGGGATTATCTGCTGATCAAAGACCCGCCGCAGCCACCGCCTGCGGCGCTGCCGATTCCGATGGGAGTTCCGCCGAAGGGGTCGCCGGAACCGGGTTACGAAGATGGGAATGTGCCTGCGGGGTGGCAGTCGGCGTTTTCGGCGGCGTTTGTTTCTACGCGGTTTCGCTGAAACGCGTTCTGAGACTCGTCGCGCAGGGAACCTGTTTCCGTGGTCAAGGGTCTTTGCTGGCCCCCATGCCGCCATGAAACAATCGCATCGTTCACCATGCGAACGAGCCAAGGGAGAGCGGCGATGAAATCGGCAAGTCTGATAGACCGGAGAGCATTTCTGCGCAATGGCGGATTGGCTCTCAGCACCGCTGCGATCGTTCCGCACGCGCTGCGCGCTGCGGCGATTCTCGCGCCGCAAGGGAAGGCCGATTACACGCTAAAGATCGAGCCGTGCAGCCTAGAGATTGCTCCGGGTGTGGTGGTCAAGACTACGGCCTATAACGGCATTGTTCCGGGGCCGCTGCTGCGGTTGCGCGAAGGCGTTCCTGTGACGATCGACGTGACCAACGCAAGCGCGAATCCGGACATCGTCCACTGGCATGGTCTGGCGATTGATTCGTTGAACGACGGCGCGATGGAAGAAGGTTCGCCCATGATCGCGCCCGGCGCGCAGTTGCGCTATACGTATACGCCGCGACCATCCGGAACGCGGTGGTACCACACGCATGCAGGCGCGGGCGGGGATTTATCGCTGGGGACCTATAGCGGGCAGTTCGGGTTTCTGCTGGTAGAGGGCGCGCCGGACCCAGGACACTACGACCAGGAGATTCTTCTGGCCATTCATCACTGGAACGGGTCATTTGTGCCGATGGTGGAGACGATGCGGGCGGAGTCGCAGAATCATCCGCTCACTACGGGATCGGATGTTGGCTATCAGTACGCGACCATCAACCAGCACATGCTGGGCGCGGGCGAGCCGATTCAGGTGAAGCAGGGACAGCGCGTGTTGATGCGGCTGCTGAACGCCAGCGCGACGGAGAATGTGGTGCTGGCGCTGCCTGGGCACACGTTCAAAGTGATTGCGATGGATGGGAACGCGGTGCCGAATCCGACGAGTGTTGAAATGCTTTCGTTGGCAGTTGCGGAGCGCGTAGACGCGATTGTCGAGATGAATGCTCCGGGCGTATGGGTTCTGGGATCGACGCTCGCAGAAGCCCGCAAGATGGGACTGGGCGTGGTGGTGGAATACGCGGGGAAGGCGGGCGCGCCGGTTTGGACTGATCCGACAACCAGCCCTGCAGCCTGGAAGTGGGATTACACGCAATTCGCATCAGCAATGCCCGCTCCCGCGCCGGACGAAACCATCACGCTCACCTTTCGCGATGTGGGGCCTCAGAAGGGATCGAAGTTCGACACGTGGACAATTAACAATCAGTCGTGGCCTGATGTGGATCCGATCAAGGTGATCAAGGGCAAGCGCTATCGGCTGCTGCTGCGTAACGGGAGCGGCGATCAGCATCCCATCCATCTGCATCGGCACACCTTTGAAGTGGCGCAGATTGGCCACAAGCAGCTCAGCGGCCTGCGCAAGGATGTGATCAATGTAATGCCGCTGGATACAGTCGCCGTCGATTTCACGGCCGACAATCCAGGCGATACGCTGATCCATTGTCATCAGCAACTCCACATGGACTGCGGATTCATGCAGATCGTCAAGTACACCGCATAGCAACGAGGAAAAGGGATGAATCAATTAAATCGCGTTCTCGCCTCCTCCATGATGGCGGCGATGCTTTGCGGTATCTGCGCCGGCCAAACGGCAGGCTGGACGGTTTATAACGGCGGCCTTGACGGGGACCACTACTCGAAGCTTGCGCAGATCAATCGCAGCAACGTGGGGCAGCTGAAACAGGCGTGGATCTTCGACACGGGCGAGAAGGGCGGAATCCAGACTAATCCGCTGATCGTGGGGCGCACGCTTTACGCTTTTACGCCGACGCAGAAGGTGGTCGCGCTCGATGCAGCCACGGGCACGCTGAAGTGGAAGTTCGACTCAGGAGTGGGCGGCAATCAGCCGACGCGCGGCCTGACCTGGTGGACGGATGGCAAACGGGGTCTTCTCTTTGCCGGCGTTATGAATTTTCTCTACTGCCTCGATCCTGAAACCGGCAAGCCGATCGGGAGCTTCGGCGAGAGTGGACGTGTTGACCTGCGCAAGGAGCTGCGAGGCAATTACGAAGAACAGTCGATTGTGCTGACCACGCCGGGCGTGATCTACAAGGACATGATCATTGTTGGCGGGCGTAACCCGGAGACACATCCCGCGCCGCCGGGAGATATACGCGCCTTCGATGTCATCACAGGCAAGCTGCGGTGGAGCTTTCACACTATTCCGCGTCCCGGCGAACCCGGATACGAGACCTGGCCGCCGGACGCGTGGAAGACGGCAGGCGCGGCAAACAACTGGGCGGGAATGGCTCTCGATGCAGAGCACGGGATTGTCTACGCGCCAACCGGCTCGGCTGTATTCGATTTCTATGGTGGCGACCGTGTGGGCGACGATCTCTATGCCAACGCGATTCTGGCGCTGGATGCGAACACCGGCAAGCGGCTGTGGCATTTTCAGGGCGTGCACCACGACATCTGGGACCGGGATTTTCCTTCTGAGCCGGCGCTGTTCAGCTTCAAGCGGGATGGAAAGACGATTAACGCGTTGGCGCAAACTACCAAACAGGGCTATCTCTACCTCTTTGACCGGATCAGCGGCAAGCCATTGTTTCCCATCCATGAGCTGTCGTATCCAAAGAGCAGTGTTCCCGGTGAAGTGACTGCGCCGACGCAGCCCAAGCCGGATGCGCCTGAGCCTTTCGCACGGCAGAGGCTCACGGAAGACATGCTGACAACGCGCACGCCCGAGGCACACGATTGGGCCGTCAAAGAGTTCAAGACATTCAACAGCGATGGGCAGTTCATTCCTTTTGCCGTCGGCAAGCAGACGATAATTTTTCCGGGTTACGACGGCGGCGCGGAATGGGGCGGGCCAGCGATCGATCCGGTTACGGACGTTCTCTACGTCAACGCAAATGAGATGGCGTGGACTGGCGGGCTGATTCCCGCAACACAGGGCGGCAGCCCCTCCGCGCAGGTCTACCAGACGCAGTGCGCCATGTGCCATGGGCCCGACCGGGCTGGCGCGCCGCCGGCGTTTCCTTCGCTTGTGAATGTATTTGGGCATTTGTCGGTCCAGCAGGTGACGGACAACGTGAAAAAGGGCAACGGACGCATGCCGTCGTTTCCCAACATCGACGACACGCACCTCAATGCGCTGGTCGAGTTTTTGCGCACTGGATCTGCGGCGGCAAAGAGCGACGCGCCAAAGGAGCTGACAACGGTGCCGGCGCAGGCGATGACCGCGCAGCCACCCGCGGACAAGGCCGGGGCGCAGGTCTATGCAGACCATTGCGCCATTTGCCACGGCGACCACATGGAGGGCATTGCGCCGGCGTTCCCGATGCTTATCGGGGTTGGCAATCGCCTGACCAAGGCGCAGATCGTGGACATGATTCAAAACGGCAAGAATCAGATGCCGCCTGCGCCTGATGTGCAGGGGCCGGATCTGGCCGCGCTGTTGCGGTACCTGGGTGTGGCTGAGGGAACTACAAGCGCGGCCATTTACGCGGATTCAACTGAGGAGAAGTACACATTCACCGGCTATCGGAAGTTTCTCGATCCCGATGGTTACCCGGCAATCGCTCCGCCCTGGGGCACGCTGAACGCCATTGACCTGAAGACGGGCAAATACCTGTGGAAGATACCGCTGGGCGAATTTCCCGAACTGGCGGCAAAGGGGCTCAAGAACACCGGATCCGAGAATTACGGTGGCCCGGTGGTTACGGCTGGCGGAGTTCTCTTCATCGGCGCTACCATCTACGACCACAAATTCCGTGCGTTCGACAGCCGCGACGGCAAGCTGTTGTGGGAGACGGAACTGCCGTACTCCGGCGTTGCTACACCTGCGACCTACATGGTTGACGGGAAGCAATACGTGGTGATCGGCGCCAGCAGCGCGCGCGACCCGAAGAGCGCTCAAGGCGGGTCGTACTTGGCGTTCGCGTTGCCGAAGTAGACGGAGATCGATTACGGGCGCTGCTAGGGCAGTTGGTTCACAACTAAACCGGCCGCATGTGCGGCTTTCAACTGCTTTTGGTCGAGAGTGTAGATGGTTTTTGCGCCGAGTTCGAGTGCCGCGGCGATATGCAAAAGGTCTGCCGCTCGCACTCCAACCCAGGGCGTAATCTTTCTCGTTAACGCTTTCGCCTGGATGAAGGCGGACTCTGGAAAGGGCATCCATTTGAGAATGCCGGAGCGGAGATCGGATTCAAGGTCTCTCACTGCGTTGTCCATGTTGCGTGCGGAAATTTCGCTCCGAAAGACTCGAAGGGCGAAGGCGTTGATCGTTTCCATTTCGCAGAGAGCAGAGACCAGGAGAGTTTCGGTTGCCGTGGTGACCAGATGCAGAGCCTCTGCGGTGTTGCTGTCTCGAAAGTAGAGGGAGAAGACAACGCTTGCGTCAAGATAGATCATCGTTGCCTAGATGTGGTCGTCGCGGTCCGCGGAGATGATTTCGGCGCCAGTCACACCCAGAATGCGATCCCCGAAGTTGGCGCGCATTCGCCCGAGAAAATCGGGTAGAGGTGGTCTGCCCGCGGGCTCTGGCGCCGGCTCGGGGGTTAGCCGCGCAATCACGCGGCGGCGCTTGGTGATGCAGATTTCCTCACCGGATCGCAGCATTTCTTCGACCTTGGGGAAGTCGTAGCGGAGATCGCGGACGGATACTGTCTTCATGTATCACATTTTAGCATCACAAATAATCCCCTGAAAACTGGAATTCTCCGCGAGGCGAATGCCTGTGGAAAATATTATCGCTTTTTCTTCGCTTTTTCATGAAGATTTGCGGTATGCTTGTCTCGCAACGAAGGAGGCTGCAAAAATGGACATTCAAAAAGAGCTGGAAGGCGAGTTTGACCGGGAAGCGAAGCGGACGCGGAAGATCTTTGAGGCGTTGCCGGAGGGTGTGGATTTCGGTTGGAAGCCGCATGCCAAATCCATGAGCCTGGGCAGATTGGCGGGACACGTCACGGACATGACCGGCGATTGGGCCCTGGAGACGCTGACAAAAGACAAAATGGACTTACCGGCTGACCACAAGTGGGAGCAATATGTGCCGGCCAGCAAGGCGGAGCTTTTGGAGAAGTTCGACAAGGAACTTCCAACGGCGCGTGCGGCTCTGGTTGCGGTGACGCCGGAACAATGGGATAAGCACTGGCAGTTTATCTTTGGCGGCCACGTGTGGATCGACCAGCCCCGCTACCAGGTTTGGCGCGAGATGGTGATGAATCACCTGGTGCACCATCGGGCGCAGTTGGGGGTCTACCTGCGCTTGCTGGACGCGAAGATTCCGGGGACGTATGGGCCGTCGGCGGACGAGATGTAGGGAAGCCGGGTTACTTGCTCGGATCCACCAAGGCGCCGTAGACGACGGAGCGGCTTGCGTACTCAAGGGGCGGGCTGGCCGGGCCAAGCATGCGCTGGATCATGCCGATGAACACGACGTCGTTGGTGGGATCGACCCAGAACCAGGTGCCGGCAGCTCCGTCCCAGAAGAAGGTGCCTTTGCCTTCGGGGAGATTGGCTTCGGGCGGGTCGAAGACGACGGCGCAGTTGTAGCCGTATCCGAAGCCGGGACGCATGACCTGAGCGCCGATGCCGAACTGCCCGGTGAGCAACTCGGAAGGGACGTGGTTCGAAGTCATCAGCTTGACGGTAGCAGGGGAGAGAATGCGCTTGCCGTCAAGTTGGCCGCCGTTGAGCAGCATTTGGGCAAAGCGGTAGTAGTCGGCGGCGGTAGAGACCATGCCACCGCCACCAGAGGGCATGGTGGGCTGAGCGATGTAGTCGGTAGAACGGCCAGAGGAACTGGCCGCAGCCGGTTTGAGTTCGCCGTTGGGGCCGGTGGTATAGACCGCGGAGAAGCGGCCGCGCTTGTCCGCGGGGACGTAGAAACCCGCATCTTTCATGCCCAGCGGCTTGAAAATCTGGTCGCTCATGAAGTCGGGCAGCGTCTGGCCGGAGAGCTTTTCGACGATGTAACCCTCGACGTCCATGGACATCGAGTAGGTCCATCCCTTGCCGGGCTGATAGAGCAGCGGTAACTTGGCCAGCTTCTCAATGAATTCCTGGAGGTTCTTTGAGTCGAAAAGGTGCGCATCGCGGTACATCTTGTCGACGGGTGTATCGCCGAAAAAGCCGTAGGTGAAGCCGGCGGTGTGGCTCATCAATTCGCGCATGGTGGGGGCGTGGTCGGGATCGACAAGGATCATCTTTCCGTCGGCGCCAACGCCTTTGTAGACTTTGAGGTGCGCGAACTCGGGGATGTACTTGGCGATGGAGTCGGAGGGCAGCCACTTGCCCTGCTCGTAGAGGATCATCATGGCCACTCCGGTCACGGGCTTGGTCATGGAGTAGTCGCGGAAGATGACGTCTTTGGTCATGGGCGCGTGGATGGCCATGTCGCGCTCGCCGTAGGTGCGGTAGTCGACGACCTTGCCGTGGCGGGCGAGGATGGTGACGATGCCGGCGATCTGCTTCTGGTCGACCGCCTGTTGCATGAGGGCGTGAAGACGCTCAAGGCGCTCGGAAGAGAAGCCGACGGTTTCGGGACGCACGACGGTGAGGTCGGTCGAAGGGCGAGACTGTTGCTGCGCCGGGGATGGCGTAATGGCAAACGCAAGTACGATGGCCGCCAGCAATGCGCGGGCGGTGATTCGAAGCGGATCGATGGTCATTGAGACTTCCTCGCGGACGGATGGAACAGGATGGCGGATGAGTTGCCGCATCCTTTATACCAAGTGGGGGCGGTTTCAGACAGGCGGGTTGGGGTTCGTGGTTTCCCACCCTTGGCACAAATACAAAGACGTGCCAAGGATGGGGCATCCGGCTCTCGTTGATGATGCTCGAAAGAAAACTAAAGACAGCGGCGCGAAAATCCGCTAAAACTTTCATTACGTGACGATCTCAAGCCCCACACCCATTTCAGGTCCACCTTCCGAGACCACTGGCACTCCCCGGCTGGTGCAAAGCCTGGGTCTCTTCTCCTCCACCGCGCTGGTTATCGGGTCGATGATCGGCTCCGGCATCTTTATCGTCGAGGCTGACATTGCGCGGGGGACCGATTCTCCTGCGCTTTACCTGGGCGCGTGGGTTCTTACCGCGGTGCTGACAATGATCGGCGCGCTGAGCTACGGCGAACTGGCCGCGATGATGCCGAGAGCCGGCGGCCAATACGTGTATCTACGCGAATCGCTCGGGCCGCTTTGGGGATTTCTTTACGGCTGGACGCTGTTCCTCGTCATCCAGACAGGGACCATCGCCGCTGTCTGCGTGGCCTTCGGCAAGTTTCTGGGCGTGTTTTTCCCGGCCATCTCGACGACCCACTGGCTGTTGCACATTGCCCACGTTCCCGCGCTGCGGGTGGGGCCCATGGTGTTGGGCAACATGGAGATCGGCCTCAACACCGCCAACCTTACCGGAATCATCGTGCTGTGCTTCCTGGCGATCGTGAACGTTTTCGGCGTGCGGCTGGGGGCGATGATCCAGAATGTCTTCACGTCGGCCAAAGCGCTTTCACTGGCGGCACTGGTTCTGCTGGCCTTTACCGCCGGCCGCAACGCGACGGCGTGGGCAGCGAACTTTGGTCCGGGGTTGAGCCAGTTCTGGCGCAATGCCGGGTGGGGTTCGCTGCATCCGGTGCAGGTGGGCGTGGGCGGGCCGATTGTGCTGGTGAATCTGGCGGTGATTCTGGCGGTGGTGCAGACGGGGTCGCTGTTTTCCGCAGACGCCTGGAACAACATCACCTTCACGGCCGGCGAGGTGAAGAACCCCAAACGAAACATCCCGCTCTCGCTGGTGCTGGGCACGGGCTTCGTGCTGACCGTCTACTTTCTTGCTTCGCTCGGTTACCTGTTGGTGTTGCCGATGCATGGCGATCCGAACGGGACTACGGTGCTGGCGCGCGGCATTCAGTACGCTGCCGAGGATCGCGTGGGCACGGCTGCGCTGGAGCAGATCTTTCACTCCGCCGGAGCGTGGCTGATGGCCGGCGCAATTCTCATTTCCACGTTCGGATGCGCCAACGGACTGACGCTTGCCGGTGCGCGCGTTTACTACGCGATGAGCCGCGATGGGCTGTTCTTCAAGTCCGTTGGCCGGCTGCATCCGCAGTTCAAGACGCCGGTGGCGGGTCTGATCATCCAGGCTGTCTGGGCCACATTTCTTTGTCTTTCGGGCTCGTACAGCCAGTTGCTGGATTACATCATCTTTGCCGCGCTGTTCTTTTACATGCTCACGATCCTTGGGCTTTTTGTTCTTCGCTTCAAGCGTCCTGAGGCGGCGCGGCCTTACAAAGCGCTCGGTTATCCTGTATTGCCGGCCTTGTATATCGTGCTCGCGGGCTGGGTTTGTATCGTATTATTGCGATACAAGCCCCAGTACACGTGGCCGGGCATGGTTCTGGTTTTGCTCGGCATTCCCGTTTATCTTTTCTGGTCAAGGCGGCCTAACAGCCGAATGCAAAACGAGTCCAACTGATTTCAATCCCTGAGAGGGAGCCCCTCATTCATGTCCAGTCTGTTTCGTATAAAACCCATGTCGTTGCTGAGCCAAGAGGCAAGTGAAACAGGCGAACATACGCTCAAACGTTCACTGGGCGCGCTGAACCTGATCACGCTGGGCATTGGCGCGATCATCGGCGCCGGAATCTTTGTGCTCACCGGGACGGCCGCGGCAACTGCTGCCGGACCGGCGGTTTCGTTGAGCTTTGTCCTGGCGGGAATCACCTGTGCGTTTGCGGGACTCTGCTATGCCGAGTTTGCCTCGATCATCCCAATTGCCGGCTCGGCGTACACCTACGGATACGCTACGCTGGGCGAGCTTGTGGCCTGGATTATCGGCTGGGATCTGGGACTGGAGTACGGTTTCGGTGCGGCAACTGTGGCATCGGGGTGGTCAGGATACTTCAACAGCCTGCTGGCGCAGATGGGCATTCACATCCCGCCACAGCTGACGGCTACACCAGGAACGGACCTGGTGTTTTTCCAAAACCAGTGGATGCCGGTGACTTCACTCCCAATGGATGTCTCAGATGCCGGGCTGCAGCACGCGACGGGAATGTTCAACCTGGTGGCGATTCTGGCGATTGTGGTGATCACGACGGTGCTGGTGATCGGCATCAAGGAGTCGGCCAATCTGAACACGGCGATCGTGATTGTGAAGCTGGCGGTGGTGGGGATTTTCATCGCGCTGGGCGGCTACTACCTGATCATGCATCCCGCGCTTGCCATGCACAACTGGCATCCGTTCATCCCGCCATCGGATGGGCATGGGCACTTCGGATTGAACGGCATCGCGCTGGGGGCGGCGAGCGTCTTCTTCGCCTATATCGGATTTGACGCGGTGTCGACGGCAGCGCAGGAGGCAAAGAATCCGCAGAAAGACATGCCGATCGGGATCCTCGGCTCGCTGGCGGTTTGCACAGTGCTTTACATCATCGTCTCGACCATTCTCACCGGTTTGAAGAATTACAAGGAACTGAATGTTGCCGCACCGGTGGCGCTGGGCATCAAGGTGACGGGCATCGGCTGGGGCGAGTTGCTGGTCAACGTGGGCGCTGTGTTTGGCTTGGGCACGGTGATGCTAGTCATGCTGCTGGGACAGTCGCGCGTATTCTTCTCGATGTCGAAAGATGGATTGCTGCCCAAGTGGGCTTCGGCCATTCACCCAAAGTTTCGCACTCCGTGGATTTCCACGATCGTTGTAGGAGCTGTTGTGGCGATCATGCCGGGCCTCCTACCGATTGGTCAGCTTGCGAAACTGGTGAATATCGGCACGCTGCTGGCCTTTACCATCGTTTGCGCCGGGGTTTGGGTGCTGCGCGTGCGGCACCCTGATATGCACCGGCCATTCAAGACGCCTTTTGTGCCGGCGGTGCCGCTACTCGGCATTCTCACTGCGTTCTACCTGATGACACGGCTGCCGAAGATCACGTGGGAAGTGATGATCGGCTGGCTGCTGTTCGGGCTGATTATCTACTTTGGCTATTCGCGAAGCCACAGCAAGGTGCAGAAGTTGCCGGTGGAGACGAAACAGCCTACAGGGGCTTGAGAAGATTGAGCGCTAAGCGGAATGGCCTCCCAAATTGGGAGGCCATTCTGTTTAGTCGTACGATCCCAGGTTCCAAAAACGAGACATGGGGCACCCGGCTGAAACGGTGAGAAGGCTTACTACGCGGTGGTCTTGGCGCAGAATTCGTCGAAGGCGCGGACCAGTTCGCTGGCGATCTGCTGGGCGGTGGCTTGCTCGATCACGTAGCGTTGCATCAAGTAGACGAGCTTGCCGTCGCGCAGGATGGCGATGGCGGGCGAAGTGGGCGGATTGCCTTCAAAGTAGCTGCGGGCGCGCTCGGTGGCTTCACGATCCTGGCCGGCGAAGACAGTGATCTTGCGGTCCGGCTGGCTGGTGGCGTTGGCGATGGCCATACGCACGCCGGGGCGCATCTTGCCCGCAGCGCACCCGCAGATGGAGTTGACCACCAGCAGCGTTGTGCCGGGCTGGGCAAGGGCTGCGTCCACATCTTCAGCGGTGCGGGTTTCGTTAATACCGGCGCGGGTCAGTTCCTCGCGCATGGGGATGACCATCAGTTCTGGATACATGTTTGCCTCCGGCAGAGGGGCTGCCTGTGATCATTCTATCGTGAAATCGGGTCTCGCCGCCTGTAGTGTAGCCTTGATGCGATGCGGATCGAGGAAAACAAGCCGCTGGCGCCGTTTACGACGTTCGGCATTGGCGGGCCGGCGCGATGGTTTGTGGAGGCCGGCAGCGAAGACGAGATTGTTGAGGCGACCGGCTGGGCGCGGGAGCGGGGACTGGCGATGTTTGTGCTGGGCGGCGGGAGCAATCTGCTGGTTTCGGATTCTGGATTTGATGGGTTGGTGTTGCGGGTGGGGCTGAAGGGGGTTCGCGCGCACAAAGGGGCCCATCCCAAAAGCGAACCGGGCGATCCGTGGCTGTATGGCGTTGCCGCGGGCGAGGACTGGGATGGCTTTGTCGAATGCGCCGTCCGCGACAATTGTGCCGGGATCGAGTGCCTGGCGGGTATTCCGGGGACAGTGGGCGGGACGCCGGTGCAGAACGTGGGGGCGTATGGGCAGGAAGTAGCGTCGACGATTAGGATGGTACGGGCATTCGATCTGCGCGAGGGCGTGTTTCGCGAGTTTACGAATGCCGAATGCCGGTTTGGTTATCGCCGGAGCCGGTTCAATACAACGGACCGGGGACGATATATTGTGACCCGCGTGGACTACACCCTGAGACCCGGCGGCGCTCCTACGCTGCTCTATGCGGACCTGCAACGTGCGCTTGTGGAGAACGGACCGGCAGGCAGGGAGCCAAATTTGGTTGAAGTTGCGGCGCTGGTACGACAGGTGCGGAAGGCGAAGGGAATGCTTCTTGTCGAGGGCGATCCGGATTGCCGCAGCGCGGGCAGCTTCTTCAAGAACCCGGTGGTGAGCGAGGAGCAGGTGGCGCAGATTGCCGCGGTGGTTGATATAGAGCCGCCGCGTTTTCCTGCCGGGCACGGACACGTAAAGCTTCCGGCGGCGTGGCTGATTGAGCAAGCTGGATTCACGAAAGGACATGCGCTGGGTGCAGCGGCGGTATCGTCGCGGCACACATTGGCGATAATCAACCGCGGTGGTGCTAGCGCGGCGGAAGTGCTGACGCTGGCGGCGCAAATCAACGCCGCCGTCGAAGCGCGATTCGGGATTCGGCTGGAGATGGAGCCGGTTCTGGTGGGATTTTGAGCCAGTATTCCCGATCACACCGCATGACCCAGCTGTGGACGTAGAATCGCCGCTGGATACGACTGACGTTCATGGAGTGTGTCCGCGTGCTCGTGAACTCCCAGACTCTGGCTCGGCTCTTCCGACAGCAGGTTCTCTATATTGCCCTTTCTGCCGTGATCGGCGCTATTTTCTGGGCGAACGGGCAGCAGGTCAATCCAGCCACAATCGTTCTGTACTCGCTGGTGTTTGGGAATCTTGCCACGCCGGCGCTGGAGCATTTGCATTTTCTCTATTCGGATCGTCCGTTTCCCTATAACTGGATCATCTTCCTTTCTCTGTTGGCGCCGCTGACGGCGCTTTTGTATCTCATTGCCAGCGCCCTTGTCTGGTGGATTGCTCCACCGTCTCCGCAGACGTATTTGCACCTGGTTACAACGGGTTGGAAGTTTCCAGCCCTTGTCGTGGTGGTTTTCAGCACGATTACATTCCTGTATAGCAACACAAAGGAGCGCCTGGAGCGGCGCAACATCGAGTTACAGCGGTCGGTTGAAAGCGGGACCGCGCGGCTCGAGATGCAGGAGCAGGAGTTTCAACGAGCCAGGGAGATACAGCAATCTCTGCTGCCTAGAGTGATTCCCCAGATCTCAGGCTTTACTGTCGCTGGAGCCTGGCAACCAGCGCGTTCCGTGAGTGGAGATTATTACGATGTGCTGCGCCTTGGGGCTCAGCGACTTGGAATTTGCATCGCCGATGTGGTTGGAAAGGGAGTATCGGCTGCCCTACTGATGGCTAACGTCCAGGCCGCGGTCCGGGCATTTGCGAGCGACTCTGAAAGTCCGGCCGGGGTGTGCGTCAAAGTCAATCGACTGCTTCACGAAAACATTGCGACGGGGAAGTTCGTGACCTTCCTTTATGGAATTCTCGATGGGGAAGCACGCACGTTCCGATACTGCAACGCCGGGCATCTTTACCCCATCCTCGTGTCCGGCGGCTCGGTTCGGATGCCAGTGCAAGGTGGTGCGGTTCTCGGAGTGTTTCCGGATTGGGCCTACGAAGACTCGACAATCGAACTGAGGGCCGGGGATCGCTTGTTCCTGTTCACCGACGGCATCACAGAAGCAGCGGATGCGGAGGATCGGGAATTTGAGGAAACTGGCATTGCGGCGTTCGCAAAGGCCAACTGCGCGCTCTCCGCGGGCGAATTAACCAGCCAATTGCTCGCCAAAGTCACCGATTTCTGCGCCGGCCAGTTCCGCGACGACGCAACGCTCCTGGTGATTGCCGCTAATTAGCCTTTCGGGGCCGGATCAGTTCCCAAGCCTGAGCAACAGGCGCTGCCGCTCGCCCCCAAGCACATTTGCGGCTGGCCCGAGAGCGGCGAGGCGGCCTTCGTGGAGAAGCGCTACTTCGGCGGCGGTGGCAAGAGCGTCTGTCGCGTCGTGGGTGGCCATGACAGTCTGAACGCGATGTTCACTGGCCCAATCCTTCAGGCGAATGAGGAGCGCGTCGCTGGCAGCGCCGTCGAGGGCGGAGAAGGGCTCGTCGAGCAGAAGCAGGCGGGGCTTGGGCGCAAGCGCTCGGGCGAGGGCCACGCGCTGGGCTTCACCGCCAGACAGGTCGCGGGGACGGCGGTCGATCAGGGAGCCAGCACCCACCAGTTCCAGTCTGGCTTCAACCACTTCTCTTTGCTCCGCGTCGCCACCAAGCCACGGCAGGCCGAAAGCCACATTCGCAGCCACGCTGAGGTGAGGGAAGAGTGCGGGCTGCTGGATCACGAAGCATGTTTTGCGCTCCCATTTTCGCGGGCCGGGCTTGATGGCGAGGCCACGCGATGAATCTGTGAGAAGCTTGTCGTCGAGTGAAACCCGGGCGCGGTCGGGGCCGTTGCGCAGGGGTGTATCGAGGCCTGCGATGAGGCGCAGCAACGTTGTCTTGCCTGCGCCTGAGGGGCCGAAGATGACCGTCCACTCGGACGCGAAGCGGCACTCTACCTGGAGATGGAAACTGCCGCGGCGGGCATCGAAGGCGAGGTCAAGCACGGCGGCCTCCGCGGGGGCGACCGCCAAGGTAGATAGCTGCGAGAGCAAGGGCACTCAGGACGAGGAGAAGGGCCGCTGTTCGATTGGCCGCGGCGTAATCGAAGTTCTCCACCTGGTTGTAGAGGACGATGGAGAGCGTGCGGGTCGCGCCGGGAATGTCTCCGCCGAGCATGAGGACCACGCCGAACTCGCCCATGGTGTGGAGAAAGCTGAGGACGGCGGCGGCGATGAGCGATCGGCGGGCGAGGGGAACAAGGAGGGTGGTTACCAGGCGCACCGGGCTGGCGCCGAGCAGCCGTGCGGCGTCGACGAGGGCTGGTTCAATAGCAGCGAACCCGGCTACCAGTGGCTGCACAGCGAAGGGCAGGCTGTAGATGACCGAGCCGACTACGAGCCCGGAGAAGGAAAACGCGAGTGGGTGACCGAGCATTGCGGTGATGCCGCGGCCGAACCCGGTGCGGGGCCCGAGCAGGACCAGCAAGAAGAATCCGAGGACGGTGGGCGGGAGAACCAGCGGGAGGGCGGCGAGCGCCTCAAGAACAACTAACCAGCGGCTGCGGCCCAGCACCAGCCACGCTGCCAGTGGCACCGCAAAGACCAGCAGGATGGCAGTAGTGACCGTTGCCAGCTTCAGGGTTAGGGCGAGGGCTTGCCAATCCATCTGTTTACATTAAACGAATGCTGATGGGGTTCGTGGTCTCCCACCCTTGGCACGAGGACAAGAGCGTGCCAAGGATGGGGCACCCAGACATCATTCCCAGCCCAACAATTCAGACACGAGAAGCAGGTCCTTCGGCTCCGCTGAAGAACGCTGCGCTCAGGATGACAGAGTTTGGACGTTTCGACCAATTCAGTGAACGGGTGTCAGTCCGCTCTTGGCTAGCTGGGCCTGGATCGGAGCGGAGAGCAGGTAGTTGAGGAACTTGTGCGCCTGGTCGCGCTGCGTGGTTTTGCTCACAATCACAGCGCCTTGCTCGATGGGTGGATAGAGATCGCGTGGGATTACGAAATAGGCGCCGGAGAAGGAGAGACGCGGAGTCATCGCCGAGGTCAGCGAAATAAGGCCTGCGTCGGCGTTGCCGGAGTCGACGAACTGGGCTGCCTGCGCGATGTTCTCGGCGGTAACGAGTTTTGGTTTGAGCGGGTCGTAGAGCTTGAGACTGGTGAGAGCTGCGACAGCGGCTCGTCCGTAGGGAGCGCGCTCCGGGTTGGCGATGGCAAGGCGCTTGAGGTCCGGGCTGCGGAGAAGATCGGGGGATGGCGTTAGATGAGAGTCGTTGCGAGTCCAGAGAACCAGCGTGCCGCGCGCATAGACAATCGGGGTGGACGAATCGGCTGTTCCAGCGGCATCGGCCAGTCCGGCATCGATCAGGCGCTTGGGATAGCCCGTGTCCGCGGAGAGAAACAGATCGAAGGGCGCGCCATTCTGAATCTGCGTGGTCAGCACGGCGGAGGCCTGGAAGGTCGCTTCCGCGTGAATGCCGGTGGCTTGCTGGAATTCGAGAAGGATGGGAGGCAGCACGGGTTCAAGGTCAGCTGCCGCGGCGATGCGCAGAGGCGCCTGCGCGCTTGCCATCGCGGCGAGGGGTAGGGCGAGGAGAGCCAACCGCAGGCATTCATAGAGATGGATGAGCAGCGGGCGGCTTGGAAAGCGCAATCGCGAGAAGGCGGGTCGCGTCCGCGGTCTCAATTCGCACCGCGCCCTACGGGGCGGAACATCAGCGATGGAATGCGTTCCGAGGGCTTCGCGCGGCTTGCCCTGGGCTATTCTCGACTCCTCCCTACGGGAGGAATTGCGATTGCCCGGGAGGAAAGAACCTTTGATCCACAAAGGAATGACCCTCATGCTAGTAAGCTAACACCAGGAATCAAAGACAAATTGGGAATGAAAGACAATTTGGGCATGAACGATAATTTGCACCAGTTACGCTGTTTTGGGTGCGGGACCCGTGTGCCGGGCACAGAGGCGCGGCCCGACTTCCGCTGCTCGCAGTGCGGGGATCTGTTTGAAGTTGAGTATCCGGGCTGGGGCCAACGGCAGGGGCACGATCGGCCGAATCCGGGCGCGCTCAAATGGCTGTGGCGCGAGCGCCGCTGTTCGTCCGAGGCACTGGACCATTCCGGGGTGTGGCGCTTTCGCGAACTGCTGCCGATTCTGGAGAGCTTCGGCAACGCCGTCACGCTGCGCGAGGGCAATACGCCGCTCTATCATCTTCCGCGCGCTGCGAAGGCGCTGGGCATTGATCAGCTCTTCGCCAAGCACCAGGGCATGAATCCTACCGGATCGTTCAAGGATACGGGGATGACCACGGCGCTGAGCGTGGCCAAGGAACGCGGGTTCGAGTGGGTCGCGTGTGCGTCGACAGGGAACACTTCGGCGGCGATGGCAGCTTATGCGGCGCGCGCGGGGTTGCGCAGCCTGGTGGTGATTCCCGAGGGCAAGATCGCGTGGGGCAAGCTGGCACAGGCCATGGACTACGGCGCGGTGACCTGCCAGGTGAAAACGGATTTCGATGGATGCGTGCGGGTGCTGACACACGTGGTGAAAGCAGCGAACATCTATCTGCTGAACTCGGTGAATCCGTACCGGCTGGAAGGGCAGAAGACGCCTGCATTTGAGATTGCCGAGGCATTCGACTGGAATGTGCCTGACCACCTGATTGTTCCCGGCGGCAACCTGGCTAACAGCTCGGCATTGGGAAAGGGATTTCGCGAACTGCGGGAATTGGGCATGGTGGGACGAATACCGCGCATCTCGGTGATCCAGGCCGAGGGAGCCAATCCGCTGGTGCGGAGCCTGGCCGCCAACAATGGCGCGACGCTTGAACCGGTGGAGGCGCATACGCGGGCTACGGCGATTCGCATCGGCAACCCTGCTTCGTGGCGCAAGGCAGCGCGGGTGATTCAGGAAACTGGCGGCTGGTGCCTGGATGTGAGTGAAGCGGAGATTGCGATTGCCAAGGCGGAGCTTGGTTCCGAGGGGCTGGGTTGCGAACCGGCCTCGGCAGTGACCTTTGCGGGGTTGAAGAAGCTGCGCGCGCAGGGTAAGGTTGCCGGTGGCGAGACGGTGGTGTTGCTGCTGACCGGCCACACGCTCAAGGACGCCGATTACACCATCGAGTTTCATCGTGGAACGCTTCTGCAGGACGAGGAAAAAGTTGGTTTGGAGGCGAAGATCGATGGCTTGCGGCGCAATGCTCAAGTGGTGGAGGCGACGCCGGAAGCGGTACTGGCCGCAGTGAAGGGCAACGTGGGATGAGCGAAGCTTCCGTTCGAACTGCCGGGCCCGTGCATTTGCGCCTGCCGGCCACCTCCGCCAACCTGGGAGCCGGTTTTGACGCTGCTGCCGTAGCGCTCGACTTCCACCTCGAGATCGAAGCGGAGCCGGCCGCGGAGTATTCCATCCTGGCCGGCGGGTACGATACGGAGCGTTGCGCGCGGCTCAAAGACAACCTGATTCTCGAAATCTACCAAAGGCTGCTTGTCAGCTATGGGCGGCCCATCATTCCACTGTCGATCCGCATGGAGAATGCCATTCCGCTGGGTATGGGGTGCGGTTCTTCCGCAGCGGGGCGGCTGACGGCGATTGTTCTGGCCAACCATTTTGGCCAACTTGGCTGGACTTCCGAGCAGATTCTCGAAGAGGCCTGCGCGCTGGAAGGCCATCCCGACAACGCCGCTGCCTGCTGGCTGGGCGGGTTTGTAGCTGCGGCCAGCGAAGGCCGCAAAGTGCATGTCGCGCGCGTGGCGCCACCGGCTGAATGGCGGGCGATTGTCGCGCTGCCTTCGGAGCCGCTGGCAACGAGCAAAGCGCGGGCCGTTCTGCCAGATTGCTATTCGAGCGCCGATGTGGTTGCGAATCTTCAGTCAGCGTCGTTGCTGGGGCTGGCTTTTGCGCAGGGCCGCGGAGATTTGCTGCGCATCGCCATGAAGGATCGCATTCACCAGCCTTATCGTGCGCCTATCTGTCCGCTGCTAGACCGCCTGTTGCCGCTGGCAGGTCAGGAGGGCGTTCTGGGAGCTGCCTTGAGCGGGGCCGGCCCCTCCGTGCTTGTAATCGTGGAAAGCGAGAACTCCGTGGCGCGGGCATCGGCGGCGATTCTCGCGGCGGTGGAGGATCTGCCGTTGCCGGTGTTGCGCGTCTGCAAACTTGTTCCGCTGGGAACAAGCGTGGTGGCGAGCCAGGTCAAGTGAGCGGGTTTCCGCTTTCGGAGCAATAGATCGGGTTGCGCGATCCCGAAAAGGTTGTCGTTGGGGTAATCTTTGCCTCGCTGCGTTACCTTTCTCACCAATCACCACTTTGTGATTACCTTGCAGCATTACCTAAGATTGCTTGCTATTCAAGCATTTAACCAATAAATTGCCAGCGTGGGCAGTTCTGGGGGAGGGCTGCTCTAGCGCCCGTGATCCTTATAGGATCCGGGCGCTTCTATTTGGTCGCCAGGCGGCGAACGGGCAGATCCCTTGGTGATGGCGGAGAGCCTGACTGGATAGCAATCGTTTACCTTTGTGGAGCGGTTTGCGACTTTCCCACAGCATAGCGCATCCTATAGAGGCAGGGTTGCCGGTACACTTGAATTGCAGTGCGGTAGCCGCGAGGAGGATCATGGCTGGTTCAGGAGTTTTGGAAGTTAACGATGCAACGTTCGACCAGGAAGTGCTCAAGAGTGAGCAGCCGGTTCTGGTGGATTTTTGGGCAGGATGGTGCGGCCCTTGCAAGGCGATTGCGCCAGCAGTGGATGCTGTGGCTTTGAAGTACGCGGGTCAATTGAAGGTGACCAAGGTCAATGTGGACCAGAACGGCGCGACGCCGTTCCGTTATGGGATTCGCGGTATTCCGGCGCTATTGTTGTTCAAGGGCGGGAAAGTCGTGGATCAGATTGTGGGCTATGTGCCACAGGACGTGATTGAAGAAAAGGTGCAGCGCGTGGTTGCTGCAGGCGCGACACAAACTCACTAATTCTTATTTGGGGATAGGTGAAAAGCCCGGCACATTTGCCGGGCTTTTCTTTGCTCTTTTCCGGGGTCAGTGGCCGGCAGGAGCCGCAGTGGCCAATGCTTGCGAGATGGGTTCGAGGCCGAGGCGCTTGCGGCATTCTTCCAGCATCGATTCGGTGCGCGTAGCGCCGACGCGGCTGACGCCGATAGCGCGCACGGCCAGCAGGGCATCCAAATCGCGAATGCCGCCGGCGGCCTTGACCTGCACATGCGGCGGCGAGTGTTTGCGCATCAGTTCGAGATCGGGAATGGTTGCTCCCGTTGGTGCGTAGCCGGTTGAGGTCTTTACCCAGTCGGCGCCAATCTCGGCGCAGATTTCGCAGAGACGGATCTTTGCGGCATCGTCGAGATAAGCATTCTCAAAGATGACTTTGATTTTGGCTCCGCCGTTGTGGACGGCGTCGGCCAGTGCGGTAAGTTCGTTGCGCACGTAGGTCCAGTCGCCGCTGCGCGCTTTGCTGATGTTGATGACTGCATCAAGTTCCTGGCCGCCGTCTTTGAGGGCCTGGCTAATTTCGGCGAGCTTGATTGCCTTTGTATGGCCACCGTGGGGAAAGCCGATGGTGGTGCTGGCGTTGACTCCGGAGCCGGCGAGAAGTTCCGCGCAGCGGGCCAGTGCGTATGGCAGGATGCAGACGCTGGCTACGTTGTAGCGGATGGCCAAGGCGCAGCCTTCTTCGAGCTCGGGCGTGGTGAGGGTGGGATTGAGGAGGGAGTGGTCGATCATTTTGGCGATGGAATGGTAATCGAAGTTCTGCGTCATGGAATCGCTCCGTTGTCCGGCGGTACCGAAAGCCGGAAACCCAATTATCTACCCATCCAACAACCTGGTGCATTCCTGCTTCGGAGCGCGGATCCTGGGCTTGCATTTTGGCCGCCTGAAATCGGGAAAGCCATTGCGTTTATAGGTGTCAATTCCCACTCCATGGAGTTCCATCTGAACGCAAACTGCCGCAGCGCTGTGAGGTCAAAAGGCAATGTGCGGCGCATCACTGTCAATCGCTCGTCACTTGATTGACTATGGATCGAAATATCGCGCTCACCGTAATCGAAACCTAGCAGGCCTGTTTGGGGAGAAGTCCAAAACGCTGAGCTCTAGGAGAGAATTGAACAACACAGTGATCGAATCCCAAGTCAAAGAAGTCCTCCAAACCTGGATGTTGGTTGATTCCGATGCGCTGGATTCTGACTTAAAGCTAAGCGAACTCGATGTCAACTTTCTCGACGCTGTTGTAATTGCCATGCATCTCGAAGACGAATTCGATATCAAGGTCCCTCACGATGACTTCAGCATCGATATGACTGTGGGCGAGCTCGTCGAGTACGTCCAAAGGCGTTTGGAGTTTCCGGGTTCGAAAGACAGAACTGCAAGTGTACTCTCACGCGACGAACAAACGCGCAGAATGCCACCGGGTTCGCGCCTTGCTCATATCTGAAACCACCGATATAAATCATCTATTATCAGCGGCTAGCGATACTTGCGCAGCACGCCGAGGACGCGGCCCTGGATCATTACGTCGGATGCTTTGACGTAGATGGGTTCCATCTCAATGTTGGCGGGCTGCAGGCGAACCTGGCTGCCTTCGTTATAGAAGCGTTTCAGCGTGGTCTCGGCGCCATGCACCAGGGCCACGACGATCTCTCCCTGGCGGGCAGTGCGGGTGCGCTCGACGAGCACGTAGTCGCCGCTGATGATGTGCTCATCGCGCATGGAGTCGCCGCGAACCTCGAGGGCAAAGACGTCGCGGTTGCCCACCACGTCGTGCAGGGAGATGCTCTCCGGGTTCTCCGTAGTCTCCACGGGCAAGCCGGCGGCGATTCGCCCGGCCAACGGCAGGCGGTCGCTGGTGCGGCTGCGCGTTCCCGGCGGCAGCACGTCAATGGAACGGCTGCGGTTGTGCACGCGGTCGAGCAGGCCCTTCTTTTCCAGGTTGGTGATGTGTTTGTGCACGGTGGCCAAACTCTTCAGCCCCATCCCGCGCGCAATCTCTTCAAACGACGGGGAGTAGCCGTTGCGGGTTACAAACGACTCCAGGAAGTCGAGAATCTCTTTTTGCCTTCGGGTGACAGCCATGGGTCGCACTATAGCGAATACTTCTCGCTACCCCTTTCCAAATTTTTGATTCTGAAAGAGATGCACGTATAAGTCAGTAAATATGAACATGTTGACGCTGTGTGTCCTATGTGCACTCGTATGCAATCGTGGTATCCATATGGAGCTAAACCTTCTGAATCTGGACACCAAATATGGATGCCATGGCGCGTATTATGGGCAGTTCGATCCTCTTTGCTAACAGCCATGTCGGAGGGCACCTTCCGGGAGAATCGACTCTTTTTTTCTGGATTCCCGCGCGACGCGATGCGGGCACCTTTGAGGAAGAAGGTCCGTTGTTGGATACACTGGGCCATTTGCAACACTGTAGCACAATAGCGAAACAATGGCGAAAGGATAAAAGCTGGCGAGTGAACCTGCAAGCGATGTCCGTACCAGGCTGGTTACGGCCCCACCAGGAACTCCAGGCTGCTCTCTTGCGCCGCCCGTCGATGGACTGCAATTGACGGTATCTACCCGTCCGAATATCGGCCGCGAGTTCTGCGGGGTTGACCCGCGCCATGCCCACGATTTGAAACGTGGGAAACTTCCCGCTGTGGGCATGGGGGTACAGAGTCGTCAAGTCCGCCGCAAGCAACTCGGCGCACTCCTGGATGCTCATCGAGGTCGTGCGTTCGTCGAGGGTCTGGAGAATGTCGCTCATGCCCACACCGCCATCCTGAAGTGCGGCCGACCCAACACAGTGAGCCTGCACCGTGCTCCGTGTTGCTGAACGGCAGCGTAATCAGAAACCGCAGGAACCACGTACCCCGCAGTCATGCAGAAGTCCGCAGCTTCCTTGGATTGCTGGTAAAGCCGCTTGCCTGTGTTCCAAAGACCGAGAACATTGCGGATCGGACGGTTCAAGGTATTCCAAAACCCCTGTGTCGACTGTGGCTAGAGGGAAAACTGCGATGGACGACTGCGCATTGGTTAGCCTGGAAACTACTGCAATTATTTATGCCGGGTAGTTTCCAAATTGCCCGTAACTCAGAAGTCAAGGCTTCGCTGAGTGGCCGCTGAGTGCATTGGCGAATCTGCGCCATTCCGCGTCGCAATATATCGAGAATTGCGACAGCACTATTATTCAAAGTAAAGATTAAGAAGCTTTCTTGGAGCTCAGCAGAATCTCTACCCCGATATCAGTGACGTTCCCTGGCGGGATCATCTTCTGAAACAACCGGACAGCGGTGGGGTCTTCGGGTTTCAGGATGTCTATTCGCTCCGATCCGCGCTCAAGAATCAGGTGGTCCGAGGAATTGGAGATGATCTTCCACTTTTCAGCCATAAACCCTCCATGGCGAAATCCGCCACCATTGTACGCTAGGGTCCGGGTATCAAATGGCGCCAACAGATCGATCTGCTAATTGAGCCAGGTTGCAGTCCGCTTTCCGAGTTCTGGGTGGTTGGTCGCCTATCGGGACATTACAGCCGATTTGGTATAACTTCAAGGTTGCAGGTTCACCCGCACGGAACCCAAATCCTTTGTTCTGTACGCGTGGAGTGGCAGATGATTGCGCTGGCAGATTGCAACGGACCTTGGGACATATCCGGGGCCGGAGAACCGCCGGGATGCAAACCCAATGCGCGCAGGAAACAGGAAGGGCGTAAGCAGGACCGGCTTTTGGTTTTGGGGCCTCGGTATTTTGCAGTTAGTAATTGACGAGCTGCTTCTTCAATCGATCTGGGGAAAGATGGCAATAGATCGGGGAAAAGTCTTTTTGTGGAACAGCGTCGCCGCTCTGACTGAAGGAGATGTACGGTTCGTCATTGAAATCCCACGCCTCCCATCTTGGGAGACCCGGCCCGTTCGGATCTCCGGACTTGGCGAAGTTCGTCCAGTACGACTGCACAATCTGCGAGAGCTTCTGGTCCGTCGAATTGAATGGAAGCCAGTCGAAGGTACGCGCCTTGAACGTGCCGAAGACGTAGGGAATCTCCAGGGAGTGGAAAGAACCGAGTGTCGACTCGCCTCTGCCTGGAACAGAGCGATCGAACCTGTATACGAATGCATGCTGTCCAGCGCTCGTTGTCAACGCTGCTTCTGCTCCGCAGGGGCACGCGACGAGGATGTCATTACTCGCCTGGTCGAAGGCGGAGTCCCCGTGCAGAAGAATCTTCGCCATGTATGTTGACACCGTAAGGTCTGTCCAACCCCCGTAGAGAGGATGCGCGATGTCTGCGAAGGCCTTGATTTGCTCGCCGAGTCCCGGCTTGAGGGCAGGCTGTGGCGATTTCTTCGCCGCCGCGGCCGCTCCAATCCGAAACGCGGAGAATTCCCTGGCATTGATGCCAACAAGCAGGCCCACGTGCTGGAGTCTCCCCGACGCGAATGCACTCGCCGGCGACTGTGGAATTACCCAGCCGTCGACGATGGACGCGTTTGGGTCGTAGCCTTTGAACGGTGAGGCGATAAGCCGTTCCTCGATCTGCGCCACCTGCGCAGCTGGTAGCCTTCGCAGGGCTTCGAGCTGCGCCCCAGGTTTTCCGCCTGCCTCTTTTCCAACGGCCTCGCCGAGCCCCTCCATCCGGGCAAGATTTTGAGCCGGTCCGAGGCCGAAAGCAGGACCGCTTTCCGCGATCACCCTGCGAAACAAATTGGTGGTGAGAGGCGAGATCATAAGTGTGGTGGCATCGATCGACCCTGCTGACTCGCCAAAGACTGTCATGTTCGCAGGGTCGCCGCCGAACTGGGATATGTTCTGCCGCACCCACCGGAGCGCCGCAATCTGGTCGAGGATCCCGTAATTGCCCGAGCTGTGGTGGGGAGATTCCGCGGTCAGTTCAGGATGCGCGAAGAAGCCCATGGTTCCAAGACGGTAGTTGATTGTGACCACAACGACGCCACGGGATGCCAGCGAGCTTCCGTCGTAGCCTTTCTCCGCGCCGCTGCCGAGCCTGTTGCTGCCGCCGTGAAGCCAAACCATCACGGGAAGATGCGCGGCCGGCTGAAGTTGAGGGGACCAAACGTTCAAATACAAGCAATCTTCCGATGGGTTGACCTGCTGCGGCAAATACGCGACGCCGTAGGTTGCTGCCAGCGGTGCAATGAAGGTGTCGACCCCTTCGAGAGGCTGGATACAAGGGTGAGAGGGCGTGGTCGCGTCTCGGATTCCTTTCCAGGAAGCAACCGGCTGCGGCTCCCGCCAGCGCAGAGGGCCTAGCGGCGGACTGGCGAAGGGAACCCCTTCAAAAACGGAGATGTTTTCTTGCAGCTTTCCCATGATTGATCCGCTTGCCAGATGGACTACTGGACCGGCGGGCGCCGCGGGGTGCGGTCTTTCTGCAGATGCAACAAGGACGGAGAGTATGAGATAGACAAAGGTTGATCGCACGAGAAAAACCCCAAGCATTCGGAGTATTCGGAAATGCTTCAGATTGCCTCCGCGATATTACTTGAACGAGAAGACACCGGCCAAACTAAATGCAGTGGCGGCGCCTGCCTGCAACGCATATTGCGGTATAAGGGCCAGTTCCGGGTGGTTTGTCCGCAATCCGGACATTACCCCATTTTCGGGTTCTGTCCGGTTTGCCGGTCATTCATCCAGAATCTCAGGCGAACGCCCTTGACTGGCTGCCAAAGGTTCACGTTGGGCGCGGGGGATTGGTGGATTCAGTTATTCAGTCAATGCAGTTTGGCGTACTCGGCGTTGGCTTGTTTCAAGATGGGAACATCCGGGTCGGCGTCTTTCCAGAGCGTGAGGAAATCCTGATAGGCGGTTTTTGCTTTGGCCGTGTCGCCCTGCATGGCGTCAGCACGTGCCAGGCCGAGACGCGCCAGCGCGCCCCACGGGAAGTTCATCACCACTCCTCGGCGATCAATGAATTTCTGAAATTCCACTGCTGCCCGGTTGCCGTTGTGGAGCAGGAGGTAAGCTTCTCCTCGCACATAAACCGGGCACAGAAATACAGTGAGGTCGCCTGTAGCCGAGCTGAGTTCGATCGTGTTTGCTGCTTTCAATAGTTCGATTGCCCGATTCGGGTCTTTTCGTTCCAGGGCGACCGACGCTCGGATCGTGGGCAGCCAATACCGCTGGACCAGCGTGTCCAGCGGGAAGCCCTTGTCGAGTTCGTCGGTCAGCTTCTCTGCCCCTGCCGTATCACCTGCCCGCGCCAGGGCCAGTGCCGCCATCGCCCGCACATCGCGGTTCGGGCCCAGCTTCAACGCCGCATTGGCCTCTGCTCGCGCCAGCTGCCGGTCTCCCGATTCCACCTCGCGCAGCGCGTCCTCGGCCTGATATCCTGCAGCCGTTTCTTTGCCGTCGCTGTGCAGGGCGGAATCCATCGCACGCCTGGTCAGTTCGTGCGCAATCTTCAGCTTGCCGCCCCAACCTTCCGTGTCCGCTTGCAGGGCCAGCGACAGGTCTTCCGCGCCTGGCTTACCCGTGGCGGCTAAAACCAACTTTGCCATCTGCGCCGAGTCGCCCTTCAGAAACGCCAACCAGTAGCGGCCCTCGAGCAATAGCTCGGTCTCCAGATTGTGGTCCTCCGCTTGTTTGAATACCGCCTCCGCTTCATCCAGCCGGTTTTGGCTCATGTAGGCGAGGCTGAGGAGATAGTAGATTGTCCCATGATCTGGATCGAGGAGCTGCGCCGCCCGCCATTCCTCCAATGCCTTTTCCCAGTTTCCCAGCGTGGCTGAATCGAATCCCAGTTGTATGTAAGGCGAGTCGTCTCTTGGGTAGGTCTGCTGCCACAGTTCGTCGTTTTGCGCCCCCTTCTCCAGATCTTCCGTCACGAGATCGTAATACATCGAGTCGATGAAGAACCGCTCCCGCTCGCTCACCTTGTCCCGCAGGCCGTAAGCCTTGCGTCCATTTTCGGCCGTTACCGCGATTTCATTGTGGTCGTGATATACAAGCGCCATCCAGGCGTAGGCCATGGCAAGATTCGGGTCAAGTTCCACCGCCCGCCTGAAGAAGGGCAGCGCGGCCATGTCCCCTTTTGCATACCATGTCTTTATTCCCAGGCTGTACATCTTCAGCGCCTCCAGCGATGGTGTGGTCGCTTCCTCCAACGGCGTAGCGTATTCCCGCACTGAGCTGAGCGACTCACCCAGCTTGCTCCGCAAACTGACTGCTGCATTGCCCAGAGCCCTGAGCACCGCCTCCTTGCCCGCGGCCTGCTCTTGCGCTTCCGCTAACACATCGCCCGTGTCGCAGTTCAACGCCTTCAGGCCAATTACGTATTGACTGCCTAGCCCCGCGATCGAGCCGGTCAGCATTGCTTTGCTACCCACACGCTTGCAGACCTCGGTTGTAACCTCCGGTGTCAACCGTTCTGCCGCGGAACGGCCCATAAGCTTCAATGTTTCATTCACCCTGCGATCAGACATCAGAGCGAGAAAGGGCGACTGTTCAAGTTGTACCGAGAGTCCCTGCTTAAGCGTGTCGTCGAATACGCTATCACCAGTCTTATTGTCGAAATCGGAAAGAACAATGGTGTCTTTATCGGTCAGGCGAGTGCTTCTCCGATGCGAAAGATAGTAGAGCCCGCCCCCGGCGAGCGAGGCTGCAAGCAGGACTGGAACCGCAATCTTCCAGAGCTTCGCAAAGCGAGCCGAAGGGACTTCTGCCGCCGCACTCGGTCCGCTTTCGGAGTTCCGTTTGAGGCAATGCAAATCCGTGCGCATGTCGGCGGCGTGCTGATAGCGAAGATTGCGATCTTTCTCAAGCGCCTTGTTGATAATCCGTTCCAGCTCGGGCGGCACATCGGGATTCAGCCGCACGGCTGGAACAGGTGCCCTGTTCAGGATCGCTTCGAAGATCGTTGCTGTACTATCCCCCCGAAAAGGTAACTGGCCGGTGGCCATCTCATAGAGGACAGACCCGAACGAAAACAAATCGGTTCGTGCATCTAATTCCTTAGCCCTTGCCTGCTCGGGCGACATGTACATTACCGTTCCCAGCGTCGTGCCCGCACTGGTCAAGTCCGTGCCGGTCGAAGCCGTTGGCGCGCACTCGTCCCCTGTCTCCGTCTTGTTTACCTTGGCCAAACCGAAATCCAATATCTTGGCGTGGCCGCGGTCGGTGACAAAGATGTTGGCAGGCTTGATGTCGCGGTGGACAATCCCCTTGGAGTGGGCGGCGTCCAGTGCGTCGGCTATCTCAATTCCGAGCGATAACAGGGTTTCAATTCTTAGGGGGTGACCGGCAATGCACTGCTTCAGCGTCCGCCCGTCCAGAAACTCCATGACGATGAAGGACTGCTCATCAAATTGGCCAATCTCGTGGACGGCGCAGATGTTGGGATGTTCAAGAGCAGAATACGCCCGCGCCTCTCGACGGAAGCGCTTGAGAGCCCGCGGGTCTCGCGACAGTTCTTCGGGAAGAAACTTCAATGCGACGAAGCGGCCAAGCTCAGTGTCCTCGGCCTTGTAGACGGTGCCCATGCCACCGGCACCTATCTTCTCAATGATGCGATAGTGCCCCAGTATCTCTCCCGCGGCATGTTGCGAAGCTGGCTTTTCGCCAATCATCCGGGAACCTCCAGGAGGCGTAAAGGGAAGAGGGACGTGCCACGCACGTACTCGAATCAGTGCGTTTCGAAGGATGCCGTCCGGACGGGGTGACTGTCTGTGACGTTACTCACCTCACCCAGGCCGTTGGTTTGGCTTCCAAGGGGTGCCCGAGGGAGGTGGGTGCCGCCGAATCAATCGCAAGACCTTCGCATCCGCCGAAGCCGGCATGATCGCTTGGATTTCTTCATGAATGCTGATTGCTGGATTCGGAGCAGGAGTGCTCAGCCAGGGAGTCAGGTTCTGGTAGTGAGGTCAACGATTGTAGGTTCCGGTCGGATGGTCGGCAATCCGTCTCTAGCCCTGCTTGTTGTCGCCTGGCGGCTCCCAATAGGCAGAAAACCGAGTGATGCAGGGGTTGCCGGTCGTTCGACCGGAACCGAGAATTCCGCACTGGACGGCCCGATGGCTCGCCTAGGCGATTGTGTGAATCCAGCAGTATCCCGGGCGGTGTGCACGTGCGTCGATTATGAGGCTTCGATAAATTCCCGAACTGAGAGCACCGATGCGCGAGAGGGAAAGAATTTATTAATAAAGCAATCGTGGACCTGAGAATCGAGGTCAGCGCAGCAATCTTTAATGACAGCGAGACGAAAATCGGCGTCAGAAGCTTCGAGCAGTGTGGAGAGGACGACGCCACTGGTGGCGATTCCATAAAGAACCAGCGTGTCGATGTCATTGGCGCGAAGGATCATGGCGAGATCGGTGCCAGCGAAGGCGCTGATGCGATGCTTGGTAATAACAATCTCACCCTCTTTCGGAGCGATGACAGATGGGATCGTCCCGAGCGGTTCCTGAAATAGCTTTTGATGCTGCGCCGAGGATTTAATGGCACCGAAAAGAATGTTTCGGGAACTGACCTCTGGGAGCCCCGGACGAAAGCCTACTTGGACATGGATAATGGTCATGCCGGTGGCACGTGCATGATTGAGGACACTTGCGGCACGAGTCAGGAAGGCGTCTTTGTCGTCTTTGGCGTAGATAGAAACGATGGCGGTTTGGCAATCCATGCTCAGGACCGCGGTATGCGCCGGATTGATCGGAAATGTTGCGGTCACATTAACCTCTTTGCTGCAAGAAGAATTCAGTCAAGTTCCACATTTTAATCCAGCGCGACTTGCATCGGTTATTGTCCGGTGGTTGGCGACAAATCGAAATCGCTGAGTCACTCGCGGAGCGGATGAGTTCAAGTCGGCCATCCTTCCCCAACGTGAACTGCCTCACTTTGGGTCCGAGTGTCCGGTCATCCGCCCGGAACCCTGAAATTTGCCTGCCCGATGTGATCGGCGCATTGACGACTTGGCTGCAACCGTCCGATAAGTTGGGGAGCCGAGCATAGTGACAAACTCTTTTCGCAGTTACGTGCAGGGAAGTTCTGAAAGGCGGTTGTTGCTGGGCATTCCATACTCTCCCGGATTCTGACAATGGAGCTCGAGTCCATAACAGGAAAAATGCAAGAGGATGGCCAAGTCCGGTTGTTTCAAGTTAGTTACACAGAAATCAATAGCAAGAATTCATTTGACAGAGCGATTTTGAAGGCGCAGACTCTTGGCTCAATCAGAGATTTCTCCGGAGGCGCGTCCTCCAGCATATTTGATGGCCGATGAATCCGCAGGTATCGGCCTTTCGATTCCCCGTTCATTGGGTTGCCGACGTTTCACACGTGAATTTGAAGTCCGGGCCGCGATATCCCGGTGACGAAGCACACCAAAAGCCGCTCCAGAGTCCTTCGCCTGCCGATCCGTAATCTGAACCTGACCGAAGAAGTTGAGGAGCTCCCCCCATGCCTCCCTCGCTACGCCTCGGCGCAGACGCGCTTGCGTCTGAGCTTGCAAAGCTTCCTTCCCTGACAGCAGCTGCCGGGTCCACGCTGGACGCGGTGCGCATTGCTCTTACCCGCGCCATTGCCTCAGGGCAGAGCGCAGATCAGATCGCCTCCGATCTCGGCATGCCGGCTCGGTGGCAGGGAATTGACCTGACCAACCCGCCTGCAGTCAGCCTGGCCAGCACCACGTTCCCCGCAGGTTCATCCGAGACCCCCTCTGCCAGCGCCGCCGCGGTTGCCAAGCCTGCGCTCGTCTCGCCGGGGACCCCGCCGGATTGGGCCGCGGCAATCATACCGCTTGCCCTTGCGAAGGATGTGACCACACGCGTCGTGGTGCTGGACCATGAGCCATCTGCGCTTGGAGGGCTCGAGCTGCCCGCATGGGCGCGGGCACTCAAGCCCTCGGCCACCATCGGGCCCATTACCGTCTCCTCGCCGTCCCTGCAGGTGAATGCCTTCAAATGGATCCATATCTTCTACTTCACGGGGACGGTGGAGTTTGTACGCGGGGGCACGGTGTTGTGCGTGGTCCCGGTGTCCATTTTTGAGTTGTTGCCGCCCACCCAGGCCAGCATTCTCTCCGGCTCTGCGTGGATCGCCGTCAATCCCTTCGATTCCACGGCGCCTGCGGGGAGCTTTGCAGGAGTCGCCGTGCAATCGGGGCAGATCAGCTGCGACCAGGCGTTCTCGGTTGCCACCGGGGTGGTTACGGTGCCCACAGGCGCCAGTATCAGCATTACGCTGGTTCCCGCGCCGATGACGGCCGGCCCGGCCGGATTTCCGGCCAAAGTCAACGCACCGGCTTCGATTTCGGTGAGCTTTCCGGCAAGCGGATCGCCCACCATCTCCAACAGCTTTTGCTCGGCTACTTTGTACGGGGAACACATTGTCAGCAACCCGGTCAATCTTCCCGCAGCCTTCAATGCAACGCTCGGCCTGCTGTATATTCCAGGGCACTCCGCGGCGGCGGATTTCAAGCCGCATGCGGTGAGCGGAAAGCTGGTTGAACTGGGCGGTTCCGCGCCGATTGATACAGCCGGTTGGGCCTTGTACGTGAATCAGTCGACCACGCCTCTAACGCTTGGAACAGCTGCGGGGCCTGGGGAATTCGCCCTGGCCTTCAAGGCAGGGATCACATGCAAATGGACAGGGCTCAACAGTCCCGAAGCCGAGGCCGGTGGATACCTGATTGCCGACAACGACGGCGTGGTTCTTTCACTCGTCTCCGGCTCGCCCGCGGGTGTGCTGGTGGAGCAGGAGTTCCAGCTCTGGGTGGATCAGGACTCTCCCAGCGGACGGCGCTGCCAGCTGCTGGCTGCGCGCCAGGCGGGGCAGATCCTCACCTATGCGCTGTACGGCAACGACGAGATTCTGGAACTGGGAACGATACTGGATGCGCTGATCGACCGGCCAGTGCTGGCCAGCGGCGAACGCGTGCCCGCTGTGTTTGTGGAAGGCATTGTGGGCCTGATGCACAACGGCGCCGGTTATCGGCTGCGGGCGCTCTCGGCTATGCCGATCCCCGAGAAGGTGCCCAGCGCTTATCCCATGGCGCTGGATAATGCGCTGCTGGAAGTGAGCGAGCCGCTGGCGTTCTACCTGCTGGCGGAAACGGACGCCTCATTCAACGCCACCAGCGGCCATTTGTATCTCCTCTTTGCCTATCTGTTGGCCGAGCTTTACCTGCCCGATCCTTACACAGGCGGCTTGGCGCCCGGCGTTTCGGAGGGCAATCCTACAACCTTCGGCGCGGATTATAAGGGCGAGAGTGCGGTTGCCGCTTTTCTGCTAGCAAGCGTGACCTGGACTTCGCCGGACACGGTGGCTCTGCGTCTCTCCGACACCGCACACACCCACCCCGCCGCTCCGCCTACAGAAGAGGCCAGCTCGGCGCCCGTGCTGCCCAAGCTTTTTACGCCCATCGAGCCCGGTCCGATTCACGCGCTGGCCAGTCCCGCCGCTGCGGCTGCCGCAATTGAGCCTGCCGCGGCAACGCCGGCAATTCAGGAACCCGATTCGGTAGCGCCGCCGCCTCCGCCCCCACCTCCGCCGTTGCCCGAACCTCTTCCAGGGGTGATGCTGCTCGACCTGTCCACGCGAGCCAGCCAGCTGGGAGTGGAAGTGACCACGGGGGACCGCTACGACGCGGAGTACACGATCGACGGACTCTCCGTGCGCGGTCCGGCGCATCTGCTTCCGCTCACCACCTTGCCCGCCATGGCCTGGGAACCGATGTACAACCTGTCCACGGCCGTCGACGCGGGCGTGAAAGACGCCGATCTGCTGCATCCGCCGGGAGACGGACCGTTTTCGCAGGTGCGCTCGACCTCGGTGACGCTGATTCCGATATCGCCGCTGCAATCGTTGCAAGCGGTGCTGGATGCGGGCACGGGGGGATTCACGGCGCAGCTGACTCTGCCTTTCGGCATGGTTGGTACGCTGGATACGGTCACGCAGAACGGCACCATCCTGCCTAACCTTTCGCTCGTTCAACCCACCTTCTCCGCCACGCTCACGCCCACGGGCGTCCCCTACACCGGAGCCTGGCAGCTGAGCTTTGCGGCGCCGGATCCCAACGATCCCGATCCGGTGTTTGCGGGGCGGACCTATCTGCGCACGCCAGACGACAACCCGGCTACCGGGCTCTCATACGGAGAAATGGTGCTAGGCACCGACGTGGCCGATATCTTCAGCTCCCGTTTCGATCCAACCGTCCCGGGCATCGGCACCGGTGTTCCTTTGCGCCGATACGACCTGACCGGCTACGGCGCAAGCACCTTCAGCGAGTGGACCAACACCACCCCCGCAACCACGGACGTGATCAAGGCGTTCTTCCACGTGCTTGTGGGACGCACCAGCCACGAAGTGATCCAAGTGCAGAGCGTGGTTGTTCCCTGGGCCATCAAGGTGGTGCGTACCATCACCATCGATCGCCAGGCCTCAGGAGTGGTGCAGCGCTACGACAGCGGCTGGCAGGCGGCGAGCGATGGCATGTTCCAGTTCCCCTCCGCCACCGGAATTACCGCTGAGCAAGTTCATGCGGGATTGATTGGCGGCGTTATCAGCGTGAAGAACATTCAGCAACTCGGCCTGCCCGTCAACACCGAGGGATCTCCTGACACTCCCGGATCTGGCGGAACTCCTCCCCAGCCCATGAAAATAGCCGTGCAGCCGGTCACATTCGACGCCGACCTCATCATCCAGCCTCAGCACCTGGTCATCCAGGGCGGAGTCACCGAAGCCGACCTCAACGGCAACCAGCACACCTGCGTCCCCTCCACAGGCATCACCGGATACATCCCGTTGCAGTATGAGTACCACCTGTCAATGACTGACATGGTGAACTTCGCAGCGCTGGCAGCGGGGGCAGGCGGGCCCATCAACGCGACGATCAACGTGGGCGGTGCGAACAGCCTTCTGCGGGCCACCGAGTTCGACGCGACACCCATCCAGGACACCGCTGCCAGCGGGCTTGGCCTGGCCTGCGCCGTGCGCGGCATTCCCAAGCTCTCTTCCGACGGCTCGTGGAGCGTTGCGACCCGCACACAGACGCAGGTCGCGCCAGTCGCGCTCCCTGCCAACGCCGCTGCCCCCGTCGTTCAGCCGAACACCAGTGGCGGCACTACGCCCGGGAACCTCATCCACTATGCCGATCCGGCAGACATTTTCCGCCTCGCTCCCGGCTTCAACCCTCCGCCAAACACGCTCTACGGATTCCTGCAGTCGACCGGCACGCAGAGCAACCTGCTGTCGCGGCCGATTCTCACCGTGGGCTCGCAGAATCTGACCCTGGGCGATGCTCTGAACGTGGCCCATGCAGGCGCTCTGCTGGGGGCGATCAGCAACTTCCCCGGCATCGCCCAATGCCTGAAGTTTCTCTCCAGCGATCTCTCCGCGCCTATCGTCAACCAGCTTACGTCGCCCAGCCTGTCGACCACGCAGAACCTCTACCTCGACCCCGCACCGCCCGCGCGCCAAACGGTTCGCTCCACGCCCTTCCCGCTGATCTCCACCTCGATCGCGGATGTGAGCCTCTACTTCTATCAGCAACAATCCGAGCTGAACTCCCTGGCCGACCCGCCCAACGTGGTCGTCACGCTGGGCCAGCCGACCGGGCCTTCCTGGTCGCTCGACGTGAACCATCTTGCCATCGGCCTGCTGATTCCGGCGCTGAGCAGTACGCCGGTTATCTGGTTCGAGGGCTCGTTCCACGCCGACGCCGACAGCGCGCCCGGCTTCCCCAACCTTCAGGTGGATTTCTCCGGCCCACTCAGCATTCTCGCGACGTTATTCACGGTTCTGGACGACATTGCCAGCGTTCTCAGTCCTGGCGGTTCGTCGGGCGGAGCAGAGGGAGCTGACGGTCCACCTGGGCTCAACACCAGCTTCTCCGACGGCAAGCTCGCCGTCACGGATAACTTCATCCTTCCCAGCATTCCCCTTGGCCTTGGAACTATCGAAAATGTCTCGCTCGACATCGGCGCAACGCTTGATATCGTCGGCCTGACCATCGACTTCCTGGTCGGCATCGGGTCGCCCGACGCGCCCGTCCAATGGATCGCCGATCCGCTTACAGGCACAATCTGCGTTCAGGCCGGCATTCAGAGCAACGAGATGACGGTTCTCATCCAGGCAGGTATCGGCCTGGGGCTGTCGATCGATCTCGGCATCGCCTCCGGTTCTGCCTCCATCGTTATCGCAGTGCAACTGCAGATCAACGGCGTCACCGGCGGAGCGGTTATTACCATCATGCTGCTGCTCACCGGTCAGGCCTCGGTGGATGTGCTGGGTGGGCTGGCGAGCGCGTCCATTACCCTCACCGCTGGGTTGGGCTTCAGCATTGACACAGCAAACGAAGACATCGACCTGATCGGAACCGCCGGGGTCGGCATTCATATCAGCATCTGCTGGGTCATCAACATCAGCTGGTCCGGCTCCTGGACGTTCGAGAAACAACTACCATTCGATCCGCTGACGATATTGCCCTTCAATCCGTTAGAGCCTTAAGCATCCCACGGAGATCATCATGCCTGGAACAACGCGCAATCTGAGCCTCATGTTTCTTCCGCAAAGCTGGGACGGCCACCACCTGATCGCCAACCTGCTTTTGTTGCCGGCGGGCGACCCCACCGCTCCAGTGCCGCTGTTGATTGGACAGGAACTGTCCTTCGCCACAGCTCAGCCAGTGCTGCGCGCGGCGCTGCTGCCGGGTCTGACCGTTCCCGCCTGGGACCCCTCGGTGACGCCTGCGATGCTCACATATATTCCGCTCACGCTGAGCTACAGCGCCGCCGAGAGCACGATTTTCTCCGCGCTCTCCGCCCAGTTCACGCCCACCACCACCGACCTGAGCACATTCAGCCAGCCTACGGGCGCAATCTACAAGGATTTGCCTGAGTCCTATCTCGACGCTACGGGGTTCCAGACGCCGGACTCCGACGTGTTTACGACCGGAGACGGCTTTCTCTGCTCGCTGGGCAGCACGGAATCGGCGCCCAACATCAATCCGGTTACCACCACCACAATCAACTGGGGTGAAATCATCTCGTATGCCCTTCGCCAGCCGCTCATCGCGCAGGCCATGGGCCTCATCTACAGCCAGGTCTCGATTCCGCTGACCGCAGCACAGGTTGCCGGCGGAGGCTGGATCTGGATTGAGATCGATTCTTCCAGCCAGTCCAACTGGTACGCCAAGCTGATCACGGAGAATCCGCAGGCTGTGTTTACCTATGCTGCGCGCCTGCCTGCACTCACCAACGCAGCCCAGGACGTTTTTGCCGCAGTTTTGTTTCCCACGGTTCCCGGCAACTACATCTCCAGCGTGCTCGACACAGCGCAGTACGAGGCCGATCTCTACCTTGATGGATTCGCCAAGCTCCTGCACAGCAACCAGCCCACGAGCTCGGACGCAGTCACGAACGATTCAAGCACGATCGTCCCCGGCACGGATGCGGGCATCCAGATTGGCTGGGACGACGAGCAGGTGACCACGTGGATCAACCGCCAGGTGCAAATTGCGCAGGGCTTCAACGGGCCACCGCCTCCGCCGCCCACGCTGGTCACGCCGGAGCTGCCTTTCACCGTTCTCGGCTATCGCGTGGATGTGCGCCAGCACTCCACCGACCCTTGGTCCTCGCTCTGCGCGGCATCGGGAACGCTGAGCGCGGCAGGCGTCTTCAGCACTTCGTTCACGGCGCAGGATCTGTGCGTGGAGCCGACGCCAGTGCAAAACGGCAGCGGCGACTATTGGCTTCCGCAATACTTCGCGCAATGGCGAGGGCGGACGCTGGTGGTCACCGATCCTTATGGGTATATCTTCAGCGGCGGGCAGTTCCCTCCGGCTGCTCCCCCATCCGACTCGGAATTCACCGGAACCACCAACGAATCGCTGCCTGCCGTCAGCCTCCGCTACGGGCAGCCTTACCAGTTCCGCACCCGGCTGGCCGACCTCACTGGCGGCGGTCCCGAGGCCAGTGACGCCAGCCCCAACGACGCCGGTTCCACCGCCATTACCTTCAAGCGTTATGTTCCGCCCAAAAGGGTTCCGCTGACGCTGGGCGCGGTCGACTCGAGCGGTAATCAGCCGCTCACGGTCGACCGCCCCGGCATCAACTACCCGGAGATGGTCTTCGCAGGCGCAGCCGATCAGGCCACACTCGACGCGCTGCAGGCCATTACACCGGCACAGCCGCCTGCGGGATCTGCAACGCCAACGTTCCCCCCTCCCTTCCAGGCAGCGGTCCTCGATCCCGACGTCGCCGCACTGGAAATTATCGTTGAAGCTCTGGCCCCCACGCACGACACGGGGAATGCCGCCTCGCTCGCTGACGCCGACACGCCTCCTGTCCCCGGCGACCTCGATGGCACCTACCGCGTCGTCTACACATGGCAGATTCCATTTCCCGCCATCTCCCTTCCGGTCGCTGTTGGAGCTTCAACACCTATCCAGCTCACGCTGCAGCCCACCGTGATGAACCAGATCGACGCTCCCACGTTGCCAACTGCAGCTCAGCCCACCGTCATTCCCATCCCCACCGGCCGCAATGTGCGCATCCGTCTGCGCGGCCTGGGAACTCCGGACCCCGACAACCTTTACTTCGGCAGTTCCATCGCGCGGACGGGCCTGATCTCCGACATGAACCTCCGCTACGACGTGCCTTCCGAAACCGGCGTGATTGAAGCAGGGAGCCTGGACCAGCAATTGCAGGCTTTCTATCTGCGCAATCTCGACCAGTCAGCCACGCAGGACATCGTCACCGAAGGTGTAGTCAGCGCGATACAGGCCAGCGGCGCAACGCTTCCCTTGCAGAACCTGCGGAACCTGGTGAACACGATCAACACCGCGCCCACCACGCCCATCCAACTGCTCGCCTCGGCTCTCCAGCTGCAGGTGAGCGGCCTGACTCTCTCGGCGGCTCCGGGACAACGCATTCTCTTCGGCGCACAAAGCTCGTTGCGCTGCACGATCCCGCAGGATAGATCGTCGATTACTTTTTCCAGCCTCAAGGATCTCATCAATCACTGGATCGTGGTGCAGCAACTCACCGTCGACCGCGACTGGACCTGGAGTGGCCTGGCCCAGAACGGCCCAGGCCAAATCGCTTTCACCTTCATGGGCGCCAGCGCGCCTGCGCCCAATGAAGTGGTCCCGTCAGCGCCTGCGCTCACCTTCCTCGGCCAGGTAAACCTGCCCAACGTGGTCTCATCGTTGGCCACGCAGCAGGGCGCTCCCGACCAGCGCGACTCAAGCCAGATCGTTTTCTTCTCCACCCTCGACTCAACCGTCCCCGCGGGAGATTTCCCCACGCCCACTGAGGGCTTCTACCAATTGCAGGCCACGCTTACCGGCAGCCCCACCATGCCAGTTACGCTGTGGAACGGCAACATCATGGTACCCATCACGGCGAACCCGCAGCAGATTCCGCAGCTTGTTTCCGCCGGCATCGCCGAGAGCCCTTATGTCGCCGCCGCCAATTATTCATCCACCACGCAGCGGCAGCGCGCTCTGTGGCTCGAGTTCGATCAGCCGCCACTCGATCCCAACGACTCCTACTTCATCCGCGTGGAAAACGACGGCCCGGATCCGCTGCTCATCAGCTATCCCTTCGATATGGCTTCTGCGCCTGACACGCCCATCGCGTTAGACCCTGAACCTATCCGCACCATCACACCCGACTCCGCCAATGACGACGCCGGTCTGGCTGCTATGACCGAACTCATTCCTTCCACGGCTTCCCCTGTTCACTTCCTTGTACCGCTGCCCGGCGGAATTTCACCCTCGGCACGTGAGTTGTTCGGCTTCTGGACCTATGAGCTGCGCTGCGGGCATCTGCAGTGGTCCACTGCGCAGGGCCGCTTCGGCCGTCCGCTGCGCGTTGCCGGCGTTCAACACCCGTGCCCGCCACTCACAGTCAACGTCGAGCGTGTAACCGCTATACCCACCCTCGGCGGTGCGGCACAGTCCTGCATCTCGGCCACTGCCGACTTGGCTCAGACCATTCTCGACGGCGTGTCGCTCACTCTCCCTGCTGCGCCGCAGACTCAGATCTGGTTCCTGCTGTATGCTCAGCTTCTCCGCGCGGATGGTGAAGCCTGGCGCAACCTGCTACTAGCCAAGCTGGCTGGTGTGCTGCCGGAGGTCAACCAGACCTTTATCTCAGCGCCCTCGCAGCAGCAGTCCATTCCAGTCACCGCCGCCTTCGCTCAATCGGCTATCGACGACATTCTTTTCACGCTGCGGCTGCCTGCCAACACGCCCCTCAGCGTGCTCGCAGTCGAGCTGTTTAACAAGGAGTATCTCGTCATCCAGGAGGACACCGATACCGGAATCTCTGTCCTGCCGGCCGGCCTGTCCGTTTCCATGCTGAAGACGGGCGGCGTCTTAGCAGGATCGCCCACTAGCGCAATGGCCGCAACCAGTTCGGCAGGAACTGCAGTCAAGGAGCAGGACGTGGTCATCGACGACCCGCTCGGCGAGCAGTTGGGTGCGCAGAGAATCCTGCGCGTCTCCCCGCTCACCCCGGTCCGCGCCGTCTGCTGAGGATCCAGAATCTCCCGAGAATTCCCCGGGCGCATCGCCCTTCAGCGGCATGATGCCGGCAAGCGTGTCACGGAGGAGGATGTGCGCGTTGGCTACCGCGACGGCGAGCGGAAGATCTCCGAGTTTGTGGATCCTAGAGCGGATTTCGAATTTTTGTAGCCTGATTATCCAATCCGCATGGCATTAGGAGCAAAGAAGAGCGACGTCACATTCATGCTCTTGAGGCGCACTCTCCTTCTTGTGATTGCCATTGTGGCACTCGGAGGATCCGGTGGACGACTATGTCGTCGCTCCCGAGGAGAAGCATTGGCTTGGTTCGCCGCTTGAGGCTTTCGCTGGAAGGACTCCACAGGAATCGATCGCGGACGGCCGCATCCGTGATCTGGTCATCGAATTCGACCGGTTGCGCGACGGACAGCCCGTTTGACCTTCAATGCCAAACAGCGTGCGGCGATCAAACGCTGGATAGGCCAAGCCGTCCCCCTGACAGGGGTCTATTTTCGCAGCGTCGACTATCGCTACATGGATCCGGCAGATGTTCTGAGCGGCGCTGACGCTCCAAAACGAACTGGAAGTCATCGACCAGTCAAAACGAATTGCCGCAAAACACAAGTGGGCGAAATGTGGGATCAATGAAGAGCACCAATCTGCCCGCCCACAAAACCGGATTTGACTGAAGAAGGGTCTGGCCGCACAATTCAGCCGCGTCGTCGCACCGGCTTCTTTCTGCCGGACGACGGAATCGTATTTGGGGAGCGAGTTGATTGCATATCGCTCGTCGAAGTTTCAATTACAAACGGGATGGTGTCTTGCTGCGTGGGCGAACAGCAGACACCCCGCGGCGAGGATGACTGTAACAAAAACCACGATGCGAGTTACGATAACGTGACGCAAAGGACCCTCCTTCCTAGGCCATTTCGAATCGCTCAGTGTGCACCTGGGATCGGGGAACAAGGATCTCCGGAAGTAATCTCTCCATTGCATCCATCATGGGTGCTGGACCACAGACGAAGTACTGGAATCTTCGATACTGCGCAGGCAGATGACGGCGCAGGATACTTGCATCGATAAGGCCGCTTTCCTCGGTCCATGCGGCGCTCGGGTGCTCCAGGATATATACGATCTTCAGGTTCATCTTTGTGGTGAGTGCGTCGAATTCCTCGCGAAAGGTTAGAGATTCATTGTCACGGCATCCATAGAACAAAACGACTGGACGGACATCTTCGCGAGCAGCAAGTGTTTCGCACATAGATCGCAGCGGCGCAATTCCTACTCCGCCGCCGATCAGAACGTATCCCGGTCCCTGCTCCCGATCGATGGAGAAGACACCGTATGGGCCATCGACCCAAACGCGCGTGCCCGGCTTCACGGACGGAACGACCTTGCCCGACCAATCGCCAAGAGCCTTGATCGTGAAGGCGATATCGCCGCCCGCAGGGATCTCCGCCGACGAAGAGATCGAGATTGGATGCTGTTCAAAATGAAAAGGACTTGCGCCCATCGTAAGCCACGCAAACTGGCCCGGCTCAAATGCAAAACCGGGGTGACCGTCCGGATGCAGAACCAATGTGCGCGCATTGCCGCGTTCGGAAATATTCCGGGTCACCTTCCATGGCCGTTGCCACTGGCTGATTGGCCGGACGATCCGATACCAGATGGCCACGCCAATGAAGGTTGCCATGTACAACGCCCAAAGAGCTCTCATGGCTCGCGTGGCGGAGTAGTTTCCGATCATGAACGTGTGAATCAGTGCAAACAAAACCACGGCTGTCGAAATCAAACCGTGGCTCGATTGCCACCATTCATAGGGAATCTTCAGAGTCTTGCGAAACGCTGCCAGGAAGACCAGCAGGAGCAGCCCATAGAGCGCAACTTCGCCCCATCGCCACATCGACAGATTTCCATCCCAGAAAGGGTTGAGCAGGAGCCAGGGATATCCGCTCAAGAGGAGCAAGACAGGGTGGGCGACCACGAACATAACCGCAACAAATCCGATCTGGCGGTGAAATTGTTCCAGCGCATCCTGACCAAACACCCCAGAGATCCACTTGATACGGGAGATCAGGGCGAACTGAAACCCCATAATCGCCAATCCCACATAGCCGCACGCAACGCCGAGTTCAAGTGAGAATGACCGGACGCCTGCTGGATGGAACATGGCGCCGATCAGAAGCGGAAACAGGACCAGGAATATATACAGCCCGAACCAGATCGCTCCTCGAACTATCAGTTGCACTTTCTCACCCTTTCCCTTTAGCCATTCTGGGTTTGGGTATTCGAGTCAAACATACGCTCTTTTCGTCTCTTAACGAACTGCGCCGCCAGTGCTCGCAGCTTTGTGTACTGCCTGCTCAATTTGTGCTGGGTCCCCCAGATAATAATGGCGAATTGACTTCAGGTCATCGTCGAGTTCTTCTACCAATGGCACGCCGGTAGGAATATTGAGATCGACAATCTGCTGCTCCGGTATGTCTTCCAAATACTTCACCAGCGCCCGCAGACTGTTGCCATGGGCCGCGATCAACACCTGCTTCCCCGACCGGATGCTGGGAGCAATCACTTCGTGCCAGCAGGGCAGAAAGCGGTCCACTGTGTCCTTCAGGCATTCGCCAAGGGGAAGCTGTTCCTTCGGAATGTTGCGATAGCGCGGGTCCTTGCCCGGATAGCGTGGATCTGCCTCATCCAGCGCTGGCGGGCGAATGTCGTAACTGCGACGCCAGAGTTTCACCTGATCTGCCCCATACTTCGCTGCCGTCTCAGCCTTGTTGAGGCCTTGCAGCGCCCCGTAATGCCGTTCGTTAGCCGCCAGTCGCGCTGCACGGGAATCCACATCAGGTCCATCTCATCCAGCGCGATCCACAGAGTGCGTATTGCGCGCTTCAGCACCGAGGTGAAGGCGAGGTCGAAGCAATATCCCTGTTCCTTAAGCATGATGCCGGCCTGCGTGGCCTCTTGTATGCCCTTCTCGGACAGATCAACATCCGTCCAACCGGTGAACAGGTTTTCTTTATTCCAGACGCTTTCCCCATGGCGAAGCAGAACGACTTTGTACATTTCAATACTCTCTTTCCTGAGCTTAAGGGTTACTGGTTGCTTCCAGCGCATTCCTGAAATTCGTGAGCGCGGCTTGGAGATTGGAAATCGAGCGCCCCACCGCGACCTTTCGAATCATCTCTCCTTTGAATCCAGTCAGGGACGATTGTTCGGTACCCAGGGCCATGATCAGATAAAAGCCTGGATGCTTTGAGCGGTCAGGGTCCCGGACGCAGAAAGAGAGATCGAGCGCAGTGTTGAAGTAGTGGCTCGAATAGAGCTGCTTTTCCGCGACGGCATAGGCCACATCGGCGGCAGTGTCCCCGCGCATCACTGCCAAATGAATTATACGCAGTGTTGGTCTTAGTCCGAATTTCACTTTCGCCCAATAGAACCTGTCCTCGATGTTTGCGGATTTCGCGTCCGGGTAGGCGAGAAGATAGCTGTAGAAATCCGGCAGTTGAGCCGGCAACGCTTTGGAATAACTAAGCATGTAGGCAAACTGCTGGGCCAGCGGCGTAGGGTCGCGCTTGTCGTTATACTCTCCAAACGCATGATTGCCTTCGCGCTGGTAGGCCTGGAGGAGATAAAGAGCCCTGCTGCGCAGGAATTGATCGACTCGCTCACTTGCGTTGGGGGCCGACCAGTCGATGGACCGCTGAAGCTCCTCCATCGAGCTGCCCGGCAACTGAATCATGCATTCGCCTGGATGGCATTTCTGCAAGTCGCGGACGTCGTCGGCATCCAGCGAAAACCCGGTCAGGTCGGAGAGTTTCGGAGGATTCCCAAACACCCCGAGAGCTAGATAATTGGGAATCCTGCGCCGGCGATCGAAGTCAAGAACAAATTTCAGGTAACTCTCAGGCGCAGCATGAATATAGACCGCACCAAAAAGAAATACTTCCGTCGACGCGCGAGGAGGGAGAGCCTTCACAACCGGGATTCCGTGGCGAATATTGTCGATCTGATCCTGGGTGAGGCCGATATTCTGCTCGAAGAATGTCTGCAGACGGGTAGCCGGCTGAGCGGAACTGCGAAGGCTGAATGCAGCGATCGGGATTAACAGGAAGAGAGCAGGCAATATTCTCCGCATCAAGCCGACCTCCTTTGCAATTGGGAGTCACTCGCAGGAGGCGCTGGAATCACACTATTCTCCAGCGCCTCTTTCACGTCATTGCCGCTTACTGTCTCCTGCTTCAGGAGTTGCCGGGCCAATGTCTCATGGGCTGCGTGGTGGTCTTTCAACAGCGCCTGGGCGCGGACGTACTGCTCGGTCACGAGACGCTGGACTTCCGCGTCGATCACTTCACGAGTTTCCGGACTGATCTGGCTATTGTCCTCGACCGACTCACCCAGGTATTGGAGCTGCTGACCTGCATAGCGCACTGAGCCTAGCTTCTCGCTCATGCCAAACTCCGTCACCATGCGGCGGGCTAACTCCGTTGCGCGTTGAATATCGTCGCTGGCCCCGGTGCTGATGGTCCCAAACTCAACCAATTCGCCTGCCCGCCCGCCCAGCATGACCGCGATTCTGTCCTTCAGTTCATCGATGGTGAGCAGATAACGGTCTTCGGTCGGCATTTGCATGGTGTAGCCCAGGGCGCCACGGCTGTGCGGAACGATGCTGATCTTGCTGACCGGTTCGCCATGCGGCACGAGTTCCGCTACCAGCGCATGTCCAGCCTCATGGTATGCAACTGTGGTTCTCTCCTGTTCGTTCATCACACGACTCTTTTTCTCGGAACCTGCAATCACCCGCTCGATGGCAGCTTCAAAATCGTTCAACGTAACTGAAGTAGCCTTGTTCCTGGCGGCGGACAATGCCGCTTCATTCATGGCGTTCTCCAGGTCGGCGCCACTGAAACCGGCGGTGATGCGTGCGGCCCGCTGCAAATCGAAATCTGCCGCGAGCTTCACGTTCTTGCTATGGATTTTCAAGATCTGCACACGGCCGATGAGATCGGGATTGCCAATGGCGATCTGGCGATCGAACCGGCCCGCGCGCATAAGAGCCGGGTCGAGCACCTCGGGACGGTTGGTAGCGGCCATGATTATCACGGGCGCACTGGTTTCGGTCTTGAAGCCGTCAAGCTCGGCCAGCAACTGGTTGAGAGTCTGCTCGCGCTCGTCATTGCTGCCCATGCGCATCACGCCGCCGCGGCTCTGGCCAATGGCATCGATCTCGTCGATGAAGATAATGGCCGGAGCGACTTTGCGTGCCTGCTCGAAGAGGTCGCGCACGCGTGCGGCGCCCACGCCGACAAACATCTCGACAAACTCGGAGCCGCTGGTCTCGAAGAACGGGACCTGTGCTTCGCCGGCAGTTGCCTTGGCCAGCAGCGTTTTGCCGGTGCCCGGAGGTCCGACAAGCATCACACCCTTGGGGATATGCCCGCCGAGTTGAGCGAATTGCTCCGGCGCCTTCAGAAACTGAACGATCTCCTGAAGCTCGGCGATGGCTTCATCCGCCCCGCCTACATCTTTGTAAGTGACCGTAACATCCTCAGGCTTGACCGCAATTGCTTTGCTTTTGCCGACTCCAAAGACGCCGCCCATTCCGCCGGCAGCGGATTGCCGATAGGCCATGTACCAGAAACCGGCAAGCAGCAGCAACGGCACAATGTTATCCAGCAGGATCGCACCGATGGGGCTGGATGGACGCTCAAAGTGGTAAGTTACATTTGCGTTTTGTAACTGGTCGATCAGTTGAGGGTCGCCGGCAGGCGAAGGTACGGTGTTGAATGGAACCGTCGCGGGAGATGCGCCCGCCTGCGGGTTTTTCATATCTCCGGTGATGCTTCGATCGCTTACAGTTGCATTTACGATTTGACCATTCGCAACTTTCTTCTTGAACTCGCTGTAGGGGATCTCAGCGTTGTGAGCCGCCTGATTCAAAAAAAACAGCGGGTACAGCCACAAGAAGAGCAGGCTGGCGATAAGGTAGCTGATGCCGAAGGCGGCCCGACGCCGATTTTGCTCCTGGCGCTTCTTGTCATCTTCCTGGTCGTGTTTATTCGGTGACGATACCGGTTCGTTCATGATCCACCTCGTCCGCGCAGCTCTGTTGCAATGTGATGTAGAGCGGAGAAAGATCAATGTGAGGCTGTGTTACCGGAATGCTGCTATCAACTGCATTCCCGGTCGCCTTCAAGTCGAATTGGAGTTACGGCCGAAGCTAAGCCGCGACCGCTATTGGACCACCATGTTTGATGGCATTGTTCCTGGTTGTCCCGCGCATGAGCAGCCGTTTAACGGCTTCCACCATCGAAAGATAGACTGCAGTAGCGACGGCCACAAAGACAAAGTATCCGAACGGGAGCGGCGTGAAACCCAGCGCGTTTGCAAACGGACTGAACGGCAAGTACATCCCGAGGGCCACAACCGCAACGCACGTTGTAAACAAGGGGGCGCTGGGGCGGCTGCGGAATGGATTCTTCGACGTGCGGATAACGAAGACGACCAGCGTCTGGGTTGCGAGCGATTCGACAAACCAGCCGGTATGGAACTGCGCTTGGCTCGCGTGGAGGAAGTGCAGCAGGACGTAGAAGGTAAGAAAGTCGAAGATGGAACTGATGGGTCCGACAAATACCATGAAATTGCGGATAACACTCATATCCCAGCGCTGGGGCTTGACCATGTAGGTTTCATCAACATTGTCGGTCGGAATCGTAATCTGAGCCAGGTCATAAAGGAAATTGTTCAACAGAATCTGCGTCGGCAGCATGGGCAGAAACGGCAGAAAGATGGAAGCGCCAGCCATGCTGAAGACATTCCCGAAGTTCGAGCTTATGCCCATCAGCAGGTACTTCATCACGTTCCCGAAGGCTTTACGCCCCTCGATGATACCGTCATGGAGGACCTTAAGGCCGGGCTCAATGAGAATCACGTCGGCGGCATCGCGAGCCACATCGGCTGCGCTGGACACGGAAATGCCGACATCCGCCGCATGCAACGAAGGCGCATCGTTGATTCCGTCGCCCATAAACCCGACAGCATGGCCATCGTGTTTGAGAGCCAGCAGAATCCGGCTCTTCTGCGCGGGAGAGATGCGAGCGAAGACATGCGCTTTCTCGGCATCATGGGCCAGAGCAGGGTCGGTCATGTTCACCATTTCGTCGCCCGTCACAATAAGGTCGGTGTTCAGCCCTACCTGCGCGCAGACGCGGGCGGTGACAAGGTCGTTGTCGCCGGAGATGACCTTGACTTCGACCCCATCCTGCTTGAGCGAACCCAACACCTGGGCGGCATCCGGCAACGGCGGATCGGAAAAGGTAAGGAAGCCCGCCAGGATCAGGTTGCGCTCGTCCCGAACCGAATAGTCCGCCTGTGCGGCGACGCTGACGTAAGCCACGGCCAGCGAGCGGTATCCTTGGCCATTCAGAACGTTACTGGTCTGGCGGATGCGCTTGGCGGCTTCCTCTCCAACAGGCTCTACCTTGCCGTCGGCCTGGTAACCGACGAGAAGCGGAAAGATCCCTTCCGGCGCGCCCTTGGTAATGAGAATCCGTTCGGTCTGCCGTTCCACGACGACCGAAAGCCGCCTCCGCTCGAAGTCGAACGGAATCTCGTCGCACTTGATGTACCCTTCGGTGTTTTGCGGACTCTGGTGAAGGAGGACGTCATCGAGTGGGCTGCGGATGCCGGTTTCGAATTTGCTGTTGAGATAGCCAAGTTCCAGAGCGCGGCTGGAGGGCTGGCCAAAGGCATCGAGAGAGCGATCGAACGACATGATTCCTGTGGTGAGCGTTCCCGTCTTATCGCTGCAAAGCACATCCAGGCTGCCGAGATTCTGAATGGACGAGAGGTGCTTGACGATGACCTTCTTTCGCGCCATGGCGACTGCGCCTTTGGACAGCGTCACCGAGGTGATCATGGGCAGGAATTCCGGAGTCAGGCCAACGGCCAGCGCCACGGCAAAGAGCAGGGATTGAAGCGGATCGCGGTGCCGTGCGACGCTGACGACGATCAGGAAAAGCACGAGAAAAAAGACCGTTGCTGCAAGCAGGCGGCTGAGATCCCGCAAACCTCGATCGAAGGCTGTCTCTTCCGGTCTTGCGGCTAGCCGGGCCGCGATGTCGCCAAAGGCCGTTCGAGGGCCCGTCGCAACAACTTCAGCGGTTGCTGTTCCACTCACCACCGAGGTGCCGAGAAAGACCATGTTCTGTGCGTCGGCTTTAGTGGATGCGGGCTCCGCGGTTGCCGCCTTCGCGGTGGGAAGCGACTCGCCCGTCAATGCCGCCTGCTGCACATAGAGATCGCGTGCGGCCAGAAGGCGCGCGTCCGCCGGGACCATGTCTCCGGCGGAAAGCTTGATCAAATCTCCGGGTACGACATCACTCCGCCGAATCTCTTTCCAAACTCCATCGCGCTGAACGGTCGCCGTGGGGGCCACCTGGTCGTGCAGCGCTTCAACGGCCTTTCGAGAGCGATAGGTTTGGGTGAAGTCCATTGCCGCGCTCACGAGAACAATGGCGCCAATAATACCCGCATCGACCGGATCGCCCAGGAATCCCGATGCCCCTGCGGCGATCAACAGAATCAGGGTCAGAGGATTCATGAACATGTGCAGGAGATCGGCAACAGGCGAGTAGTGCGCTGTCGCTGCAGGTTCGTTCGGCCCGAACTGGTCTAGGCGCACCTGAGCTTCCTGTGCACTCAGGCCGGCAGCAGCGACAGCAGTCTCGTTAGAGCTGGGCGACATGGTGCGATTTCCCCTTGGGCGATGCGGCGGAGACCTTTCCGAGCGGATGTTGCAACCCGTGCGCAAGCTTTCGCCGTGTACGGAGCATTCGCGACTTGAATGTAGACGCCGGAACACCAAACGTCAAGCAGGACTCCTTCGTCGAATGACTGTGGATAGCATAGTGCAGAAATGCAGCGCGCTCAGGTTCCGGGAGTCTCAGAACCTGCTCTTTGATGAGCGTGGTGAGTTCCACGATTGCGCAGATCTGTTCCGGGTTGGGCCGCCTGTCGACGGCGAGATGGCCCAGGGAATCAGGCTGTTCATCCGCTATCTCATCCAATGAGTATTCCGGATGATTCCTCTTTCGGCGAAGAGCCATGAGTGCCGAGTTCATGACGATTCGAGTAAGCCACGTTGAGAATGATGAGCCACAACGGAATGCACTCAATGATCGGGGTCTTGGCGTTCTTGTACTTCTTCTTTTTAGTTTGCGCATCAGCCAGAACGATGTCTCCGTGCTTGATGCCATTTAGGCGGCGCTCCACGATTCCGATGGCGTCGGTGATGTCCTTGGATGACAGATTGGCAGCCGTAACTCCCTTGCGACCCGCGTCGCCCAAAACTTTGAGAATGGATGGACGCAAGCGGCACCTAAGCTAGCTGTAATTAACAGTCCATCACTATAGCGAACAAAAAGCGAACCATGTCAACTGATTTTTCGCTTGTTGTTCGCGGTGGAATCATTCTGTGCAAACTCTGAGAAAAGAAGGGGCTTTTCCAAGGCCGTCCCGGTTTTTGGACCAGAAGACAGCATCAACCGATGTTCCGGGGAAAGATGCGGTACTCGATGCTGAGGCGGTTGTTCCGCATCTCCGGATGCGTGCAGGTGCGGTGAAGAACGCTGTTGAGGAAAATCAGGGCATCTCCAAATTCGAGCGCCGGCGCCCAGAATTCCTGTGACGGAAAGCGTTCGCGGATGGCTGCGTCGTCCAGTTCAGTGAAATGCAGGAGAGATGCCTGTCGGTGGCGGACAAACTCCAGGCCCGGGCTGTCATTGCCACAGGGATTCAACGGAATCCAGCAGGTCAGCAACTCGGTCATGGGGATGGGCGGACCCGGAATGGTGGGAAAGCGAACGCCCAATGCGCCATCCTGGTGCCAGCCCTGGGGATGATAATGGCGCGCTGGAGCCTTGCGTGGAGCGAATTTCTTCCGCACCCAAGACTGCTCCATGTTGCAGATCCACTCATGACCGATTGCCGCTGAGAACATGGTTTCAAGGACCGGGGCGGAAAGAGGCGCAAGCAGTTCCTCCGTGCCGCCGCAGCCAAAGTCAAGCAACGAACGAAGTAGCAGGGAATTTGAGAGGCGGTTAAAACGGTAGCGTTCGGGAAAAGGTTCGCCTCTATCGGTCGCGTCGAAACAACGCTCGGCGGCCTCTTTAAGCAGGCGCAGAGAATCCTTTGCGAGGATATCCCGCATGAGGACGGCGCCTTGTTCTATCAGTTCGGTGGCTGGATCGGCGGGGGCCACGCGGAGGCTCCTTTCCCGGTTCCGATGTCCTCAAATTGTACGGCTCATCCCGTTAGGCAAAATGCGGCAAGTCAGCCCCGCTTCGCGGGTTAGCTAGTCAGCGAGTCAGCGGATCATCGCCGGGATCGACTTATCGCTGGGATTTGGCGGAATGAACTCCGGGCTGCCGCGTTCGGGGTTGCGGTCAAGAGATTTCGGACAAAGGTTGCATTAGATAGCACTAATGCGCGGCATGGATTGTGCCGATAGTAGGAGGTAAGGGTCTGCGCGCGCTCTTTCTGCGCCCAGACCGGCACGAGGGACGATGATTTCACTGAAGAAATACTGGGATGCCCCGCATATCGCCTCGGAAGAGACTGAAACCCCGCAAGTTGACCGCACTCCCGTGGTACTTCGCGACAAGGAAAAGGACAAGGGCGCTCTTCTTCCCGTGGCCATTGGCGCATACCAGTCGGCCTTGCGCGAGATGGGCGCCTGCAGCGTGGAAGCCTGTCCCGGGATGGGTCTGGGGCTCATGAAGAGCCTCGCCAAGCTGGACGAAAAGCTATCCATCGACAGCAGCCGCGCGACCCTGGAAGCGACGGAAAAGAACGTGCGCGAGCGGCTCGAGGACTGGGGCCGGAGCACCGCGTTGCATTACCGGCAGAAGACCTCCGAAGTGAAAGATCTGCTCCTAGTGATGGCACGGACGGCCGAATCTGTAGGTGAGCGCGACCAGCGCTGCGCCGTGCAGATCAGCGAGGTGACAACGCGCCTCAAGACCATTGCCAGCCTCGAGGACCTGACCCAGATTCGCTCGTCGATTGAAAAGAGTGCGGCGGAACTGAAGACTTCGGTGAACAGAATGGCAGCCGAAGGCAAGCAGGCAATTGCCGCGCTACGGGCTGAGGTTTCTTGCTATCAAACCAAGCTTGAAGAAGCCGAGGAGCTGGCCTCAAAGGATGCACTCACCGGAATGCGCAACCGCAGCTGGGTGGAGAACGAGATCGAGCGGCGTATCGCAGCCGGTGGGCCGCTCTCGGTGGCCATTGTGGACATTGACGATTTCAAGCGCGTGAACGACGAACACGGGCACCTGGTCGGCGATGACCTGCTGCGGCAATTTGCGGGCGAGTTGAAGTCGGCCTGCCGCTCGACGGATGTGAATGGCCGCTGGGGCGGAGACGAGTTCATTCTCGTGCTCGGCTCACGGCTGGCCGAAGCCGAAACCCAGATTGAGCGGCTCCGGGCGTGGGTCTGCGGCAGCTATCCGGTGCAGTCGAGGAACGGCCCGATGAAGCTGAAACTGGAGGCTTCGATCGGCCTGGCGGAACATCGGCCGGGCGAGGCGATGAATGGACTTCTATCCCGTGCCGACGCGGCGATGTACGTACGCAAATCTGCCGCGCGGACGGGCACAGCCAACGTAAGGCGGTAGAACAGCGGGGCGACCATGCTGCGTAGCAAATTCGCCCCACGCTCCATTTAGATACAGAAGCTTAGAGGTTTTCGAAAACGTAAGAGATCCCCAGGAATACTCTCCCTCGCCGACGGCAATGATGCTTGCGCTTTCATAGCCCAAATCAGGACTCGCTTCCCTCAAGCGCCCACTCTCGGAAACCTCCGGCGCATTCTTTCCTTTAATTCTTGAGTTTCCTTTCCCCAGGATGGAGTGTGGAGGTGAGTTCCACATTGGTTCTCGCTCAGACGCGTAGCCCCTCGTGGGCCGGATGGATACAGAGAAGCAGTGCAGATCGGGAATACTTGCGGAGAAGTGGGTTTCCATGAGGATATTGATTGCCGAAGACGATAAAGCGCTGGGGCTATTTTTGACTCGGGCTTTGCAAGCCGACGGGCACCGGATTCGCGTGGCCTACGATGGCGGGCAGGCCGTGGAGGCGTTCCGGCAGGATATGCCGGATCTGACCATCCTGGATTTGAACCTGCCGGTCAAGGACGGGGAGCAGGTGCTGATGGAACTGCGGGCCATGGACAGCGACCTTCCGGTGCTGGTGCTGACCGCGCGGCAGGAGGTGGACATGCGTGTCCGCTGCCTCGACCTGGGAGCCGACGACCTGATGCTCAAGCCTTTCAGCCTGCATGAGTTGCGGGCCCGTTGCCGGGCCCTGCTGCGGCGCAAGCGGGAGGCCCGGCTGCAGTTGCGCGCGGGCGACCTGGAACTGGATCGACTGGACCATAGGGCACGACGCGGGGACCTGGCGATCACGTTGACCAACAAGGAGTTTTCCCTGCTTGAGCACCTCATGCTCAACCGCGGGCAGTGTGTTTCGCGGGTGGAATTGCTGGACGCGGTGTGGAACCTGGAGCCGACGCAGAGCACCAACATTGTGGATGTATATGTGAACTATCTGCGCCGTAAGCTCAACGATCCTCCTCCCGGCCAACTGATCCGGACCGTTCGCGGCCATGGATACACGGTACCCGCGGAAGCGAGCATGGATCTCGCCCTCCCCGAAGTTCTGGTTCCAATACCTGCGCGAATCTTGACCGCCGGACTGATTCCTGAATTGCTGTAACTCTCACCCGCTTGCCTCCCAAGGAGACGATGCATGCAGCCTGTTCCCGTTCCATTGCTTTCGCCGGCGGCTCGGATCCGGTCGCGCACCGCGCTGGTGGCAAGCGCCGACGCGAGCTTTCGCCATAGGCTCTCCGAGATACTGACCGGCTTGCGCTGGCAGGTGCGTGAGGCGGAGGGTGGGGCGCAGGCCTGGAAGGAGGCCGAGTCTGCTGTTCCCGAAGCGGTAATTGTCGACTCCTGGCTGCCGGATCTCGATCTTGGCGAGTTTCTCGCCGATTTCCGGGACCATTTTCCGCAAGTGGATCTTTTGACGGCTTCGGGCTCGAGCGGCGCGGAAAGCCCGCGCGGCCCGTACCGTCAGGAGTTGCTCTACGCAATGCGCCGAGCGCAGGAGACCGATGCGGCAGCATGGATTACGGCGCCGGTCTTGACCAGACTCGCGCCCGGGCCAGCGCAAATCGATGCAGAACCCCAATTTGGTACTCCGCAGCCGTCGCCGATCCACAGCGCCGATGCCGGGCAGAACTGCATCGTCCTCCCTCTCCGGCCGAAGATTAATCTGGCCAAGACTGTACCGATCCGCGCGGAGCTAGCCAAAACCTCTCGAGCCCCGCTAGAGGAACAGAAGGCAGTTTACCGGCTTCCGGAGTTGATCGGAAACGCTCCTTGCATGCTGGAGGTGAGCCGCCGCATCCGGCTGGTGGCCCAGCGCATGACACCGGTGCTCATCGAGGGCCCGACCGGTTCCGGCAAGGAACTTGTGGCGGAGGGCTTACATCGGCTATCAACGAGAAGTAAAAAGCCTTTTGTTGCAATTAATTGCGCTGCTATTCCTGAGGCGTTACTTGAAGCTGAACTTTTCGGCCACACACGGGGCGCCTTTACCGGAGCGGTACACGGACGGGTGGGGCGGATCGAGTCGGCCGACGGCGGAACGCTGTTTCTGGACGAGATAGGCGAGATGCCGCTGGCGTTGCAATCCAAGCTTTTGCGTTTTGTGGAATGCAGCGAGTTGCAGCGCGTGGGAGACAACGAAACCGTCAAAGTTGATGTTCGGATTGTGGCAGCTACACACCGCCAGCTGGCGGAGCACACCAAGGCAGGTACTTTTCGCGCCGATCTCTATTACCGGCTGGCTGTATTCCTCATTCGCACCCCTGCGCTGATGGAGCATGCCCAGGACCTGCCCATCCTGGTCGACCACTTTCTGCAGAAGATGGGCCGCGAGGCCCCCATCAAACGCATTGACGCGGGAGCCATGGCCAAGCTGGCCGCGCATTCCTGGCCGGGGAATGTGCGGGAACTCGAACATGTGCTGGAGCGCGCCGGGATCCTGGCGGGCGACGAGCCGTTGTTGACCGTAGAGGAGATCGACTTTGGAAGCACGGTGAATTGAACCGGAGGGATGCGGAGGACAGGATGAATATTGAGATCAATACACGGCTGAGCGATCAGATTGGCCCTTACCTGGACTTGTCGACCGGGGCTTCTCCCAACTAAATAGCGCTTCCTCATTCTGTCGGCGCAATGCGCTCAACAGGGGCCGAGCTTCAATCGTTCTTGGACGCCGGGTACCCCGCAGGTTACATCGGCGCGGACAATACCACATTCGACGGATTGTCTATTGCGCGAAGGGGTAGTTCAATCAAAAACAACAAGAGCAGCGAAATCCTGGAAAGCCAGGGAAGGGCGAAACCGAAATGTCGGATACGTTCCGGAGAAGTGTCGGCGATCAGGCCACCTTGGGGTACCGGCAGCTTCCCAGCGTCGGTTCAGAGGGCCCGGAGCTAAGAACTTTGGTATACGCAGGCCTCGGCGTGGCCTTCGGAATTCTTGTCGGGACCGTGTTGGCAGATGGATCCTGGCGGGCATTGACCCCCCAGGCACAGCACCAACTCGTTCAGGCCAGTTCCAGTGGTTCCGGGCCGGCTGTTCGTCCAGTGGCTAAAGCTGCGCAGACATCGCCGCTCCAGGCGCGATCAAAAACAAATGGAAGTCCGAGACCTTCGGTAGCACCGCATTCTCCTGCCATTGAAGCATCGGCTGGCGGCAACGCTCCCACAGTGCGCGCCGCTTCCACAGTTAACACCGCTTCCGCAGTCAACACCGCTTCCGCAGTCCCCACCGCTTCCACTGTCCGCAAGGTATCTGGCACTGGCAACGCATCCGGCGCTCGCAGTGTACCCGCCCACCGAGTCTTTGGCGCCCACAGGCACCGGGCGGTCCACGGATTAGCTGGCCGGAGGAGGCATTTTAGCCGGCGCAGCGCCTTGAGGAGACACAGGTTGCGCTCCCTCAGGAAAGCAGCGATCACAGGCGTCACGCCTCCAACCGACCGAGTACTCAAACTTGATGACTTGGCAACTCCATCTGATTTCATGGTCGAGGGTGAACTCACCGTATCTGCTTACAACGCATTTACAGGGACGATCGAAACGTACGAGGGAGAATCATTTGCTCTGCACAGGGAGGCGAGCGCAAGCATTGGGGATCACCTTGATGAGCTTTCGCAAAACATCCATTACCGGTGCGACCAGTTCAGGAGCTGCACTCTTGTCGCCGGCCAATTCGTTCTCAATGCAATGCGGACAAGATAGAGGATTCGCGTTCTTCTTAACCCACTTCGCTCTACTGCTGCCGGACTTCGATGAACAGCCCTTTGCCGCGAGCCAGCGTGGTTCCTTCCGCATCCAGGATTTTGGCTTCGGCCCAATGCTTGCGCCCTTCATTGTGGGTGAGGCGGCCTTCAAGGCGCAGTTGCGCGCAGGAGGGCACGGGGCTCAGGTATTCGACCTCCATGTGGCGGGTCATGGCGGTGAAACCACGGACGCGGATTGACTTGCTCATGGTTTCGTCAAGGAGCGTAGCGATGATGCCGCCGTGCAGGTAGCCGGTCGGCCCCTCGAACGTGTCTGGAATCGATGGAAGGCTGACGACGGAATGGTCCTCGGCGAGAAAGAACTCGAGGCGCAGCCCGGTGGGATTGGCCTGTCCGCAGCCGAAGCAGCAGTTTTGGGCGGTGTGCGCCAGCGGGGTAAGGTTTTTTTCGGCTTTTTTCATGGTCTAAGCTCCACCGACTAGCACATCAGCGTAGGCAGCGCGGTCCACATTGCCGCCTGTAAGGACGATGCCAATCCGTTTGCCGCCAATAAGATGGCTCTCCCTGAGAGCACCGGCGAGCGCGGCTGCTCCTGCGCCTTCGGCGAGATTGTGCGTGTCCTCATAGATGGCGCGCATGGCGGCGGCGATTTCAGCGTCGCTGACTTCGACGACGCGGGCGACGTTGGCCCAGATAATCTCCATCGCCTGGGCGTTGGGCGTGCGGCAGGCGAGGCCGTCGGCAATGGCGGTAAGCGATGGCGCCTCAACGACCTTGCGCTGGCTGAAACTGAGCGAATACGACGGTGATCCTTCTGCAACGACACCCACAATCTCAGTCTTGAGTTCGAGTGCGTTACGCGCAGCGGCGACCCCGCAGATGGACGATCCGAGGCCGATAGGCACGTAAATCGTGTTCAGCGGCGGAACCGATTCAAAGAACTCCAGCGCATAGGTGGCTGTGCCCATCACCAGACGCTCGTGGAAAGAGTCGACCATGGTGAAACCGAGATCCGCGGCGATCCGCCGGGCAAATTCGAGCGACTCCTGAAAATCCTCGCCATGTTCCACCAGCTCGGCGCCCTGGGCAATCATGGCGCGGTTTTTCTCCTTGCTGTTGCCGTGAGGGACGACAATAACCGCGCGCAGGCCGGCGAGGCGCGCGGCCATGCTCACGCCCTGGCCGTGGTTGCCGCGCGTCGCCGCCACCACGCCGGTCAGTCCCGGATGCGCCCGTTTTAGCCAGTCCAAATAAACCAGCGCGCCGCGCAGCTTGAACGCACCCACCGGTGTGTGATTCTCATGCTTGACCCAGGCCTCGGTTTCCAACCGCTGATTCAGCAATGGCCACGAGTATTGCGGAGTGGGCGGCATATGCCGGTAAACCACAGCTTGCGCGTCGCGAATCTGGTCCAGGGACGGTAGTTGCATGGTTCCAGCATAGCGAAAGCAGTTCTTGCGTGGGGCCTCAATTGAAACAGGACCGTGTTAGATTGAGGCACATGGACTTCAAGATCCGATGGGCCGTCCCGGAGGATTCCGTTTGGATTGGGCTGGTTCAGGTTGAGAGCTGGCGGAAGACCTATGCCGGGATTGTTCCGGACGCCTACCTGGCCTCTCTCGATGCAGAGAAGAATGCTGAAATGTGGCGGCGAGGCATGAAGGCCGGAGGCATGTTCGTCTTTGTTGCCGAAGACGAGTGGGGCATCTTCGGATTCGTCAGCGGCGGCGCAATTCGGGAAGCGATCGCCGGCTACGATTGCGAGCTGTATGCGATTTATCTCATGCCCGCGCGCCAACGCCACGGCATCGGCCAGCTCCTGGCCCAATCTCTCACCGAAGCGCTCCTTATGGAGGGTTTCAGCAGCATGGTCGTTTGGGTGCTGGAGCAGAATCTTCCCGGCGTATCTTTTTACAAGCGCCTGGGCGGCATCCAGGTTGCACAGCGGATGATCGATATTGGCGGAAAGGAGCTCCCGGAACTGGCTTTTGGGTGGCCGGTTCTTTGATCTTTGCCGGATTGGCAATCGAGGGGCTTCTTGACGACCGGCGGCTTAGCCGCGCAGACTCTACCTACCCCGAGCTTCGAACACAATGGAGGTTTTAAATGACGATGGACCGGCGAACTGCAATCAAGCATCTTGGAGGTGTGGCGAGCGCGTTGATTTTGACCGAATCGCTGCGTGGTGAGAGAACCCTGAATGGGCAGGCTGCCGCAACCCCGCCGGCGCCCCCAACCGGGCCCTTTAAATTGCCGCCACTGCCCTACGCCTATGACGCTCTGGAACCGAGCTTCGACGCGGAAACCATGCACCTGCATCACGATAAGCATCACCAGGCGTATGTGAACAACCTCAATGTGGCTGTGGCTGCGCATCCTGAGCTGGCGGGAAGGTCACTCGAGGACCTGGTGGTGAACTGGGCCAGCTTGCCGGAGGCCGCGCGCACCGCTGTGCGCAACAACGGCGGGGGGCATGCCAACCACTCCTTCTGGTGGCCGACGCTGGGCAAAGGCGGCTCTGCCCCGACCGGCGAACTGGCCAAGGCTATCGATGCGAAGTTCGGGTCGCTCTCCGGCTTTCAGGACAAACTGACGGACGCGGCGATGCATGTGTTTGGAAGCGGATGGGCTTGGCTGGTGAAGCTGCGGGACGGGACCGTGGCAATTGAGAGCACGCCCAACCAGGATAGTCCGCTGACGGCGGGGCATAAGCCTGTGCTGGGTATCGACGTGTGGGAGCACGCCTATTACCTTAAGTATCAGAACAGAAGGGCCGATTATGTGAAGGCCTACTTTAATGTTTTGAATTGGGATTATGTGAGCGGGCAGTTTGCGCAGAAAGCGTAACAGGTGAGCGGACTGATTCGCAGGCGGCCGCTTCGAACCGGCACACTTCTCCTGCTTGGAATGGCATCCGGGATTGTCTCCCTCCTGGAATTCTCCGGCTGCCATTCAGCTCAATCCCTCACGCCGCAGCAAGCGGAAGGAAAGCATCTCTACGGAGTGCGCTGCGCCCATTGCCATGAGGACAACGACTTGGCGCTGAAGAAGGTTCCTCCGGACCTTCATGGGCTGTTCGACCGCAAGACGCTTCCCAGCGGGATTCCGGCTACGGATGCAGCGGTCCGGCAGAATGTTCTCACCGGCCGCGGCATGATGCCCGGATTTGCAGGGCGCTTTGACGACGAGCAGATGGCCGCGCTGCTGGCCTACCTACATACCGGACTGCGCTGAATCGATCTACTCGTAGCGAATTGCGGTCATGGGATCCGCTCCAGCGGCGCGGCGGGCGGGCAGCGAACTGGCGAGCGCGGCCACCAGGATCAACGTGGCTGCGGAGGCGGCGAGCAGCAGGGGATCGTGCGAACTGGCCTGGCTCTCCTGTGCCCAGTGTGCCATGACGCGGCTCAAGGCCAGGCTGAGCGCCAGACCGGCGGCGATGCCGATGCCGACGCTCGAAACCGTGGATGCAAAGACAATGCGGAGCAGATGCCCACGCGGCGCTCCCAGGGCCATGCGAATGCCGAACTCGTTGGTGCGCTGCACTACGGTGTAGGACACAACGCTGTAGAGACCGACAGCGGCGAGGGCAAGCGCCAGGGCGGCGAAAGCGCCAAACAGCAAGGCGACAAGGCGGCCGCGAGCCCACTCCGGCTCATTCGTGATCCAGTGCTCCAAGTCGCGCGGATTATTGTTGGTCTGCTGGTCATGATCCACGGAGTTCACCGCGGCGCGGACGGCATGAAGCAACGTCAAGGGCGGAACCTGGGAGCGGATCAGGAGCTGGGTGTACATTCCCATGGCTGTTGTGTAGGGGACGAAGCACTCGGGAACGATGGGGTTGGAAACACCTGCGTCGCGCTTGTCGCCGATCACGCCCACAATCAAATACTGCCCCTGGTCAGCTGCGGGCGAAGTGAGCAGGTACGGCGGGCGTGCGGTCACCTCCGGCATTTTGAGCGAATGGCCAACGGCGTCGCCGTTGGGGAAATACTTCCGCGCCAGGGTCTGGTTGATCACCATGACCGCCGCGCCACGGTGATTCTCGGCCAGATCCCAGATTCGGCCCTGCATGATGGGAATGCGGAGGACGGGGAAATACTCCGGGCTAACCATGTTGAAATGCAGAGTTTGATCCTCTGAGGCGGGCTTCCCGACAATTTCGAACTTGGAGCTGAACCCATTCGAAGGCGGCGTGGCGTTGCTGGAGATAGCCGCTGTCGTTACTCCCGGGACTGCGGCAGCCGCGGACTGAAGCTGTTCAAAGTAAGGGGCGCGTTCGGCCCAGGTTTTGTAGGTGCCGTCATGAATGGGAATGCCGACCGACATGACGTTGTGGGGATCGTAGCCGAGAGGCGCACGCATGAGGCGCACAAAGCCCTCAATGGCCGCGCCGGCCCCGGCCAGCATCAGAAGCGTCAGAGCGATCTGTCCTGCAATCAGCGTGTTGTGAATTCTACGACCAGCCACGCCTTTGGTCGTTTTGCGGGTATTCGATTGCATAACCTGGCTCACTTCAGGCCGGGAGAGCTGTAACGCGGGCCACAGGCCGAAGAGGACTCCAGTCCCGATGGCAACCACGATGCAAAAAACCAAAACGGGAACGTTGATATGGATGGCCGCCTCGTGGGGGAAGGAATAGGTGGGCAGGTTGGCAACGATCGCGGCCACCAGCTGGTAAGCCAGCGCCAGGCCGAGGGCCGCGCCGGTAAGGGAAAGCAGCAGCGCTTCAGTCAGCAATTGGCGAACGATGCGCGAGCGGCTGGCGCCGACTGCGGCGCGCACGGCAAATTCGTGACTGCGGGCCGTGGCGCGCGCAAGTTGAAGAATCGAAACGTTTCCGCAGCCAATTGCCAGCAGCAGGGCCACCGCGCCAAATAGCAGATAGAGCGTGCCGCCGAGCTCTTTCACGAAGCTTTCATTGAGGCCGACTACGTGCAGCTTCGAAGAGTCCGGCGGAAAGTGCTTGGGTGTCTCCTTTGCGAATTGTGTAATCAGCGGCTGCAGGGCGGCGTCCGCGGCGGCGTGGCTCACGCCCGGCTTGAGCCGGAGACCGACGTAATAGCCCAGCGTCGCGTCCTGGGTGATTTTCTTGGGCAGGTAGACATCCCCGTCTCCCCAGGCAAAGCGTTGGTTCGCGACGCCCACGATGGTGTAATTCTTGCGCAAGAGCTGAATCGTCTTGCCCAGCACGCCAGGGTCGGAGTCGAAGTGGCGCTGCCAGAATTTGTAGCCCAGCACTGCCACCGGCGCGGGGTCCTGGCCGTCAATGGCGTCCGATGGTTGAAGGCCGCGTCCCAGGTGAACCGGCACGCCGAGAAAATTGAAGCTGTTCGAACTGAAATAGACTCCCTGGACGTCTTCGGGAAGGTCGCTCCCGGTGACGGTGAGACTCCAATCGTCTTCGAGGAATGCGTCCTCCACCACGGGCGACTTGCGGATGATCTGCCACTGCGCCATGGTCAAACCAAGCCCATTGAGAACATCGCCTTTCGGCGTCAATAGGCGCATGTGAACCATCCGGTCCGGGGCGGCGTAAGGGTAGGGGTCCATCAGGATGGAGTAAACCACGCTGAACACTGCGGTTGTGGCGCCAATGCCCAGAGCCAGAGAGGCTACCGCGGTGAGCGTGAATCCCGGCATCTTGACCAGTTGCCGGAGACCGAAGCGGATGTCCTGAAGCAGAGTCTTCATGGCGCCTCCTCTGGTTTGACGATGTACGGCTTGAGATGGGGATCGGTTCCGCGAGCGACCGCTGGCAATGCGATTGCACGTCGATTGCCAGTCGAAGAGACGATCAAGTCTTTGAATTATTTGGATATTCGAAGCAAAAACGGCGCCTAGATGTCCGATTTTGGCCCTGGCTGTTCGCAAACGAACAGTGGAAAGGGAAGCAAACTGTTCGTCTCAGTCTTGCCTGCGGCGCGAGGTCAGGCCGTCATCAGACCGGGCATTTCCAGGAGATTGCGTCGAGCGGCGGCGTTGCTTTGCGACGCGGCCAGGATGAACTGCTCGGCAGGTACCGGGCGCCCCAGCAAGAAGCCTTGTAGCGAATCGCAACCCAGGCGGGTCAGGAACTCCTGCTGCTCTGCAGTTTCTACACCTTCAGCGACAATCTCCAGGCTCAGGGTGCGGCCAAGCGCAATAATGGCCACAATGATCGCGGCGTCTTCGGAGTCACTTGGCAAGTCACGCACGAATCCGCGATCGATTTTCAATTCGCTTGCGGGTAGACGCTTCAGGTAAAGCAGGCTTGAATAGCCGGTTCCAAAGTCGTCGATGGAGATGCGCAGCCCCATCTCATGGAGTTGCTGCAGGATCACCATGCTGGCATCCGCGTCGCGCATCGCCGTGGTTTCGGTAATCTCCAGAGTCAGGCAGTGGGGATCAAGCGCATGGTGTTGCAGGGCTTCGCGTACCAGCTTGATGAGCCCGGGGTGATTGAACTGCACTGCCGACAGATTCACTGAAACGGTCCAATCACAATGACCCGAGGCCCGCCACTGGCTCATTTGACGGCATGCTTCATTCAACACCCAGCCTCCGAGGGGAACGATCAAGCCGGTTCTTTCAGCCAAAGGAATGAACTGGTCGGGGGCAATCATGCCGCGGGTCGGATGGTTCCAGCGTACGAGGGCTTCGACGCCGATTACTTTACCCAGTTTTGCGTCGACTTTGGGCTGGTAGTGCAGCACCATCTCCTGCTGGAACTGTGCGCGGCGCAAATCGTGCAGAATCTGCTGTTGCTCATGCGAATCGCCGTTCATCGATCTTTCAAAGAAGCAAAAGCCATTCCGGCCCAGAGACTTGGCGTGATGCATGGCGACATCAGCGTTCTTCAGCAATTCGTTCGCTTCATTCTCCGCGCCGTTGTAAATGGCGATTCCGATACTTGCAGTCACCCGCAACTCCGCGCCGGCGATGGCGAATGGACTGCGGATAGCGGCCACCAGTTTCTCGGCCAGGGTCGATGCATCTGCAGGCTCGGAGGCGTTTGCGAGCAGAACGAACTCGTCTCCTCCGATGCGGGCCAGCGTATCGCTGCTGCGAACGCATAACCGGATTCGTCTGGCGACTGCGGCCAGCAGCAGGTCTCCGGCCTGGTGGCCAAATGCGTCGTTAATTTCCTTGAATCCGTCGAGGTCAAGGAAGAGAACACAGAAGCGGCTTTTATCGAGGGTGGATTTCTGGATCTCCTGTTCCAACCGGTCGATCAGCATGGCGCGATTGGGCAACCCGGTCAGGCTGTCATGGTGGGCCAGGAACTGAAGTTTGAGGTCGGCATCGGCCAGGGACGATGCCAGGATCGCGGTACGTGACTCGAGCCGGGAATCGAGCAAAGAGGCGATCAATGCAATGGATAGAACCGCCAGGCCGAAGACGATAATCAGAAGCGCGGTCCAACCTGCACTGAAGCCGGAACTGGCCATCTGGCAGGTGCTGCCGGCAGGAAATCGCGCGGCGGCCATCCCGGTGTAATGCATTCCGGCGATTGCAAGACCCATCACCACGGCAGCGCCCGCCTGCAGGAGCCGCACATGGGAGGAGCGCCGCCGGAGGTAGAAAGCGATCCACAACGAGGCGCCGGAGGCAAGAATTGCGACAATGACCGAGAGGCTGAATAGAAATGGGTCGTACTGGATTTCCGGAGTCATGCGCATAGAGGCCATGCCGGTGTAGTGCATGGCAGACATGCCAGCCCCCATCAACAATGCGCCCAGAGACAATCGGGTCCACGACAAGTCGTCCTGACAGACCATGCAGAGTGCCAAGGCCGAGGACGCGGTGGCGATGACCAGCGAAAATATGGTGATCCAAGGGTCATATCCCATGGCGATGGGCAAACGGAAAGCGAGCGTTCCAAGAAAGTGCATGGACCAGATACCGATGCCCATGGCCAGTGACCCACCGGATAGCCACCACCTTGCGGCAGGTCCATCTGCGGTTGCCACGCGGCCGGCCATGTCGAGCGCCGTATAGGAGGCCAGCATCGCCATGATGAGCGAAGCTGCGACCAGCCAGCCATCGTAGCTACCGACCAGCATCGTGGACCCTCCCATGCACAACCTCGTTGTCTCAGTCCCTGGCCGGCGTCGTCTAAGCGACGTGAGCGCAAGGTAAAGTTTTCCAGGCGTATTGTTTAAACATATCGGCGAATTGACGGGATTCTTTAGGGATAAGGGCAATTTGACCTAGGACTGCATTGCCAGCGAGCGATTCGCTTTGAGATCCTGGATCGCCCTGCTCAGCTGGGTAATCTCATCTACGATGGCATCGATATCCCATTCGATCCCGGGCTTGGCTCCCGGAGGTGCTGTCAGCAGCTTCATTTCCAATTGCCTGAGTTTCTCCAATCGATCCATTTCCGACCTAACTAGACGAAGCAACAAAAACTTCTTTAGCATTGATTGCACCTCGGGGAACGTCCATATTGGTCGAGCTTGTTCCACAATTATCTCCCTCGCCAGGGTAGTTTCCTGTGATTTGCGTCACTACGAAATCAGCCTGCAGCCAAGCGAGCGCTAAACCCCCGAAACTAATTCGGTTGCGCGAGAAGGGGTTCCAGGACGCAACCTGTGCGTCAAATCACGTTATACTCAGGATTGTTATGGCAACCGAGAAAACCTTCTACCTTGAGACCTTCGGCTGCCAGATGAACGCCCATGATTCGGAGAAGGTGATTGGCACACTTCTTCACGAGGGCTACCGGCAGGTGGAGGCCGAGGAAGACGCCGGCCTGATCCTTTACAACACCTGCTCTATCCGCGACAAAGCCGAACAGAAGGTCTTTAATCGCCTGAACGACTACAAGAAGCTGTACAAGGCCGGGAAGCGTTTCGGCGTGCTGGGGTGCGTGGCGCAGCAGGAGGGCGAGAAGATCTTCGAGCGGGCGCCTTACGTCTCGCTGGTTTCGGGGTCGGCCTCGTACCGCAAACTGCCGGAGATGCTGGCGCGCCTGGAAGCCGGCGACACCCGGGTGACCGGGCTCGACGACCGCCAGACCGAAGAGACCTTTGAAACCGAGTTCACCGCGCGCCAGAACCCCTACCGCGGATATATAACAATCATTGAGGGTTGCGACAAGTTCTGCGCCTACTGCGTGGTTCCTTACACCAGGGGCAAGGAACGCAGCCGGACTTCGTCGTCGGTCCTGGAAGAAGCACGGCGCATTGCCGACCTGGGCTACACGGAGATTCAACTCCTGGGCCAGAACGTGAACAGCTTCCGGGACCCGGAAGGGAAGTTGAGCTTCGCAGAACTGCTGGCGGCGGTTGGGCAAGTGGGCGGGATTCGCCGAGTGCGGTTTACCACCAGCCACCCGCGTGACTTTACTCGCGACATCGTCGAGGCGATTGATGCCTTTCCCACACTGTGCGACCATGTGCATCTGCCAATCCAGTCGGGTTCGACGCGGGTGCTGAAAATGATGGCCAGGGAATACACGCCGGAGTGGTACCTGGAGAGGATCTCCTGGATCAAGGCTGCGCGCAGGCCAATCTCGCTATCGACGGACATCATTGTCGGTTTCCCGGGCGAGACGGCGGAGGATTTTATCCAGACCATGGACCTTCTCGCTGAGGTGGAATACGATTGCGTGTTCGGATTCAAATACTCCGGAAGGCCAAACACGCCGGCGTTGACCATGATCGATTCCATTTCGGATGTGGAAAAAGGGCAGAGACTTCAAGTATTGCTTGACAGACAGCGCGAGATTCAACGAGTGAATTATGCCAAGCATTTAGGGCAGGTTATGGAGGTAATGGTTGAAGGTGCCAATCCGGCCAGAGGGCAGATTATTGGCCGCAGCAGCCAGAACAAGCCGGTAAACTTTACCTGCGCGCAGCCCATCGCACCGGCTCCGGGAAGCTATGTCCGGGTAAAAATTACCGCTACGCATCCGAACAGTCTGGTAGGAGAAGCCGTCTAAGATTGTTTAGGAGCAGGATTGGATGGAAGGCCTCAGAAAGGGACAGCCATGGAGAGCGATCTGAAAAAACGGATCGAGGCGCTGCGGTTGGAAGCCGAGGAACAGGCAAGCAAGGGGGAGCTCGACCGTGCGGCGCAGATCCGGCGGGGCGAATTGTCCAGGCTGGAAGCGGAATTGAAAAAACTGACTGCGGCCCAAGACAAGCCCCAGCGGGATGCGGGAATTATCGAGGTCCGGATTCGAGGGTTGATGATGGACCCGGCAACCAACATGCCGATTATTGTCCTCAAGGACGTTGCGTCTGAGACAGTGATGCCGATCTGGGTGGGTTTCTTCGAAGTCAAAGCAATATCCGACGAAATCGAGAAATCCGCGTCTCCACGACCCACCACCCATGACTTAGCAAGAAACCTGATCCGCAACTTGAATGCCGAGCTGGAACGTGTTGTCATTACAGAACTTAAAGATGATACATTCCTGGCCGTGCTGTGGCTTACGCAAGAAGGGGAGTCGGTGACCATTGACGCCCGTCCTTCAGATGCGATCGCCTTGGCGTTGCGCGCAGATTGCCCGATCTATGTTTCCGAACAGGTGATGCAGGCGGCAAAGCTGAACACGTCAGGCCCGCCGGAAGGTCCGACGGCGGAGCAACTGCGGGGATGGTTGGAAGGCTTGAACGATGATGACCTTGGCCGCTACAAGATGTAAGTGTTGTTGAGGGAAGTGGATGCGGGGCACGCATTCAGGGTGTTTGTGAGCCCTAGTCGATATCCGGGGCCTCAGTATACAGAATATCCGTTATCGGACGTGATCGGTATCCGCAACAGTTAAACACTTAATTTCGAATTGCACCCAGAAGTCCTTCAATCTCAGACTTTTCCTGTGCAGTCACCGGGAGCAGTGGCGAACGGGCCCGACCCCCATAGTAGCCGTTAAAGTCGCAAGCGTGCTTCACGCCGCTGATGCCAAGTTGGCCAACAATCCTCTGCGCGGGGCCGGCGATGCGTGTTTGCTTCTCCGCAGCCAGCTTCAGATCGTGATCTTTCCAGGCCAGGTAGACTTCCTGGCAGGCTTGCGGAGCGCAGGCGGCAAATCCCAGAATCCCTCCGGATGCGCCGGCCTCAAGAGCCTCAAGCAGGATGGAGACCGATCCGGTGAGGACCTGGAAGCCCACTTCCTTGGTTCGCGTCTTGATCGGAATAACAGGTGCAGCGGGGGCTACAGCAGTCCCACCGGCCAAGTCGCCAGCGGAGACGAACGTGTTGCCGCTCTCTGGCCTGACCGCGAGCATGCGCGCTGTCTCGGCTTCGAAGATGGTTGTCACGGTTACGTTGCGCCGCGGAGCGCGGCGAGTGGCCTCGACGGTCGCGGCGATCCGCGGCAGGCTGCCGCTCGAGTCCTTGATGCCGATGATGTTGGGGTGCGCGGAGAGTTCCTCGATCAGCTCGACGGGGATGTCGTAGGGCACGCAGCGAGGAATGTTGTAGAGCAGGACGGGCAGCGGCGAGCGATCGGCCACGCTGCGGAAATAGTGCAAAACGGCGGCTTGAGACATCTGGCTCGCGTAGTAGGTGGGGGTGCGGACAAGGACGGCATCGTAGCGGAATTGCGCCGCGGCTTCCGCCAGTTCCAATGTTCCCTTCACGCTTTCGCGGCCAACGCCGGCGATGAGCACCTTTTCCGGCGCGGCGGCTTCCGCGGCGATGCGCAGCACATCTCGTGTTTCCGCGTCATCCAGCGCCACGGCTTCGCCAGTCGAGCCCAGCAGCAGAAGCCCGGAGAGCAGGCTGCGCGAGTAACGGGCTACGTTGGCTTCCAGCTTGCGGAAATAGACGCGTTCGTCCGGGTAGAACGGCGTAGGAACGGCGGCAAGAATGCCCTCGATCAGCATGATTCCATTGTAGAGCCCAGGGCGGCGTGCAGGCCCGTTGCGGGAAGTGCTCGAACGAAAGTGGCATTGTTGACCCGGGTCCACGGGAGTAACTTGAGTACCCTAGGGCTTGAGAAAAGGACAATTCCGTAATTGGCGTTTCATGGAGCCGCGCGGATGGAGTCATTGAAGAACGAGCACGAGGAAGAAAAGAGCCCTTCCCGGCTTTCCCATCAGGCAATTTGGTTCTTCGCACACAGCGGACTGGCCCTCGGTTCGTGGCTTGTGCTGATGCTGTTGGGTTATGCCTTCAATCCGCAAGGAGTTTCCCAATTCATGATTCTTCTGTTGGCGCTGTCTGTACCGGCTGCTGTGGGCTATGCCGTTACTCGGGTTCGCCAGGACGAAATGGGGCTGCTTGTCTGGCTGGTGGGGCTGAGCTGGATGCTCATTGCCAGCCTCTGGATTCTGGATATGCCGACCGGGCCAAACGCCTGTTTCCAATGCGACGCCACCGAAAAGCTGACTCGAACATTCTTCAGCCTTCCCGGACCGAGCGGCCTGATTGATGACGACGGGCCATTTCTGGGTACCTGGCCGGCGGCGGCACTGATTGGCTACTCGATCGGCGCGCGGATTGCTTTCAAGCGGAAGGGCTGATTCGCAGAGGCGAACCGCTGCAGTCATTCCCGATCGTGCAACTTGCCGCCGCGGGGCCGCGGTTTCCGCGGCGTTCTGCTGATCGAGCCGCGCAGCCGGAACTGCAGACTGCCGCTCTCGCTCTATCCAGACGCAGGAAAGTCCTCACCTCATGCAGCGCATAGAAAGTGGGATCCACGCTAGAACCCTCTGGTGTGCAGATAGCAGACTACGGCGGATGCGACCAGACAGTAGATTCCGAATAGATACCAGCGGCCGGTTTCAAGCCAACTGCTGAGCCACTTGAGGGCAATGAGGCCGGCGAGGAAGGAGAACACCATTCCCAACAAGCTGGATAAGAGCGCAGCGTGAAGGTTGATCGGTGCGCCGGAGGCGGCAGCGGTATGCGCGGCCCTGAGCAGCCGCGACAGTTCCATAGCGACAACTGGCGGCGTGAGGACGACAGCCAGCGCAAAGCTGAATCGCTCGGCTCCCTGCTTGGCGGCCCCAGCCAGCATTCCTGCGGATATGGTCGATCCAGACCGCGAGAAGCCGCGAAACGGCAGCGCCAGCCCCTGGACAAATCCCATCCATCCAGCCTGATTCATGGTGACAAGACCCTCCGACAGCGGGGGCGTCTGACCGGACGCGAAGATGAGCGTGGGATCCTTCATCTGACTGCGCTCCAGGAGCCCCGCAATCAGGATTAGCAGTCCGGCTGCCGCGAGGGCGGGCGCAATGAGTTCGAGATGGCTGAAGAGCTGCTCGATCTCGGCCTTATCCGCTCCGCGGAATATGGTCTTTTCGATGATTTCCTTGAGGGCTTCGCCGACGATGCCGGTAATCACGGTTGCCCAGATGGCCAACACGGCAAAACGCTTGAACGCTTGGCCGCTGGAAAAGTAGGCGTCCTTCCATGTCTTCCAGAAGAAGGCAATCACCGCGAACATTGTTCCGGTGTGAAGCATAACCAGAAGCAGCGTCATCTGGGGTGAAGACGGGTCAAGTCCCATGAGCTTTTCCGCGACCACTACGTGGGCGGAACTTGAAACCGGCAACAGTTCCGCCAAGCCCTGAACAATTGCTAGGATGATCACTTTAAGAATCGGCATAACAGCACTCTACTGGCACGTGATGCTTAAAACGAAAAGACACTCTCTATTCAGGCGCCAGTGCCGGCGTGGAGTTGCTGCAAGGCGTAGACGGTGGTGCGGTGCCGCTGCATGGCGGCGATGCCTTCTACGGCGGCTTGGGCCGCGGCGATTGTGGTGATGGTGGGGATGCGCGCCAAAACAGCTGCGCGGCGAATGGCTTTCTCATCGAAAAACGTGTCCTGGCCGCGCGGAGTGTTGACGATCAACTGAATGCGATCGCCCTTGATCAGATCAACTACGTTGGGGCGGCCTTCTTTGACTTTGAAGACCCGTTCGACGGTGAGGCCCACGCCTTCCAGAGCATTCGCTGTGCCTTCGGTGGCGACAATCTTGAAGCCGAGATGGACATAGCGCCGTGCCAGTTCCATGGCTGCCTCTTTGTCGTGGTCGTTGACGCTGAAGAAGACCGTGCCGGTGGTGGGGAGCAACTGGCCTGCCGAAAGCTGGGCCTTGGCAAAGGCCTCGCCAAAGGTGGCGGCAACGCCCATGACCTCACCGGTGGAGCGCATCTCCGGGCCAAGAACAGTATCCACGCCGGCGAACTTGTTCCAGGGGAAGACGGGCGACTTTACATAGTAGAAGGCTCCTGTTTCAAGATCCTTGCCCGCGGCGAGTTGGCGTTGAAGCAGTTCGCGAAGCTTGCGGCCAGTCATCAAGCGAGCGGCAACCTTGGCCAGCGGGATGCCCGTTGCCTTTGAAACATAGGGCACGGTGCGCGAGGCGCGCGGGTTCACTTCGATGACGTAGACCTGGTCGTTCCCGTCTCCATCACGCTGGATGGCAAACTGCAGGTTGACCAGGCCGACGACTTTGAGCGCCATGGCCAGCTTGCGGGTGTAGGTGCGTAGAACATCCAGGGTCTCAGGACGGATTCCCACCGCGGGCAGCACGCAGGAGGAGTCGCCGGAGTGGATGCCGGCCTCCTCGATGTGCTGCATGATGCCGGCGATAATGACGTCTTCGGAATCGCAGAGAGCGTCGACGTCGACCTCGGTGGCGTCCATGAGGAAGTGGTCGACAAGGACGGGGCGCTCCTGCGAATACTCGACGGCCTGCTTCATGTACTGAGCAACCGCTTCGCCGTCGTAACAGATGACCATGGCGCGGCCGCCAAGCACGTAGCTGGGGCGGACAAGGACCGGGTAACCGATGCGCTCGCCGATGGCCAGGGCTTCTTCGACACTGGTAGCCGTACCGCCGCGGGGTTGGGGGATTTCGAGTTCTTCGAGGAGCTTACCGAAACGCTTGCGGTCTTCAGCCAGGTCAATGGACTCAGGAGATGTGCCGATGATTGGTACGCCGGCCGCGCGCAGCCGCTGGGCAAGATTGAGCGGGGTCTGGCCGCCGAACTGGACGATCATGCCGATCTGCGCGCCGGTCTGCGCCTCGTGGTTATAGATGGCGAGCACATCTTCCAGCACCAGCGGTTCGAAGTAGAGGCGGTCGCTGGTGTCGTAATCGGTGGAGACAGTTTCGGGGTTGCAGTTGACCATGATGGTCTCGTAACCGTCGTCCTTGAGCGCGAAGGCGGCGTGGCAGCAGCAGTAATCGAACTCGATGCCTTGGCCGATGCGGTTGGGGCCGGAGCCAAGAATGATGATCTTGGGAGTTTGCGTGGGTGGCGCCTCGTCCTCTTCGTCGTATGTGGAGTAGAGGTAGGGCGTCATGGATTCGAATTCGGCGGCACAGGTGTCGACCAGCTTGAAGACCGGCTTGATGCCCTTGCTCTCGCGCAGTTCCCTCACCTGCTGAATGCCGGCGTGGCCTTCAAGGCTCCACTCGGCGGCGATGCGCTCATCGCTCAGGCCGAGGCGCTTCCACTGGCGCAACTGCTCTTCGCTGACGGTCTCCGGAGTGGTGGTTGCGATTTTGGATTGCTCCAGAGTGATTTCGCGAATCTGGTGCAGGAACCAGGGGTCCATGCCGGTAAGGCGCGCTACTTCGCGCACGCTCATTCCGCGTTCGAAGGCGAAACGGATGTAACCGAGGCGTTCGGGCTGCGGTGTGACCAGGCGCTGGGTGAGGCGGCGGGGCTCGAGATTGATTTCAGCACCGGTCTTTTTGCCGGTTTCGAGAGCACGCCAGGCCTTCATGAGCGATTCTTTGAAGGTGCGGCCGATGGCCATGACCTCGCCGACGGACTTCATCTGCGGTCCGAGGGTGTCGTCAGAGCCGGGGAACTTTTCAAACTGCCACTTGGGAATTTTGACGACAACATAGTCGATGGTGGGCTCGAAACAGGCGGGCGTTTTGCGCGTGATGTCATTGGGGATCTCGTCAAGCGTGTAGCCCACGGCGAGCTTGGCGGCGATCTTGGCGATGGGAAAACCGGTGGCCTTCGAAGCCAGCGCGGAAGAGCGTGAGACGCGCGGGTTCATCTCTATCACCGTCATCCGGCCATCGACTGGATTCACCGCGAATTGAACATTAGACCCGCCGGTTTCAACGCCGATTTCACGCATCACAGCGATGGCTGCGTCGCGCATCTTCTGGTACTCGCGGTCGGTGAGGGTCTGCGCGGGGGCAACAGTGATGGAGTCGCCAGTGTGCACGCCCATGGGGTCGAAGTTTTCAATAGAACAAATGATGATGACGTTGTCGGCGAGGTCGCGCATCACCTCGAGCTCGTATTCCTTCCAGCCCAGCACGCTCTCTTCGATCAGGCACTCGTGCACGGGAGACAGGTCCAGCCCGCGCGCCAGAATCTCCATCAACTCTTCGCGGTTGTAGGCGATGCCGCCGCCGGTGCCGCCCAGCGTGAAACTGGGACGGATCAGGACGGGAAAGCCGAGTTTGCTGGCGAATTCCAACCCATCACGCAGGTTATTGACCAGCGCCGATTTTGAAACGTCGAGGCCAATGCGAAGCATCGCATCCTTGAAGAGCAGGCGGTCTTCCGCCTTCTTAATGGCTTCGAGCTTGGCGCCGATCAACTCGACGTTGTAACGGTCGAGGATTCCGGCATCGGCCAGATCTACGGACAGATTCAGAGCCGTTTGCCCGCCTACGGTCGGCAATAGTGCGAATTTTCCGGAGGGCTTACCGTCGGCGGGCGCTTCAAGCATCTTAGCCTCGATGCGAATAATCTCCTCGACGTACTCGCGAGTAAGCGGCTCAATGTAGGTGCGGTCGGCTAAATCAGGGTCGGTCATGATAGTGGCGGGGTTCGAGTTCACCAGGACTACCTCGTAGCCCTCCTGTTTGAGGGCCTTGCAGGCTTGCGTGCCGGAATAATCGAACTCGGCGGACTGGCCGATCACGATCGGGCCCGAGCCGATTACGAGGATCTTCTGAATGTCATTTCTGCGTGGCATGATTGTTCGTTTTTCTCGTTCCGTCCCAGATACTTGTGCATCTTCAAAACCGTAGCCGGTCTTAATTCACCGCAGCGTCGATGATGGCAATTTCAGTTCACCGAGAGGCCCTAATGGAGGAATCCAATGTAGGCTCTTCTCGCTGTCCGCATCCAACTTCGGTTTGGGTATGGGCTGTTCCATTTCGTCAACAAACTCGTCCTTGGTTCTTTTCATGTTCCCGCTTGCACCGTGCTCCCATTGTCGAGAATGGCCCCAAGCGGGTATACCTGATCCCATTACAAGCGGCAGGTTCCAGTCGATTACCTCCGCCTTTATCAAGGTGCGATTTGCAAAACACTTGTAGTAACGAACTTCAGAACCGACATCGTCACTGTTCGCCCAGATTTCGACAAGAACAAGATCATCCGAAGTCCAAACTTCCGCTGTCGAATAGAAATCCGTATCGAGTCGCTGCATTCCCTTGGAGAGATTCTTAACTGCGGTAAAGGAACTTCCTGGTCCGACGGCGTAGTGAGGTTGAATCTTCGAAACATTTACACGGCAATCAGCCGCAAACCGCAGCATTGCGGGTTCCTGCAAGCCTGAATTAACTCCAGCAATGTACCGAGCGAAAGGATCCTTGGAAGGAACAACCTGGCTGAAAGAAAGACAACTCCCAAGCCCAGCAAACATGATCAGGACTGGGAGCCATTTCTTCATCCTTTCCACTCCTCCATCATGTGCCGGAAGTCGCGGAAGAGGTAGTGCGAGTCGTGCGGGCCGGGGGCGGCTTCGGGGTGGTATTGGACGCTGAACAGAGGTAATGTTTTGTGGCGCAATCCCTCAAGGGTCTGGTCGTTCAGGTCGACATGGGTCAGCTCGACTTCGTTGGCGTTGATGGAGTCGGGGTCGACGGCGAAGTTGTGGTTGTGGGCGGTGATCTCTACCTTACCAGTGGCGTTGTTCTTTACCGGATGATTGCCGCCGTGATGGCCGAATTTCAGCTTGTAGGTGCGGCCTCCCAGCGCAAGGCCGCAGAGCTGGTGGCCGAGGCAGATGCCGAAGATGGGTACGCGGCCCATCATGTTCTGGATGGCCTTGACGGCATAGTCCACCGGCTCGGGGTCGCCGGGGCCGTTGGAGAGAAAGACGCCGTCGGGCTTGAGGGACATTACGTCTTCCGCTGAGGTTTCGGCGGGGACCACGGTGATGCGGCAGCCTTCGCGGGTCAACATGCGAAGGATGTTGAGCTTCATGCCAAAGTCGTAGGCGACGACGTGGAGATTCGTGGTTTCCCACCCATGACGAGATGAATCCCCACCCCACGGACCAGAACCCGTCCGCGGGGACCCCGGGGCCTCGTCATGGATGGGGCACAGGGCGTTTTGGGCGAGCAAAGGATCGCCGGACTGGTTGCGTGTGTCGTCCTGGTCAAAGGTGTAGATGGACTTTGTGGAGACGACTTTGGCCAGGTCGGTGCCGTCCATTTTGCGGATGGACCCGGCCCTGGCGACGAGGGCGTCGGGATCAGCGACATTCGTCGAGATGACGCCGCGCATCACTCCGTGGGTGCGCAGGTGGCGAACTAGGGAGCGGGTATCGATTTCGGCGAGCACGGGGACGGAATAGCGTTCCATGTACTCGTCGGTGACCTGCTCGGAGCGCCAGTTTGAGCTTATGGGAGAGAACTCGCGGACAATCAGGCCTTCGATATAGGGCTTGGCCGACTCGTTGTCTGCCCGGTTGGTACCGTAGTTGCCGATCTGGGGGTTGGTGAGAACGACGATTTGGCCGGCATAGGAGGGATCGGTGGCGATTTCCTGATAACCGGTAAGGGAAGTATTGAAAACAACTTCACCCTGGCATTCACCAGGTGCGCCATGGCCGTGGCCACGGAAGATGCGCCCGTCTTCGAGCGCCAGGATCGCCTGCATCGCGTCTCCGGGGAGTGGATTCAATCGATTTTAGCAGGTTTGCCGGACGGGTTCAGGGGGATGCGCGATGGGCTGTGGAATAGCAGGTCGAAATGCAGGATATCGCTCAGAGGATTTATTCAAGTAAAATGTCAGTTTATTGCGGCAAATTTAAGAAAAACAATAGGTTAAATGATCTTAACAGCTGCAGCGAGTTAGCGGCGCTGAGCGGGTTGGCGGGTTAGCAAGTTAGCGGTGGCACTGATCGATCCAGGTCGGCTATTTTTGCCGTTGGGGTCGAGGGCCTGGCATTTCTTAGTGCACCACTCCTGCGTCGCGTGTGGGCCAGTAGACAAAGACGGCCTTGCCGTAGATGAGCGAGCGCTCCACGGGGCCGAACTCGCGGCTGTCGGATGAGATGGAGCGATGGTCGCCCATCATGAAATAGGTGTCGTCGGGAACCACCATCTCGGCATACGAACGGCTGTCGCGGTACTCCTCGGGAACGTAGTTCTCAATGAGCCGCTTGCCGTTGAGCCAGACGACACCTCGGTCGATGCGGACCCGGTCGCCGGGCAGTGCGATGACCCGCTTGATGTAGCTCTTCTCCGGATCGCGCGGGTAATGGAAGACCACCACATCTCCTCGCTCGATGGCCGAGATGTGGTAGACGAACTTGTTGATGAAGAGGCGGTCGCGGTCTTCCAGGCGCGGCAGCATGCTGGTGCCTTCCACGCGGACCGGCTGGTAAAGGAAGGTAATAATCAGGACGGAGGCGACCGCCGAGACCAAGAGGTCCCGGATCCATAGACCCGCCCCTCCGCTTTTCAGTGGGGCTGGGCTGGCTGGCGGCTCGGTTGCGGCTGGCTGGGCGGCCGAAGAGTTCATGTTGGGCGGCAGGTTGGTGTCCGTTTGCATCTCTCTTCT
>JBKQNU010000037.1:0-21931 GCA_052145815.1 Occallatibacter sp.
GGCCCGTTTTAAACGTATTTCGGCGTATTTGGGCGGCCCATGAAGCCCTCAAAGTAGTTGGAAGAACAACTTATTAACGCCCTGAAAAGGCCGGCGTCGGCGGTTCAATCCCGTCTCTGGCCACCACTCTTTAAATATCCCAACTAGAATTCGAATCGATCCAAGCGGTGCTTCAGCCCTGTCGGAGGGAGCAGGGGCATTCATGCCCCTGACGAGTGGAGCTGATGAATCGGCCTTTAGGCCCGGACGATCGATTGCTGTAAACAAGCCGACCGGTCTCAATTTTTCTCAAATCGCTTCCTGACCACCCAGGTCGTCATGCAGCGATAATCCTGCACGATGGTGGTTTTCAGCGGGTCAACGAGCACTGCGTTCATCTCGTCGGTCAGCCCCAGCAGCATCGCCTCGTCCACCAGGAACCATTCCGAACCATCTCCCACGATGAAGATATTGCCGCGCACATGCTCGAAATCCATTCCAATGCGCGAACCTAGACGGCAGAACAGCATCCCACCGGGCCTCAGCACCCGCCAAAGCTCCGCCAGCATTGTCCTGAAGTGCCCTTCATCCTGCGCAAAGTGCAGCACCGCGTTGCAGATCGCCACGTCCGCAAACCCGCTGGGGAACGGCATCTGCTCGATCTGCCCTACCTGAAAGTTTTCTTCCGGCAATCCCGTTGCGAGAGAGGCGGAAAGCCGCCTTACATGCTCAATGCCGGCTGGGTCCGCGTCCAGCGCGAAGACTTCGCACCCTTCGCGCAGCAGGTGTACCAGGTTGCGTCCATACCCGCATCCGGCGTCGAGTACGCGCATTCCTGGCGCGATGTTGCCGCGCAGAATCTGGTCGAATACATAGATATCGATCTGCCCGAATTGGTCCTGAACTGTCAGCGGCACTCGTCAATCCTCGCAGAGCACATCTGAAAGTACCATTCCTGTACGTTGGATAGCAGGGACTATTCGTGGAGGGAGCAGGGGCATTCATGTCCCCGAAACCATGCCCGAGGCGGAAGGGGCTTTAGCCACGGGCCCTGTAATTACGGCCGGGGGACGCCGGGACTGAGGGCCACCATGATGAGCCGCTCACTTCAGGGGCATGAATGCCCCCGCTCCCTCCGAAAAGAGACGCAACTGCAGCATAGACCAGTATCGGTCTTGGCGGCCAACCCGGCTTCAGGTATACTGAAGATTCGGCAAGCTGCCGGTGCGGTGTGTCTACACGCGCTCCGATAGCCCTCCCGGCGGAGACGCCCGAGTTTGAGTGGCTTTCTTAACCACCTTCCACGGCTGAACCCGGCAGCACGAAACAGGAAAGTTTGGAGCGAAGTCATGGCACATGTATGCGACATTTGCGGCAAAGGCCCGCAGTTCGGTAACAACATCTCTCACGCGCACAACGTTACGCGCCGCCGCTGGAACGTCAACCTGCAGGCCGTCAAGGCCCTGGTCAATGGCGCTGCCAAGCGCATCCGCGTCTGCACCAGCTGCATCAAGGCCGGCAAGATCGCCAAGGCCTAAAGCACGCTCGCTCTGCCTCAGCAAAACTTAAGCACGATGCGAACCCCGTTCCTCTCCGGACGGGGTTTGTTGTGCACTTAATCCTGCCCGGCTCTACGGCTTCTTCTCAACTGGACCGAGCGGATCGTCCCAGGGAAAGCTCTGCGCATCGAGGCCCTCCGGCGACCAGCGCTGCACAATCGCTTCTCCAAGCTTGCCCAGTGTCTTTTGCGCCTCATTGTCTCCGGTCCAGCGCTGGTCGGCATTTTCCCAGGTGAAGGCGGCAATCACCACGGGGCCATTCTTGGTCGCAATCAGGGCCACATCGTTGCGCACCTGGTCGAGGGCGCCGGTCTTGTTGGCGATGGCCGACCCGTGCTCGCTCGTATCCAGCGCTTCAATGTAGCGCGGCAAATCGTCGCGATCCTGCTGCTGGCGCAGCATGTGCAGCAGCGCCCCGCACAGCGGCCCATCGCCCAGCTTAGGACCGGACCCGTCCAGGCTCAATCGGCATTCTGCAATCCGCTCCATGATCGAATCCATCTCCCCCGCCGTCGTCTTGCCCAGCCCGAACTTCGGCTGGTCGGCCGGCATGGGGCCCTGCGCCGGCATGTAGACCTTCTTGTAAAGGACGGTCTGCCTTAACCCAGCCGCGCGCAACGTGGCGTTGATGTGGTCCAAGCCGAGCCGGTCAATGGCCATATTGGTCGCGGTGTTGTCGCTCACCACCACCATCAGGTGCAGTGTGTCGCGCAGTGTCAGGCCCAGCGGCGCGGTCAACTGGCCGAGGACGCCCGAACCTTCCACCTGGTTCGCCTTCGTCAGCACCAGCTTCTCGTCGAGCGACGCCCGCCCGGCGCGAATCTGCTCTGCCGCGTCCAGCAGAATGCCCATTTTAATCACGGAAGCCGTCTTCACCGGCTCGTCCGGATCAAGCGAAGCCGTTTCGCCCGTCTTCAAGTTGTGCGCATACACGGCAACCATGCCGTGGTGAGCAGCGGCAATCGACTGCAATTGCATGTCAAGCTGCTTGTCTTCCTTAAGGCCCGTCTGTTGTGAATGAAGTGGCGCAGCACCGAGACAAAATAGCGCGGTCGCAAGAACAGACTGCCGGATTCGTAAGGGCTTCGTAACCGGGCACGACTTCAGTTGTGCCGCAAGCGCACGAAAATTGGCGTGAGCTTTAGCCCCTGAGGGGTGTATCTCCAACATACTTGCACGACCCGGGTGCACGTTACTTCGCATGCTCAAACGTGAGAGAAGCCGAATTGATGCAGTAGCGCAGCCCGGTAGGCCCCGGCCCGTCCGGAAACACATGCCCCAGGTGCCCGCCGCAGCGCGCGCATGTCACCTCAACGCGCCGCATGCCAAAGCTGCGGTCTTCGTGCTCGGCAATGGCCTTGGAATCGGCCGGAATGGTGAAGCTGGGCCATCCGCATCCCGAATCGAACTTGGCGTCGCTCTCGAAAAGCATGGCTCCGCAGCCCGCGCAGTGATAGTCGCCGGTCTCGTGGTTTTGCGTCAGCGCCCCGGTAAAGGGCCTCTCCGTGCCTTTCTCGCGCAGCACGTGATACTGTTCCGGCGTCAGCGCCGCACGCCACTCCGCCTCCGTGCGCACAACCTTGTCCGCGACTTCGCTCATCGTGTTCCTCCTATCGGCGTACATTGGATGCTGGCAGGCAAAGCAAAGTATCAGCTGTCAGACTTCCGCGATCAGCTCAATCTCTACCAGCACATCCTTGGGCAGCCGCGACACTTCCACCGTGGAGCGCGCCGGTGCAGCGACACCTTCCGGAGCGAGATACGCGCCATAGACCGCATTCATCGCGGCAAAGTCGTTAAAATCCTTCAGAAACACGGTCGCCTTGACCACCTGCGCCAGGCTCGACCCCGCTGCTTCCAGAATCGCCTTCAGGTTTTCCATCACCCGCGTCGTCTGTTCTGTGATGCCCGGAGCAACCACCTGCTGGGAAACAGGGTCAAGCGCAATCTGCCCCGCCGTGAACACAAGATTCCCCGCGCGAATGCCTTGCGAATAAGGTCCGATCGCCGCTGGTGCATTGTTGGTTTGAATGATCGCTTTGCTCATGCGTCGATTGTAAAGGGCGACGGTATTCCAGGTCTCACCGCCAGACCGCCAGCAGCCCGCCGGAGATGAGCAAAGCCACCAGCCAGTACCCGGTGTTGATCATGAAAAGCTTGGCCGGCCGCCCTTCGTAGATGTAGCTGGCCCACAACGGAGCCGCAATGAAGCCCATCCACAGGATCAGCCCGATGGCCGCGCCCACGACGAACGTGGACGCACCGGACCAGAGCACCACGTGCGCCAGGATGAACGATGTGACCACGCTGCCGATGAACGAAGCAATCATCCCGAAAACCATGCTCTTGGTCTTCGACGAGTCTTTGGAAATGCCAACCATCGCCGCCCAAGGCTTGGCAAACAGCGCCGGCGAATACCATACCGCTCCCAGAAGCCACTGAATCACGGCCGAAACCAGAATGGCCCAGTGGTTGAAATGAAGTTCATGCATCGGGCAGCCTCCATCGCAAACAGAATCCGCCTCCCACAGACCTGGAAACTGACCATTCAGGCGGGGATCACCGAAAAAAGCTGCAAGGGGCGGTGCAGTTGACTCTGCGGCAGTAAGGCGCGCCGTGTCAAGAAAAAATCCTGCCCGCCTTCGGTTCGGCATGAACGCGAACTGTTACACAAGCCCGTTCAAAAACTTCACTGCCTTGAAAGGGCACGGCTTCAGCCGCCCCGGTTGAGGAAAGCTGCCTTGAAAGGGCACGGCTTTAGCCGTGCCGAAAAGAAATCAAAAGAGATGAGGGCTTTAGCCCCTGAGGGATGCTTTTGGGGAGTTGCAAGCCTAGCGCCGCTTCAACGCCTCCAACTCATCCAGGGTCCGCGGCCAATCCGTGCCCAGCAGCCGCGACAGGCTGCGATCCGCCAGCACCTTCCCTCTCGTCTGGCAGCGCGCGCAGTAGTTGGTCTCGTTGTCTGCGTAGCGAATGCGCTGGACCTTCTCGCCGCACCGGGGACACGGCTGATCGAACTTTCCATGCACTGCAAACTCCGGCCGGAACGCTGTGACACCCTCCGGAAACGACTTCTCAGCCTCCTTGCCCAGCCGCTCCATCCACAGGCTCAGCGTGGACTTGGTCGCCGCAAACAGCCGCTCCCAGTCTTCCGGTTTGAGCTTATGCGTCAGCGTCACCGGAGACAAATGCGCGGCGTGCAGAATCTCATCGGAGTAAGCATTTCCGATCCCGCTCACCAGCCGCGGGTCAGTCAATGCGCGCTTGAGTGTGCGGTTCTCCGCGGTGAGCGCGGTGCGGAAGCCATCCAGGTCCGTCTCAAACACCTCTACACCGCCGGGATCGATGGAGTAGAGGCCTTCCTCGCCGCGCACCACGTGCAGCGAAGCGCGGCGCTTGCTGCCTGCTTCGGTAAGAGTGAGTGAGCCGTTCGGAAAATCGAAGGCCGCCAGCGCATTCCGCCCAGCCAATTTTGCATGTGGCCCCTTCCAATGCAGGCGCCCGGCGATCATGAGGTGCAGCACCAGCCACAAATCGACCTCCACGCCAATCGCGATGCGTTTGCCGATGCGGCGCAGTGCTGTGACGGTGCGGCCTTCAACGCTCGAGAGCGGTGGGTCGACAGTGCGCAGCAGGAAAACGCTGGCCAGCCGGACTTGCTGAAGGGTTTGGCCGGGAATCCGTGCCTCCAGCGCGGAGATGTAAGCAGAGATGTCAGGCAGTTCCGGCATTGATTCAAGGGTGCATCCTGCGTATCTGCGATGGCAATGGATTTCTTGCCGCCGGCAAGCCGGTTGAATCCCTCCCGGCAGGGAGGGAACGAGAGTAGCCCTTGCAGGCTTTCCAAGCTCCTCCCGGCAGGGAGGAAACGAGAATAGCCCCGGGTGAAGTCCGCCGCCGCGGACGCAACCCGGGGTAAGCGCGCCGTGCGGATGCGCGCCCCGTAGGGTCGCGGCGAATCTCGCTATCGCCCCCAATCCCCGTCCATTCCTTGATTCCGTTTCCTACCCCAACATCACGTTGTCGATCAGCCTCGTAGTCCCCACCCAGGCCGCCACAGCGAAGAGCGACCCAGGCGCGGCGATCTCCACCGGCTCCAGCGTCGCCCAATCCATCAGCTCGATATAATCCACGCGAATCTGGGGAATCTCGGCGAAGGTCATGCGTACCGCATCAATGAATCTGGCGGCGCTGCGATCGCCGGATGCAAATAAGGCCTCTGCCTGGCGCACCGCGCGGCTCAGGGTAAGCGCCCACTCGCGTTCCTCGGCGCTCAAATACACATTGCGCGAGCTAAGCGCCAGCCCGTCCGCCTCGCGCACGATCGGGCAAACCACAATCTCAGTCGCCAGGCGCAGATCGGTGACCATGCGGCGCAGCACCGCGACCTGAGCCGCGTCCTTCTGCCCAAAGAAGGCGAGGTCCGGTTCAGCTGCAATCATCAGCTTGGCCACCACCGTAGCCACGCCGCGAAAATGCCCCGGCCTCGACGCGCCATCAAGGCGATCGCTCAAGCCTTCTACTTCAACGAAAGTAACCGCACCCGGCGGATAAAGCTCCTCCACCGGCGGTGCAAACACCGCGTCCGCCCCTTCCGCCTGGGCGAGCGCGCAGTCCGCCTCAAATGTCCGCGGATAGCGCGCAAAATCCTCATTCGGTCCAAACTGCGTGGGGTTTACGAAGATGCTGACAGCCACAAACCCAACCGAAGCCTTCGCAGCTCGAATCAGCGAAGCGTGCCCGGCGTGCAGCGCCCCCATGGTCGGCACCAGGCCAATGGTATTGCCGCCATCATTCCGTTGCCAACGAGACCACTCACGCAGCTCGGCTACCGTGCGAAGAATCTCCATCAGGCCGTTCTCAGCGTTCCTGTCTTCGCCGGGGCATCCAGCGCCTGTCGCACCGCAGGTGCCAAGTGATAGCTCTCCTCGTCCGATGGAAACGCCCGATGCTCCACATCCTCGCGATAGCGCTCAATCGCCGAGCGAATCAGCGCGCCTGCATCCGCATACCGCCGCACAAACTTCGCTGCCGGCGCAAACGTCAGGTTGAGCAGGTCGTGGTAGACGAGAATCTGCCCGTCGCAATCCGGGCCTGCCCCAATACCGATGGTCGGGACCGGCAACTCGGCGGTAATCTCCGCGGCTACCTCGCGCGGAACGCCCTCCAGCACCACTGCGCCCGCACCGGCCTCAGCCAGCGCCAGCGCGTCCGCCTTGAGCCGGCTTGCTGTCTCAGCCGTCCGCGCCTGCACCCGATAACCGCCCATGCGATGAATGCTCTGCGGTGTCAGGCCAAGATGCCCGATGACGGGAATCTCCGCGTCGGTCAGAGCCCGCACCAACTTCACGCGCGGCCCCTCGATCTTGACCGCCTCCGCGCCCGCCTCTTTCACAAAGCGGACTGCATTGGCAAGACCGTCGGATACAGTCCCGTGGTAGCTGCCAAAAGGCATGTCGGCCACCACCAGCGCCCGCCGCACCGCGCGCCGAACTGCGCGCGCGTGGTGCAGTATCTCGTCCACAGTGACGGCCAGGGTGTTTTCATGCCCCAACACCACCATGGCCAGTGAGTCTCCCACCAGCAGCAGGTCGATGCCCGCCTCGTCCGCCAGCCGCGAAGAAGAATAGTCGTACGCCGTAAGCGCAGAGATGAGTTTGCCTTGCCGCTTCATCTCGGCAAGAGCTGGAACCGTGACTTTTGTGATGGGAAAGGCGGTCGACGCGGAATTCGACCCGCCGGGGAAATTGGTAACGCTCATGTTGGTCTCCAGTGCCGCTCCGTCAACTCAGGATGCGACCCGAACAAGGGAGAGTATACGCCCAAGTGCGGCTCCAATTGCAATGCCGCTGTTTTGTATGATGCCGTTTCAGCTCGTCGGTTTCGCGCTTTGCTTGCCCGCAAGCCTTCCGGGTGGATAGAATCCTCGCTGCCAAGTATGTGCGCTCGGACCCGAAAGTGAGATCGATCCCCATGCCCAAGTTCGTGATTGAACGGGAAATTCCGGAAGCCGGCAAGTTGACGGCGGAACAACTGAAAGCCATTTCGCAAACGTCGTGCGGTGTCCTGCGCAACATGGGACCCAGGATTCAGTGGGTGCAGAGTTATGTGACCGACGATAAAGTCTACTGCGTCTACATTGCCCCCGACGAGGCTACCGTGCGCGAGCATGCGAAGACCGGCGGTTTTCCCGCCAACAAGGTTTCGCAAGTGCGCGCGGTCATTGATCCCACCACATCGGAGTAGCTGCAACCAGCTCCCCAGGCGCGGCATCCGCTTGCAGTGTCCATGGGTAACACCGCACACTTGTAGGCATCATGCTGACCCCATTGGCCACAGGAATCTCGGCCGGGCTGGGCGCCGTCGCCGCGTTCGGCCTGGCCGCCGGCGGCTGTGCCTACGCTGCCATGAGCCCTGGGTCGCAGCTTTTCGGCCATGCCCTGACAGCACCAGCGCGCCCCGGCGAACTGGCGCTCACCTTCGACGACGGCCCCAACCCCGCCTGCACCCCGCGCCTGCTCGACATCCTCGAGCAGCACGACGTTCGCGCCACGTTCTTTCTCATCGGCAACTTCGCCCAGCAGCAACCTGAACTCGTCCGCCGCATCTTTGCTGCCGGACACACTATCGGCAATCACTCCTGGTCGCACCCCAACCTGGCCCTGGCCGCTGCGCGGCAGGTGGATGAAGAGCTGACCCGCACCTGCGATGCGTTAAAGCAGATCATCGGCGAGCCCATCCGCTACTTCCGCCCGCCCTACGGCGCGCGCCGTCCGCACGTACTGCAGACTGCCAGGTGGCTGGGAATGGAACCCGTCCTATGGAACGCCATGACAAGCGACTGGAGCGATCCTTCACACGAGCGGATTGCAACGCGCTTGATGGACAAGATCGGCCGCAATCAGCGACGAGGATGGGCGACAAACATCGTGCTCCACGACGGCGGCCATCGCGGATTAGGCGCCAACCGCAACCCATCCATCGATGCCGCCGCCCAGCTTTTGGCCCGTTACAAGCCAACCCATCGATTTGTCACCTTGGACTCATGGGCTGGGCCCCAAGCCGAAGAGACTTAACCGGGATGCATCGCCGCAAACGCCTCTCTCGCCGCTGCGATGGTCGCCGCCACTTCTTCTTCCCCATGCGCCGTTCCCAGAAACGCCGCCTCAAACTGCGAAGGCGGAAGCCAGACGCCTCGATCCAGCATGGCGCTGTGGAAGCGGGCGAAAGCCGCAGTATCGGACTTGGCTGCCTGTTCGTAATTCGTCACCGGGCCGGAGGTGAAGAACCACGTCCACATAGCGCCCACCTGGTTCACTCCCACAGCGATGTTGGCGTATTGAGCCTCCTGGGCCACGCCCCTGGCCACCGCTTCCGCAGTAGCGCTGATTTTCGGGTAAATCTCCGCTGCATGGGCCTGCAGATGGCTGATGGTCGCGATTCCAGCCGCCATGGCCAACGGGTTCCCGCTCAGCGTTCCAGCCTGATACACCGGCCCCAGCGGAGCGAGCATGTCCATGAAGACGCTCTTTCCACCGAAGACTCCTACAGGCAGGCCGCCGCCCACAATCTTTCCCAGTGTCACCAGGTCGGTATCCAGCGAGTACATTTCGCAGGCGCCCCCGAGAGCAACGCGGAAGCAGGTCATGACCTCGTCGACGATGAACAAAGCGCCATGCCTGGAGGTAATCCTGCGCAGCCCGGCAAGGTAGTCCTCTGCGGGCGGAATGCATCCGGCATTGCCAACGATCGGCTCCACAATGACGGCGGCAATCTCGTCAGGGTGGGCGTCGAAGGCTGCTTCAACGGCGCCGATGTCGTTATAGGGCAGCGCCAGCGTCAGGGCGGCAATCTCCTCCGGCACGCCCGCCGAGCCGGGAATGCCAAACGTTGCCACGCCCGACCCGGCCTTCACCAGCAGCCCGTCAGAGTGGCCATGGTAGCAGCCCTCGAATTTCACAACGATCTTGCGCCCTGTGGCCGCTCGCGCCAGCCGGATGGCCGACATGGTCGCTTCTGTTCCCGAGCTCACAAAGCGCATCTTCTCAATCGCGGGATAGCATTGAATCACCCGCTCCGCCAGGTCAGCCTCCGCCGCCGTCGATGCGCCAAAGCTGGCCGAGTTCCGCGCTGCCCGCTCAATCGCCTCAACCACCGGCGGAAACGCGTGCCCCAGAATCATCGGCCCCCACGATCCAAAGTAGTCGATATACCGGTTGCCGTCCGCATCAATGAGATAAGCGCCCTCCGCCCGGTCCACAAACGGAGGCGCGCCGCCCACCGCCCTGAACGCCCGCACCGGCGAATTCACCCCGCCGGGAAAGAAGCGCTCCGCGCGCTTCTGAAGAGCCTGCGATCGGGTGCCAACCCGTGCTCCATCTGCCAAACTCATAGTCCCACCAGTATAGAAGCCACCACCGTTCCTCATCCCAACTGGAACAAAGCTTGAAACAACCTCAGCCCAGCCTCGACCTTTCTCCCGGCAGGGAGAACACGAAAATAGCCCAGGCTGAAGTCCGCCGTAGCGGACGGGAAGCCTGGGGTTGCATTCCCAAAATACCGATGCAGACCCGTAGGGACGGCACGAAAGTCGCCTACACATCACATCCGCAAGTCCGCAATTGAATCGCGTACCATCATGGTTTCATCCAGATGAGGTGAGCGAACTATCCCAAACAGGCGACCGTCTGCTGGTCATCTTCGATGGCCACTGCGGCTTTTGCAATCGCTCGGTCCGCTGGTTCCTGCGGCGAGACCGCCTCGACCGCCTGCGCTTCATCCCATCCGAGTCGCCCAAAGTTGCCGCGCTTCTGGCCCGCCACCAGATCGTCGAAACCGAAGATGGATTAGCCTCCTCCACAATCGCGCCCAGCACCATCCTGGTCGTCCGCAATCCCGAAACACCCGTCGAGCAGGTTCTTGTCCGCTCCGGCGCGGCGATCGCCATGCTCTGCCAGTTGCCTCAACCCTGGCCGGCGGTCGCGACCGTCCTCGGCTGGATTCCCCGTCCGCTCCGCGACCTTGGTTACCGCTTCGTCGCCCGCTACCGCTACCGCATCTGGGGACGCCTCGAATCCTGCCCGATTCCCACAGCCCAGGAGCGCGCGCGATTCCTGTAATGCACCGACGCACAACCCAAATCCTGCTAGAATCGTCCTTCCGGCCAGCGAGTCCGCACAGCGAGGCCGGCTTTTCTCGCTCCACCGCAGAATCCATTCTTGGAACCTGTCAAGAACTCGGACTTGCTAACTTCCAACTCGGCGCAAACGCACCGTGCCCCATCCATTCGCGCCTTTTGCGAATGGGTGGGAGACCACAAACTCAACCAGCCCCTTTGAACTCATTTTTTTGACAAATTCCTAGAAAGCCCTCACACGTGCCAGACGAACCCAAATCCAAGCCCGTAACCTACGCCGAGGCCGGAGTTGACCTCTCCACCGGCGACCGCGCCAAGGAACGCATCAAGTATCTCGCGCAGAAGACCTTCAACCGCAATGTAGTGGGCGGCATCGGCGGCTTCGGCGCGCTCTTCCGGCTCGATCTGCAGCGCTGGAAGAACCCTATCCTGGTCAGCTCAACTGACGGCGTTGGCACCAAGCTTAAAGTCGCCTTCGAGCTGGGAATGCACCACACCGTGGGCGCTGACCTGGTCAACCACTGCGTCAACGACATCGCGGTGCAGGGCGCTATCCCCTTGTTTTTCCTCGATTACCTGGCCACCGGGCGTCTCGACCCCGAGGTCACCGAATCTGTCGTAACCGGCCTGGCCGAGGCCTGCAAAGCCAATGCCTGCGTCCTCATCGGCGGCGAAACCGCCCAGATGCCCGGCTTCTACACCGACGGAGAATACGACCTGGCCGGCTTCATCGTCGGCGCCGTCGACCGCGACAAGCTGGTCACCGGAGCCGGCATCAAGCCCGGCGACGTGCTCATCGGCCTGCCGTCCACGGGACTGCACACCAACGGCTACTCCCTCGCCCGCAAGCTGTTCTTTGAGGTAGCCGGCTATAAACCCACCCAATACGTCTCCGCCATCAAAGACAAGGCCGGTGCCGCGCTGATGAAGACCCATCGCAGCTATCTTTCGATTATTCAAAAGCTTGTCACCGCCGGCGTCACCACCGGCATGGCCCACATCACGGGCGGCGGCATCACTGAAAACCTGCCCCGCATCCTGCCCAAAGCGACGGCCGCCCAGGTCGAAATCGGCTCCTGGCCGGTTCTGCCCATCTTCGAACACCTGCGCACCCTGGGCCAGGTTTCGCAGGAGGAGATGATGCGCACATTCAACATGGGCATCGGCCTCATCGCCGTCATCCCCGCGGCAAAATTCGCGCGCGCCAAAACCGTCCTCGACCGCGCCGAAGAGAAGTTCCACGTAATCGGCCGCATCGTCAAGGGAGAACGCCGGGTCCAATACACTTAGTCGCTGGATTTCCAGCCCTGTAATGAAGTCGAATGGGGAGTTGCTTCTCGGGCAAGTCCCTCAGTCCCTAGTCCCTAGTCCCTAGTCCCTAGTCCCTAGTCCCTATTCCCTGTTCCCTGCTTCACCCACTCATCCACCCAGTCATTCACCGTCTTGTACCACAGCTGCGAGTTCTGTGGCTTCATCACCCAGTGGCCTTCGTCGGGGAAGTAAAGCATCTTGCTCGGCACCTTCAGCAACTGCAGCGTGTCGAAAAGCTGAAAGCCTTCGCTCACATCGAGCCGGTAATCGAGTTGGCCATGAATGACCAGCGTCGGTGTGCGAAAGTTCTTCGCCGAAAGCGACGGCGACCACTTGCGGAAAGGGTTCTCCGAGTCGGGCTTGCCGTAGTAGTCCCACGGATGGCCCCCTTGGGTGTTTGGAAATCTGAACTCCCAGATGTTGAACCAGTCCTCTTCCGTCGCCCCAAACGCCGATTCGGCATCGAACATGCCGTCGTGGCTCACAATGCACTTGAAGCGGTTGGTGTGGCCAAGAATCCAGTTCGCCATGTACCCGCCGTAGCTCGCCCCCAGCGCGCACTCGCGCGTCTTGTCGATGAACGGATAGTGCTCCTCCGCATAGTCCAGGCCCGTCATCAGGTCGGTAAACGGCTTGCCGCCCCAGTCGCCATTCACGCCATCCACAAACGCCTGCCCATATCCCGTAGACCCGCGCGGATTGATCATGATGACCACGTAGCCGTTGGCCGCAAACAGCTCCGCATTCCAGCGGTAGCTCCAAGAGTCGCCCCAAGCGCCTTGCGGCCCGCCGTGAATTAGAAACTTCACCGGATACTTCTTCTTCGCATCGAACCCCGGCGGGCGAATGATGAAGCCTTGCACCTTCGTTCTGTCGGTTGCCTCGAACCAGAAATCGTCGAGGTCTGGCAACTCAAGCCGAGCGAGAAGAGCATCGTTGAGATGAGTCAGCGGAAGCAGTTCCTTCGCTATGGGAACCGCATAGACCGGCGTGTCAGCCTTTGCGCTTCTCTTGGACTGGAAGACATCGATGATTGCCGTCGAATCGAGAATTCTAAAGGCCTCTGCGGGCTGTCCGACTTTCATTCGGGCGGCCACAAGCGAGCCGTCCGAGCGGAGCGGGTGAAGATCACTGAATTCCCCACGGCCCTGCTGGATGGTCGCCCAGATGGCCACGCGGTCATCTCCAATTCGAAGTTCATAAACTGGAGCGGCACCAGCAGTCCCCGAAACGAGGTAAATTGCCTGGGAATCCAAAGCCCAGACAAACTCGTCAACCCAGCTATCAAACTTCGGCAACAAATCCTTCGACGTCTTCGCCGCCCGGTCATAAAGCATTAACCGAAACTTGTCGCTCTCATACCCGGCCCGCGCCTGCGACCTCCATGCCAGCCACTTCCCATCCGGCGAGTAGGCGGGATTGAAATTACCTCCTGCCGACGTGGAGACCTTCACCGGCTTGGCCGAAGGGTTCGTCAGATCGAGCGTGTAAATCTGCGCGCTTATCGAGATCGCCGGCACCGGGTCAGGATTCTCCGTAAACGCCAGTTCCTTTGCGTCCGGCGCAAACGCGAATCCCCCACCACCCTCCATCGAAAACGGCGGCACATCGTGCGGATCGTTCGGAGTCAGGTCGCGCACCGCACCCGTCTCCACCGTCACCAGGAACAGATGGCTCCGCTTGTCCCCTGTGTAGTGGTTCCAATGCCGGTAAAGCAGATGCGTGAAAATCTGCGCCTTCACCTTGCTCGCCGCCAGCGCCGCATCCTTGTCCGCGTTGCACTTGTCTCCGGCGCCGCCGTCCCCAGGCGCAATCGCAGGACAATCTGGATATACAGAAGAAGTGAAAACCACGGAGCGCCCATCCGGAGACCACTTCGCGTTATCCGCCTCCGTCGAAATCGAAGTCAGCCTCCTCGCATTGCTCGCAGTTCCAGTTGCGGCATCAAAATCCGCCAGCCAGATTTGTTGACCATTCTCTCGACCGGAAAGGAAGAGCACGGAGTGCCCGTCCGGCGCAAACTGCGGCCCGCTGTCGCCGGGCTGGGCCATCGCCAGCGGCAACGGATCTCCGCCTGCAATGGCTTGCAGCCACAACTCCGCCGTCTTCGTGTTCTGCTCCAGGTCGACCGAGGTCACGGAGTAAGCCAGCCACTTTCCATCCGGAGAAACTGCCGTCTCGCCCAGCCGCTTCATCTTCATCATGTCTTCGAACGTCATGGGCCGCTTCTGCCCCACGGACGAAGACCCGTCCGCGGGGGCCCCTGGCTTGGCCGGTGCATTTTGTGGAAAGTTGTACGGAGGGGCAACAAGAAGAACGAGAAATAGGGCTACGTTAGTTTTGCGCATGAGATTTTTCCTGTTCGCGCGGAAGAGTCGACCGCGCCCGCGCGAAGGAGAAGTGTACACCGGCAGCGACGCCCGGTTCTTTCTCCGCCACTTGCAGATTATTTCGTTCCGCCGGTGCATCATGGGTTTGGAAAGAGTTTGCAATGGAGACTCGTGCCCCCGGCACCGCGAACCAGCCAAATAGCCTCGCGGCCACTTTCCCGCGCTCCCAGTGCCATCTGTCAGGGGTGTCCCCGGTCCGTATCAGCGGAGCGACACCCCACCCCTCCCCTGCAGGACCAACGCATATTCTCGCCTTTGAAACTGTGAACGCTCTCCTAACCAACTCACAATCAGCAACTTACCCCAAGCAATCTCACAGAAACACCCCGCTTGTGACAATGGGAAAATGTGCAAGACCCTGGTACACAACCGCAGCTAAATCATTTACTTAAGTCATCGGGGCAAGAACCTGCTTGTTACCGGATTGGCTAACAAAAACCCCTGAAAAGTGCCTGAAATCGGGCCAAATCACAACCTTCTTTTACAATTTCGGATTCAGAAAACGGTGATTCCGAAGATCTCTGAGCTATCGCTTTACGCGGCATCTGCCCAACCCCAACCCGTTTTGTTACTGTTGACCCATGCCCCAAGCCGCGCCCCAACTCGATCAAGCCACACTCGACCTCGAATCCCTCACCGCCGACGTCGTCGCCCTGGCCATGAAAGCCGGAGCCTCCGACGCTGAAGCCGTCGTTCGCGAAGGCGACGAGTTCAGCGTCAACGTCCGCATGGGCGAAGTCGAGACCCTCAAGGAATCCGGCTCTCGCGGCCTCGGCCTGCGCGTCTTTCTCGGCACTCGCTCCGCGTCTACGTCGACCTCCGACCTGACCCCCGACGGCATTCGCCAGCTGGTCGAAGGAGCCATAGCCCTGGCCAAGGTCACCGAAGAGGACCCCTTCACCGGCCTACCCGAGACCGCCGAATTCGGCTCGATTCCAGGCGACCTGCACCTCTTCTTCGACGACGTCTACTCGCTGTCGGGGCCCGAGCGAATCGAGTGGGCCCGCCGCGCTGAGGCGGCAGCGTTAGCCGCCGACCCACGCATCACCAACTCCGACGGCGGCAGCTTCGACGCCGCCAGCGGCCGCAAGGTCATGGCCAACTCCCGCGGCTTTGTCGGCGGATACCGTACCAGCTACGCCGGCGTCTCCGCCGCGCCGCTGGCCATGGACTCGAACGGCCAGATGCAGCGCGATGGATGGTGGTCCGGCGCTCGTCGCCTCGTCGACCTCGAATCGCCCGAATCCATCGGCAAGGAAGCCGCGCGCCGCACTGTCCGCCGCCTCGGCGCCCGCAAAGTGCCCACCCAGCGCGTGCCTATTATCTTTTCTCCCGAGGTTGCCCGCTCCCTGATTGGCTCCGTCTTTGAAGCCGCCTCGGGCGACTCCATCTGGCGGCATGCGTCTTTTCTCGCCGGCAAAATGGGCGCCCAGATCGCCACCTCCACCCTCACCATCGTCGACGACAACGCCATGCTCCTTCCCACCGGCGCAGGCGGCTTCGGCTCGTCGCCCTTCGACGGCGAAGGCCTGCCCTCCCTGCGCACAGTCGTAGTCGAGAACGGCGTCCTGCAGACCTACCTGCTCAACACCTACTCGGCCCGCAAGCTCGGCCTCAAATCCACCCACAACGCGTCGCGCGGTCTCGCCGGTACGCCCGGCATCGGCTGCGGCAACCTTTTTCTCCAGCCTGGATCTGTTTCACCCGATCAAATCATCGGAGATGCCCACACCGGTCTTTACGTCACCAGCCTCATGGGCTTCGGCACCAACATTGTCACCGGCGACTACTCCCGCGGCGCCACCGGTCTGTGGATCGAGAACGGCCAGCTCACCCATGCCGTGGAAGAAGTCACCATCGCCGGCAACCTGGCAGAGATGCTCATGAATGTAACCGCCATCGGCAACGACCTTGTCTTCCGCGGCTCGGTCGCCTCACCCACCCTCCGCATCGACGGCATGACCATCGCCGGAGCCTAGCCATGGATCCCTGCCGCCATGCCCAAAATGCCCCGTGCCCCATCCTTTCGCCGTTTTTCTGGCGAAAGGGTGGGAAACCAGAATCTCTAGCCCCTCCGGCTCTCTAGGATCCTGCAATGGAGCAGATTGCCTTCGATCCAGCCAACCCCAAAGCCGCGCTCGCTCAACTGCCCCACGCCGCCGCTGTCTTCGCCCTTTATCTTGCTGGGGCCCCCACGGACAGGTCTTCGTCCGTGGGGCGGGGCGCCGACGCCCACGCCGAGCCCTACATCGGCCGCACGCCCAACCTTCGCGCCCGCCTAGAACGTCTTCTCCAGCCCTCGCCCAAGCATCCTCGCCGCCTGCAGTTAGCCGGCCGCGTCCGCCGCATCGAGTACCGCCTCACCGGCTCCGACTTCGAATCGCTCCTTCTGCAGTTCGAACTCCTCGAAAATATCTACGGCCCCAAGGCGTCGGGGCAATCCCTGGCACGCATGCACCTCGGCGCGCCCGCCTTCATCCGCTATCTCGGCTCGAACGCCTACCCACGCATCACCGTCACCAACCGCCCCAGCCAGCGCGAAGCCGGCTGGGCTTACGGCCCGTTCCAATCTCGCGCCGCCGCCGAGCGATTCGCCGAAGAGGCCCTCAAGCTCTTCCTCCTACGCCGCTGCACCGACGACCTCTCGCCCCATCCATCCCATCCCGGCTGTGTCTACTCCGAGATGAAGATGTGCCTCGCCCCTTGCTACCAGGGCTGCACCGACGAGCGCTACAGCCAGGAATCCGCCGCCGTTGAGAGTTTTCTCGCGACCCGCGGCGAAAGCCGTCTTGTCACCCTCCGCACCCAGCGCGACGAAGCCTCCGCGAACCTCGAATTCGAGGCAGCCGCCGCCCTCCACGCCCAGGTGCAGCGCGTTGAAGCCGTCCGTTCCCTCGCCCCCGAACTCATCCGCCCTCTCAGCCAGTTGCGCGCGGTCATCTTGCAGGCCTCCGCCAGTCCCGACGAAATTGCTGTCTTCCTCTACCAGGACGGCTGCCTGCGCGGCCCGGCAGCTTTTTCCACCCTTGGCATGAGAATTCAGAACGAGCAATCCGGCTCCAGTTCGCTCTTCGCCCAGCCCGTGGCCATTGAGCCAATCCCGGAGACAGCAGGGGTCGGGGGTCAGGTATCAGAGACCAGGAAGACCGAGGCGGCTGAGGGGGAATCGACAACTGCGGAAGCGAACGCGACTGGAGTTGCTGCGCCAGTTAAGGTTCCACGCGGGCTCCTCGAATCCCGCCTTGAAGCCGCCCTCGCAACCCTCGCCGAGCCCAGCCAGCCTCCCTCAGCAACCATCCGCCAGGGCCATCTCGCCCTCCTCAAGCGCTGGTACTACCGCCCTGAGATCCGCCGCTCGGGCGAGATCTTCTTCCCCGATCCCGATGGCCGCTGGCCAATCAAGCCGATTCTTCGCGGCATCGGCCGTGTGGCCGCAAAAGCGCTCGTCCCGGCCCCGCGCGCATAGCATGGAAAACGGCAAAAGGAGGCGCATGTCCCAGGCCCAAAGCCTCCGCTCTCAACTCGCAGAAGGCAAGCATCCGCTGGCCTTGGGCCGGGTTCGCGAACTCACCGCAAAGCTGCTCGCCGATCCAGCCAGGGCCGGCCATTTAGTCGAGCTTCTTTGGGACGATGATCCCGGCGTCTCTAGCCGCGCTGCCGACGTGCTGGAACGCATTTCCCGCCGGGGTTTGCCTGCGCGTGAGCGGATTCTGCCCGCCGCCAAGAAAGCGCTGCTCGGGCTGCTGCCCGAAGCCGCACCCAAAAAGCTCCGCTGGAACCTGGCTCTGATGCTCGGCCGGCTTCCCCTCACGGTGTCGGAAGCGCACCGCGCCGCCGAGGTGCTGCAATCCTGGCTGAACGACCCATCTTCGATTGTCAAAACCGCCGCCCTGCAAGGTCTCGCCGACATCGCGGTTCAAGAGCCATCGCTATTGCCCATGGTGCTCGACCTGCTCCGCATCCACAGCCGCAGCGGAACCGCCGCCATGCGCGCCCGTTGCCGCATCCTGCTGAAGAAGCTCGAATAGCAGCCATGCAAGTAGCGCAATCGCCGGCAGAATCTCCCCCCTGGCTTTTAGTTTCCCGCCTGCAAAGAATCGTTGTAGGAGTGCCGCGCCCAGCCCAGGTAATGCGGATTCGCTGCGTTGCTCTCATCCAGCTTTTTCAGCATCTGCGGAAGCAGAGTTCCATAGTCGGGCGTGCGCAGCGCAATCGCCATCCGAGCCAGGTTTTTGTCGCTCAATCCGTCGAACGCCATGTCAAGATACTTCTTGCTGTTCTTCTCTATCGCTGCGGCCTTCTCTTCTGCACTTTTTCCGTCGTCGGGACTGCTCAACTCGTACATCATCAATGTCACCCACGGCACCGCGGAGAGAAGCATCCTCCGTTGTCCGGCATCTCCCTTGAGCAGCTTGTTCTGGATATCTGCATTCACCGTCATCCCCGCCGGCTTCGACAAATCTTGCACTGCGCGGAAAGCGTCCACGAGGCCGGCCAGAAACTGCAGGTTTCCAGCGCCCTTGTTTTCCGGCCGCTGCTGCGGTTCCACATCCAGGTGAATCCCGTCGAATCGATTGCCGGCATGCGCCTGATTGAATTGCACAATCTCCCTCACCTCGCCCAGCAGCTTGTCTCGATGCTTGCCCGGCTCGTCGGCGTCGGCACTCGACAGCAGCGCCTCCACATGAACCTTCGAGCCATGCAGCAGGCCAATCAGGTGCGCCAGCTGTTTCTCCTCTTCCGCCGCGGTTTTGGATGAGTAGGAGACATAGACCTCGTTAATCCCCTCGGCTCGGCAAAAGTCCCGCAGAGCCTCCGCGCCGTGCGGAGCTTCCAGCACTGCAGGACTCTTCCACACCCAAAGCCCATGCACCAGCCCGGGAGAAGTATCAGGCCCAGTTCCGGCGGCTACGCAAACCGGGTATGCACACAACAGAACTAAGCAGGATGTCTTCAGGAAAAAGGCGCGCAGGCTCGAGAGCATCACCGCATTCTCCTTGCCGTGATTTAGTCGCCACTGTCCGGGTTGGGAACATCGTACACCTGCTCCCGGCTGTAACAATTTCTTCGCTCCGGCATCTCAAGGGAGTGGTCAGGTCAGAAACGGCTCTGGTAGATATGTTTTCCGGCGGCTTCCGCTGGGTACAATTGCCCTCGTGCAATGGATATTTGCGGCAATCATTCGTTCGCCCAGAAAGGACGGTCTCATGTCTCGACGAAGCATGTTTCGACCCGGCATGAATCGCGTGCAATCGAACCGGCTTCTGTCAGTCGTGTTGTTGCTGGTATGTGCTGCAGTTCCAGGTCACTCACAAAGGGCCGCCACGCCTTCGTCCGCCACGCCCATTCTCATCGAGCTTTTCACGTCGGAAGGCTGTTCGAGCTGTCCGCCGGCCGATGCCTGGCTGAAGCAGATTGACGTATCGCAACCCATCCCCGGCGCACAGGCCATCGTCCTCAGCGAACACGTCGATTATTGGAACCACGACGGCTGGAAAGACCCCTATTCCTCATCCTTCTTCACCGACCGGCAAAACGCCTATGTCCACGCGCTGGGAGGCAGCTCGCCTTACACGCCGGAGATGATCGTCGATGGCGCCAACGAGCTGCACCTTGAAGACCAGGCACAGGTGGCGCAAGCCTTTCAGAGAGCAGCCAAAGCCCAGCAGCTTCCCGTCAGCATCGGCGCCGTCAGCGTCGACGGAGATTCTCCATCCATTCTGCGATCCCATATCGAAGCCGACGGAACCTCCGCCAGGCACAGCGCCGATGTCTATGCGGTCATCGCGCTCAACCACGCCGAATCGCAGGTCCTGCGTGGGGAAAATGGCGGCCGCCGTCTCTCCCACGCAGCCGTTGCCCTGGATCTCATTCACATCGGACGGCTCGAAAAGGGAAAGCCCTTCAGCCAGGACTTTCAGGCCAAACTCAAACCCGGCCTCGATCCGAAAAATCTCCGGCTGGTTGTATTCGTGCAGGAATCAGGTCCAGGCACTGTAGTTGGAGCAGCGCTGCGCGAAGTCAGTCCCTCAACCAGATCCGCTCCTTCTGCCCGGCAAGCCTCCGGGCGATAGCGCGTATCCAGCTACACGCGAAGAACCGGCGTCAATCCCAATTCAACACGATAAGAGTGGTCTCCCGCGCCGCCGCTGATACACTTGTCCGGTCAGGACAAATGCTCCGAAGAGAAACAAACGCTCCCTGGCAATCGCGCCACGAAAGCGCCCCTGGAACATCAAAAAAACATGGTCGAACTGCTTCCCTCCATTCTCTCCGCCGACTTCGCCCACCTGGCCGACCAGGTGGCTGCGGCCGAACGCGGCGGCGGCACTACCATCCATGTCGACATCATGGATGGACATTTCGTTCCCAACATCACCATCGGTCCGCCCGTCGTCAAAAGCCTGCGCAAGGCTACAGGCCTGCCCCTCGATTGCCACCTGATGATCGAGAACCCGAATGAGTTCATCGCCGACTTTGCCGATGCCGGCGCAAACTGGGTCAGCGTCCATTACGAAGCCTGCCCGCATCTGCACCGCACCCTGCAACTCATCGAACACCACGGCATGAAGCCCGGCGTGGTCGTCAATCCAGCCACGCGCGTCGATCTGCTCATCGACATTCTCTCCATGGTCCATCACGTCCTGATCATGAGCGTCAATCCCGGCTTCGGCGGACAGGAATTCATCCCCTACTCGCTAAAAAAGATTCGCCGTCTGGCTGAATTGCGCCAGGAACTGGGCCTGGCGTTTAAAATCGAGGTGGATGGCGGAGTGGCTCACGATACCGTCGCCCAGGTCGTCCAAGCAGGAGCGGAGCTGCTGGTCGCTGGAAATGCCGTTTTCGGCGCCGGATACCCTGAGCAGGATGCGCGCTCCCTTCTGGCCGCTGCTCGCAAGGCAGCCGGCGAGCAGTCTGATTGAAGATCGTCAGGGTAAGATTTAGAAGGATTCGGAAAACGTCGCACGGCCATCCCACCGCCCTGCGCATTAATGAGGGTTTATGAACCGGTTATCAAACAGGATCGCTGCGGTTACCCTGGCGTTCTTCGTCCTGGCCTCTGTTGCCGCTCACGCCGACAAAAAGCCCAAGAAAAAGAAGAATCAGGACCTGAGCACTAACCCGTTGGCCGCGGTCAATTCAAAGCAGCCTGACAAGGAACTCTTCGACAAGGCCATGCTGGCCATGAAGAAGGGCCGCTTCGACGTGGCCCGGCTCGATCTTCAAACCATGCTCAACACCTATCCAGAATCTGAATACCGCATGCGCGCCAAGCTCGCCGTGGGCGATAGCTGGTTCAAGGAAGGCGGCACCGCGGCCCTCACCCAGGCCGAAGCCGAGTACAAGGACTTCATCACCTTCTTCCCCAACGCTCCTGAAGCAGCCGAGGCGCAAATGAAGGTTGCTGACATCTACTATCAGCAGATGGAAAAACCCGACCGCGACTATCTGAACGCACAGCGCGCCGAGCAGGAATACAGGGCCATGATCAACCAGTTCCCTGACTCCACGCTGGTGCCTCGCGCCAAGCAGAAGCTGCGCGACGTGCAGGAGGT
>JBKQNU010000038.1:0-4652 GCA_052145815.1 Occallatibacter sp.
TCTATCTCCTAAACACCAATTATGCGGATTTCTCGTTTCTCTTTACCCTTCACCGTGGCGAGCCTCGCAACTCGCATCTCCGGCAGGAGTACCTCGCGGTCCTGGAGACCAACCACCACACGCCTTACTTCCTGAACCTTCATTACCGCGACGTGGCGCACACCATGATTCTGGGGCGCACCGGCGCCGGAAAATCGTTCCTGCTGAATTTCCTTATTACCAATCTCCAGAAGTACGAGCCGCACACGTTCATCTTCGATCTGGGCGGGAGCTTTGAAAGCCTCACGCATCTTTTCGGTGGCTCGTATGTGCGCGTGGGTCTGGAATCCGAGGATTTCAAGATCAACCCGTTCTCGCTTCCGCCCACGAAGGAAAATCTCGATTTCCTCGCCCTCTTTCTGAAAGTGTTGATTCAGGGGCAGAGGGCAGGTGATCTCGACCTCGCCACCGAACGCGACCTATATCACCAGACCGAAAACCTATATGCCGTGGACCCGGCGCTGCGCACGCTGGGTGTACTGGCGAACACTCTCGGTCACGACATTTCGAGCCGCCTCGCCAAATGGACCCGAGGCGGCCAGTTCGGGTTTCTCTTCGACAACGCTGACGACACGATTTCGTTTTCCCGGTTCCAGTGCTTCGACTTCCAGCGCATGAGCCAGTACCCGGAGCTTCTCGAACCGTTGCTCTTCTACATCTTGCACCGCGCCAATGCCGTCATCGCCGACCGGCAGATCACCTCCGTGTTCAAAGCCTTCTTCATCGATGAAGCCTGGGTGTTCCTGAAGAACCCCAGCATTCAGCGATACGTCGTCGAAGCCCTCAAAACCTGGCGGAAACACAACGCCGCGATGGTGCTGTCTACCCAATCGCTTGATGAACTCAAGCGCTCTGACATCCTGGACGTCATCATCGAAAGCTGCGCCACCAAAATCTTCCTTGCCAACCCCGACATGGACCGGGATCTCTACCGGCGTCAGTTCCACCTGAACGAAACGGAAGTCGAACTCATCTCGAACCTGATCCCCAAGCAGCAGTTCCTCATCAAGACGCCGGAACTCGCGAAGGTCGCCAATCTCAACGTCGATCCAAAAAGCTATTGGCTCTACACGAACGACCCCTACGACAACAAAAAACGCAAAGAGGCGTTCGACACCTACGGCTTCGAAAGAGGTCTCGAAATCCTGGCGGGAGGGCAGCCGTGATTCTTCTTCGCTGCTTCGATCCCGGAGTTCTGGCGCAGCACCCGCTTTATACGCTCCTGCCTCTTGCCGTTGCGGGACTCTTCACCGCGTCCGTTCTTACCGTGCACTGGTTTGTCGGGGTGTTTGCCGACCCCGGCAAAGGTTCCCAGCAAGACCATTCCATCTCACAAGGAGCATCTCGATGAAACAACCGTTTTACAGGAAGTCCTGCAGTTTTTTCCTTGGCACCCTCGCCGTCGTTCTTCTCGGCGCGGTCGCTTTCGACGCTTCGTCCACGCGCGCCGCAACCGCGGAGGCTCGAGTTGTGAAGTATTCGAAAGAAGACATTGTCCCCGTCCGCGCCAAGCTCCGCTTTTCGACGCTCATCGTCCTTCCCGATGACGAGGAGATTCTCGACTTTACGACCGGGGACAAAGAATTCTGGGTCATCAACGGGGCCCATAACCTCTGCTACGTTCACCCGGCACAAGCCGGTATCCGCAGCAATTTGAACCTCATCACCGCGAGTGGCCACGTCTATTCCTTCTTGCTCACCGAAATCAGCAACGAACCGAATTCCGAGCCCGATCTCAAGATTTTCGTTGAACCGAAGGAAGGCTCGACCGTCGCGGTGAACAGCGGGCTCCACGGCTATGTCAGCGCCGGTGAGGCCCAGGCGTACAAGAAGGAATTGGAGACGCTGCGCGCGCAGACAGCCGATCAAGTCCACACTGCCCAAGTCCAGGCCGCCGAGCAGGTCAACCGCTTCCGCTCCAGCTACGCGACCAAGCTCCAATTCGATTACCCACTCGACCCGAAGGCGGCGCACGAGCCTTTCCTCGTCTCCGCGATCTATCACGACGAAGCGTTCACGTACATCCGCTGCGCCGCCCGTGAAAAGCCAGCTCTGTATGAACTCAAGGACGGCAAACCCAACTTGATCTCCTTCCAGTTCGAAAACGGGGTCTACGTCGCACCAAAGATCATCGACTCCGGCTACCTCGCCATCGGCAAGAAGAAGTTGCCGTTTGCGCGGCATACAGCTGGGAACTGAGAGACGAACATGACCCAGCCGACCCAACCCGCACCCGCCCAGATTCAGGAAAAAGCGCCGAAACCCCAAGGCCTTCTGCCAAAGAACGTCCAATCGTGGCTTCTCATCGGCCTGGCCTTCCTCATGGTGGCCATCATGTGGCTGACCGGGGGCAAAAAGCCGCAGACACCAACCACAGTACTCTCCCCCGCGACTTCGCTCCCAGCGCCACTCGAAGTCAACGAAACCAAGATCGCCGAGATGCAGAGCCGCATTCAGGATTTGCAGCGTCAGCAACTTGTCGCGCAGAGCGCCCTCGCGCAGCAAACCCACTTGCTCGGCGCCGCCGCGCAAGAGCCGCAGCAATCCCAACAGCAGAACGGTCCGGGTGCCGCAGCCGAGCAGCGGCCTGAAGACCAAATCCAGGCCGAGCGAAAGAAGCGTGCCTACGTGTCGCTGTTTGCGTCGAATGTCGCACTGAGTTTCCGCAAGCCCACGGCGGGTCCCGCGTCACCTTCGACTGAGACGCCGCTTCCGGCACCAACTCCGCTCCCTGCGGGACCCGACCCCGCTCAGATCGCCCAACTGTTCAGAGAGATGCAGCCGAATCCGATTTCTCCGGTTCAGGGTGCGCCGCTGCGAACCAATTCCGCGGAAACGACAAATGACCGAAAGGAGGAAGTCAAAAGCCCTGCCGCCGTGCCGCCTGGTGTCGCTAACGCGGCGGCAGGGAAAACCTACGTACTGTTTGAAGGAACCATTCTCGAAACCGTTCTCATCAACAGGCTCGAAGGCCAGTTTTCTGGCCCCGTCGAGTGCCTGCTCTCAACCGACGTCTACTCCAACGACCGCCAGCACCTTTTGATCCCCGCAGGATCGAAGCTGCTCGGTGAAACGAAGAAGGTGGAAGCGTTTGGCCAGACACGTCTGGCCGTCGCCTTCCACCGCATCCTTATGCCCGACGGATATTCCGTCACCCTCGACCAATTCAAGGGGCTCAACCAGATCGGCGACACCGGGCTCCGGGATCAGGTCAACAACCACTATCTCCGTATCTTCGGAGTATCGCTCGCGGTTGGAGCGCTTGGAGCCGTGAGCGAGGCCGGCACCGGAGGCGCACTCAACGCCACGAGTGGCGACCTCATGCGCCAGGGTTTCGCCGTGAGCACGGCGCAATCCGCATCGCAAATCCTCGACAAATTTCTCAACATCCTCCCCACCGTGACCATCCGGGAAGGCCATCGCGTCAAAGTTTACCTCGCGGGCGATCTCGCGTTGCCCGACTACCCCAACCACAAAATGCCCTCGGATCTCTGAGGCATACAAGGAGAAGAAATGAAGAGAAAGGTCCTGATTTTTCTGCTCGTAATGGGCCTCGCAGTCGGCTCCGCATCCGCCCAGCTCGGAAGCGGCATCGTCTACGATCCCACCAACTACCAGAACGCGCTGTTGCGCTATTCCCAGTTGCAGCAGCACCTGCTGCAACTTCAGAAGACCTACGCAAAGGTTCTATCCCAATACAACCTGGCCCTCTCCATGGCGAAATTCGTGCAGAACATGCCCGCGCGTTACCGCGCCGTGTTTTCGCAATGGAGGAACGTGACCTCGCTGAACACTTTCGGGAATACCGGATCTTGGATTAGCGGGATCAACTCCGGCCTGCTTCCCAACATCAACACCGGCTACCTTAGATCCACAACCCAACTGTCCCAGTACAGCCCGTACCACCTGTCCGGCATGGACGCCAGTGAACTCGGACGCGTGCAATCCCAGTACGCCTCCGTCCAACTTGTCGACGGCGCCAACATGAATGCAATGGCCACGATTGGCTCGATTCGTGGCAACGCCCAGAGCCTCGAGACTCAGATTGGAAATCTTGAACAGGACTCGTTCTCGGGCAGCTCTGATCTCAACAGCGAAGTCTCTGTCCTCAACAAGATCAATGCCGCAGGTGTGCTCACGCTGAGGACCGTTCAGGATTCCAACAAACTCCTCGCGTCACTGCTCGAACAGCAAACCATCCTGGCGAAGCAGCAGCGGGACGCCACCACCAACGCAATCAACACCGATATCGGCCGGCAGGCAAGCATGGCCGGAAATATGGCCCAGGTCACCGGAACGATCACCGATTCACTTCAAAACTTCCGCATGCCATAGGCGTGCGCTTAGAGATGCCCGGCGTCGAAGGAGCTGAAGGCAATGCAAACCGATTTCCTGCAATACATCTTTCAGGCGATCAACAACTTGCTTACCCAAAACCTCGGCTTCTTCGACGCAATGGGCCAGAATCTTTTCCGCTCGTTCGCCACGATCCTCGTGGCTTGGTTTGGAATCAAGTCCGCTCTCGCCTCCGCCAGCGGCAGGCCTTCCTTCCAGTTCGATCATTTTGCCAGCTTGCTTCTCACCATCAGTTTTGGCTTTGCGATGGTCAATAG
>JBKQNU010000039.1:0-10755 GCA_052145815.1 Occallatibacter sp.
GGGGGGGCTGTGAGGCCTACTCTCGACCGCGCAAGAGGGCTGCAAGAACGCGCGGATTTCTACGGCCGTCAACAACCGCAACGATCCAAAGCGGCTTGAACTCTGGCAAATATGCGATCAAGTAATCGCGAACAACCCTGAATCGAAGCGGCCGGGAGGTAAGATCGGTGCGGCGATGGCCAATGTTTGGGAATCGCGAGAGCAAATTGAACGCGTCCAGGAATTCGTCCAGAATGCGGTCGGCTCTTGTGGGGTTGAAGCCGTCGAAGTACGCATGAATTTCTTCCAGGTCGCCGTAGACCTGGGGATGAAGAGTGTAGTCCATCAGGCGATTGTCTTGCGGCGTGCGGTCGCCCGCTCCCGGATCAGCCGGACAGCCTCGGGGCCATCCATGCCCTGCACCTTACCGCTCACGATTTCATCATAGCGGCGATCAAGCATGGCCCTCAACTCCTCGACCTCATTGAAGTAACCAGCGATCGCGTCCTGGACAAGGTGAGCGACGGGCTGGCCTGTTTCTGCGGACCATTGGATCACTTTTGCAGCGAGTTCAGGCTCCAGGCGCACTTCCATACTTTGAGCGTAGGCAGAAGCGTGACAGCTGTCAATCGGAAGGTGGTCACGACGTCGCACCGAAAGTACGATGGATTCGGAAACGGGGCTACCAGGTGAGGGTGACGGTGATGGTCTGCCAGCCTTCACCGGGGCCGAAGTGAAAATACAGAGCGATGGGAATTTTAGGGTCGTGATGCGCGCTATCGATTTCCATCGAACTTACAAATGCACCTTGCGACTTAGGGCTATCGCCAACGCCAGCAGAACGCTCGATCTTCACATCGACCAGCTTATGGCGGATGAGAGTGATTGGGTAAACATGCGCTGAAGTGTGGATAGTGCCATCGACAGCTTCGCGGATCGCATCGTTGTTGGCCGGGCCCTCCAGGGTTAACTTGATTCTCCTATCTCCCATTTCTTCATCGATGATGCGAGTGGCCTGCGAGCGGCTGCCGGGAGCAGGTGCGACGAATTGAGGGGTGGAGACCTCAACATCAGGCAGAGGAATTGCGATCATCAACCCTTCGCTGGAGAGCGGATTCTCGCGGTTCTGGGTGCCGGCAATGTCGGAACGCAGCCTCCAACCTGCGTGTTTCAGGCTATCGATTCGGATAGTCAGGGAATCGTCTGTCCGGGTGAAGATTATGTCTTCTGGCCCACTCGGCAACAATATGTTCTTGACTTGCGCATCTTTCCACTGCGCCGGCAGATGCGGATTCACCGTGATTGTCTTGGTTTGCGCGTCGATGCTGATGCCGAAGAGCCCGCGCAGTGTCGGCGTAATGACCATGGCGCTGGACCAGAGCTGGTGGCTGGTGCTGCGGCCGAAGGGAACGTAGAAGTCGCCGCTGAGCAGTTCGGTGTCGGCGCCTAGGTCCTGCGCCCAGGTGAGGTTGGCGTTCTCTTTGAGCATTTGATAGCCGGCTAACGGCTGGTTGGCGCGGTACTCGGCCAGCGCGGCCCAGCCGGTGAAGAGCGGCCAGACGGAGCCCTGGTGGTAGCTCATGCCGTCGTAGATTTTTTCATCGCTGGATACATCGCGGAGGCCCCAGTCGGTGGCCAGCGTGTGCGCGGCGAATTGCTGGAGGCAGCCTTCGGGATGCGCGAGACCTGCGGGATGGCCCAGTACAGCTGGGTCACTCCACCAGGCCAGCGCGGGATAGACAGTGCTGGTGCGGTCCTGCGAGCCGTCGGCGTTGTGGCTGAACGCGTAGCACGATTTTTGCGGATCGTAATACTCGGTTTCGATGGAGGCTGCGATCTTGTCTGCGCGTTGTTGTGCGGCGGCCGACTTTTCGGGATCGCCGAGCAGCGCTTCGATCTGGGCCATGGCTGCAGACGCCTGCTGGTCGAGCAGGGCCAAATAGATTTCCTGGTGGGGCATGGCGCCGGGCCAGCTTTCTACCCAGCCCGTGCCTTGGGAGTTGTCGTAGATGCCGTCGTGATCGGTGTCGTGGGCGGGATCGGTCTCGAACGCCCAGGCCTTCTCGATTGCGTCGCGATTCGCGGTCAGGAACGCCGTGTCGCCGCTCGAGCGGACGTAATCTTCCATGGCCAGCAGGAAGAGCGGCGTGGAGTCGGCCGCGGCGAACATGTAGGGGAAGGATTGCCAGTCAATGGCGGCAGCGGTCTGCGAGTACTCATGCATAATCTTGCCGTCGGCGCGTTGACGGTGAATGAGGAATTCAAGCTCAGCCTTCGAGAGCGCAAAGTCGCCGTAGCCGTTGACGGCGTAGAGGGTGTAAAGCGAGTCGCGGCCGAAGAACCAGCCGAAGCCGGGGCGGGCCGAATCGCCCGACGCGTAGTAGCCGGCCACGAGGGCGGTTTCGTCTGTGCCTTGAACTTTTGCGCGGAGCTGCTCGATAGAAACCTCGGCCCATTGGAATGCTTCGTTGAGGGCTTTGTCTGGTGTTTCGATGGTGGTGGCATTGGCGAGGAACTTCCGGTAGCGCTCAACGTGTGCCTTGTAGCTGGCGGCGATGTTGGCGTTGAGCTGGGCGAGGGATTCGCCGAGCGCGGGCGTTTTGGCGGCTGCGGGGTTCGTTCCAATGGCCATGAGCAGCGGATAGAGCCGGCCATGGTCGCGCGCGGGGTCGATGTGCAGCTTGAGCTCGACGGGATGGACCTGCGGGCGCTCCTGATAGGGGGCGAGGATGCCAGGCTGCGCTCCGGGGATAGTGACAGCGCCAGCCAGGTCGAGATAGTCGCTGTGCAGAACGTAATAGCCGCCTGTGCTCCCAGGACCGGTGACCCACTCTGCATTTGGGACGCCTTCGTTGCGTTCGGGCCACATCCAGCGCAGTTCGGGGGTGAAGCGGAGGGTGAAGTCGGTGGGGTGCAGACAGTCGAATTCGAACAGCACCACGGGACCGGTGCCCACGCCAGCTTCATCCGGCGAAAACATGATCTGGCGGAGGGTGAAGGCGATGTGAGCGTAGGTGATGACGGTTCGGTCGGGCCGGACTTCAATCTCAGCCGACTGCGCGTTGACGTCAATGGGGACGGAGTAGCCTTCGACGTTGGCCTCGATGGTCAGGTGCGAAAGCAGCTTGACGGGGAGCACCCAGGCCTCGAACGTCCCGTCCTGCTGGCCGAGGACGACACCGCGCTCGCCTGCGACGGTGAACGGCTTGAAAGCCTCGGCGTGTGCATGGATGACTGGGCCGGCCGTCTCGAAGGGAATGGCCGGTATGGCGGTGAAGGTCTGTGCGTGGCTTGCGGAAGTTACTGCAAAAAGCAGGGCACCGGCCATGCAGGAAGCGGTGAATCGGTCGCGCATCGTATCGTCCTTTGAGTTCTTCTCAAGGGCAACAGTCTACGGCATTCGACCGGAGCGAAGATTCGGCTCTAAGCGGAGACCGCCGGGGCTTGCAGGAAATCAAAGGCGCGGATCAGGTACGGCTTCAGGTCGCGGCGATGAACCACGGCGTCCAGGAAGCCCTTCTCCAGCAGGAATTCAGAGCGCTGAAAGCCTTCAGGAAGCTTCTGGCGAATGGTCTGCTCGATGACGCGCGGTCCCGCGAAGCCAATCAGGGCGCCTGGCTCGGCAATGTTGAGGTCGCCAAGCATGGCAAAGCTGGCGGTGACGCCGCCGGTGGTCGGATCGGTCAAAACCGAGATATAGGGCACTTTTGCGTCGTCCAACTGCGCCAGGGCGGTGGATATCTTGGCCATCTGCATCAGGCTTACCACGCCTTCCATCATGCGCGCGCCACCGGAAGCAGCAACGACGATGAGGGGTTTGCGGCCGATACGGGCGCGATCGACGGCCCGGGCAATGGTCTCTCCCACCACTGCGCCCATCGAGCCGCCGATGAACCCGTATTCCATGGCGCTAAGCACCACCTGGTGGTGCCCCAGGTTGCCCTCCGCGTTGAGAATGGCGTCGTCCATGCCGGTCAATTCCTGCGCAGCGCGCAAGCGCTTTTTGTAAGGCTTCACATCGGTGAAGTTGAGCGGATCTGTCGAGCGCAGGCCTGTATCCACCAGTTCGTATCCGGGTTCAAGCAGCAGGGCGATGCGCTGGCGTGCGTCGATTTTGAAGTGGTGCTGGCACTTGGGGCAGACATTCAGATTGGCCTCGAGATCCGCCTTCCAGATGGTCTGGCGGCAGCCCAGGCATTTGGTCCAAAGGCCCTCGGTGCGCACCTTCCTTTCGCCTGAGTCCGGAGCGCCATTGCCGCCGGGGCCGGATTCGTACTCACCGTCTTCTCGTTTAAACCAGGACATGGGAAACGCTCTCTTTGACCAACTCACAGTTCACAGCTAACAGTTTGAAGCTTTGCCGCCGATGCAAATCAGTCGGGAACTATCAGCTGTTAGCTGTCCGCTAACCTGCTCTCAGTATTCTATTCCGCGCTGGGCGAGAATGCCTTTCTGGTAGGCGTGTTTTACCTCGCGCATCTCGGTCACGGTGTCGGCAATTTCCACCAGCAAGGGATGGGCGTTGCGCCCGGTGAGGATGACGTGCACCATCTCCGGACGGCCGAGAAGAGCTTCAGCCACCACAGCTGGGTCGAGCATTCCATAGCTGATGGCGTAGTTGATTTCGTCCAGAACCACCATATCCCACTCGCCGGAGTAGATCGCCAGGCGCGCCTCTTCCCAGGCCGCTTCCACAAGTCGCACGTCTTCCGGATCCGTCTCGGCCCCGCCGACCTTTACGAAGCCCCGGCCCATCTGCTTCATGATGAAGCTGGAGCCAAAGGACTGGACTGCATCGAGCTCCCCGTAGTGCCAGGAGCCTTTGAGGAACTGCAGCATAAGCACGCGCATGCCGTTGCCCACGGCGCGCAGAGCAGTGCCCATGGCAGCGGTCGTCTTGCCCTTGCCGGGGCCGGTATTGATCAGGATCAGTCCGCGTCGGGAATCATTCATAGCAGGGAACAGGGATTAGGGAACAGGGAATAGCTCTGAAGACCTTTCCCGCTCGATATCACCTTTCAGTCTACGGCAGCGGGAAACTTTGCGCGGCAAGCGCGCAGGCGGCCTGCCGCCAACTGATCCCTGTTCCCTAATCCCTGTTCCCTGCCCTCAGTGTCCGGCGTGATACGGATGGCCAGAGAGAATTGTAAACGCCCGGTAGAGCTGCTCGGCGAGCACCAGCCGCGCCAAGGCGTGGGCCATCGTCATGGGACCGAGCGAGAGCAGGAGATCGGCACGTTGGCGAGCCGTGTCCGACCAGCCGCTCGCCGGTCCTATAACCAGGAGAATGTGCTGGGCGCCGGCATCGCGCCGGGCGCCAAGCCAGGCGGCGAAGGCTTCTGAGGTCATGGCTTTGCCACGGCTGTCAAGCAGCACCACGATCGGCGGTGTCCGGCCCGGTCGTTTACTCAGCCAATCGACAATCGCCTCCTCGCTGCGGAATGCCTCCGCCTGGCAATGCGCAAAGGCTGAACAGCGTTCGAGATAGACCTGGGTAAGAGCATCAAAACCATCTTTGGAACCGGGGCGGCTGCCGATGTGGCCAAGCGTCAGGTGCATGCGCAGCAGAATACCTTACAACCGCCCTGCCTCAGTTCCGATACGACAAAAGTGTAACCGCCATGCCATTTTTGGGATATGGACAAGAAAATATACGTATTTCCATATTGTTGCTTATTTCCACATATCAATGGCGCGTTATCAAGTCGTTTATTTTCAAAGACAAAACCATTATTTTCCATGCTCGCAGAGATTGGCAATCGTCATGCAAGTGTGTTCGTGGCAAGTAGTCCCTGGCATTTCCTGGGAGTGCATTCCCCGCGAGGCAATCAACTGGGATGAAGCCTGAACAAGTCTCTCTTCTTTTTTTCTAACGAATTCAGTCTTTTTGTACTTCAACTTGCGGATCGGTCCCAGCCCCCCCGAGACGCGGCAGCACATTAAGCGGTTCTGAAGGCTCCGAAAAAGGGGCTTTCCGTTCCCTACTCAAATTGGAGGAACACCATGCGATTTATTCGGTTGCAGAATGCGGTCCTGGGGATGAGTCTTCTGGCCGTCGCCGGTTTTGTGGCAATCACCATGTCCCCCGTTGCCGGGGCCCAGTCGTCCGTAACGGGCGCAGTAAACGGCACGGTTTCCGACGCGACAGGCGCCGTCGTTCCCGGCGCGACCGTGGTGGTGATCGATACTGCCACGGATTCCAGGCAAACCGTGAAGACCAACGCGGAAGGCCGCTACACGGTTGGGCTTCTGAAGCCCGGTCTTTACAAGATCACCGCATCGGCCGAGAGCTTGAAGTCGGACACGCTGCAGGTGACCGTGATTCTCGGAACCACGGTTCCCGCAGACATCAAAGTGACGCCGACGGGCAGCAACACCGTCGTCGAGGTCACATCGACGAGCCTGCCGCTGGTGGATACACAGAACATAGCCCTGGCGACAACCTTCAATGAACAACAGATTCAGGAACTGCCCACCCCCGGCGGCGACGTAACCACAGTGGCGTTCACGGCTCCGGGCGTGGTTGTGAATGCCGGCGGCGAGTATGGCAACTTCAGCTCCGACGGCCTGCCGGGCATTTCGAATCTTTTCGTGCTGAACGGCTTTGACAACCAGGACCCGTTTCTCAACCTGAACAACTCCGGCAGCTCCAACCTGACTTTGGGCCAGGGCGAACTCGCCGATGCGACCGTGATCCAAAACGCCTATAACTCGCAGTACGGGCGCGCAGCGGGCGCGATTATTCAATACACCACCAAGTCGGGCGGCAACCGGTTCCACGGCGAAGCCGATTACAACTGGAACGGCACCGCTCTGAATGCCAACGGCTGGTTCAACGAGCATGACCAGATTGAAAGCGGACTGAAGAATAACGCGCCCCACGCAGTATCGAACGAATGGGCTGTGAATGCCGGCGGACCGATCATCAAGGATAAGGTCTTCTTCTTCGCCGATTACGAGGGTCTGCGCTACGTGCTTCCCTCTTCCAGCGGCTTCGTTACTTTCCCGACTCCTGCTCTCTCCACCTATATTCTGAACACCGTGCCTGCAGCCGCGCAGAGCACCTACGCGCTGGCCATGAAAGACTTCACCAAGTCGCCTGCTTATGCCTCTTCAATACCGGTTGCGACCGGAGCTGCCGGAAACCAGGATGCCAGCGGCAACCTCGGTTGCGGCGACGGTTTAGCGGCCGATGACGTAGGCGGCCTTTCTGGAACCCCGGCTCCGGGCGGAGGCACATTCGGCGTGGACGTGCCCTGCTTGACAGTGGGAACCGCATCGGTAAACAACGTCAACAAGGAATGGCTGTTTACCGGCCGCGCCGACTGGAACATCAACGACAAGCACAAGATCTACGGCCGCTACAAGATGGACCGCGGATCACAGCCGACCTCGACCAGCGTCATCGATCCCCTGTTCAGCGCCGTCTCCATTCAGCCGGAATACGAAGGACAGTTCAATGACAGTTACGTGTTCAGCCCCACAAAGACCAATGTCTTCGTAGCGGCCGCCAACTGGTACTCGGCCTACTTTGGCCCTGTCGACGTCGCTGCGTCGGTGGCTGAACTGCCGGTCAACTTCCTGGTATCCGACGACGGCTTGGACGGGTCCGGCGTGAATGCTGCCCCCGGCTTGCCCGCTCTGGGTGTTCCCTTCTACCTGACGCAGGGCCGGAACGTGACCCAGTATCAGATCGAAGACGATTTCAGCTGGATCATGGGCAAGCACACCGTCAAGTTCGGCGAAAACTTCCGCCGCGACCTGGTGGAAGACTACGACTCGCAGTTCAACACCGTGTTTCCTTATACCGTGTCTCTTTCGCTCGGTGACTTCGCGTCCGGCGTCATCAATCCGCAGACCAGCTTCTGGGGACAAAACGGGTTCGAGTCGTACACCCAGGCATACACGGCAAATCTCACCGCGCACCTGGCGCTCTACAACATTGGCGCATATGTCCAGGATGAGTTCCAGGCCCTCCCCAACTTGAAGCTGACGATTGGCGCGCGCATTGACCGCACCGGGAACCCGCTTTGCCACGGCGGCTGCTTCTCGCAGTACGCCTCCGGTGCGTTCCCGGGGTCGGCGGCGGCCTACAACGCTACCGTCACGGCCCAGAATCCGCATCCGTTCCCGAGCGTGGAGATTCTCAACTTCCAGCCTCGCTTCGGATTCAACTACAGCTTCAACGACAAGACCGAACTTCGCGGCGGCGTCGGAATCTTCGCGGACCTCTATCCGGCGGGCTTCCTGGACGGCGTGATCCAGAACTTCCCCAACTACTACGAGCCGTCGGCGTATAACGGTGCCATCGCTGTTTCTGGAACCGGAAGCGCAGGCTCGTTTACCGCTGCCCAGAATCAGGCCATTCTCTCCGGCTTCGGCGCGGGCGAAGGGGCCGCGGGAATCACCACCGACCTTTGGAACGAAGGCATTGCACAGACCGGCAGCCCCTATCCGTTCGCTCCACCGAACATCGGGGCCTACTTCCCCGACAAATTCAAGGTTCCTGAATACGCTGAGTACAGTCTGCAGTTGCAGCACCAGATCACACGCAGCGACGCGGTGATCGTGACCTATGCCGGCAATTACGGATACCGCGAGGTGCTCGTCAACCCCCTCCTGAATGCCTCCAGCGGAGCTTATGCTGACTCCGCAGCCGGCGGCAGCTGGAGTCAGGTTGCACCTTTCGCGGGCCTCTCGGCCACGCCTCCAGATCCCCGCTTCTCAAGAGTCTCTGCCTACACCAACAACGCGCATTCCAACTACAGCGGCGGCATGATCAGTTACAAGCACAACGGGCATGGGCTGACCGGCCAGCTCAGCTACACCTACAGCCACTCGCTGGACGTGGTCTCGAACGGCGGCGAAGGCGAAGTCTTCAATGGCGGATCTCTTACCACCCAGCTTACCCCTTCGGTCACGGGCGGCGGTTTGAACTACTCCAACTCCGACTACGACATCCGCAACAACCTGGTGGGTGACGCCGTTTACGAGGAACCGTTCAAGTCGTCGAACAAGCTGTTGGAAGGATTGGCTGGCGGTTGGGTCCTCGGATTGAAGACCTACTATCGCGGCGGCGAACCGTACTCCATCGTCAATGGTGGCGTTCTGGGCAGCTACCACACCCTTGGCGCAACTCTGATGCCGGACCTCGCGCCGGGCGTCACACGCGGCATGCTGACCAATCCGACCGGGAGCAATCCTCACTCCTGCGTCGACACGGGCTGCCTGGACGTAACCCAGTTCGTTCCTTATGGAAACCAGGCGGACTTTGGCAACCTGCGGCGGAATGCGCTTTTTGGGCCGCACTACGTCGACACCGATCTGAGCGTGCTCAAGAAGATCGTCAAGGCGGAAGGTTTCACCCTGCAGATTGGCGCCAACGCCTATAACGTCTTCAATCACGTCAACTTCGGCGCGCCCGATGGCGACATCAGTTCCGGAGCCTTCGGCCAGATTGGCGGCGCAGTAGCTCCTCCAACCAGCCCGTACGGATCGTTCCAGGGCGCGGCCGTCACGCAGCGCTTACTCCAGGTCCACGGGAAGATCACGTTCTAACTATCTGCTCCCAGCCACAAAGCTGGACAGTTACATAAAGGGCGTCCGCTACGGCGGACGCCCTTTGTTCGTTCATCCGGAAATTAGCTCTGCGGGATGCGCATCGCTCAAATTCGGCGTTCGCTCAGGCCTTGCTGCTTGCCGTGCGCACGCGGGGCTTCCCCACGGCCGCCTTCCTGGGCGCGGACTTCTTTTTGGGCGCCTTCTTTTGCGCCGCGGACGGCTTGATTGCTTTCTTCTTCGCCATGGTGGCGGGCACATCCTGAACCGCAACCGGTTTGGCTTTGGCAGAGACCTTTTCTCGTGCAGCCAGTGTTTTTGCCGCGAGGGCAGCTTTAAGTTCGGAGTCGAATTCAGCCGGTGTCAGCGGGCGAGCCGACTTGCGCAGCCGTTCGATATCGTAGAAGGCACGGCGTTCAGCGCGAAAAACGTGAACCACAAAGTCAACGTAGTCGAGAAGAATCCAGTCGCCCTGGCGCCGTCCCTCAACGGAGTTCGGAAACACGCCGAACTCCTTTTTGAGCCGATGCTCAATCTCGTCGGCGATGGCCATCGCCTGACGCTCGTTGCTGGCTGAGGTGACGAGAAAAAAGTCGGACAGGCCGGCATCAATGGGATCGAGTTCGAGGATGCGTGTGTCTTCGCCCTTCTTATCCAGGCAGGCCTGGGCCGCGGCCTGAACCAGATTGCGGATTTGGATGCGAGTTTGCTGGTGTGCTTCAGTTGTTGTCATTCGGCAGAAAACATTCTCCAGCCTCAATCGTAGTCGCTTGATCCGGTAGCGGCAAGCCGAGGCAGGTTAGAGTCTCTATCGATAAAGCCCGTGCGAGCGGATGTAATCCAAAACCGCCGCTGGCAGCAGTCGTTGTCTCCCCAGGGAGATTTCCGGCTCAGCTGGAGTTTGCGCGCCATTCCCGTCCCGAACCCCGTCCCTGATCAAATCGCGAATCTGGGACGCGCTGATCTCCATTTGGAGACCGGCGAGCAGATAAAACGGCGCCGTGTCTCCCGTAGCGCTGCGCAGCAGGAAGCGATGGACCTCAACAGGTTCATCGGCTAACTGGGGCAAGGCGGGGTCAGAGCCGGCGGCGATTTCCATGGTCAGGCCATGCGGCAAAGCGGCCCGCAGGTCGTCCAGCGGCTGACCGGGCCGCGACGCGACGATCATCGGAGCCACAAAGGGGATCTCCGCCGACCGGTGCCAGCGTTTCAAACCCA
>JBKQNU010000040.1:0-61814 GCA_052145815.1 Occallatibacter sp.
ACCGGGGCCGCGTTAGCGACCCCGCTCAAGCCGCTTTGAGCGGCTCACATCGGAAAGCCCCCGGCTCTGCCGGGGGTATCTTACTCTGCACCGCGAAGAGCCCACAATTTCAGGGACGAGATGTTCATTGATTTCAGTTTTTTGCCATTCGCTCCTGCGGGGTAGTGTTGGTCGAAAATCGATATTCCTGATTCAATTTTGGAGGCGTACGATGGGGACTTGCGAATTCCGGGACGGAGAAACTGCCGAACTTCCGGTCAATGTCCTAAGCCAGGGAATATTCTCCGGTCCCTTTAATAGCTGAACATCTGCAAGTTCGCCCGAAAAGTTACACATGAATCGAATTATCTCTCTAAGTTATTGATTATAAAGACTGTGTGGCGGAAGAGGAGGGATTCGAACCCCCGATACCCTTGCAGGTACGCCAGTTTTCAAGACTGGAGCCATCAACCACTCGGCCACTCTTCCTGCCAAGAAGTTTAGTACGCCTGCGCAAGTTCCGCAAAGCGATTCAGAGGCGCTTGATGAACGCCAGCGCTTCAGCGAGTTGGGGAAAGAGCGATTCTTCAGCTTTGAACGCTGCGGAGTGAACGCACCGGCGCAGCCCCCGCATGCGTACCGGGTGCTTGAGGTGAAGCATCTCGTGGTAGAGCAGGTATTCGATTGCATAGCGGGGACTGGATGGGCGGTCAAAGACGCGGCTGACGACAATGGTGTTGTGGGCGGCGTCGTAATGGCCGAGAGACCGCTTGGCGTGATGCTCACTCCAGGTGAGCTGGGGACGGCCAAGCAAGCCACCGAAGAAACGCAGGTTGAGCGAGTCGAAGACTTCGTCAAGGTTGTAGAAGCGGCCTTCAGGGCCGAAGTAGCGCTTGGAACCGCGGGCGTGGCGGATGACCTCGGTCTGGCGAGTAACGGCGGCCGAGGAGGCAAATCGCTTGTAGCGCATGCTCTGTGCCGGCTCGATGGGCTTCTTGTAGAGCTTGGCCAGCAGGATGTGGGCGATTGCGCGGACTACGGACTCCGGCGCGCCTTCAAGAAGGTCAGATAGGCTGACCAATATCTTGCCCTCCCGGAGTCGGATGGTGGTGTTCAGCGAGGTGAAGCGGCGAAAGCGGACCGCGATGGGCGGCATGGGTGCGCGCGGGCGAAGTGCGCGGTATTCTTCCTGGAAAATTGGGACGAAATCGGGGGGCACGGCTAGTTACAGAGTAGCAGGGGCTAGGGATTAGGGGTTAGGGGTTAGGGACTGAGGGACTAGGGACTGAGAGCGGCTTCCCGGGTTGGCCGATGCAGCTCACTTCTGATGCCGGCTGCTATTCCCTGAACCCTGATCCCTGAACCCTGATCCCTGTTCCCTGATCCCTGTTCCCTCGTCTTCACTTCGGCTCCGCCCGGTCCTGGTTTTGCTCGTCTTTGTGCAGTTTGAAGTAGTCGGTTTGCTCGGCGAGGAGGCGCTTGGCCTGGTCGGCAAGGTCCTCGCCGCTTTCTATGGCTTCTTTGCGGGCCTCGTCGAATGTGGGTTCGCCGGGGAGGGCGCGCAAGATGCCAAGCCAGCGATCGGTGGCTTCGGTCAGCGGCTTGAGCGATTTGCGGATGTCGGCGTGGCGTTCGGAGAAAACGTCAAGGTTGGAGCCAAACTCGTCCATCAGCGCGGTCAGCTCCTGGAGTTCCTCATCGATCCGCTTGGCGCGAGCAAGGGATTTGGCGCGGTTTGTGAGGCTCTTGATGGTGTCGGCGTGTTCGCTCGTGTACTTGGTATAGAGGCTCACGCGTTCGTCGGGAGCGATACCGGCTTCGCGAATCTCCTCGATCTGGGCTTCGGTCAGGGGTTCGGGCTTATCTTTCTGGGCAAAGAGAGAAACGACAGGAAAGAGGCAGAGCAAAATGAACGGAATTGAACGCACGGGACGCATCGAGAACCTCGGCGTTCTTATTGAACCACATGCCGCGAGAGGGCGAAAAGCGGGCTGCTACTTGCGGAAGACCTCGAGCATGGCCTCGTCCTGGGCCTGATTGACCTCGGCCAGGGTCTGGGCGACCAGAGGCTGGTCTTCAAGACTGCTGTTGTGCAGCATCTCGGTGAGGCGGAAGGCGGTATGGCGCAGCAGGATCTGCGCGTTCTTCAGGCGCTTGTTGTCTTCTGACATTGAGAGGTGAATCTTATGCGCCAGCGCCTGGACTTGCTTGAGCAGGCCTGCGGCTTTTTCGCCGTCGCCCGCAGCATACTGACGCAGGCTGAACTCGGTCATCTCGTGGACAAGTTCGGCGTAAAGGAAGCACTGCTCACGGGGCTGGGCCTGAAGGATCTTGGCCTGGAGAGCGTCGATGCTCTGCTGATCGATGACCTTATCGTCGAATCCTGCTGCGCGGACGGGCAGCACACTGACGGTAAGGAGGGCGAGGACGGCCAACGAAACCTTGGACTGCATGAGAGACCTCCGCAGTGCTGGTTAACCCTTAGGCCGAGACTATAGGAGCATTTGTGAGAATTTACAAGAAGAATTCTTTCGCGCTCACACCCGCTCGTACCGCCATGGACATCGGGAGTAATCTGCAGCAGGAATCATCACCTATCTCAGGGTTTGTTACTGAGCAATTTGAGACGCTGGCGAGCCTGCCATTCCTGATCGGGGAACTTTCCGGCGGAGGATTCCAGGAATTGCTTATAGTACGCGACCGCCTGCCCGCTTTGATGAAGGTTGTCGTAGGCGGTTGCCCATAGAAAATAAGTAGAAGGCACTTCTGGAAGATATTTTGACCGCATCGTAAGGGCGTGAAGCGTGACGGCGGGTTGATTGGTTCGCGCTGCGGCAAAGGCCAACCCGCTCCAGCCGTCGGCATTGGTTGGGTCAAGCTGGGTGGATTTGTTGAAGACGGCGAATGCCTCAGCGTAATGAAGCTCGCGGATCAGGTTCTGCCCGTGGGCAACGAGCAGTGCGGTGTCGTTGGGCGTGCCTGCGAGCAGGGTGACGTAGAGGTGGTCCGAGCCGACGTAGTCGCCGGCGTCGTCCAAAACAGAGGCCAGCATGCGGGTGATCGCGGTGTCGTTGGGGTGGGCGTCGTGGAGTTTCTGCAGCAGAGGGATGGCTTCGGTCTTGTCCTGTGCGGCGAGCACTGTGGCCAATTGAGCATTGAGGGTCGGGTCGTTGGGAGATCTCTCCACGGCGGCGCGCAGCAGGGTTTCCGCCTCGGGATATTTTTTGAGCTCAATCAGCGCATGAGCCAGGCCCGTGGTGGCGTCGGTAGAGTTGGGATCCTGGGCGAGTACGCGGCGGTAGGCGGCTGCTTCTGCATCGAATTCACCCGCCTGGTCTGCGATGTTGGCGGCAAGCAGAGTGTCGGCAGTGGTCTCGGGAGAGAGCTTGAGGGCTTCAAGCAGATCGTTGGAGGCCTCGGTGGGATCGTCTTCGCGATCGATACGGGCCAGCGCACGCCAGGCGCGAGCCATGACGGCTGGACCGGCGTCTCCTGGATCGAGTTTGGTGGCCACGGCCAATTCGGGCCGGGCATCGTCGGTGTTCCCCTGGCGGGCCAGGAGAAGTCCCAGGGAAAGATGGGCCTCAAAGGATTTGGGGTCGGCATCGATGGCGCGGCGATAGAGGCTCTCGGCATCCGCGGGACGGTCCTCGGCGTCCGCAACGTAGCCTGCGTCGAACAGGGCGCGTGCGTCCGAGGGATTCTGCGCCAGGTAGTGATTGAGGCCGGTTTCTGCGGTTTTCCAATCGGATTTGCCGATAGCTGCTTCGGCATCAGTCACTTGCTGGAAAGCCTCCGGCGGCGCAGCGGCTGCACGGGCGGAAGGCGCCGGCGCTGCTGCCGGTTGGGCAGGTTCCTGGGCGAAAGCGGTTAGCGTGGTGAACAGCAGAATTAGAAAGGCGATGCGGTGCACGAAATACCTCAAGAATCCAGTGTAAAGGGAGGGGCGAGGCTGCCCGGTATCCATTGGAGCCATGGGTTTGACGGGCCAGATGGATGGAAGAAAGACTGCAGGGTTGAGTTTTCCTGATAGCGGATGCAAGCGGAGCGTAGTATGCTTCGGGCGGTGAACAGCACTCCGGACCAGCCTGAGAACCACGGTCTGCAGCAACGGGCGACTTTACACATTGCCGAGGCGCGGCGCGCAGTTGGCGCTGTTATCGAGATGGCAGGTCACTAGGGCTGCGATTGAGCACAGAACGGCCGGCCTGCGGGCTGGCTGTTCATTTTTTGAGGGATGGGGCCAATGGATAGACGGCGATTTCTGCAGAATTCGATTGCAGCTGTGAGTGGGGCGGTGATGAAACCCGACGTGCGGATACCGGCAGAGGCGAATCAGGTTCCGGGTCAGGTCACAGGCGCGGTTGCTGCCGCGGACATTGAGGGCGCGCGGTTTCCGGATGGCTTTCTTTGGGGGATGGCGACCGCCAGCTACCAGGTGGAGGGTGCCTGGAACGAGGACGGCAAAGGCGAGTCGATCTGGGATCGTTATGCGCACGGCGTGGGACATATCAAGGGTGGTGACACGGGCGACGTGGCCTGCGACCACTATCACCTTTACAGGCAGGACATCGCTTTGCTGAAGCGGCTGAACCAGAAGAGCTACCGCTTTTCGATTTCATGGGCGCGGATTCAGCCCTCCGGGACGGGCACGCCGAACCAGAAGGGGTTGGACCACTACAAACGAGTCATGGATGCGGTACTGGAGGCGGGCATTCGGCCCTTTTGCACGCTGTACCACTGGGATTTGCCGCAGGGCCTGGAGGACAAGGGAGGCTGGCCGAACCGGGATCTTGCCGGGTACTTTGCCGACTACGCGGGCATCCTGGCCAGGGAACTTGGAGACCGCATCACATTGTGGGCGCCCTTCAATATGCCCTGGGCCTTTACGTACTACGGATATGGGATTGGGATTCATCCCCCCAATCGGGCCAGGTTTAGCGACTTCCTCAAGGCGTTGCACACGGTGAGCCTGGCGCAGGGCGAGAGCTTCAGGGCCATCAAGGCGGCGTCGTCGAAGGCCACGGTAGGCTCGGCGTACAGCATGGCTCCTGGCTATCCGAAGACGGACAGCGAAGCCGATATAGCAGCCACGGCGCGCTACCACGCGATGAATAACACGTTCTTTCTTCACGCGGCGCTGAAAGGCGAGTATCCGAAGGCGTTTGTGGGCGAGCCACCGTACGAGCAGATGGGCGTTCGCGCCGGCGACGACAAGATCATGCGCGCGCCGCTCGATTGGGTGGGGTTCCACTACTACACGCGGCGCATCGTTTCCGATGCGAGTGGAGCAAAGGGCGGAGGACTGCACTACGGGACCGAGATCGAAGCGGATACAGGGGACACGAATGGGCGCGACCCTTACACGCGGTTCCACGCGGTCATGCCCACCGAGGGTCCACTGACGCACGCCGGCCTGGAGATTTGGCCGCGCGGGATCTATGACCTGGTGACGCAGATTTCTCGCGAGTACGACCGTCCTGTCATCGAGATTACCGAATGCGGCTGCTGTTACATGGACACGCCGTATGAGAAGGAGGGCGGGAAGGTTCCGGATGACCGGCGGACGGAGTTCTTCAAGGGGATTCTTTCAGAGCTGGCGCGGGCAATTGCGGATGGAGCACGGGTCAGGGCATTCCATGCGTGGAGCCTGATGGATAACTTCGAATGGACGGACGGGTATAGCCAGAGATACGGGTTGACGTATGTGGACTTTCGCGACCAGAAGCGAACGGTGAAAGACTCCGGCCTGTGGTACGGACGAGTGGCCGGCGCGAATCGGCTTGGGGTGTGACGGCTGTACGGGCGGGACATCTTCGCAACCGACTGGAGGCATCGAAGGGGCAGGAGAGTTCAAACCATGACCATGGATAACAACCCCAACCCTGCCAACGAGCCAAATGCATTTCCCCCTAACCCGACGCAGTTGCCCTCCAAGCCGGGGCTGCCGGAAAAGGAAGGCGACGAGAAGGTCGACCGCATTGATCGGGCTGCAGATCACCTGGCACACAAAGGGGCGAAGACTCAGCAGGATTTCGAAAAGGAAAACAGTAGTCTGCTTACGATATAGGATCAGAGAGCCGCTGCGGAGGCCGGTCGCGGCCACTCGCCAGTTGAGCTCGGAATCGAGAGAGAGTCGCGAGCGGCCGGAAAACCTGTTACGGCGGACGCTATGAACAACTCCGAATAATCCTGCTGCATCCCATATTGCTTGGCGGTCTGGGTTTACGCGTCCCATTTCCCCAAAACGCGGGACCAAATGCGAGAGAGGTTAAGCGATGACTTACCCGATGATGCAACATATTCCCCTGAGAAGTGCGTATCTCTGCCAGGATTGCAACTGCGTTGGCAACTGCGCGGTCCAATGTCCGGCTTGTGCCTCGGCGGTGCTGATGAACCTGGCATGTGTACTCGATCGAGACTCGGCAAGGGAAGAGAAGCCGGTTGCCGACTACGGCAAGTATCCCGCCGTCGTGGATATCTGCGCGATGGTAGCGTAGAAATTTCTGCGCGGGAAATGAAATCCTGCAATTCGATCAGGCTGAGAATCAGGTCTGCTCCCATTGGGCAGCCGGGGAGATCCGCCTTATAATGAAGAATGGCCCGTTGCGCCCTGATGCTCTCTGAGCCGACAGGGTTGCGGCTGGACAACTTCATTCCGGTGTCTTCCCTTTGAATTCATCCACACTGATTGCATCCAGTTCGAACACGTCGACTAGCTTGGTCTCTTCGAGCGACGCGATCGTTATCCGCGGGGCGCGGACGCATAATCTCAAGAACATCTCCTGCGACATTCCCCATGGAAAACTTACGGTGGTCAGCGGAGTTTCGGGGTCGGGGAAGTCGTCGCTCGCCTTCGATACGATCTATGCGGAAGGGCAGCGCCGCTATGTCGAGTCACTGTCTTCGTATGCGCGGCAGTTCCTGGAACGGATTGAAAAACCCGATGTGGATTTGATCGATGGGCTGGCTCCGGCGATCGCCATCAAGCAGAAAAACACAACCCGGAATCCGCGGTCGACAGTGGCTACTGCGACGGAAATCTACGACTACCTGCGCCTTTTGTACGCACGCTGCGGGACGGTCCATTGCGTTTACTGCGACGGGCTGGTGAAGCGCGACTCCATGGATGAAATTGCCGAAGCTGTGATGGCGCTCGGCGAGGGAACCCGGCTGCAGGCGCTGTTTCCCGTGGGGACAGCGACCTCTGCTGCGGAGCCCCAGACCTCTGCAAAGCCTGCGGGACGCGGAGCGAAGGCCGGCACGAAAACCAAGCCAGTCGTGAATGGCGGCGACTCGCCCCACACGGAAACACTGAAGGCGCGACTCACCGAGTTGCGAACCAGTGGATTCAATCGCCTCTACCAGCAGGGAAAGATTGTGGAGTTTTCCACGCCGGAATCGCTTCTGGAACTGGACTTTACCCTACCTGTATTTGTGCTCCTGGACAGGATTGTCGTGGATCCCGAAAACCGGGCGCGCATTGTGGACGCAGCCGAGATTGCCTATCGCGAGGGCGGCGAGGTGATCTTCGAAGAAGTTCCACGCGATGAAAATGCAGAGCGAAATCGGCACAGGTTTTCTGCGGCATATGAATGCAAGAGCTGCCATCGGCCGGGCAAGGAGCCGGAGCCGCGGCTGTTCAGCTTCAATAATCCATTCGGCGCATGTCCGCGCTGCCAGGGTTTCGGCAACACCGTCGACTTCGACATGAACCTGGTGATTCCGGACAAGGGACTGACGCTGGAGAATGGCGCGATTGACCCGTGGAATCGGCCCAAGTACCGGAGCTGGTATACCGAGCTGCGCAAGCAGGCGCCCGCGCTGGGCGTGCCGCTGGATGTGCCGTGGCGGGAAATGCCGGAGATGGCGCGCGAAATTGTACTGCGAGGAAAGGGAAGCTTCGAAGGTGTGTTTGGATTTTTCGCGCAGATGGAGCGCAAGAAGTACAAGCTGCACGTGCGCGTAATGCTGAGCAAGTATCGTGGCTACGCGGAGTGTCCGGATTGCCGCGGGCAGCGGTTGCGTGCCGAGGCGCGGAGCGTGCGGATTAACGGGAAGAACATTTGCCAGGCAACGGCGCTGACCATCGCTCATGCGAAGGAGTTTTTCGGTGCGCTGGAACTGACACCGATGCAGGAGGAGATCGCCGGGCCGATTCTCGAAGAGGTGCGGGCGCGGCTGAGTTTTCTGGATGCGGTGGGCCTCGAATACCTCACGCTTGACCGGCTGGCTTCGACGTTGTCCGGCGGCGAGGCGCAGCGAATCCAACTGGCAACATCGCTGGGTTCGCGGCTGGTGGGCGCGTTGTATGTTCTGGACGAGCCATCGATCGGCCTGCATACACGCGATACGGCGCGGCTGATTCACATTCTTGAAGAACTGCGCGACCTGGGAAACACCATACTCGTGGTGGAACACGATGCGGATGTACTGCGCGCGGCGGACCACTTGCTGGACCTGGGCCCCGGCGCCGGGGAGTTTGGCGGCAAGCTGCTGGCTGAGGGGGTGCTGGCGGAGATTGAGGCTAATCCCAACTCGCTCACCGGCCGCTATCTCTCCGGGCAGCTTTCCATTCCGGTTCCCACACGGCGTCGCACTCCTGGGCGCGAGAGGTTGGTGCTGCGCGGCGCGGAGGCCAACAACCTGCATGGGCTGAATGTGGAGATTCCGCTGGGAATGCTGGTGGCGATCACCGGCGTGTCCGGCTCGGGCAAATCGACGCTGGTGCACCAGGTGCTCTACCGGGCTGTGGCGCGGGCATTGGGGCAGAGCGACGGATCGGACCCCTCAGGTGTTTTCAAGAGCCTGACCGGCGTGGAGCGGCTGAACGATGTGGTGCTCGTGGACCAGACGCCGATTGGCCGCACGCCGCGCTCGAATCCAATCACCTACATCAAGGGCTTCGACCTCGTGAGGGAGTTGTTTGCCGCCCAGCCGGAGGCGAAGAAGCTTTCGCTGACGCCGGGCCATTTCTCGTTCAACGTTCCCGGCGGGCGCTGCAACACCTGCGAGGGTGACGGCACGGTGACCGTGGAGATGCAGTTCTTGGCCGATGTTGAGCTGCCCTGCGAAGACTGCGACGGCACACGCTACCAGACCAAAGTCCTGCAAGTGGAGTACAAGGGAAAGAACATCCACGACGTACTGCAGATGACGGTGAAGGAAGCGCTGCGCTTTTTTGCCGGGCAGACCAAGCTGCTGGAAAAGCTGGCCGTGCTGGACGAGATCGGACTGGGCTATCTGCGGCTCGGCCAGAGCGCGACCACGCTTTCTGGCGGTGAAGCGCAGCGCGTCAAGCTGGCGGCGCACCTGGCACAGGTACGTGCGGCCAATGCGAATGCCAAGCCCTCGCAGGCCAGCCGGGTGCTCTACATTCTCGACGAGCCGACCACCGGCCTGCACTTTGACGATGTGTCCAAGCTGCTAACGGCGTTCCGCAAGCTGATCGATGGCGGCGGATCGCTGATCGTGATTGAGCACAACCTGGACGTGATCAAGTGCGCCGACTGGGTGATCGATCTGGGCCCGGAGGGCGGCGAAGGCGGCGGCCTCATTGTGGCTGAAGGCACGCCGGAGGAAGTGGCCGGCAATCTGCATTCCCACACCGGGCTGTGGCTGAGGCGGGTGCTCTGAATCGGCGTGCCGCTGGAGGCCAGGTCGACGAGCTTGGAAAGATGGGTTGTAGCTTCATAGATATTGACCGTTTTCGCTGCGGACTCCATATTGGCACAATGACCCTCCTTTACTTGACTAGGTCGAGTCTAGCGTGACTGCCTCGCGGCAGGAAAAGCACCAGCCATTCCCGTGCAGCCAGCAGGTGGGTTCTTTCTCATGCGGATCGCAGCGCAGCGACTTTACAGGTTCTCCCTCATCGCGATTCAGTGCAGCCGCCAACTCTCTGCTCACGGCGTGATCGCGTGCGCCGGCGAAGGGAATGAACTGGACGCCATCCGTGAGATGAGCTTCGAAATGATCCGCATTCCTGCGGGTCAAGTAAGCCATGGCTCCGGTCCCGTGGTCTGGGGTCAAGGGAAACAGCAGCTTTCCGCCGGGGTTGAGGGCTGCAAGCCAGGACGCCGGCGGATGCGTTGCGCCCGCGCTGACGACAATGACGTCGACGGGCGCGAATGGGCCGCGGGAGCCGTCTGCATGAATTACAGCAACCTGGGGCCAGGGGGCGAGCGCTGCGCGTGCCCGTTCCGCAACGTCCTCGTCGATTTCGACGGCGACGATCCTCCCATTCGGTCCGACCAGCTCGGCAAGGATCGCCGTGTAATAGCCAGTCCCGCAGCCCAGATGCAGTACATGATTGTCTGGCTGGACGTGAAGCTGATCGAAAAAGCGTGCCCACATGCTGGGCTGGCCGTTGTTGATGCCTTTGGATTCATCAAGCGCAATGAGCACGTTGCGATACACGTGCCGCGGGTCAGAGTCCTCGGTCATCCAGAAGTCGCCCGAGCCCAGAACCCGCCACGGACCGGGCCCGACGAAACGCTCGCGGGGCACCGTCGCAAAGGCCCTGAACAATGCGTGGGACGACATACGCGTTTGGGCCCGCAATTCCTCCGCATACAATTGGCGCGCGGTTTCGATGGAGGTGTTCATCGACGGCTCAGGTGCGCAGCATGCACACCGATTGGCCCAAGAATACAGGTAAAGCGGTGGCAGGCGCTGTGATCTGATTTGCCACCGTGTATGCAGATTGAGTAGAACTTCTCAAGCGATTGTCGAGGTGTTAGAGTTGGGCAGAGAATTGAAAGCGTTTACCGAACGCCGCCGATGAAGCGGAAGAGGAAGCGGTAACTGTGAAAGGGGAGCGAGCTTTGAGCATTTCTACTGGGTTGACCGGGTCTCAGCGCGGGGCGGGGAGCGAAGAAGATCTTGAAGCTCCGCTTATCCCGCATGGGCGGCTCGTGCCGTTCCTGGTGGTGACGGCGCTGTTTTTTCTCTGGGCGATTCCGAACAATCTGAACGACATCCTGATCCGGCAGTTCATGAAGTCGTTCGAGATCAACCGCTCGGGCGCGGCGGGAATCCAGATCTGGTTTTACCTGGGATATTTTCTGCTGGCCATCCCCGCCGGGCAGCTCATGCATCGCTATGGCTACAAGCTGGGCATTATTACGGGACTGGTGCTGCTTGGCACGGGATGCCTGCTGTTCTACCCGGCGGCGCAAATGGGACTTTACTGGTTCTTCCTGGTGGCACAGTTTGTCATCGCCAGCGGTTTGTCGTTTCTTGAGACCGCGTCGAATCCCTTTATCGCGCAACTGGGGCCAACCGCTTCGAGCGAGCGGCGGCTGAATTTTTCGCAGGCTTTCAATCCGCTGGGGTCGATCACCGCGGGCCTGATCGGAACTTGGTTTATTTTCTCTGGGGTGAAGCATACGGATGCGGAGACGGCGGCAATGCAGGCGGCGGGAACCTATCGGTCTTATCTGCATGCCGAGACTCTGCGCGTGGTGATGCCCTACCTGGTGCTGGGCACAGTGGCGCTGTTGTGGGCGGTGTTGGTGGGATTGACGAAGTTTCCTCCCACAGGAGCGGAAGATGTGTCGCGCGAGGATGCCGGCCCGGCGAAAAATGTGCCGTTGTTTCAAAGGCATTTTGTTCTCGCCGTCCTGGCGCAGTTCCTGTATGTAGGTGCGCAGGTGGGCACGTGGAGTTACTTCATCCCGTATGTGGAGTCGGCAACAGGGGTCGGGGATAAACCCGCGGGCTATATGCTGACCGGGACGCTGGCAGCGTTTGCTGTCGGCCGGTTCAGCTCAGCGTGGCTGATGAAGCACTTTGAGGCTCGCACACTGCTGGGGATTTATGCGGTAGTGAACGTGGCTCTGGGGCTGGTCGCGGTCGCGCGGCCGGGATGGGTGGGCGCCATGTGCCTGCTCACCACGAGCTTGTTCATGTCGATCATGTTCCCGACGATCTTCGCGCTGGGGTTGAAGGGCATGGGAGAGAAAACCAAGACCGCGGGGTCCCTGCTGGTGATGGCGATTTTGGGTGGCGCAGCGCTGACCAAAGTGATGGGGATTCTGGCCGATTCAAGCGGGCTGCAGACGGCCTACCTGGTACCGGTGGTCTGCTTTGCGGGAGTCGCACTCTATGCCTGGTTTGGCGGGGAACACCGGCCAATTCAGAATGAAAAAGCATGAAGGCGTGACCCAAATGGACACGCACCATCCCGCCCAGCAGCGAAGAAGTCACCGCGTGCAATCGATCTCCGCTGTCTCCGCAAATTCCACTTCCTGGATGACTACAAACTGACGGATTGGCGACCAACCAGCCGAAACAAAACCCAACCGCGGCTAATGCTGGTCCCGCGGCCCTTCGAGCTTGAAGATCACATTGATTGTGGTCTCCATCTCAACAGCAGACCCATTGAGAACAGATGACGCCAGGCCCAGGAGTTCACTGCCTCGAGCGCAGCTTGCCGGAGCGGCTCCGGCAAGCTCACTAGCTCATGAGATTCTGCGTTTGCTTCACGTTCAGTTTCTCGCGCCAGACGATCGTCAAAACTTCACCTTCTTATTTCGTCTGCGCTACGGTGGTTTCGATTCTGCTCTTCACAGAAACCTCGATGCCAAGCGGCATTTTCCTCAAGAAAATGCCACCTCGCACGATCTTCAGAGGTCAACATGTGAATCAAAACCGCTGTAGCCCCGCAACAACTTCGGCAATTTTATCGAGTATCTGGTTCCAGCCCTCGAGTTGACCGCTGTTCTTTGCGCTCTCCATCGGTTCATTTCCAGTGAAGGTGAGTTTCGTCTGGCCGTTTCCGAGATCTTCAAAGATGGTCACGTCGTACGCACCCTCTATGGCCTCATGTTCTATTCCCAATTGCGCAGGGTCAATCCTGTTTCCCTTCGGATCGGCAAAGTACATGAGCGAAACGATCTTCTCGTACGGAACAATCTCGTGGTATTCAACCGCATTCCAGAACTCCTGTCCGTCGGGCGATCTCATGCAGCAGAGAAGTTTTCCTCCCACGCGAAAATCCATCTGACAATCCGGCGCAGTAAAGCCCTTCGGTCCCCACCACTGCATGATGTACTTCGGGTCAGTCCACGCCTTCCAAACCAGCTCGCGTGGGGCATCAAAAACTCTTGTCACAACCATCCGCTCAACTTCGCTAACCGTGTTGTTTGTCATCTCTGACCTCCTCCTTTTTCATTTGATTTACAACCACATCCAGTTTGTCGAAACTCTCTTCCCAGAATCGGCGATAGTAAGTCGCCCAGTCGCTGACTTTCTTGATCGCCTCTGGCCTGAGCCTGCACACACTCTCTCGTCCATGCTTCGTCTTGATCACAATCCGCGCCCGCACCAGGTAGGCAATATGTTTTGAAATCATCTGCTGCGAGAGCGCAAACGGTTCCGTCAATCCATGCACTGAGGCAGGCCCATGGCTGAGTCGTTCGATCATCGCCCGCCGGGTTGGATCAGACAAAGCCGCAAATGTTGTACCCAATCGATCCACAACCATATGGTAGTGGATTTTCTCTAGATGTCAAGCGTGAATTTTGTGATTTCTGATTTCTGTTCCCTGATCTCTGAACCCTGACATCTGCGCTAATTTACACTTCGCCATGAGCGGCGTCATCGCAGCTGGGTGCATGGTTTAGGAAATAGCCTTCCTCGTGCAATAACTCAATAACCTGACGATTACAGTGCGCACTGCAATCTGCGTAGGAGCACTGGCCGGCTGGTTGAGGCGCTGTCATAAGGGCCGGGGGATGCGGACTGCCTTTGGAGCGTGCTCTGGACGTATCACCGGCAACCCGTCAGTTTCCACTTCGTTACTGACGGTCTGGCGACAATTCGCCCGGAATCTGCTATTCGGCCATCTGACGGTCAGGAAAAGCGATTTGGGCTGTTCGGAAGTTGGCAGGAGTCAGAAGCGGAACGTCGTGAATAGATGGTGCAGCGCAGACGCTAGTATGACGATTATCAATGCAAACGAGAATATCGTTCTCGGCTTTCTGAAATAGGCTTTTCGAGCCTCGTCCTTATGAATCGGGATATAAATTAGGGAAACCAGACCAAAACAAAGAAACGTCACCCAATCGAACCGAAAGAACTCATCCCACATGGTCACGGCTGAAACTGCGAACATAAAGCAGGCAAAAGCGATCCGAGCCCAGAGCGGCCAAAAGAATTTGGGTGGCGAAGAAGCGGCCGATTCCTGCATGAAGTTCTCCCTACAGTTGAGAAGTATACCGCCGGGCGGTCTCAAGTTGGCGACAAACTGTGAATGCTCTCAGCGGACACCCCACCGGAGTTCAAACCTAAGGGTTCGGGCGTATCACTGGCAATCCGGAAGTACTTTCTTGCAAAGAGCCTAAGCACACAAAACTTATTCACGAGCCGACAGTCTCGCCCACCATAAGTGCCTCACCATCTGGCTATAAGTGGCCAACCATGCCGTGCCAGTCAGCAGAATTAAGCGCAGCACCTGTTTCCGTTGCAGATAATTAAAGCGATCTGGAATATTCTCATTACAAAGGCTCCTCGTCCTCTTTTGGATTTACCGGGCCGAATTGTGAGAGTTGCGCCTGTCCGTATGCGAAAGACCCCACCCTCTCCCCACTTTTTCCGTAACTAGATGTAAAAAAGCAGGCTAGATCCACATTAACCCATTTCGGTAATAATATACTTGACTGAAGTTAGTTTCTTTGCTATGCTTCAATCATCATGAGAACCCCAAAGACTTTACAGCAAGCGATTCAACACTTTAGCGACGAAAAGAATTGCCGCGATTTCATGATTTCGATGCGCTGGGCAGATGATAAAGTGCGCTGCCCGCGCTGCGGATCGGAAAACGTCTCGTGGCTCGAAAAGGCGAAGCTGTATTTCTGCCCGGTCACCCGCGCAGACGTTTGCGTACCCTTAAGGAACTCATGAGGCGGCGCAATTCGATTCGCAACTCATCGAGGTCGGACGGTGTATCAGGAACGGGCGGGGTTCCTTCTTGAATTGCAAACATCGTTCCGACTAGGGAGAAAAATCGGCGCCAGTCGTCCGGTCCCCCTCCGAATTTCAGGGGGCTTCTGGTAAATGCTGTGACGGTCTCAACCGCGGTGGAGAATGCGTGCTGGAGTTGAGTGCGAAGTTGGATCTCGATTCTCTGCCCATTCCAATACTCGTTCTTTTGGGCGCGCACCTTATACCTACCAACCAAATGTATCCCACGATAGCCGTCGTTCTTGGGGGACCGAACATAGTCGTAGCACTTCATTCCCCCTTCGGATTGAACGAAATTATCGTTAGTGTGGCGATAGATTTCAAAAAGCGCGTTGAGTGATGCGATGTCTGGCATTATTGCCCTGCATCCACCCAAATCTTGCATCTGCGAGAGTTTCATATGCGGCTCCCGCTCAAGCTTGTTCATGATCGAAGAAAATCTCTTCAATCGCTGAGCCACAATTGCTTTGGGGTGAACCTTTTCTGCGCGTATTGCTAAATGCTTCCTAAATACAAGCAGTGGCATCGCATGAGAAGATCGCCAATTCTGAATGGTGCGATACCCCTCTCCCAAATGCGGAATTTGCGGAGGGGGTGCCTGGCCACTCCACCAAGGGATAAGAGCAGCACCCACGCGATCTATTTCCGCCTTACTAAATTCTCTCTTCGACCAAGCCATTTCTTCATCATCTTCTTCAATCGATAATTCGACAATGAAAGAATGGAAAGGAATTTCTTCTATAGGTAACAACGAAGCGGAAGCCAAGGAGTCTCACTTTCTCTCTCCCCCGCCCACCTCCGGTTAAAACCCTCGACTAACGACGCCGCCCTGTCACATTCCAGTTTGCATTGTCAACATCAATTCAGTCAAGTATATTATTACCCCCATTTCCACCTACCGAAACAAAGGGCTTAGCTGCCGACGATTCAGACACCGCAGAAGTTCTAAAGGACTTACGACCGGCCTACTCCGCCACCACCGGGTTAGTCAAAGCCCCCAGGCCTTCCACCGTGACAGTCACCGTCTCGCCCGGCCGCAGCCACCGTTTCGGATTGCGCCCCAGGCCCACGCCGGGGGGCGTTCCCGTGGAGACGATGTCACCGGCAAGCAGGGGCGTAATGGACGAAAGATACTCGATCAACTCAGGAATCTTGAAGACCATGTTGCTGGTGTTGGAATTCTGCAGTTGTTCTCCGTCGATGGTGAGGCCAATTCGCAGGACATGCGGATCGGGAATCTCATCGGCAGTCACGATGGTGGGACCGAGTGGGCAGAACGTCGGGAAGCACTTGGACAACGACCACTGGGTCGAGGCGAATTGAACATCTCGGGCGCTGACGTCGTTGACGATAGTGTAGCCGTAGACGTGACTGCGCCACTCGTCTGCAGCCAGACGATACCCGCCGTGGCCGATGACAAAGGCGAACTCCGCCTCGTAATCGGGTTCAGTGGAGTTCACGGGAAGCACGATCGGGTCGCCGGGGCCAACAATCGCTGTGGGCAGCTTGAAGAAGACGGTCGGGGTAGTGGGAATCTCCATCCCGGACTCTTTCGCGTGGTCGCGGTAGTTGAGGCCGATGGCGAAGATGCGCGGCGGGTTGAGCAGCGGTGCGTGCAAGCGGACTTCGCTGAGACGATATGCAGGGAAGGTATTGCCGGGTTCCGGCTTGGTGATGCCGGCCGCGATGACCGCCAGAGTGTCCGCATAACCGGCGACACTCAAATCGACGACGAGATTGTCCTCTTCAATCAGGGAGCCGGGGCGGATGCGGCCATCGGCGAGGGAAAAGGAAACGAGTTTCATGCGAGATCCAACCTCTCAAGAATCTGGGATATTTCTGTGCAATGCTCAGGCGGCGGTCCAGCCCCCGTCGATGGTGAAGACTGATCCAGAGATGAATGCAGCTTCATCGGAGGCCAGGTAGCGAACCATGGATGCGATCTCCCGCGGCTGACCCAGCCGGCCGATGGGCTGGCGGGCGCGGAGCTCGGCGCGCGTTTCTTCCTTGTTGTGCTTGTGGAACCTTTCCAGGTAGTCCTCGACGAAGGGAGTATCGACCGTGCCGGGACAGATGGCGTTGACGCGCAGAGTCTTGGGGTAATCGACGGCGAGTTGGCGAGTCATGGCGATTACGGCGCCTTTGCTGGTGCAATAAGCAAAGCGCTGCTTGATGCCGACCAGGCCAGAAACAGAAGCGATGTTGACGATGGCTCCCGTGGCGCCGCTGTTCTCCGGGTTCTGCCGGCTCTCCAGGAGTAATGGAAGGAAGGCGCGCGTAACCAGGTAGACGGCGCGCACGTTGACATCGAGGAGGCGATCGAAGTCCTCAGGCTCTGTGGTTTCAATGGAGCCGACGTGCCCAATGCCGGCGTTGTTGACGAGAATGTCGAGGCGGGTGAGGCGCGCGGCGGCGTCGGCAATGGATGCAGGGCTGATTACGTCGAGCGGCAAGACCTGCGAGGAACCAAGCGAAGCGGCCAGCGCCTCTGCGGCGGGATGGTTAATGTCGCCGATCCACACGAAGGCGCCGGCTCGGACCAGTTCCTTCACAGTGGCTTCGCCGATGCCGCTGGCGCCGCCGGTGACCAGGGCGTGCCGGTTGTCGAGACGAAAGGGCTGGAACTGGTCGGTCATGAGAGTTAGCCCTTCGAGCTGCGAAAGTCGGCGATGACTTTGAGATAGACGCGAGCGGCAGCAGAAATTACTTCGGGCCTTCCCTCGTCGATAGCCGCCAGGTTGACCAAGTCAATGCCCACACCGAGTGCGCGGGCTCCAGCTTCAAGAAAACTCGCGGCAGTGTGATGCGTGACGCCGCCGGTGGGGATGAGCTTGAGATGCGGGAAAGGGGCCAGCAGCGACTTGATGTAGCTGGCGCCGCCCACCGCCGAGCAGGGAAAGATCTTTACGTAGTCAGCCCCAGCCTCCCACGCGGTAATAACCTCAGTTGGCGTGAGCGCGCCGGGAATGGAGAGCTTCTTGTGGGCCTTGGTGACCGCGATGACGGCAGGGTGAAAGCTGGGGCTGACCACGAATTCAGCGCCGGCTTCGATGGTGGCTTCGGCCTGGTCGGCAGTAGTTACAGTGCCCGAGCCGAGCAGGAGTTCGCTCCCGTATTCGCGCTTGAGCTCGGCGAGCAGATCGACAGCGCCGGGGACGGTCATGGTGACTTCGACAACGGTGACTCCGCCGGCAAGCATGGCCTGAACAACTGCGTGCGCCTGGCCCGCGTTGCGAGCGCGGAGAACCGGAATAAGCCCCACCCGTTCGAGTGTTTCAGCAGTAGTTTCGCTCTCGTGCATGGCTTCCTTTTCGCGCGCTGGGCTTATCTTGCAATTCTCGCCGACCCGCCCTTAATGAGGCGCTCGACTTCTGCCAGGGTTGCGGTGCTGGTGTCGCCGGGCGTGGTCATGGCCAATGCGCCGTGAGCCACGCCGCAGCGCAGCGCCCAGTCGACTGGCTTGCCGGCGAGCAGGCCGTAGATGAGGCCGGAGGCGAAGCTGTCTCCGCCGCCGACCCGGTCGTAAATGTCGATCTCGCTCTGGGGAACGTGAACGATGCTGTCTTCATAGAGCGCAATTGCGCCCCACGCGTTGCGGCTTGCCGTGGATGCTGTGCGCAACGTGCTGGCGATCAGTTTGAGGTTTGGATAAAGTGCCGCCACTTCGCGGAGCATCTCCTCGTAGGCGGCGATGGGCAACTCGGCAAAGTCTTCGGAAACGCCTTTGAGCTGAACACCGAGCATGGCGGAGAAATCCTCTTCGTTGCCGAGGAGGAGATCGACCTTGCGAACCAGCTCACGATTGACTTCCTGGGCCTTCACCTTGCCGCCGATGCTTTTCCAAAGGCTGTCGCGGTAGTTGAGGTCGTAGGAGACGGGCGTCTGGTGGCGGTGCGCCGCGTCCATGGCTTCAGCGGCCACCTGGGCGGTGGAGGCGGAGAGCGCGGCGAAGATGCCTCCGGTGTGGAAGTGCTTCGCACCGTTGCTTGCGCCGAAAATCGATGGCCAATCAAAGTCGCCGGGGTTCAGTTGGCTTACCGCGGTGAGGCCGCGATCGGAGCAGCCAACGGCTGCTCGAACGCCGAAGCCCCGCTCGGTGAAGTTAAGTCCATTGCGCATCTGGCGGCCTACGCCGTCGTAAGGAACCCACTTGAGCAGGGAAGTGTCGACACCGCCCTGGAGCATCAGGTCTTCAACCAGGCGTCCGACGGGGTTGTCGGTGAGCGCGGTGGCAATGGCCGTGCGCAGGCCGAAGCAGCGGCGCAGGCCGCGGGCCACGTTGTACTCCCCGCCACCCTCCCAGACCTGAAAGTGGCGCGTGGTATGGATGCGGTTTTCTCCGGGATCGAGGCGAAGCATCACCTCGCCGAGCGACAGGCAGTCCCAGCGGCGGGGGGAGTCGGGAATGACGAGCGGGTTCATGGCGTGAGGGCAGCTTTCACATGACACTCTATCGCATCGCCGCATGCAGGTGCAGGCGGCGGCTGGTGCGCGCGAGTAAATCGCCTTGCATGATAGTGTTTTTGGGATCGGGTTTTGCGTGGGAAAGACGTGAGTCGATGAGTCCGGGCCTCTTTGATCTAACGGGACGCGTTGCGGTGGTCATGGGTGGGACGACAGGGCTCGGTCACGCGATTGCGCTTGCGCTGGCCGGAGCGGGCGCTGATGTGGTGCCAACTTCCCGGCGCGTGGAGCAGGTGGACCGCGCGGCTGCGGACATTGAAGGGCTTGGCCGCCGGACGCTGTGTGTGACCAGCAACGTGACGAGCCGGCCTACGGTGCAGGCTCTGCATGACGCGGTGATCGAGGCCTTTGGCAAGGTGGATATCCTGGTGAACGCGGCGGGGATCACGTTCAAATCCCCCGCTCTGGACCTGAATGAAGCCGACTGGCAGCGCGTGATGGATACCAATTTGACGGGGACGTTGAGGGCCTGCCAGATTTTTGGGGCGACGATGGTGGCCGCCGGCTACGGCCGAATCGTCAACATTGCTTCGCTGTCGACGTATGTGAGTTTTCATGAGGTAGCCGCTTACTCGGCGAGCAAAGCGGCGGTGGCGTCGCTGACGCGCAGCCTGGCGGTGGAACTTGCTCGCAAGGGCGTGAACGCGAATGCGATTGCGCCAGGGATATTTCCCACACCGCTCAACGCGAGCTTTATTCAGGGAACCCCGCGCGGAGAAGAGCTGTTGATGCGCACGCCGATGGGACGGTTTGGACGCGCTGAGGAAGTGGCAGGAGCGGCGGTGTTTCTGGCTTCGGAGGCAGCTTCGTTTGTGACGGGGCAGATCATTGCGGTCGATGGAGGATTTCTGGCCAGCGGGGTGAATCAGTGAGAAAGGGACTAGGGACTTAGGGACCAGGGACGAGAAGTCGGGACTTATGAGGATTATTGGAGAAGTTATGCGATGAAGATTACCAATGCTTATGTGAATGTAACTTCGCCGGGGCGGAATTTTGTCACGCTGAAGGTGGAGACGAACGAAGGAATTTATGGCCTGGGCGACGCCACGCTCAACGGCCGCGAGTTAGCCGTTGCGAGTTACCTGACTGACCACGTGATTCCTTGTATCATCGGGCGCGATCCGTTTCAGACGGAAGATATATGGCAGTATCTCTATCGCGGGGCTTATTGGCGTCGCGGACCGGTTACGATGTCGGCGATTGGCGCGGTCGACATGGCGCTGTGGGACATCAAGGGAAAGGCCCTCAATACGCCGGTGTATAACCTGGTTGGCGGCAAGAGCAGGGAGGGGGTGCTGGTTTACGGGCACGCCAACGGAAAGGACACCGATAGCGCGCTCGAAGACGTGGCGCGGCACATCGACCAGGGCTTCAAGGCGGTGCGTGTGCAGAGCGGGATTCCGGGGCTCTCATCGACATACGGAATCGCCAAAGGGCCGGGACGGTATGAGCCGGCGGAGCGCGGCCTGCCGTCGGAGTACGAGTGGTCAAGCGAATTGTATCTGCGGCATGTTCCTACTCTGTTCGCGCGGGTGCGCGAGGCGTTTGGCGAAGAACTGCACCTGTTGCATGACTGCCATCACCGATTGACGCCGATCGAGGCGGCCCGGCTGGGCAAGGAGTTGGAGCCATTTCATCTTTTCTGGATGGAGGACCCGATAGCGGCGGAGTTGCAGGAGGGGTTCAAGGTGATCCGCGAGCATACCACGACGCCGATTGCCGTGGGCGAGGTATTCAATTCCATCTGGGACGCGCATGACCTGGTTCGCAACCAGTGGATAGACTATCTGCGCATGACGCTGGTGCATGGGGGCGGATTTACGGCATTGAAGAAGGTGGCGGATTTCGCCGCGCTCTATCATGTGCGGACAGGATTCCATGGTGCGACGGATCTGTCGCCGGTGACCATGGCCGCGGCGCTGCATTTCGATACCGCAATTCATAACTTCGGTATTCAGGAGCTTATGCCGCACACCGAAGAGACGGATGCGGTATTTCCCCACCAGTATTTCTTCAAGGATGGGATGATGTTTGCCGGCGATGGTCCGGGGTTGGGTGTGGATTTGGACGAGAAGCTGGCAGCAAAATATGGCTATCAACGGGCCTATCTTCCCGTGAACAGAAAGTTAGATGGAACGCTTACCGATTGGTAGGCGTATTGGGCGGCGGAGTTATGAGGGAGGCATTCAAGTGAGCCGGAAGTTGCGCATGGGGATGGTTGGCGGTGGGCCGGGAGCCTTCATTGGGCCGGTGCATAAAATGGCCGCAGAACTGGATGGGAAGATCGAACTGGTGGCAGGAGCATTTTCGCAGTCGGCGGAGCGGTCGCGGGCGGCAGGAGAGAGCTTTGGTATCGATCAGTCGCGGGCCTACGCAAGCTACCAGACGATGATCGAGGCCGAGAGCTGGCGCGAAGATGGAATCGACTTTGTAGTCATTGCGACGCCCAATCATCTGCATCTGCCGGTGGCGGAGGCGGCGCTGGCTGCTGGCATCGCGGTGATGAGCGACAAGCCGGCTACGGCCACCTATGACGAGGTGCTGGAACTGGAGGCGGCTGTTGCGAGCGCCGGATTGCCCTATGGGCTGACCCACACCTATGCGGGGTATTCACTGGTTCGGGAAGCGCGAGCGCTTTGCGCTGCCCAGGCGCTGGGACCGATTCGCAAGGTTGCTGTGGAATATCTCCAGGGGTGGCTGAGCCGGCCGCTCGAAACGACCGGTCAGAAGCAGGCGGCCTGGCGATCCGATCCTGCGCTGAACGGACCGGGTGGTTGCATTGGCGACATCGGGACACATGCTTTTCATCTGATGGAATATGTGACCGGCCTGAAGGTCACGGGCCTCAACGCGGCCCTGCGCACCGTCGTACCGGGTCGCAAGCTCGACGACGATTGCAATGCGCTTTTGCGGCTTGAAGGTGGAGCGAGCGGTACGCTGATGTGCTCGCAAGTGGCGGCGGGCGAGCGGAACGGGTTGCGCTTGCGCGTCTATGGGGAAAAGGGGTCGATCGAATGGCATCAGGAAGACCCGAATCGGCTCAGCGTGAAGTGGCTTGACGGTCCTGAGGAGACGCGCCATGCAGCCGGAGGCTATTTGAGCGCGGAGGCGCTGGCCGTGACGCGCTTGCCCGGCGGTCATCCCGAGGGGTACATCGAAGCGTTTGCGGTGCTCTACCGCGAGTTTGCAGATGCGGTGTCGGCGTGGAAGGATGGCAAGTCGAACGCGTTGCCGGCCAAGCTGCCCGGGATTGAGGCGGGGGTGCGTGGCATGCGGTTCATTGAGCGCGCGATTGCAAGCAGCAGAACCGAAACTTGGGTCCAATTCTAGAATTGGCGGAGTTTCTTGGGGAGAAAGACGATGAAGACGATCAAGGGTCCCGGGATTTTTCTGGCGCAGTTTGCTTCGAATGAGGCGCCGTTCAACTCGTTGGATGGGATGGCGCGGTGGGCCGCGGCTCTGGGCTACAAGGGTGTGCAGATCCCCAGTTGGGACGCGCGACTGTTCGATTTGAAGCGCGCAGCGGAGAGCCAGGACTACTGCGAAGAGGTACTGGGCACCGTGGGCCAGCTGGGGCTTGCGGTGACGGAGCTGTCGACACACCTGCAAGGACAGCTTGTGGCTACGCACCCCGCTTACGACGTGGCGTTTGCTGACTTTGCGCCGCCTGAATTGAAGGATGACGCGAAGGGCCGGCAGGCCTGGGCCGTGGAGCAATTGCAGTTCGCGGCAAAGGCAAGCCAGCGGATGGGGCTCACGGCGCACGCAACGTTTTCCGGGGCGCTGGCATGGCCCTTCTTTTATCCCTGGCCGCAACGGCCTGCGGGGCTGATCGACGAGGCGTTCACCGAGTTAGGGCGGCGCTGGAAGCCGATTCTCGATGTCTTTGACGAAGCAGGCGTGGATGCTTGCTTTGAACTGCATCCCGGCGAAGACTTGCACGATGGGGTGACGTTCGAGCGATTCCTGAACGCGGTGGGTGGGCACCAGCGCGCCAACATTCTCTACGATCCGAGCCACATGATTCTGCAGCAGATGGATTACCTGGGGTTTCTGGATATTTATCACGAACGGGTTCGCGCATTCCACGTGAAGGATGCAGAGTATCGTCCCAGTGCGCGGAGTGGCGTATACGGCGGTTATCAGGCCTGGATCGACAGGCCTGGGCGCTTCCGGTCCCTGGGAGATGGCCAAATCGATTTCAATTCGATCTTCTCGAAGATGGCGCAGTACGACTATCCGGGATGGGCGGTGCTGGAGTGGGAATGCTGCCTGAAGCATCCTGAGGCAGGCGCGGCGGAGGGTGCGAAGTTCATCAAGCAGAAGATCATTCGCGTAACCGATCGCGCGTTTGACGACTTCGCCGGTAGCGCGGCAGACACTGACAAGAACAAGAGGATCCTGGGTTTGGGGTGAGTTGGCGGAGTTAGAGACGCATAATGAGTGATTGAATTGATAATTGCGATCGGCGTTGCGCCGTCCCACCCTTTCCGCAGGAAGAAGCGGAAGGAATGGGACGCGCGGAGTTATAGACGAGTTTGGATAATATTAGATCGAAATGCCTGCAGAGCGGTAGATTTGAGCGATGTAGCGCATGTCGCGCAGCCCTTCTTCGCCAGGAGATTTGGGCTCGAGATTGTTCTGCACGCAATGCGAGAAGTGGTCAGCCTCTGCTACAAAGTGTGAGGGGTCGCGCGCAGGATTGAGTTCGTCGATCTGTGTTCCCTGGTAGTCGGCGCGGAGGCGCAGGCCTTCGTAGACAAAGGCGTTATCGACCTGTAACCAGCCCTTCGAACCGTAGACATGAAAATAGCCGGGCATATTGGCGCCGTAGGTCGTGTTGCATGTCGCCACAATGCCGGAGGGGAACTTCATGGTCCAGGAGACGTTTTCCTCCACCTGGTAGAAACGGACATCGTTCTCGGTGGTTGAGGCATAGGCGGAGATGTGCGCGGGCTCTTCGCCGGTGAGATAGCGGCAGGCATTGAGCGAGTAGATGCCAACGTCGTATAGCGGGCCTCCGCCGGCCAGCTTCTTGGTCAAGCGCCACTCCCCGCGAGAGATATTAAAGCCAAAAGAGCTTTCGATGGCCTGCACCTTGCCGAGCGCACCGTCGTGGATCATCTTGACGGCTTTCAGGTTGGTGGGCTCGTAATGGCAGCGGTAGGCGATCATGAGCTTGACGTTGGCGGCCTTGCAGGCGGCGATCATCGCCTCCGCTTCAGCCACGTTGGTGGACATGGGCTTTTCGCAGAGCACGTGCTTGCCCGCCTTGGCGGCGCGAATGGTGTACTCGGCATGCATGGAGTTGGGCAGCGCGACGTAGACGGCGTCAACAGCAGGGTTATGCGCAATCTCGTCGAAGTTTTCGTAGTTGTAGATACACGTGGAGGGAATGTTGTACTGGGCGGCGATGCGGTCGGCTTTGTCGCGATGGCCACTGACCAGGGCGGTGATCTTGGAGTTGCTGGTTGCGCCTGCGGCGGGCATGAAATGGCTGGCAATCCGGCCGAGGCCGATGACTGCGTAACCTGTCTTTTTCTGTGCGGCTTGAGCGTTCAAGCCGGGGGCGAAGCTGGCGGCAAGGCTCAGGGTTCCTAGCTTGGCGAAGTCTCTGCGAGTAAGCGGCATGAGGGGATCCTCCGGGGCAATCGGAATAATTTCCAGCTCAAACCCTTCAACTATAGATGGAATGTTATCGCCGTCAAAACCCGCTGCGGACTTTATCTCCAAATTGCGGGGACCTGGCTGCGAAAACTGTCGGCTCAACGCCAGGAAATACCTCAGGCCGAGGCGCTAGTATTGGGGTAATGGAAGCACTGTTGTTGGATGGCCAGGCACTGACGCTGGCTGAAATTGAGGATGTGGCGCTTCGCGAGCGTCCGGTAGCAATTGCTCCCGCGGCGTTGGGGCGCGTAAGGGCCAGCCGGAAACTCATTGAAGGGATCCTGGCCGAGGGGAAGACTGTCTACGGAGTGAACACCGGGTTTGGAAAGCTGTCGGATGTGCGCATCCCGGATGGAAGCTTGGCGCAACTGCAGACCAACCTGGTGCGTAGCCATGCGGGAGGGGTGGGGCAGCCGCTGTCAGAGGGCGAGTCGCGGGCCATGCTGTTGCTGCGGGCCAATGTGCTGGCCAAGGGGTTCAGTGGATGCAGGGCGGAACTGGTGGAGTTGCTGGTGGCGCTCTTGAATGCTGGCGTGCATCCGGTGATTCCGGAAAAAGGGTCGGTCGGTGCGAGCGGCGATCTGGCTCCGCTTGCTCACCTGGCGCTGGTGGCAATCGGCGAAGGCCAGGCGTTCTATAAAGGTGAGCGGCTGGCTGGCGGCGAGGCGCTGCGGCGGGCTGGGTTGCAGCCCATCCAACTGGCGGCCAAAGAGGGTCTGGCACTGTTGAATGGGACCCAGGCCATGACCGCCGTGGGGGCTCTGGCTGTGGCGCGCGGCTTGCGCGTGGCAAAGCTGGCGGATGTGGCCGGGGCGATGGCCCTGGAGGCCCTGATGGGAACGCCGTCGGCCTTCGATGCGCGCATCCACGAAGCACGGCCACATGCCGGACAGCAGGCGGCCGCGGCGCATCTTCTCAGGCTGTTGGAGGGCTCGGAGATCCGCGAAGCGCACCGCGAGCACGACTCGCGCGTGCAGGATGCGTATTGCCTGCGCTGCATGCCGCAGGTGCATGGAGCGGTGCGGGATGTGCTGGCGCACGTGCGAAGCGTGCTGGAGGTCGAGGCCGGATCGGCTACGGATAATCCGCTGGTGTTTCCAGAAGACTCAAGGAAAGTGTCAACCAGCGAAGCAGTCGTCTCTGGCGGCAATTTTCACGGGGCTCCGCTTGCTTATGCGTTCGACTACGCGGCGATTGGCCTGACGGATCTGGCCAGCATCGCAGAACGCCGCATCGACCGGCTGCTGAATCCGGACATCAACGAGGGACTACCGGCCTTTCTCTCGCCGGACCCAGGGCTTTCGTCGGGGTTCATGATGGCGCAGATCGTCGCCGCGGCGCTGATCAATGAGTGCCAGGTGCTGTCGCACCCGTCGTCCACGGGCAGCATTCCCACCAGCGGGGGCAAGGAAGATCATGTTTCGATGGGCATGACGGGGGCCCTCAAACTGCGGCAGATTGTGGAGCACGCGGAGCGAATTGTGGCCATCGAGCTGATGTGCGCGGCGCAGGGGTTGGAGTCGCGCAGGCCGCTGAAGTCGGGCAGAAATATCGAGCGGGCCTACGAGGCGGTGCGGAAAGTAGTCCCGCGGTTGGAGCAGGACCGGCTGCTGGCGACAGACATTGACGCCCTGGCTGGAGCGGTGAGGACCGGCGCATTCGATGCGTGGTGCGAGTGAGGGTCCTTGGTTTCCCACCCTTGGCACAAAAAACAGAGACGTGCCAAGGATGGGGCACCCAAATTTGAGGGGCTCGCCGAATTTCATGCTGCGCGCATAAGTCGAGTTATCGCCGAGTTACGGCTTGGATGCGGTAGTCTGGGCTGGAGCAGGGTGGACATTGAGGGGAATCTCTGTCGCGCCGGCGCGGTCGTTATCCCTGTTGATGATGGCGACGCGCAGATAAATGGGTCCCATGGGCAGGTCTAACTCCTGGTGAAACTGCAGGCCGGTCTTCAGGAAGCCGGCGTATTCATCCGGCTTGAGGATGAGCGATGCAGGAGAGGTTGCGGTGTTGATCGGCTTAGATTCGCTATTGTAGGCAACCACGGCCATTTCAAGAGCACCGTGCTTCATGCCTTCCGCAGACTGGGTCAGATTGAGGCTGCGCGCATCGATGGACCAGTTCACGCTGTAGCGGACCACGCCGGGGTGGGGGCTGACTGCGCCTTCGGTAGGGGCGACACGCACCTTGAACAGAATGTCGGTAGCGGCTGGCGCGCCATGCAGAAGCACCGAAGCATTGCGGCCCGCGTGGGCCAGGGCGGCGACGCCGGACTTTTCCGGGTCTTCCGCGTAGTAGCCGTGGCGGTAATCGAGTCTCGCCTTCGGTCCGTCCACCTTGATGGCGAGCTTGCGGTATTTGCCATCGTATTTGATGTCTTTGGGGACATACGCAATGGTGTAGTAATTCGAGCCGAGCTCGGTGACCGTGGCGATGGCCCCCGCCAGGTCGTTGGTGTTGTGGAAGGCGCGGCCTCCGGTGGCATCGGCGAGGGTATCCATGGTGAAGTGCGAGGACATCTCATCGGAGGATTCGGCATTGATCTGACCGATCGTCGATCCGCCATTGTGGAGCGATCCGTTGTTGTTCTGGGAGGAAGAAAACATGGAAGGGGTAGGGAGCGCGCTTGGATCCATGGGGTAGACGGCGACGCGGGCCTGTTTGAGCAATTCGCTGGTGGAGTGAAGTTCGGAATCGTAGTCGCGCGACCGGCCGAGGTTTTCCGATGTGAACTTCGATGGGTCGAAGCCCTGGGGAATCGGCGCGTCAGGGCCGATGCCCAGCGGGAACGAACTGGAGAACCAGATGAGGTTCTTGCGGCCGGGCAGGGCGCTGAGATAGGTGGCGAGGGCGCTCAAGGCGCTCAGGGTATACGCGACTCGCTGGTCCATGCGCCAGGATTGATCATGAGAGACAAAGCTGGATAGAACATCCGACGCGCCGGAAGAGGACATGCCACCGACGGACAGTTTGGGCATGGTGTCGGCGTAGGAGTCTTTTCCGGCATCGTCGGTAAGATGCGACTGCTTTTGCCAGGTCGAGGCCTGGTCGAGGGCGGCGAGGAGCGTGGCGGGATCGCTGTTGAAGCCCTGGACCATGCGCAGCTTGCTGGTGAGGGTGAAGATGGCGATGCGGCAGCCGGAGGGAATTTTGCGCAGGTAGTCGAGCATGGCCAGGCGGACTTTGACCTGGTCGGCGGATGGAGTGTTGAGGGCGTCCATGAGCAGGATCAGCATAGGGCCACTGTTTGGAGCGGTAGTGGGGATGTTGGTATAGACATTGGGCGGTAGCTCGAAAACATGGGGAGGCGTGGCCGGGGCAGGCTGAGCCTGATGTTCCTCGAAGAAGGCGATTTGCTGAGGGACGCCGTTCTCGAGCAGCTGGAAACGCTCTTTGCTGAGGCCCCTGATGGGCTGACCGCTTTTGTCGGTGACGACCACATCGAGCAGCACGTTATTGACGTTCTGGCGGATGGTGGGGGATGGTCGCGGCTCGGGACGCTGTCCAGGGGCGGGGGCGGGGGGAATCTGTATGGCCTGGGAGTGGGCCAGCGTGGCAACCGACAGGAAGAGCAACGCATGAAATCTCAAATGCATTCGGTTCCTCCTGGAGAAGAAAAGCCTTGGGTAAGAAGTGCCTTGGGGGGGAAAATGCGCCTTGGGTCCACTTTAAGGCAGTTCCAGGGCGTACGTCGAATGAGAGCGCGGCTGGGGCCAGCTGCTCACTTGATACCGATGTCGCCGTCGACGTCGACCACCAGGTCGTCGCCTTGAATCTGCACCGAGTGGATTTTGAGCCGCTCCAGAGAGACCTTGTAGCCGGATGTTGCGGTTGAATTCCCCATTGCTTTGCGGAGCAGATCGGCGGCATTGACCTTCATGCCTGAGGGAACCTGGTGGCTCAGGAATGGCGTGAGGACGAAGTTAAGCTCTGCGCGGTCACTGACTTTGTCGACGCGGGCGTCGCGGAAGCCGACGGTCTCTCCCTCGCCGTCGGGGGCCAGGGAGACCTCTGCGGGGAGGGTGAGGGCGATGCCGATGCAGGCGCCGGCCACCTTCTGGCCGAGGCGGGCGTGGGCCTTTAACTGGACGACAATGCGGTCTACGGCAAAGGTGAGTTTGGGGTTCTCGGCATAGACGAAGCAGGCGGACTGGGCATTCCCTTTGAGGTAGTAGCGGCCGTCGGGCCCGCTGAAGAGTTGCTGCTTGAGGGTGCGCTCCAGGGCGTCGCGGCTGACCTTTAGCTCGACGGCTCCCGCCGGTGCCAGGGTTCCGGCCAGCAACAGGACGGCAAGGGCCTTGAAACACGGGAATGTTGTCATACTAGTATCGTGCCATCGGAGAGGTGGTTGGGTCGAGTATTGAACAGACGGAGGTGACGTAGGTCATGTATGCGAACGGCATGTTCAAAGGCTAATCCTTTCTGTGAGAGAAAGTTAGGCGATTCCTGTCTAAAATTGAACAGTTAGAATTTGATGCGAAACCGGTTCATTTTCTTATTGATTTTTGAAGAAAAAATACGTAAAATAGAAAGCTGTAATGTCCTCGTGTGTGACAGGAGCCCCCCAAGCCCGTTGCCGGGGAAGTGAGCGCAAATAAACCAACCAAGGAAACCAAATCAATGGCAAAACGTCGTGGAAATCCGAATTGGGGCAAGCCGGAGCCCATAGGGCCCGTTGTACCCACGGTGACCTCCTTCGAACAGATTGTGAAGGAGTTCAAGCTCAGCCCGGACCAGTATATCCGGTCGACCCGTCTGCGGGAGTGGGCTCGGAGGAACAAGAACTCGAAGTACATCCCTGAGGCTCTGCTGGAAGCCTGGGGATTTGAGATTGAATCGACGTTGTAGAGCTGTTCGCTGAGATTCGTTTCCATGAGCGCCGCCTTCGGGCGGCGCTTTTTGCTGTCTAGAGCGCCGGTTGAGGAATTGGCTGGATGTTATTGAATCGAAGTTAATTACTGGATGAAGACACCGCAGTTTCACGGATTCACCCGCGGGGTGTTTCTGTGGGATTCCTTCTGGCAGATCATTGATTCTGAATCGTTTAAGTCCGTCTTCCCAGTTCCACTGCCCGAAATCGTCGTTTCTTTTCATTGGGCGTGAGAATCGGGGTCCGGAGGTGGGGTGGGCATGCCGGCGGTGAAGCAACGGCGGGTGGCCCACTCATTGATCCCGCTACTCGTCTGTCCTTTCCAGAGAGTTGAATCTGTGCCCCTCAAGGCTCAGACATATTTGTCGGGACGGACGACCGGGCCACCTGCCGGCTGGAATTCGATACGCGATTTGTGTGGGGATGAATCACGCCGGCCCTACGGGACGGCGGGGGACGCGGGGGGACGGGTTCCCCGGGTTTCACCCGGGGCTATTTTCGTTGGCTCCCTACGGGAGCGGGTCGGCGTCTGGGTGGGGATTGTGCGGTCCCGCCCTTCGGTCGCCGCGGCGACTACGCGAAGGATGGAGCACCCTCACTGGTGGGGAATCACAGGTGGGGCGCACGGCAGCGTGAAATATCCCGATTAAAGGCTGAATTGGATGACGACGCCTCAGATCAGGCGGAGCCGCGACCACCGGCTCCGCCTGAGCGAGGATTGCCGATGAGGCCTAGTGATGGTCGTTTTGCTTTTGCCGCCAGTCCGAATATTCCTTCTGCTCGTCCTTGCTGCGCTGATTCTGATCGACGTGCGGGCGATGGGTTTCCGTCTCCCACTTCTGATAGTAAACAGTCTCGCTACTCGCCGGACTCGCAGGACTCGCCGCAGGCTGCTGAACCGTGCATCCGGAGGGAAGAAGGACAGCCGTCATAGCCGCCGCAAGCAGACAGGTGTGGATCTTTCTGAAGGGCATGAAGTTTCCTTTCGCGCTCATTGGATAGATACCACACGATGAATCCGGGCAGATGTATCCAAATGCTCGCCCCTTCAGTGGCCGGGCGTCGCATCCTTGGCATCCGCCGCGGCGGATCATTGTGCCAATGTCAGGAAAAGTCAGAAGCTCCAATCCAATGGAAACGCGCAGTTCGAAAATGCTCTAACTCGCAAATACCGTCTTGGCGGCTTCTTCGATCTGCTCCTGCGACGGCGTGCTCTTGGTCTGGCCGATCGACCACTTGTGGCCGAAGGGGTCGCGCAATTGGCCGTACCTGTCGCCCCAGAACTGGTCAGCGAGCGGCATGGTGACCTCGGCGCCCGCAGCCACTGCTGTGGCCCACGCGGCATCGGCGTCGGCAACGTGCAGGTGGAAGGTCACCGGGGTGCCTCCCAGAGCCTCGGGCGTCTGCGATTTACCGCCCATCTGGCTGGAAAAGTCGTCGCTGAGCATCAGGTGTCCGCCATGGATCACCAGGTGGGCGTGCATCAGCTTGTCGGTTCCGGGAGCCGCGTGGCGCACCAGCTCCACGGCGCCAAAGGCATTCTTGTAGAAGTCGATGGCTGCGGCGGCATTGCTCACCACGATATACGGCGCGAAGGATGGTTGATCGCTCATGATTGTCCTCCGGGGAAGTAGTCGGTGGGGATTCGGCGGACAGTCTTTCTCGAAGCCCGCGCGACAGAAGTCTACCACCGATTTTTGAAAACCGGGTGAAACAATTCTGTGATTTCCGCATTCATGTGCGCTCAGTCGCTGCCGTGTTTCCTCGCCCGAATTCGCCGGATCTCCTCCATACGCGCAGCCAGCTGTTTTTCCCGCCCCTCCTGCGTGGGCTCATAGTAAGTGTGGCCGCGCAGCGAGTCGGGTAGGCAATCCATATCCGCGACGCGGCCTTCTTCGTCGTGGGCATAGAGGTAGCCTTTGCCGTAGTCGAGCTCCTTCATTAAGCGGGTTGGCGCGTTGCGCAGGTGCAGCGGAACGGGCTCCTGCCGCGTGTGCTCAATCTCGCCCTGCACTGCGCCCCACGCCGTGTAGACCGAGTTCGACTTCGGCGCGAGCGCCAGATAGACCACCGCTTCAGCCAGTGCCAGATCGCCTTCCGGCGAGCCCAAAAACTCCATCGCCTGCTTGGCGCTGAGGCAGAGATTCAAGGCCTCGGGAGCAGCCAGGCCAATGTCTTCGACGGCCATGCGCACCACGCGGCGGGCGAGGTAGAGCGGGTCTTCGCCGGAGGCGAACATGCGCGCCAGCCAGTAGAGGGAAGCATCGGCATCCGAGTTACGCACGCTCTTGTGCAGCGCGGAGATCAGGTTGTAATGCTCCTCGCCTGACTTGTCGTACATCAGCACGCGCTGCTGCACGGCTTCCGCGGCTAATGCCCGATCAATGTGCCGGGTCGCTGGCGCGCCCTGATTCTCGGTCTGGGCCAGTTGCGCGGCCACTTCAAGCGTGTTGTATGCGCTGCGGCAATCGCCGCTGGAGTAGCTGGCGATCACTTCGATCGCATCGTCGTCGGCCGTCAAATTCAGCGCGCCCAGCCCGCGTTCCTTGTCTTCGAGCGCCCTGCGCAGCAACGCGCGAATGCGTTCTTCGCTGAGCGGCTGAAGCACGTATACACGGCAGCGCGAGAGCAACGCCGAAATGATCTCGAAGGAAGGATTCTCGGTTGTTGCACCGATCAGGCGGATGGTTCCTCGCTCCACGTAAGGCAAAAAGGCGTCCTGCTGCGCCTTGTTGAAGCGGTGAATTTCATCGACGAAGAGAATGGTGCGCGAATGCATCTCCGCGGCCTGGGCGGCTGCGGACATCACCTGCTTGATTTCCTTGATGCCGCTCATCACCGCGGAGAACTCAATGAAGTTGGCCTTGGTGGTTTCCGCAATGATCTTCGCCAGTGTCGTCTTGCCCACACCTGGCGGACCCCACAGGATCATTGAGCCTGAATCATCTCGCTCGATCTGCACGCGCAGCGGCTTGCCGGGGCCAAGCAGGTGCTCCTGGCCGCTGTATTCCTCGAGCGTCCGTGGACGCATGCGCTCGGCCAGCGGCGCGGTGCGCAGCGTGCCCTTGGGGCCCTCCGGCTCGCCGTCGAACAGGCTCATTGCTTGCCTCCTCGAAGCGGGTGCCCCATCCTTACGACGTATTTGTTCTTGTCGCTAGGGTGGGAAGATGCCCCACGCCCAACCGACCGCTGCCGCGCCGCCTCGTAAAGCAGCACGCTGGCGGCAACCGAGGCATTGAGGCTCTCCACCGGCCCGGGGCAGGGAATCGTCAGCGCGCCATCCGCTTTTGCAGCCAATTCGATAGGGACGCCGTTTCCTTCATTCCCGATCAGGATCGCCACTGGCCCGGCCAGGTTGGCCAGATCGGCCGGTTCGGCCGGGTGCACGGTGGTCGTCCAAACCTTCACGCCCGCTTCACGCAGATGCATGAAACACTCATCCACCTCGGTACTCAGCAAAGGAAGCCGAAATATGCTGCCTGCCGAAGCCCGCACCGCCTTCGGGTTCCAGGCGTTGACCGTTCCCGGCAGGCAGATCGCGCCATCGGCGCCAAAGGCCTCCGCGGAGCGCAGGATGGTGCCCAGGTTGCCGGGATCCTGCAGCCCTGCCAGCACCAGGACGAGCGACGCGGTTTTGCGATGGCTGTCGAGAATGTGCGCCCAGGTCCAATCGGGCGGCTCGACCAGCGCTGCGACGGCCTGGGGCGTCTCGGTGGCCAGAACCGCGTTCAGCAAGCTTGCCGGCACCAGCAGGATGTCGATTTCCGGCGGCAAACGCAGCGGTTCCAGCAGCCGTTCCAGCAAGGGCTCCTGGCCCTCAGCCACAAACACGCACTCAATGCGCAACCCCGCACGCAGGGCCTCTTCGAGCAGCTTTGGTCCCTCGATGCCGGCAAGAATGCGCCCATCCCCGCCCGTCTCGCGCAGGGGTTGATTGAGCGCGCGGCGGAGCTGCTTGAGGCGGGAATTCTGTTTACTCTGTACAATTCGAAGAGGCATCGATCGGGGACCTTAGGCACTATGCCGATTCTAAGCCGTTCGCCCGCGGGGGAAACGGAGGACCATGCCGGCCAACTTGCCTGCATCGGTGCCCTGTGTTAGTTTCCGACTTTAGGGTGTCTGCGATTTACGACGTTTTCATGGAACAGTTGCCGCTCCGGGCGGTGCGCGTGAAAACGGTCCATGGAACCGAGGTAAGCCTTCTTGTCCGCGGAGATCTTGCGCGTCCATCCCGATGAACCCCAGCCAGACAGAATCGACTACATCGTTTCCTGTCTGCGCAAAGGCGACGTAGTTGCCTTGCCCACCGACACCTTTTATGGGCTCGCCGTTGATCCCGTCAATCTGTACGCGGTGGAGCGGATCTACCAGATCAAGACGCGGCAGAAGCACAAACCGCTGTCGCTGCTGATCTCCGGCCTGGCCCAGGCTTACGAACTGGCGCGCGACACTGACCCCATGCTCGACAAGCTTGCCGACCGGTTCTGGCCGGGTCCGCTCACGGTGATTGTGCGCGCCGGCACCAAGCTGCCCTTGCGCTCGACGGCCAACACCGGCAATGTGGCGTTGCGCGTGCCGGACGCAGCCATTCCGCGTGCGGTTGTTGAACGCTTCGGCCTCCCCATAACGGCCACCTCGGCCAACCTTCAGGGCGCGGCTGAATGTACCCACGCAGCCTGTGTCCGCGACCAGATCGGCGACCGCATTCCGCTCATCATCGACGGTGGTCCCACCGGCCATTCGCTGCCCACCACGATCGTCGATCTTTCCTTGGGGCCGGGACGCTGGGAGGTTCTGCGCGAGGGCGCTATCCCCACCCACGAAATTGTCATGGTCTTGCAAAGGTAAGATGGTGCGCATGGAGCGCCAGGCAATTCCGACGCAACCCCGACCAACAAGGCGCAAGGTTGTTTTCTCTTTGCTGCTGCTGTTTCTGGTTTTTCTTCTGGGAGCGCTGGGCTGGTGCCGTTGGGTCTACGTGCAAATTGAAAGCTACGCGAGCCAGGACCACGCCGCGCCGTCGGATGCGATCGCTGTGCTGGGCGCGGCGGAGTACGACGGCAAGCCATCGCCTGTGTACCGCGCGCGGCTCGACCATGCGTGGGCGCTCTATCATCGCGGCATTGCGCCGATCATTATCACCTTGGGCGGAGCCGGTGGCGACCAGTTCACGGAAGGCGAAGTGGGCCGCGAGTACCTGATGAGCCTTGGCGTTCCGGAGGAGGCCATCATCGCCGAAACCGAAAGCCGGAACACGGAGGACTCCGCGCGGAGGATTGCCGTGATCGCGCGCGCCAATGGCATGCATCGGCTGGTGATTGTCAGCGACGGCACGCACCTGTTCCGCATTCACGCCATTTGCGCGGCGGATGGGCTGGATGTTCTGACTTCGCCCCGCCCGCGTGTCCCCGTCGAAGGCGGATCGAATCACATGGAGCGTATCTGGCACGAGATTGTAAGCTACACGCTGTGGCGCCTCGATCTGCATTGAAGACCAGCGAGTCAGCAAGTCAGCTAGCCGGCAAGTCTGCCAGTCAAGTAAGCCGGAGGGGTGCCCCAGGTCTCGACCTTGAGACCTGGGAGACCTACCCCTGCACGGAAGCTGGGGTGCCCCATCCTTGGCACGATCTTGTACTTGTGCCAAGGGTGGGAAACCGCGAACCTACCCCACCCCTTGATGAAGAAAAATCGCCAGCAGCACCAGCGCAAATCCCGCCGCACTCGCCGTCGACAGGAAATTCACCGCGTCGTTGTTGAGCCAGCCACGTTGCTCCATCGTCGCTCCGAGCAGGCTGTCGAAGAGCAGCCCGAACACGCCACCGGCAGCGCTGATCCAGAAGAGATCAAAATTCCCAAGCAGGGCGACGGCGCCGATTCCCGCGACAATTGCTGCCGCAACAATGCCTGCCAGAGTTCCGGCCAGGCTGACAGCACCGTCCGTGCCCGCGTCGACGGCGCGCAGCGTGGTGATCATGCGCGGCCGTCCGCCGAGCACCTGTCCGATTTCGGAAGAAACCGTATCCGCTGCCGCCTCTGCCAGTGCCGCCAACCCAACCGCAAACAGCGGCACGGGCACGAGCGTTCCGCGAGAAAACCAATGCGTGTGAGTGAGCCAGGACTGGACGAACTCCGAGCAGGCCAGCGCCGCCACGCCCAGGTTGGCAGCAACCTGCGCGGCGGACCGGCCACGCCGGCTCTCTGCTGTGCCGAGTTGCTCCTTCCTTATACGGCCAAGCCTGGTGGAGAACCAGGCGAGCAGAGAGACTGCAAGCACGGCCGGCAAAGCTGTGTGCCAGGGCTGGTACGGAAATGTCACCGTCGAGAACATGAGGCTGGCGGTGATGACGGCGCCGGTGAAGGCCCCGGCCGGCGTGGCGGCGTGCAGTTTGAGCACGATCAAGGCGAGCAGAAGGCTCAGGCCGATGGTCCAGATAGCCACGGGCGCGGCTTGCGTTGCCCACCAGTGGGTTTGGAGCACCAGGCTCGCTGCCGCGAAGGGGACAACGACCAGCAGGACGAGTTTCGATTGCCAGAGCAGCTTCGATTGGGGCACGATTAATCGTAAGCTGCAGCACCCAGGTCTCAGAAGCGCCGATTCTCGATAGTTAAGGCCCTTTCTCTCGCGATTGGCGCTAAAAAGAGTTGCAAAAGGGAGAGAATGTCGTATGTCTCCAGGCTCAAAGCCGCGGTTTCTTTGCTATACCCGTCGTCCAATGGCAAATCTCCGCTTAATGGTTTTAGTTCTATTCGTCGTCTGGAGCGTTGGCCAGATCGGCTGTTCCGGCGGCGGTACCGCCACGGTTCAAAAAGCTCCCCCGCCCCCTCCACCGGTGACTGCGGCTTTGGGCGGCTCGAATTATGGCTGGTACTACCTGACAGCGTCTTGCAACCGGGAGCCCTACGGCGTTGTGTACAACTACAACACCGCGGCAGCGACGATCGATTCCCAGTTGCAGCAGATGTACAACAATGGCCAGCGGCGGCTTCGCATACCCATCTATCACGCCCGTGGAATCAACTCCGGAACCATCATGGATTCCACTGGCGGCACCCTCGCGCCGCAATTCCTCACTAACCTCACCAATCTGCTGGCGGCTATCAAAGCAGCGGGATTCGTGGAGATCGAGGTCAGCTTTCATCCCCAGTCCAACAACAACCCGCTGGTATGGACCACCTTCAGCAGTGACTATTTTCAAGAGGATTGGAGCGTGATTCAGAACGTGCGTTCCATCGTCTTCGCGGCCGGTATTCCCTATCACCTCGACCTGTTGAACGAAGGCATTCCCCCGCTGAGCTACCCGCTGCTTTTGCAGTATGACCAGATGCTGTGGAACGACTATGTGGCGAAGTTCGGAAGCAAGGACACGATGGGGTTTTCAATCATCGCCGACTCGGCCCATTTGGGCCAGGTCAGCACGGTGTACGGACCGAGCGCCTACGGGAATCAAGGCTCGCCGCAACTGTTCGACGTCCACATCTATGACGAGACCGGGAATAGCTTCGCCACTGCGTTCAACTCCCTGACCAGCCAGGGATATCAGGGCGTGCCGTGGATTATCGGTGAGGCGTATTACAACGACGCGGCCGAGGCTGCGGCGCAGCGCGCGGAGATCAAAAGCACCGGGCAGCAGGTCCTCTATCTGACGCAGTGGCCACTCACCTCGGATCTGAGTTGCAACAACCAGGTGAATGTGGCGCCGCCGGCGGACTTTTCGAATTATGCGGCTCAGAATTTCTGAAACGGACGCCGCGGTACCCTCAGCTACGACTGCATTTGCGTACAGCGATTGCCTATCCAGCTTCGATTGGTTTACGCATCATCGTATCGCCTCGGTTCGGGACTCTGGAAGGGGCGTTCGCTCCTAGAGTCCCGAGTCTGAAATACGCAACAAAAAAATGGCTGCCATTCTCAGCATCTTGACTCGCGACGGCGAGTTACGGCTAAAATGACCGATCCAAATCATCGCTGATTCTATTAGGGTTATGTGCGCTGTCATTAGGAGCGAACGGGCCCCGAACGTCTTTTGAGTTCCGAGGGGTGGTGAGTCGAAGAACCTGCAGTTGTTCTTCGATGAACTTCAGACTCACCACACTAGAGTGAGCAGCCGACGACAGCCCAGGATGAAATTCGCCGCGGCGGACTTGAATCCCGGGAACGTGGCCACCAAGAATTCTCAGGCTCCGCGGGGGCGATTCAAAACCGCTGAACCGCAGTTCATCCGATGTGCTGGTCCACGGGAATTTTGCAGGACGACTCCAACTCAATCGGTTTACACTCATCTGCGCGGTGATTTGGGCGTGTTCGCGTCACCCAGGAGTTGGAAATGCAAAGGTTTTCATTTGCTGTTGCTTTTCTTGCTGGACTCGTTCTTGCCGGCGTTTCAGCACCGGCGCAATCGCGCCTGGAACTTGACCGCAAAGGCGAGACGATTGTGCTGGAGCCTTATGCGCCCAACATCCTGCGCGTGACGCTCAGCTTGAAGAAGGAGCCTGCGCTGGCCGCGCCTGGACCCGGCATCATCGGCACACCCGCGGCTGAGGGCTGGAGCGCGACGGAGACTGCCCAGGCCAATGTCTACCAGTCCGGACGCATCGTTGCTACAGTCGACAAGGACTTGCCTCCGGCGCATCCGCCCATGCAATCCGAGATCGACATCGGCAAATACTTCAACGGCTCGGCTCCCGGCGCGCACATTACCCTGCGTACGCCCGAGGGTAAGACGCTGCTGGAGATGACTGGCTGGTCGCAGTCCGTGCCCAACCACAAAGACGCCACTGCCAGCCTCGACAACGATCGCCGGCCTACCGACCCGCCGTTTTACATTGTCGGCGCAACGTTTGTTTCGCCGGACGACGAGCACTACTACGGCCTGGGCCAGAATCATGAAGGCTTCCTCGACCATCGCGGGCACCCGGTCCATTGCTGGGCCGATTACACCGCCCCCGCTGCTCCCAGCTTCTGCGTGCCGTTCCTGATCACCAACAAAGGCTACGGCCTGCTGTGGGATAACCCGTCGAAGACGACCATCTCGGCAGGGTTCAACGAGCAGACACGGTGGAGTTCGGAAGTCGGCGACCGGGTTTCGTTCTTCGTCATTGCCGGCGACACGGCGGACGAGATTTTTGCCGGCTACAAGCTGCTCACCGGTCCCACGCACATGCTGCCCAAGGCGGCATACGGCTACATCCAGTGCAAGCAGCGCTACGCGAGCCAGAAGGAAGTGCTGGCGGTGGCGCAGGGCTATCGCGACCGCCATTTGCCCGCCGACGTGATCGTCGTCGACTGGTTCTACTACACAAAAATGGGCCAGATGGACATGGACCCCAAGTTCTGGCCCGACCCCGTGGCGATGAACAAGCAGCTGCACGGCATGGGCTTTGAGACCATGATCAGCGTCTGGCCGCGGTTTGTTCCAGACGACCGCTTCTACGCCGAACTGCGCGAAAAGGGCTGGTTCATTCACCTGGCTGACGGCACGCCCATCAATGGCCTGCCCTACGACCGGGCGGGATCGGACATTGACACCACCAATCCCGAGGCAGCCAGGTGGTACTGGCAGACGATCCATGACAACATCATTAGCAAGGGCTTCGACTCGCTGTGGGCGGATGAGACGGAGCCCGATCTGCCTCCAAACGGCTCCTACTATCACATCGGTCCCGGAACTCAGTTTTTCAACGTCTATCCGCTCTTCCACACCGCCGCGCTTTACGACGGATTCCGCAAGGACCAGCCGGAGCGGCGGGCGCTGATTCTCTCCCGCGACGCATTCACTGGCGCGCAGCGCAACGGAACCATCTTTTGGTCTTCCGACATTTATCCCACATGGGACACGCTGAAACGCCAGATTCCCACCGGCCTCGACTTTGCGGCTTCAGGGATTACCTATTGGTCCAACGATACCGGCGGCTGGCAATATCTTCCCGCCGAGCATCACCCGGCGCATCCTCCGCTGCTCGATCCGTCGGACACACGCTTCAACGTGGGCGGCTACGATGATTATCCGGAGCTTTACACGCGCTGGTTCCAGTACGCGACTTTCTTGCCGATCATGCGCAGCCACGGCAGCCGCGCGCAGAACGAAGTCTGGTCTTACGGCAAGCAGGCCGAGCCCATTCTGGAGAAGTACCTGCGCCTGCGCTACCAGCTCATGCCGTATATCTACTCGCTGGGCTACCAGACATGGCTCACCGGCGCGCCTTTCCTGCGCGCGCTGCCGCTCGATTTTCCCGGCGACTCCAAGGTTGCCGACCTGCGCGACGAATACATGTTTGGCCCGGCGTTCCTGGTAGCGCCCATCACCGACCAGGGAGCGACCAGCCGCGAGGTCTATCTGCCAGCCGGCGCAGACTGGTACGACTATTGGACCAACGAGCGCGTGAAGGGCGGCCAGACCATCACCGTGCAGGCGCCCATCGATACTATTCCGCTCTTTGTGCGCGCCGGTTCGATTCTTCCCCTGGGAGCGCCGGTGGAGAGCACGCACGAGGTTCAGAAAATCGAGCATGTGCGCGTCTATCCCGGCGCGGATTCGAGCTTCACACTGTTTTCCGACGATGACAAGACCTACGCCTACGAGACCGGCGCAGGTTCGGTCACGCGTTTGCACTGGAACGACGCAACGCAGCAACTGAGCCACGAGGGAGCGGCGGCCTGGAGCAGGCCCGACCGCGAGATTGTGGAAGTGGCAGGGCATTGACGTCCTTTCGCCCTCCACCCGAGCCGGCGATAGCCGGTTCTTCGTGAGGGAGCAGTGGCGTTCAGGCCATTGAAAGTGGATCATTGCAAGCATTGGAAGCGTCACTGCCCCCTACCCTTCCACCCCGCACGCGCGTCTAATCACCGGCAGCCTGATTTACAATCACCTAAAGCAGGAAAGATAAGCGGGAACGAAACTGAATGAGGCTTTTTCCGATGAATTTAGGCCAGGCGCGCGCGCGCTTGGTTCAGGGGTGCGCGGCGCTTGCGGCCGGGACCCTGATTGCCGGCTGTGGTAGTGCTTATAGGCCTGTCGTTACGCCCGTTACACCCAGCGGGCCGGCTGCTCAAACCTCCTCGTATGCCGTCGTGGTTTCGGCGCCTTCGCCCACCACGCCGGGGATTGCCACTGTTATCGACTATTCCGGCGACTCGGTTCTGGCGCTGGCGCCCATCGGCATTGGTCCGGTGACCTTTACTATTGACCAGGCGGGCTCCAACGGCTACACCATCAACAGCGATGGAACGCTGAGCAATTTCCCAATTTCGAGCAACCTGCAGGCCAAGCAGGTGGAGTATTCGACGCTGCCTTCGACTGCCGACCCGGTCAACCTGTTCTCGCCCTCGTTTGGACTCTATGCCGCGGATCTCAACAGCAGCCTGGTGGACGTTTTCAACGGATTTCCCGAATCCTTCAAGCTGTCCATTCCAGTTGCCCCTGCGCCGATCATGATTGTGGGCCCGAGCATAGCCGGGCAGCGTGATTTTGCCATCAGCCAGAACCTGGCTGCTCCCACGGGCGTGGAGTGCAACAATACACCTGGCGCCGAGCCGGGCGGATCGGTGAACGGGATTGAAATCTCCACCCTCACGTTATCGTCCGACATCCCCGTGGGGAAATGCCCGGTGTTCGCAGTCGAGACCCCGGATAACCGGCGGCTGGTGGTGATGAACCGCGGCGACGACACCATCTCAGTGATCAACAGCCAGAACAACACGGCGGACACCTGCACTCCGTTTCAGAATCAGAACGGACAATGGGTTACCTGTCACCCCGTCCTGCCGCTTTCGCAGGCCGCGCTGAACCTGCCGGGTGTCGTTCCCCCTCCCAACTGCGATGTGGCCACCAACCCAACCTGCGGGTTGCCCGCCATTGCCGGCCCGGTCTATGCGGAGTACAACCAGGCGACCAACCAACTGGTTGTGGCCGACTATGACGGCGGGACCATCAGCGTCATCGACATGAGCGAGGACGAATACGGCAATGACTACAACACCTACGCCAACCCGACGTGTACAGCGAACGGTGTAAATAGCTACGCTAACTGCGGCGCCATAACGGGCGGCTTTGGAACCACCTATACCATTGCGGTGGGCAATAATCCCGCCGCCGTTACCGTGCTGGCCGACGGCAGCCGTGCGTACGCCGCCAACCAGGCCGACCAGACAGTGACAATCGTTACATTGAGCAGCCATACAGTGGAAAAGACTCTGCCTGTGACCGGTCACCCGCGCACCGTGGTTTCGACCCAGAATTCGCAATACGGCAAGGTGTATGTGGCTTCGCCGGACAGCCCCTACCTGACCATCCTGCGTACCGATCTGGACATTGTGGATACTGTCGTGCTGGTGGAAGGGAACCTGGTGGACGTACGTGTGACAACAACGGCCGGATCGGGCGGGAACACCAGCTCGGTGAGCCGCAGACCTGGCTTTGGGCAGCCGTGCTTCCTGCCCGGCGCTGCCTATTCCGCGACGCTTGCGGGTTGCAGAACACTGCCGTAGGCAGGCCGCAAGGAGCCGATCGGTGAGCTGGAAAAGGGGTCATTCCGTGGATGCGGAATGACCCCTCGCTGTTTTGGTTTGGAGAGCGATTCTCTACAATCCGGAGAGAACGATGGGCAGCGTGGGCGTAGCTGATCCGCCGGCATTTTCAATCGTCACGCCAAACCCTGCAACAGCCAGGCCGGCAGGCTCATTGGCCAGAATCAAGGTTGCGTCTCCGGAGTTGTCGGGCTCGAAGGTTCCCGCGGGAAGAGGCGCTTTGCCTCCTGGTTGCAGGATCCACAGTTCGTAGGTCTTGCCGGCAGGTAGCGGATGCAGGTTCGACGCGGTGAGCAGCAGTTTTCCGGTGCGCGCGGCGTAAAGGACTCGCCCTTCCGGCGGAGGCGCGGGAACCGGGCCGGGATGCAGGGCTACTCTCTTCTCCTGCGGCGAGGTCAGCAATTCGATCAGCTGCGAGAGCTGTTCGGAGTCGATGGCGCCCTTTCGGGCTCGGTGCATGAGTGGGCCGATCTCGGCGCGTTTGCGCAAATCGTCGTAGCCCACAGCCAGAAGAGCGACAGCGAGTGCGCCGGCAATCACCGGCGACCAGCCTCTCGCGAAGATCGATTTCCAGAACGAGGGCTTTTGGGGCGACAACGTCACGGCGGAGGGCTCGGCAGGCTGACTCGCAGTTTGCGGAGTTTGCGCGAGGCGGGCGAGAAAGCGATCCCTGGCGCCCGCGGGAGGCGTGACTTCCGGAGTGGTCTGAGCGTAGGCGGCCAGGGCCAGCGTATTCTGGCGCAGTTCTTCCTTGCAGCGCGCACACACGGACAGGTGCGCTTCCATGGTTCGCATTTCGGCCGGCGGCAGCGCGCCCGTCGCGTAGAGCGTCAGGTCGGTATCGGCAATGTGCATTCTGTCGTTCATGCGGTCATCGCCTTTCTTATCGACGTCAGCCCGGCGCGGATGCGGGTTTTGATAGTGCCAAGCGGGGAGCCTGTTCGCTCGGCTATTTCGGTGTGGCTCAGGCCTTGAAAATAGGCCAGCTCGAGCGGCGCCTGTTGTTCCTCGGGCAGAGTATCGAGCACGCCGCGCACCTTGTCGATGAGCCAGCTTTGCTCGCTTTCGAGAGCCATGTCGCGGGGATCGGGCAGCGGCATATCGCCGAGCGGTTCGAGCGGAGAACGCTTGCGCAGCACGTCGATGGCGCGATTGCGCGCCACCACGCTCAACCATGCGGCCAGGTTGCCGCGCTGCGCCACAAAGCTTTGCGGGCGCTTCCACACCTGGAGAAGGACTTCCTGCATCACGTCCTCCGCCAAAGACGGCTCGCGCAGCACACGCAGGGCAATGCAATAGACGATCTTCGAGTAGCGGTCATAGACCGCTGCCATGGCTTCCTGGTTTCCTTCGGCCACTGCGGCCAGCAGGGCTTCGTCGTCCATGGTCTCAACCTTTTCGCCTTGGGCCGGGTGTCCATCTTCAACAATAGTACGAAGCGGGGGAGGTCCCGGATTGGAAGGCTGCGGTTCGGGCTGAATTGGTAGCATTGCCAAGAGCCAAATTAACCTAGCGGTGTTGGTTCGCACAAGGCGGATCTCCTGACTCATGGGTGAATTGACAGATACAACTCTGTTTGTGAACATCGAGGAGTGTGAAAGAGACGAGAATGCCAACCATCAGCAGGTTCTACGGCATTTTGATCCAGATGTACTTCGGCGATCATCCACCACCGCACTTTCACGCGTTGTATGCTGAATTCGAGGCATTGATCGACATCCAGACGTTTGAAGTCATTGGCGGTGGGTTACCTGGCCGCGCTATGGCACTCGTGCTGGAGTGGGCTCAACTGCATCGCGACGAACTGATGAGGGACTGGGAACTATGCGTTCAGAATCAGATACCAATGAAGATTCGCCCGTTGGTCTAGTTGACGAGATCGCGCCCAAGTCTCCCTGGCGCGTGACGAGGGTCGAAGCCCTCCCGGGGTTTCGACTGAAAGTTGTGTTTGCGGATTGTCTGACTGGAACGGTTGATATGTCTCGTATGGTGCAATCGCCGCAGGCTGGAGTTTTTGCCGCTCTCCGCGACCCATCCTTGTTTGCGCAGGTCAGGCTTGAATACGGAGCTGTAACCTGGCCGGGTGAGCTTGACCTTGCCCCCGATGCAATGCACGCTGCGATCCTGGAGCATGGGGAGTGGCCTCTCTAACAGCCGCATTGAAACGAAGGCCGACGGGTTGAGGACTGTGCTTGGACAAGAAGCCCGTTGCGAAGAAAATGCGCGTGGATCTGCTGCTCGTCGAGCAGGGCCTGGTGCCGAGCCGCGAGCGTGCGCGTGCGCTGATTCTGGCTGGCCGCGTTCTAGTCCGTGAGCAGAAAGTGGACAAGCCAGGAACCTCTGTCCCTGAGGATGCGCCCGTCCGGCTCCTGGGCGAGGAACAGCCCTACGTAAGCCGCGGAGGGCTGAAGCTGGAGGCGGCGCTGGTTCATTGGCAGATCGCTGTCCAGGGCAGAGCCTGCCTGGACGTGGGCGCTTCGACGGGCGGGTTTACAGATTGCCTGCTGCAACACGGTGCGGCGCACGTAACGGCAGTCGACACCGGCTTTGGCCAGATTGCAATGAAGCTGCGCAACGACTCGCGGGTGCGGCTGGTGGAGCGAACCAATGCCCGGCATCTTGAAGGCGGCGCGCTTGCTGCTGTGCCTGGTTCACCCGAGTTGACGTTGCTGGTGATGGATGTGTCGTTCATCTCGGCCACGCTGGTGCTTCCGCCGGTATCGGCAGCCGCGCCTGGGCTGCGCGAGACGGTGATCCTGGTGAAGCCGCAATTTGAGGCGGGACGTGGCCACGTGGGCAAGGGAGGGATTGTGCGCGATCCCGAGGCGCACCAGTTGGCAATCGACCGCGTAGCCGACTGCGTCCGGTCGCTGGGTTGGCATGTCGTCGAAACCATCCCGTCGCCGATCACGGGCATGGAAGGGAATAAGGAATTCCTGCTCTACGCGCGGCGGCAGCCACCAGGTTAAACGCACTGCAATTTTTGCAGATTATTTCTTCCAAGCTGCTAGCGTGGAAATAAAGCTGTTGGTCCCAACGAAAAACGAATGAATCAAACCCACCCCCCCTCCCCCAAACAATACGGGGGTAGGGTATCCAAGCGAATTAGAGACCTAAACCCGAAATTCGCCGTGAGTCGGTACACTGGGATTGCATGATTCGTGTCGCAATTGTCTGCAAGCCGCAGAAAGAGGAGCTCACACGGCTTCTGCCGGAGCTGATCGCCTGGCTGCGCGAGCGCGGCTATGAGCCGCTGCTGGACGAAGAGGCGGGAAAGTACACCTCGGCTGCTGCCATGGTGCCGCGCGCCGAATTGCCTGCGTGCGCGCCGGGGCTGGTAATCGTTTTGGGCGGCGACGGCACGCTGCTCTCGGTGGCGCGTATCTTCGCGGCAACGGGGACGCCCATTCTGAGCGTCAACCTGGGCTCCCTTGGCTTCCTGACCGAAGTGCGCCTGGCCGACCTTTACCAGACGCTGGACGGCTGGTGCAAGGATTGCTACCAGGTGGACGGCCGGGCCATGCTGCACGCCGAACTTTGGCGCCAGGGCGCAGTCCGCTCGAGCTACGAAGCGCTCAACGACGTTGTTGTCTCCAAGGGCGATATTGCGCGCATGGGCGAATTCACCGTCGAGCTGGACGGCAAGATGGTCGCCGACTTCCGCGCTGACGGGGTCATCGTCTCTACACCGACAGGGTCTACGGCCTACACGCTGGCCGCCAACGGCCCTATTCTTACCCCGGACGTCGATGCGCTGGTGGTAACGCCGATCTGTCCGCACCTGTTGACGCTGCGGCCCATTGTGGTGCGCGGCGACGCGTCTTTGACGGTGCGTGTTACTGGAGTCCCAAATAGCGCATTGCTGACCGTCGATGGCCAGCAGGCAGTGGAACTCGTGCGCGGCGATGAGATTCGCTGCCACCGGTCGAGCCACACTGTCAACCTGGTGCGGCTCAGTGAGGGGAGTTTCTTCGAAGCACTGCGCAGCAAGTTGAGCTGGGGCGAGCGATAGCGCTCACTCCTCAGGTCTCATTAATCAGTAACAGACTGTCATCCAGAGCGAAGGTCGCCGCGGCGACCGGAGTCGAAGGAGCTGCTTCTTCTTTTTTACTCTGACTGTCGTGTCTACAATCCGCCGGCACCTTATTGCGCGGGCAAGGACGCAATATGCGGATCGGCATAAAGCGTGCGCAAGGCCGCGTCCCTTGCAGCATCGGAGGAGGCCGGCGCATCCACCAAGAACCATGCCCAACTGGCCCGCCCTGTTACTGCATCCGGCGCCGGTGGATTGCCGGTGAACTCCACGCCAATCGGCTTGCCCACCCCAAACTCCGCCAGCATTCGATCGATCCCGAAGCGTTCATTCTCATTGCGCACGCTGACCTCAAGCGCATCCATGTCGAGAAGCCCCGGAAAGTAGTCGCTGAAAGGCCCCGTATCGCCCGCATTGAAACTGGGCGCAGCCGGTTGCCACACCCACAACAGATTGTGCAGCCCGTCGTGGTTCACCAGGCGGTCAAACAACATGCGATAGAGCTCAGCTGAGCCGTGAATGCCTTTGCGCCCAGCCCACCAGTAGTTCTTGCCGTTCGATTCGGGATATGGATTCCACAGCACCGCTACGCCTGCCTTCTGCAACGCCCGCAGCGACTCGGCGGCTGTGTCAGCCTGGGCAATCCATCGCGCGTTGAGCGCGGTGCCGGGGGTAATCAGCTCGCTCCACTCGAAGTCCGTCAAGCCGCCCTTCGCGTTGGCCGGAGCGTCGTCTGTGGGCCGCGCCGGACGCCACCTCAGGCTCACAATTGCCTGGCCCTTGTGCGCGTGAATAGCCTGCTCGACGATGGCTTTGCGGATCTCCGCTGCGCTTAGTCCGGCTTGCCCATCGGCGAGTTCAGTGCCAAAAATGGCGGGCGTTTTCCCAGCGGTCTGCGCCACGGCAGCGGTTGCGGCGCCGGGAGACGCGGGATCGTTGAGCTGTCCGCTGAGAACGGCCTGACCGGGAGCAGCAATCAGCCGAGCGAGCAACTCGCGCGCCTCCGCCGTTGCGCCGGGCGTTACTGGATCGGCGTCAGGCTTGCCGGCCGTGCGGGCTGCGGTTGCATTGCGAATGACCGCCATAGGGCCGGCTAGCCGTGGATCGTCGCGATTGAGCGCGCGGGGCGAGTGGAAGACCGCATTGGCCTGCTCCAGCGTGTTTCCGCGTTGGATGAACTCGCTCCAGGTCATGAAGTAGGTCCAGAGGGGCTGCTGCGCCAGCGTCCCCGGCGAAGGGAGCCCGCCTACCTCGGCCAGGGCGATGGGCTTTCCGGCCGCGAGGGCGACCATGCTGTCGTAGTAGTCCTGCTTGAACTCGCCGTAGATGTCCATGGTGACCACGTCGGCGAATTGCGCGCCCGGATAATAATCGGCGATGGGACCGGCGCTGCCTCCGGGGGCATTCACATTCCAGACCCACACCAGGTTGTCGAGATGATGGACGTTCACAAAGCGGTCGTAAATTTGCCGGTAGAGCGCCGCGGAGCCATCTTTGCCCGGCCTCCCGCCAAACCAGAACCAGTTGCCGTTCATCTCGTGATAAGCGCGGAACAAGACGGGGACATGCGCATCGCGAAGCTGGCGCAGGTATCCGGCGACCACGTCGACCTGCGCGCACCAGCGGTTGTAGAGCGGCGAACCGGGAGTGAGGAGCTGCTGCCACTCGTAATCTGTCAGGTGGCCCTGCACGCTGTCGTGAAATGTGACAGGCTCGTCGTCGGTGGGGCGGACCTCGTGCCAGGTGAAGGCGATCACCGCGCCATTGCGCCACTGCCGCTCGGCCTCCTCGATCATGGCCGGGCGGGAGAGGACAGAGTCCTTGTCGTCGCCGGCGGAGAAGCCGAAATCCTGCCCGAAGAGACCCGGATACATGCCGGTCAAATCGTAAGCCAGGTCGGTATAGTGCGAGGCGGTGTTGGGATAGTTATGCTGGCCTGTGATGAAAGCCTGGCCGGAGATGGAATAGAGATACGCGAGCAGCGCGCGCGCTTCCGGCGTTGCGTGAGGGTTGACTGGGACCGCGTTCGATGTCGCCGTCTGCGCCGTCAGCGGGGCACGCGCATATCCAAAAACAAGAGCCAAAAATGCCGCAGCTATCCGCATGGTTTTCATCCGCATGTTGATGACCTGACCTTTCGCGGAGCGAATTATAGCTGATAGCGTTATCATTTCGCAGTGTTGCGAGTGTTGCGAGTGTTGCGAGTGTTGCGAGTGTTGCGGCTTGCTGCGGCTAACCGCCTCTGAGGTTCGGCTAACCGGCTTTTTCGGTCAACTCGGCCCAGCGGGCGTAGAGGGCGTCGTTCTCATGCTGGGCGGCGTCGAGTTCTTTGAGCGCCTCCTGGAGGGCTGCGGCGTTGGTGGCGACATCAGGGTGCTCGACGCGATCCCGCGCTGCGGCCAGGCGGGCGTCAGATTGCTCCACCCGATGTTCGATGGTGGCGAACTCACGGGCTTCGAGATAAGAGAGCTTTTTTCGAGCGGAGTTCGCGGGGTTAGCGGAGTTTGCCCCGGTTTGCTGCGCAGGGGTTGAGCCATCGGCGCGGCGGGCTGTTTTGCGCTGCTGATCCTTATTCGATTGCTTGGGATTTGATTCCTGGCCGCTTTTCTCCTCCGCGTCCTGCTCTTCGAGCCAGTCTTCCCACTGCGCGTAGTCGGCAAAGCGGCCGGTGTGGCCGCGGCCGTCTAATCCAAGCACTGTTGAGGAGACGCGGTTGAGCAGATAGCGATCATGCGTCACCAGTACCAGCGCACCGGGAAAGTCGAGCAGGTTCTCTTCCAGGATTTCAAGGGTGGGAATGTCCAGATCGTTGGTGGGCTCGTCGAGCAGCAGCACGTCCGCCGGTTCGAGCATCAGCTTGGCAATCAGTACCCGCGCCCTTTCGCCGCCGGAGAGATTGCGCACTGGCTGGTTGAGCTGTTCTCCAGTGAACAGAAACCGCGTCGCCCAGCTTGCCACATGCACCGTCCGTCCCTGGTAGATGACCCCGTCGCTTTCCGGCGCGAGTGCGCGGCGGAGGGTCAGGTCTTCGTCCAGTTCGCGCATCTGGCTGAAGTAGACCATGCGCAAAGCCTCGGCCCGCTTGATGGTTCCCTTAGCCGGCTCGATCTCGCCGCGCAGCAGCCGCAGAAGTGTCGTTTTGCCGCTGCCGTTCGGCCCAACCAGGCCCACCTTCATGCCGGCGGTGAGAACGAAGTTGAGGCCGGAGAAAAGGAGCCGTGGGCTCCTTTCGCTTTCGGTCGTGGACTCTTCGGAAGTGGGAACGGCGAGCGCCACATTATCGAACTCGACCAACCGCTTGGTCTTGCGCTGGCTGGCGTCGAAGTCGATACCGGCGGTGTTGACGGTGGTCCGGGAGTCCATGGCCTTCAGCTGACCGATCATCTCATTGGCGGTGTCGATGCGTGCCTTGGACTTTGTAGTGCGCGCCTTTGGACCGCGCCTGAGCCATTCGATTTCCGTGCGGACGCGGTTGCGAAGGCTTTCCTGCTGGCGGCTTTGCGATTCGAGATACGCCTGCTTTTCTTCCAGAAACCTGCTGAAAGTCCCCTTGACGCGGAACAGGCCGTCGGCAAAGACGCGATTCAGCTCGACGATCTGGCTGGATGTGGCCTCGAGGAAATAGCGGTCGTGGCTGACGGTGACGGCGGCGAAGGAGGACGAGCGCAGCAGCTCCTCCAACCACTCGATGCCGGCCAGGTCAAGGTGATTGGTGGGCTCATCGAGAAGCATCACTTCCGGCTCGATGACCATGGCTTCGGTAATCGCCAGGCGCTTGCGCCATCCGCCGGAAAGGGAAGCAGCTTCCGCGTCGAGGTCAGCAAAGCCGGCGCGGCCGGTCAATTCGCGCAAACGGCCCTCGCGTTCAGCTTCGTTCACATGGGCAACAGCAAGGGCCTGCTCAAGTACCTGGCGGATGCTCAGGCCGGGAGCGAACCGGGAATCCTGGGGAACATAAGCGGCGCGGGCGCGCTTGCGCACGGCAAGTTCGCCGGAGTCAGGCTCAACCTGCCCGGCCAGCACGGCAAGCAACGTGGATTTACCCGCGCCGTTGGGACCGATGAGCCCGATGCGGTCGCCGTCCTCAACAGTGAGGGAGATGTTCTTGAACAGCGGCGTAGCGCCGAACTGCTTGGTCACGGATTGTGCGTTGAGAATCGGGGGCATCTCTTCCAAGGATACTTTGTTGCCCCGCGCCATTCTCAAAGAGCACCGTGACTGCGTTCGACGTGTCCCGCGCTGGTCACAGAATCAAGAACGCGGGACCCGGAGGGTCTCCGGTGGCGTACCCAGCCGTTATGAGGTAAAAGGCGTTCTACACTGGAATTCATGCTGGATTATGAGATCTCCAATTCCGAAGCGGCCGCACTCCTGAAGGCCGGCAAAGCCAGGCTGATCGATGTGCGCGAGCCTTGGGAGTTTGAGACTGCGCACATCGCCGATAGCGTGCTGATGCCGATGGGCGACGTGCCGGCTCGGGCGCACCAGGAACTGGACCCGGACGAGCGCATCGTGGTCATCTGCCATCACGGCATGCGGTCGATGAATGTGGCGGTCTGGCTGCGCAATCAGGGATTCGAGCAGGCTCAGTCGCTTGCCGGCGGGATCGACGCCTGGGCGGCGGAGGTCGATCCGGCTGTGCCACGCTACTAGAAAAGCTTATCGCACAGAGAGCGCTGCCTCGTCCGGGCAGCCTATACTTTCCTTTGGTCGATTCGTTCAAACAAGGGAGCAATTCAATGTCTTCGTCTGCTGTAACGTATGCGCGCGCGAATTATCCGCGATTTCTCGATGAGTTGAAGGCGCTGCTGCGCATTCCATCCGTGTCCACTCTGCCGGAGCACGCGGGGGACTGCCACTTCGCCGCAGAGGTGCTGGCTGCGGACCTGGGGAAGATCGGCATGGAGAATGTTCGGCTGATCGAGACCAAGGGGCATCCGCTGGTGTATGCCGACTGGCTGCATGCGGCGGGCAAGCCCGGGGCCCCCACGGACAGGTCTTCGTCCGCGGGGTGGAAGCCGACCGTGCTGATGTACGGGCACTACGATGTGCAGCCGCCCGATCCGCTGGACGAGTGGCTTTCTCCGCCCTTTGAGCCCACCGAGCGCAACGGCAATCTCTACGCGCGGGGAGCGGTAGATGACAAGGGGCAGGTGATTGCCCAGATGAAGGCGCTGGAGAGCTTGCTGGCCAGCGAGGGCGGGATGCCGCTGAATGTGCGCATGCTGCTGGAGGGCGAAGAAGAGGTTGGCGGGGAGGGAATTGCAAGCTATGTTGCTTCAAAGCCTGCCGAACTGAAGGCGGACTTTGCGCTCGTCTCAGACACCGAGCTTTTTGCGCCGGGACTGCCGACGTTGTGTGTAGGCCTGCGCGGCATGATCTACACGGAGCTTGAAGTGCGCGGCGCAAAGACCGACCTGCACTCCGGCATGTATGGCGGGGTGGCTCCCAACCCGTTCTTCGCGCTGGCGCAGATCTTGGCCAAATTGAAAGACGAGAATGGGCACATTCTGATTCCCGGCTTCTACGACGACGTGGTTCCTCCCAGCCCGGAAGAACTGGCTGCATGGAAGAGCCTGCCTTTTGACGAGGAGGAATACCGGATCAAAGAAGTGGGTTCGCGGCAACTGGTGGGCGAGGCCGGTTACAGCGTATTGGAACGCACCTGGGCACGGCCGACGCTGGATGTGCATGGCATTCCCGGCGGCTTTACGGGAGCCGGCGCGAAGACTGTGATTCCGGCCAAGGCGCTGGCCAAGGTGTCTATGAGGCTGGTTCCGGATATGACCCCGGCCAAGGCCTTTGCGCTTTACAAAGCCTATGTTGAAAAGATCGTGCCCGCCGGTGTGGATGTGGAGGTGCGGCTGATTCATTCCGGCGATCCTTGCCTGATCCCGGTGGACAATCCGTACATCCAGGCGGCAACGAAGGCGCTGCACGAAGTGTGGGGCAAGGATACGGTGTTCATCCGCTCCGGGGGGTCGATTCCAATTGTAGGCGACTTCGCTCGTCACCTGGGCCTGCCCAGCGTGATGATGGGATTTGGCCTGCCCGACGATAATATCCACGCGCCCAACGAGAAGTTCCATTTGAAGAACTTCGAACTGGGGATCCAGTCGCTGATTCGTTTCCTGGAGGAAGTTGGCCAGTAGGACGGAGTCCCAGGTCTCCACAAATCGAGACCTGCGGCACCCCGCCCTGTAGGTCGAATGCGGAACAAAATAGGAGTTTTCCGCAGTTTTCTTGCGTGTTCGCTGTAAGAGTTCAGAAAGAGTATTCCATTGTGATTTTCGGCGACCTTAGGCGCGCAGGAGTACACAAATTATGACCAATGAGCGATGCGCTCTGGGTTTTAACAAATTGATTGCGGCATCCCAGCGCAATGTCCAGAAACCTCGTCTCCGGTTGCAATTTGAGCCGGTGGGCAATCATCTCCGGATTTTCAAACGCGGGAGCCGAGAGCCCGAATGATCTTGACCACCGTAAACCGTAACGTTATACTTAATGAATGATCAAGTCGTTCCGCCATGCCGGGCTTGAGAAGTTCTACAAGACCGACAGCAAGGCCGGAATTCAACCGCACCATGCGCAGAAGTTGAGAGTGCAGTTGACCGCGCTCAACGAAGCAAGAAAGCCGTCCGATATGGCAACTCCGCTGTCGTGGGGGTTGCATCGGCTGCAAGGAGAGGAACGGCATTGGTCGATCCGGGTCAACGGCAACTATCGCCTGACCTTTGCCTTTGAGGGCGACGACGCCATTCTGCTCGACTACCGGGATTACCACTAAGGAGACGATATGCCCACAGAAATGTACAACCCGGCGCATCCAGGCAAGGTGCTTCAGGAATACCTGGAAGGAATGAACATCACGCACGTTGCCAAGCATCTTCACGTATCGCGCGTGACGCTTTCCAGGATTCTCAATTGCCGCGCGGGCATCTCGGCGGAGATGTCGCTGCGCTTGTCGGCGGCGTTGGGAACGCATCCCAGCTTCTGGTTCGACATGCAATCGTCGTATGAATTTGCGCAGGCAAGGCGCAAAAAGATTCCCCCTATTGCGCCGTTCGGCATCGCAGCTTAGGCTGCGGGGGAGCGCTCGCTGGAACGACCTTTGATCTTGAGAGAAGGAAATTCAGAATCCTCAACCGCCGCTGTCCGGCCAGACGCCGTTGGATTCGTTCTAGCCGGCGGCCGATCCAGCCGCATGGGGGCCGACAAGGCCCTGATTCTTCTGAAAGGGCAACCGCTGGTGGCTCATGCGCTTGGAATTCTCCGCGAAGCAGGCCTCGAAGCATCGTTGGCCGGTGGCCAGCCCGCACTTTCAGCCTTTGCGCCCCTGGTCGAAGACAAGCAATTTGGCCTGGGTCCATTGAGCGGCATTTGCGCAGCACTGGCTTCGGCATCGGCGCTATGGGCGGTTTTCATTCCAGTAGACCTGCCGCTTCTGCCCGCTTCGCTGCTTGGCTCTTTGCTTGGTCATGCCAGGATTACCGGGAACGCAATCACGGTCGCTCGAGTGAATGGGTTTGTCCAGAGCTTTCCTGCGGTGCTCGATCGGGCGGTTCTACCCGTACTGCAAAGGGAATTGGAATCCGGGCGGGGAGGCTGCTACTCCGCATTTCAGGCTGCCGCGTCGAGCCGGGGAGAAACAGTAACAGCCATACCGGTTGAATCGCTCGTTCAGTGCGGCCAAATCTCCCATCCGCGAGGCCTGCACGCAACTCGGTGGTTCCTCAATTTTAATACGGCCGAAGACCTGCGCCGGGCTGAGGTTCATTCTCGAAGCGCAGATCGCGTAAGCTGAAGATACGTACATGGCTGATTCCGCACCCAATCCGGAACTCTCCGAGACCAGGTCTCCCGAAATTGCGGAGTCGTTGGCTGGGCTCTCTCAAGTGGGACAGGACTTGAGCGCGCAATCCGCTGACGATGCTGCGGGGCCGTTCATCTCCTTCAGCCATGTCTCCATCTGGCTGAGCGACCGGAAAATCCTGGACAACGTGAGCTTTACGGTGAAGCGCGGAGAAACGCTGTGCATCCTGGGCCGAAGCGGCGTGGGGAAATCGGTCGCCTTGCGCATCCTGATGGGATTTCTCAAACCGCAGGTGGGCTCCATTCGCGTGGATGGCGAAGAGATTAACGGCTTCACCGAAGAGGAAATGCAGGCGGTACGCAAAAAGGTGACCATGGTCTTCCAAAATGGCGCGCTTTTTGACTCGCTGAGCGTGCGGGAGAATGTTGCTTTCCCTTTGCGTGAGCGTGGCGGCCTGGCCGAGGACCAGATCATCGAAATTGTCGAGCGGCTGATACGCATGGTTGGCGCCGAAGACGTGGCGGACGCATTTCCGGCCAGCCTGTCGACCGGCCGCAAGCGTGCGGTGTCGATTGCCAGGGCGCTGGCGGCGCAGCCCGAGGTGGTGCTCTACGATGAGCCCACCACCATGGTCGACCCCATTATTGCCCGGCTGCTGGGAGACCTGATCCAGCGCCTCAAAAGGCAACTGGGGTTCACCAGCATTGTGGTTACGCATGACATGCGCTTTGCCCAAAAGCTCGCCGACGAGGTTCTTTTTCTCGATCAGGGACGCGCCAGCTACTTTGGGCCTCTGAAGGGATTTCTGGAATCGAGCGAGCCGAACATCCGGCAATTCCTGGCCCTGGATGCCTATGTGTTACCTTCGGGTTGATTTGATTATCACGCAGTAACCTCCCCCGGGGAGAATTCTCTTGCCATTCGCCTGCGCCCACCGGCTATGCTTAGATTCTCGGGCGTGAAAACATCGCTGCTGGAACAGCATAGGACTGCGAAACGGTCTGAGAACGTGCCTTTCAACACAGTCGAGTGCTCGCTTGAGGCACGCAACCCGGGCACTTACCAGGAATGCTAAGGCATAAGTCCTCAAAACTTGGGCCGGATCGTTATTTCCTTGTGGGATGCGAGTTTGCAGCTTCCCGCGATCATTGAACCTCGGAGCCCTGCGGAAGGAAATGGCGACATCTGAGTTTTGGCATCGGATTTCGGTATCTGCGACTTCTGGCAGGCGGGAGAGGCCGGCTGAGAGCGCTCTGCGCATCGCATCGAGCAAAATCAGATTCTGGATCATTGTGGATGTGATCACGGTGGTGTTTTCCGCGGCCGTTGCCATCCTCTACAAGTTCGATCCCAGTCCGGCGGGCGAAACCAACGGATTCTGGCGTGGCACAATGATTTACGGCCGCTCCGTAAGCATTCTGCTGGCGCTTTTGTGCGGATTTGCAATCGCGCTGATCGTCACCAGCCGGCGATTGCATCTATACACACCTATCCGGCTGACAAGTTTCCTGCATGAGCAGCGGCTGAGCGTGCAAGCCTGCGTTTTTTCAGGACTTCTGCTTACCGGCACGATCTACCTGATTCACGCCGAGGACATTTCGCGCACCGTGGTGCTGATGACCATCGGACTGGTGACGGTGTTGCTAAGCGTCCGGCGGCTGATCTTTCGCATGCTGATCTACCGCCAGTTCGAACGCGGCGTGGACACGCGCAACGTATTGATCGTCGGAACCGGGCCGGAAGCGCATGCTCTGCGCCATCATATCGAGAGCATCCGGCACCTGGGCTATACGTTCAAGGGATTCATTGATTTTCCCGGCGCCAATTCGCGCTTTGCGTCCAGTTGCGGAGACGTGGTGGGCACCCTGGACACCATGTTCGAAAGCGCGCGCAGGCATTTTGTAGAGGAGATATTCTTTACCACGCCATGCGAGCGCGGCATTGTTCAGGGAGTGCTGGAGCAAGCCAAGGTCAGCGGCGTGGATCTGCGCGTGGTTCCCGACATATACGACGGGGTGGCATGGAACTCACCCGTCGAATACATTGGGCAGTTTCCAACCATCCCTCTGCATAGCGGACGGGTACCGGAGATTGGCCTTATTCTCAAGCGCGGCATGGACATGGTGCTGGCAAGCGCGATGCTTGTTCTGCTTTCTCCGCTACTGCTGATCATTGCACTGGCCGTAAAGCTGGACTCACGCGGACCGGTTTTGTATTCCTCCGAGCGGCTGGGCAAAAAGGGGCGCGTGTTCCGCTGCATCAAGTTCCGCACCATGGTGCGCGACGCCGAGAAGAGGCGCGCTGAGGTGATGCACATGAACGAGCGCGACGGGGTGTTGTTCAAGATCGCCAACGACCCACGCATCACAAGGCTTGGCCGGTTGCTGCGCAAGTATTCGATCGATGAGTTACCGCAGTTGTTGAATGTGTTGCGCGGCGACATGAGCGTCGTAGGCCCCAGACCGCCGTTGGCCAGCGAGGTGAGTGAGTACAAACTCTGCCACCTGCGCAGGCTGGACATGATGCCGGGCATCACCGGACTGTGGCAGGTGCAGGCACGCCAGGACCCGTCGTTCGATAGCTACATCTCGCTGGATACGATCTACGTGGATAACTGGAGCACCTGGCTGGACCTGAAAATCCTGGTCCGCACCATCGGCGTGGTGCTGGCGGGCACGGGGTCATAAGAGCTATCTCGATCCGAAGCGTGGCGAGCCGCCCAGGCGTGTGTCAATTCCGGAATAGACCCTCACCCAGCCTGGGACCGGCGAATCGCGCCCCACCTGATTCTTCCACATACAGCTGCCAGAGTTCATACGGTAGTCATGCGACGATCCTTCGCCGGAATTTGATTTTCGTCATCTATAGTTCTAAGTGCTATACTGTCTGGGTGACGGCGGCTCCTCCCTGTACTTTTCGGGTTTTTGCATCAAAGCCGTTCATGCGTTTTGCTCGCCGATTTGGCATTGGCAATGACGAGATTTTGGACACTGTGCGCGGGCCTTGCGATGCGGATCTCGGAGGCGGTGTTTTCAAATTTCGCCTGGCGCGGGAGGGAGAAGGCTCGAGCGGAGGCGCGAGAGCGTTGATCGCCATGAAAATCGGGCAACGCGCAGTCTTGATGTTCGGTTTCGAAAAGAAGGATCTGGCAAATATCAAACCTGATGAACTAAAGGGATACCGGAAGGCCGCAAGGATTTATCTGGGCTACACCGATGCAGAGATTACGGCAATCGTGAAGGAGAAAGCTCTCTTTGAGATTGCTCCATCGAGGAAGGGAGCGGGAAATGGCAAAGGCCTACAAGAGCGAGGCATTCGCAGCACTACACGAAAGCATGTCTGACCTTCACCAGGTCGGCGCTATCGACAGCAAAACCATGCGTGAATTCGATCGAGCATGTCTTACCCCGGTGATGAAATTATCTCCGGCAGCTATTCGCCGTATCCGGGCAAGAGCGGCTGTGAGCCAGGCAGTCTTCGCAGCGCATCTGAATGTAACCACCGGGATCGTCAGCAAATGGGAACGTGGCGAAAAACAACCGCGAGGGCCTGCGGCTAAACTGCTCACGCTCGCCGCCAAACACGGCATAGCCGCCATCGCTTAGACAGACGCGCCCGATCATCTTGATTGCTGCGGCGCGGCCCCAGAGGGCCGCCGGCGGTTTTCTCAGGTTTGAGAGCGGTAACAGTTGCGAACTCTCCCAGCCGCCTCCTCTGCGTGGATCAGCACATTTGGCCATTGGGATTAAACTAGGAGTGTGAAGATCGCACTGGCACAGATCGATCCCACAGTTGGAGATTTCAGCGGAAATCTTGAAAAGATCGTTGCCGCGAGCCGGCGGGCTGCCGCGCAGGGCGCTCGACTTACCGTTTTCTCCGAATTGGCGATCTGCGGTTATCCTCCCGCCGACTTCCTTGAAAAGCCCAGCTTCCTGGCCCGCTGCCGCACCGCGGTGGATGAACTTGCCGCGGCCACGGCGGAGTTGTCTACGGCGGTGGTTGCTGGCGTGGCTCTGCCTTCTGAAACAGGGAGCGGCAAGCCGGCCGTCAACGCCGCGGTTTTGCTGGACGGCGGAACGATTGTGCTGGAGCAGCACAAGCGGCTGCTGCCGTTTTACGACGTGTTCGACGAGCAGCGCTATTTTTCTCCATCGCGGGGCCAGCGTGTGGTCGAGTTGGACGGCTTGAGGCTGGCCATCAGCATTTGCGAGGATGCGTGGAACGACAAGAATTTTTGGCATCACAGGCTTTACTCGGTGGATCCGATGGAAGAGCTGATGCGGCAGCATCCTGCTATTCACATCAATCTTTCGTCGTCGCCGTTCTGGCACGGCAAGCGGGCCATCCGGCGCGAGATGCTGGCGGCCATTGCGCGGCGGGACGGCGTGCCGGTGCTGATGTGCAACCAGGTGGGCGGCGACGACAGCTTGATCTTCGACGGCTCGTCGCTGGCCATTGACGCCCACGGCGAGTTGATTGCGCAGGCTGCATCGTTCACCGAAGATCTAGTGGTTGTTGATCCATTCATAGCAGTCGGATCGCCAGGCTTCACGGCGCCTCGGCCGGCTCCAAACGACGATGACACCGAAGCTGCCTACCGCGCACTGGTCGTGGGGACTCGCGATTACGTGCGCAAGTGCGGATTCAGCAAGGTTCTGGTGGCGCTGAGCGGTGGTATCGACTCCGCATTGGTGGCGGCGATTGCCAAAGACGCGCTGGGCGCTGAGAATGTGCTGGGAATCGGAATGCCTAGCCCTTACTCGTCCGCCGGTTCCATTGATGACAGCCGCAAACTGGCCGCCAATCTCGGCATTCGCTTTGAACTGATTGGAATCAGCGGCCTCTTCGCGGAGTACACCAAGGCATTAGCACCGCTGTTCGAGGGATTGAAGCCGGATACGACCGAGGAAAATATCCAGTCGCGGATTCGCGGCACCCTGATGATGGCGCTCTCCAACAAGTTTTCTGCACTGGTGCTGACCACCGGAAACAAGTCGGAGATGGCAGTTGGCTATTGCACCCTCTACGGCGATATGGTGGGGGCGCTGGCAGTGATTGGGGACCTGGTAAAGACGCGCGTGTATGCAGTCTGCCACTGGCTGAACCGCGATGGTGAAGTGATTCCGCATGCCATTCTGGAAAAGCCGCCGTCGGCGGAGTTGCGACCGGACCAGAAGGATACCGACTCGCTGCCTCCGTATGAGGTCCTGGATCCGATCCTGGAGGCCTACGTGGAACGGTACGAGCCGCCGGAGCGCATCGCGGAAGAGCGCGGTTTTCCGTTGGACCTCGTCAAACAAGTAGTGCGCTTGGTAGAGCGGTCTGAATACAAACGCCAGCAGGCCGCGCCAGTGTTAAAAGTCACTACCAAATCGTTTGGCACGGGGCGCAGGTTCCCCATTGCCGTCAAAGTGCAGGTGTAATCTGGAAGATGATAGTCTTCCAAAGTTTAAGGAGAATCCGCTTGATCCGTATGTCCCTTCGTATTGCCGGCGCCCGCCTTTTCATTCTTGTCGCGCTGGTTGCATTTTCCATGCCCGTTTTTGTGGCGTCTGCCCAACAGAATGTGCCCCCTGCGCCAGCGCCGGAACCGGCCGCTCCGGCGCCCGCAGCAGCTCCAACATTTCCTCCGCTCGACCCGGCAAACTTCACCGCCGCATCTCCCACCAAGGAGACCGTCAACAAGTTCCTTGAGACGAGTTGGGGATACGATCAGAACCGCATCTGGCAAGTGGCGGCCATTCAGAAGACACCGGTCGAAGGCGTGAGCAAAGTTATCGTTTACGTGGGCGACAAGACCGGCAAGCAGAAGCCGGGTGCAATCCAGTTCTTCACACTCCCGGACGGCAATCACATTATTGCCGGCGACGACGTTATTCCCTTCGGGGAGCACCCCTATACCGGGTACCGGACAAAGGTGCAGCAACGCGCGGATGGTCCTTATCGCGGGAACGCGTCAAAGGACCTTGAGATTGTGGAGTTTGCCGACTTCCAATGCCCGCATTGCAAGGAAGCGCAAGCCAACATGGAAAAGCTGGCAGTGGATTTTCCGCAGGCCCGCATTGTGTACCAGGACTATCCGCTGCCGCAACATAAGGAGGCTGCTCCCGCGGCCGCATTCGGCGTCTGCGTTGCCAAGCAGGGAGGAAGCAGCGCGTTCTTCACCTTTGCGGCTGCCGTATTCGATGGCCAGGACGGATTGGCCAGCCCTGATGGAGCAACGTTAACGTTGAACAGCGCGGTGACCAAAGCCGGCCTTGATCCGGCCAAGATTGCAGCCTGCGCCGCGTTGCCCGCGACGATTGCCCAGGTGGATGCTTCGGTCCAACTTGCCAAGGACCTGAATGTCAACCAGACTCCCACTCTGGTGGTGAACGGCCGCCAGGTTCCCGCCAACGCGCCCTACGAAACGGTCAAGCAGGTGATCGAATACCAGGAAAAGCTGGACGGTCTGACCAAGTAACTACGCTGCAATGCGGGCGTTTTGAGAAGGGCTCGACCCCAGGTTCGGCGGGCATCCCGTCAGTGGGAGGCGCGGTCGGACCTGGGGTTTTGTCGTCCGCGGGTCGTCCGGTGCTCTTCCAGAGCGCTTCCGGGGCTGCCGGCCGGCCGAATTCGACCCGCCGCCAAGGGGGCGTCAGGGCCAAAGTTGCCGCAAGGGCGTTTCTCAGGATGAACGATTGGAGATTATCACTCGAAGTGTGCCGGCTTGAACTCGCCGGAGGATGCAACACCCCTGTCGCATCGGAACGAGCTGTATGATTTCCACATGCCCCCTATCGAGAAGAGCATCAATGTAAATCGGCGGAGTTTTCTGCTGCAGGCAGGCGCGGTGTCCCTCAGCACAGGGGTTCTGGCCGCACACGCGTCCGCTGCGGAGGACGTGAGCGCAACTGACCGCGAGCGTATGCGATCCGTCGCTGCCTTCACTGCGGAGACGCTGAACACCGATCATCCCATGGCCTTCGGCGCAGACATTGTCAGCACGGCTACCGGCGAGCGGCTGATGCGCGCCGTCAATCGCGTCGGCCCCGACCACGATCCCAGCGCCCATGCTGAAACCCTGACCATTCGACTCGCTTGCGCCAAGCTGGGCTCGGGATCACTCAAGGGCTACACCCTCTATACGACCTGCGAGCCGTGCGCGATGTGCATGGCCTGCGCTCTCTGGTCGGGCCTCGACCGGCTGGTCTTCGGCGCCACCATTGCCGATGCGGGCCAGTTCGTTTCAAAGATTACGATCCCGGCCAAAGAGGTAGCCCGCCGCACCGACATGCACTGTGTAGTGGCCGGCCCCGTCGAGCGCGAGCTTTGCATGAAACTCTTTACCGATCCCCGCATGCAAAAGGCCTTTGCAATGTGGAAGAAGCATTGAGTGAACTCAGGGACATAAAGTCAGATGTTTTCTAACCCTGACGACTGCTGCTTCTGACGGCGCATCGATAACAGCAAGCCGGCGTGTCTCCATCAAGGATCATTGGCGAGAAGGGCGTTT
>JBKQNU010000041.1:0-12151 GCA_052145815.1 Occallatibacter sp.
CCGAAGATCCCGTGAAAGACTCCGACGTACATGCAGTACAAAAACATCGCCAGCGCCGCCGCCGGTATCGGCATTCCGCCATAGCGGCGTAAGGTTTCGAAGATCCAATAGCACGATCCTGCAACAAAGAGAATCCCGCACGCGTAACCCAGCACGAATCCCTGCCATGGCGAGGCCGGTAGCCGGCGCCCTTGGCGAGGCCCGTCGAGATGCAGTTGCAACGTCTCCGGCGCCCGCGCCCGCAAGATCGCAACGATCAGCGGCGACACCGCGATCCACGAGAGCCAGTAAAAACTAAGCAGGGGAAAAATAACGATCTGCAGTCCGGCCGACAGCAGAACCAAGAGCCAAGCACTGAAGTGGATTCGTCGCACATGCCAGCATAGCAAAGTCGGTTACATAAGTTGCGGCCACGCTGCGCACTCACCATGAGGCGTATTCGAATTGTGGATCGTTGCGTCCCATTTTTAGATTGGTCAAACCATCCTCGTTTCAAATACCATAGATTGCGTATGCCATTGACTCTCGTCACCGTGCTTGTGCGAGCATTGGAATTCATGTTCGTCGCCGGATGGGCCGGGTCGGCGATTGTGTTGCTGCTGACGGGCTTCGAAGACGTAGAAACCCTATTGGAGAGAGAGGACGAAAACAGCCACTAGGGCCCCCGCTGCATGTCGTCAACCTCCAACTCACCGCTCGGCTCGAACCGGGTCCGCATTGTCGTAGCGACCTCGGTAATGCTCACCTTCATCTCCTACTGGCGGGCCTCCGCCATTATTCTCAACGACCTCGGTTCTTCCGCCTTCTACGCCTGCGGCATCGCCGAACAAGCAATTGGCAAAAGCGCCCCCTGGTTTGTACTTGCGGTGATGCTGTTCGCTTTCGCGGTGCGCGCCGTTTACGTCGAAAGCTGCTCGATGTTCGTGCGCGGCGGCGTCTATCGCGTGGTTAAGGAGGCCCTCGGCGGTACCCTCGCCAAGCTGAGCGTCTCGGCCCTGATGTTCGATTACATCCTCACCGGGCCCGTCTCCGGCGTTTCCGCGGGACAGTACATCGCCGGCCTGATTAACGACACCATAGCCATCGCCGACAAACACGGTTGGATCCCCGCCGCCCTTCACCACCTCTTCCACGGCACCCCGCAGTTCAACGGCAACACCACTGCCGTCTTGTTCGCCGTCGCGGTCACTCTCTACTACTGGTGGGAGAACATCAAAGGTATCGAAGAGTCCAGCGAAAAGGCCCTCTGGGTCATGCAAGTCACGACTGTGATGGTGGTGCTGCTGCTGGGCTGGTCTTGCTTCACCCTGCTGAAAGTCGGAGGCCATCTTCCTCCCTTCCCGACTCTCGCCAACATTCACTACAGTTCTGAATCGCTCGGCTTCTGGAAACACAGCAGCCTGCCCCACACATTCGCCATTCTCGGACTCATCATCGGATTCGGGCACTCTGTCTTGGCCATGAGCGGCGAAGAATCCCTTGCCCAGGTCTATCGTGAACTTGCGCACCCCAAACTCAAGAACCTGAAGCGCACCGCCATCGTCATTGGCATGTACAGTTTCCTCTTCACCGGCCTGGTCTCGTTCCTGGCCGTCATGCTGATCCCGGATAATGTCCGCACCCAGGTGTACAGCGACAACCTGATCGCCGGACTCGCCATGCACATGGTCGGCCCCGAGGTCCTGCGCCTGGCCTTCCGCGCCTTCGTCGTGGTGGTCGGATTTCTCATTCTCTCCGGCGCTGTCAACACCGCCATCGTCGGCTCCAACGGCGTTCTCAACCGCGTTTCCGAAGACGGAGTGCTCCCCGACTGGTTCCGCCGTCCACACAAGAAGTACGGCACAACCTCCCGTATCATCAACCTCATCGTAGGGCTGCAACTTTTCACCATCATCGTCAGTTGGGGCAACATCTACACCCTCGGCGAGGCCTACGCTTTCGGCGTGGTCTGGAGCTTCGTATTCAAAACCGTATCCATGCTGGTTCTGCGCTACCGCTATAAAGGTGTGCGCAACTGGAAAGTACCTCCCAATTTCCACATATTTGGGATCGAGATTCCCATCGGATTGGCCTCCATCGCCATGGTCCTGCTCGCCACCGCCATCGTGAATCTCTTCACCAAATCGGTAGCCACAGTAAGCGGCATTATTTTTTCGGTGGTCTTTTTCTCCATCTTCTTGTTTTCGGAAAAGGTGAATCGCCGCAAGCACGCACACAACGCGGCGCAGATGCAAGAGCAGTTCCAGCTGCAGGTGGCGGAAAGCGTGGAGCGTGAAACCGTCGGCATCCGCCCCGGCAACGTGCTCGTACCCGTCCGCGACTACAACACGCTCAACCACCTGCGCTGGGTGCTCGACCGCACCGACACGCACGAACAGGACGTGGTGGTCATGACCGCCCGCACCAGCCAGTTCGGCAGCGCCGCCTACGGCCTTTCCGCCGAGCAGATGTTCAGCGACTACGAGCAGACCCTGTTCACACGCGCCGTTTCCATCGCCGAGAGTTTTGGCAAAAAAGTTTCCCTGCTCGTCGTCCCGGCCCGCGACCCCTGGTCCGCCATCGTACAGACCGCGCACAATCTCGAATCGTCATCGGTCGCTGCCGGCCTCTCCAGCAAGATGACCACCGCCGAGCAGGCATTCGCCGTGGGCACGGCCTGGGAATCCACACCCGAACCTAAACGCCAGTTCGTGTTGCAGATCGTTCAGCCCGACGGCACGGTCGACACTTTCCGCATCGGCCCGCATACGCCCACCATGAAGGACGACGACGTAGTCCTGCTGCATCGCTTATGGCTGAATATCACCCGGGAACCGGGGTTGGAGAACGTGCATCACCACGATATTCTGACCGAAGCCCTCACTCGCTTCGCCCGCGAGTATAGCGCGCGCGACCGCGAAGAGATCGTGAAGGAATTGCAGCGCCAATCCGCTCAGAGCGTTCCACCCGGCGTCCACCCAAGGGCCGATTCCATTTCCACCGTCCAGCCCGCAAAGGATCATTCTCTCCGCGACGATAAAGATCGAGAAGATAAACCATCCCCGCCCAAGGGCGGCGGCGATGACTGACGCTCCCCAACCGTGTCAACCGGGAATTGCCGCTGCTTCCGTGATTTCCGGAATGATCTCCACAGGAAATCTCACAGACCTGGCAATGAAGCAAAGGCGATGGGCCTCTGCGTGAAGATCGAGCGCCTTGGCTCGACCATCTCCAGCCGAGATTTTCACCGCCGGTCGCAGCACCACTCGGACGAACTCTCCCGATCCGTCCTCGCCTTCCGCTAGCACTCCGGAAGCTGCGTCCCGGTAGTCGAGGACAGTCACATGATTCACCGCGCACAGATGCAGATACCAGAGCATGTGACAGGAGGAAAGGCTGGCCACTAACAGCTCTTCTGGATTGTAGCGGGATCGATCGCCACGAAAGTTAGGGTCGCTTGAGCCCTTGATCTGAGGTTTGCCTTCACCGGCAATGGTGTGGTCGCGGCGGTATGCATTGTAAGTCTTCGTGCCTTCGCCATCGTTGCCGGTCCAATCCACTCGAACTTCATAAGTGTGGAGTTTCATGATCTCCTCTTCTTGGGATCGATGCGCCACAAGAAAAATGACTGGCTACAGAATGACGGCTTGCCGTGTGCGGGCAGTCGAGGTGGCTGTCGCTACGCAATCACACCGCCCCGCTCCCTGCGCTTTTCACTGCACTTTCGGCGAATCCAGGTCCGCGGCTTTCTGATCGTCGGCGTGAATCACCCCATTGTCTTCCGCATAAAACGAGCGGTGCTCGCTATCCATGTGCTTGGGCGTCATGGTGAGCACGAAGCCTTCGTGATTAGGGCCTTCGTGGCGCGCCCGGAAACCCACCGTGTAATCCCCGCGTTCGGTGGTCTCCGCCATGCGTTTGGTAAAGGAGCCAGTCCCCACCAGCGCCTCCAGCGTATCCGCGAACTTGTCGTGTCGTTTCTTATAGTCGTGCTCCGCCCGCAGTAACACGCGCATGTAGCCGAGCGCCAGCGCTTCCGATTCCGAGCGCGCAGGGTCGTTCGGAGACTTCGGCTGATACGCTGGAACAGCCGGCGTTGCCGGTTGTGATGGCTGCACGGGTTGCGCTGGTTGCGCCGTTGGTGCCGTTTGCACAGGAGGTTGCTGTGCAGGTTGCGCCTGCGTTTGCGCCCATGCCAGCCCGGCTCCAATCATGCACCACGCCACAATCCCTGTCCAATATCGCTGTATTCGGTTCCGCTTCACGGCAAAACCCTCCTTTGCTGCCTGACCTTACTCCAAATTTTGGGGGTTACCCCCGTAATTTGTTTCAGTGACCAATCGTTCCAATTCTCCACTACTTCAGGCAAGCTTGAACAGGATGCAATCCTAACAGGAAAACTTTAATGAAAGCTGCCGTTGCCAGAAAACCGCTGATACGCGTCGCCGTAGTGGAGAGCGATCCATTGCGCTTTGTGGGATTCCGCGCCCTCTTCGATACCGAGCCCGATCTGGAACTGGTCTCCGCCTCGCTGGCCGACCTTGGCCAACTGCAGGCCATCGATCTGGTCTTGCTCGGCAATCGCGGCGGCCAGAATCTCTACGACATCATGGCCAGCATGAAAGCCATCCGCCCCGACCTGCGCATCATCGTGACCGGCTCCGGCATGGACGATGAAAGTGTCCTCAAAGCCATCGCCGCCGGCGCCAAGGGCTACGTGGACGAGGCCGCTTCGCCGGCCGAGTTTATCCAGGCGCTCCGCGTTGTCAATCTGGGTTCGGTATGGGCCCCGCGCCGCGTGCTCTCGACTTTCATCGAACGCGTCAGCGCTTCTCCGGGCCGCATCTTCCCCGCCGGACGGATTACTTTTACCGACCGCGAAAAAGAAGTTCTCGAGATGCTGGTGGCCGGCCGTTCCAACAAGGAAATCGGATCCGCCCTCGGCATCGAAGAACGCACCGTGAAAGCGCACGTAGCGAAACTGATGCGTAAAGTCGGAGTGCAAAACCGCATTGCCCTCTCCGTCCACGCCATCACTCATTCGCTGGTGACGGCCAGGTAGATTCGCCAGGCCCTATGTTGACTCACGATTGCTGCCCGCAGATGAACAAACGAGAACAATCGCGCGCGGAGTGGGAACAAGAAATCGGGGGGATCCAACAAAACATCACTCCGGCGCCGGTGCCGTGGGCCGCCCACTATACGGCGAAAAAAGGGTCCACCGTTCCCATTCAAGACTTAACGCACTTCGCCGAACTCCTCTCGGCTGGCGTGTTGCTCACCCTGGGAATCGGCGCTTTTTCTTCCGGTATTCCCCACAGCACCGGGTTTGCCGTTGCCGCTTTGGCCGCTGGCTGTTTTCTCGGCTGGACGGGATTTCGCTGGAACCGCTAACGCGGATAGATAGCCAGCGAAGGCACGAGCGGTTTCCGCCCGCATCTGATCTCCCCCGCTTCTCTCAGTAGTCACGCCTGGTTGTCTCACCTCAAGAAGCCTCTGATTTCCCGCCGAGACTCGGCGCGCCGCGCCTCTCGCAGACTCGACAACCCCATCGGAACCGCCCCTCAGTTCTCCATTCCCAGATTTTGTCGTCCCGAGCGGAGAGAGGGATCTGCATATTTCAGTAGATGAATGGAATGTAGGCGCGCGTGCGCGAGCGGTAGGCAATAAAACAATCCTTGAAACGTTCGGCGAGCAAGCGGTCCTCCGCGCGCACGCGAATCCCCGTGCCCGCCAGGAAAACGATCATCGCCGGAGCGAACATCGGCCACCAAGTCCAGCACGCCCCCGTTGCCAGCAGCATGCCCAACATTGACGTGTAAATTGGATGCCGAATCCAGCGGTACGGCCCTGTTTGGATCAGTTCGTGATCTTCGCTGAGAGCCGCTTGATAGCGCCACTGCTTGCCAAGATGGCGAGTGGCCGCCCAGGCGAGTGCGACCGACGGAGGGCCGAGAATCATCGAGGTAATCAAAGACAGCACTGACTTTTCAAAACCCATGGGCCGAACGTACGACCAGACGAGCGCGAAACTCACCATTACCAGAAGGATGCCCGCACGGGAGCCGGGCGCAATCGCCACTTTTTTCTGCGTTGCCGCCTGTTTGCGAGGTTTCACAAAAGCCAGCGACCACGCGACCCAGCAGAGGATGACTTCCACGAGGGCGACGATCTTGAGCATGCCCTCGATTATATTCCCGAGTGTTTGCGGGTGAGTTTACGGCTTCAAAGCGTCCTACCGCTCGGCTGCGGCACGCCTTTACAGCAGAGGCGCCTGGTTCGTATGTTCGGTTCGCTTTCGGTTACCACCGGCCAGTGACCTCGGTAATCTTGCCCACTTTCCCCACCTGCCACATACTCGCCTCACCTACCACAGAACCTGGGAGACGGGGCTGGAGACGGAGATTAGGGTCGCCGATTTCAGCCCCGCATTTTTTTGCCCGCAGCCTGACTCACGCTGATTACTCCCCAACCATCTCCCATTTCGCCCCTTGCATCGAATAGAATTAGAGACAATAGATCCATACTCCAATCTCCCAAGTGAGGTCCGATGCGAAATCTCCTCGTTCTGCCGGTGCTCGTTTGTTTCCTGACCGCGATTCTTTCCGCCGATGAAGGCGCCAACGCCTCGAAGGACAATACCAAGGCTTCCGGACGTATCGAAGCCGCCGGCAATGTGCTCGACGAAATCCAGGCTGCTCCTGACAAGGGCATCCCCCAAGAAATACTAGGCTCAGCCGAATGTGTGGCCGTGGTTCCGTCGCTGCTCAACGGCGGCTTCGTCTTCGGCGGCCGTTATGGCAAAGGCGTGGCCAGTTGCCGCACGCCAAAAGGCTGGAGCGCGCCTGCTTTCTTCACCATCGGCGGCGGCAGCTTCGGTTTGCAGATCGGCGGCCAGGCAACCGATGTCGTCATGCTGATCATGAATAAGAACGGAATGAATCAGCTGCTCTCCAGCCAGTTCAAGCTGGGCGGCGATGCCAGCGCCGCCGCCGGCCCAGTCGGACGCCACGCCTCCGCCGATACCGATTGGAAGATGCGGGCCGAGGTCTTGACCTACTCGCGCTCCCGCGGCCTGTTTGCCGGACTCGAACTCAGCGGCGCCGTCATCAGGCAGGACAAGGACAGCACCTACGAATTCTACGGCCACATGGTGCCTTCCAAGACAGCCCTGAAGGGGGAGATCGAAGCTCCCAAGGCCGCTTACCCGTTCTTGAACGCGCTGGCCAAGTGGGCCCAGCAAGCGGCAAAATAGCAGGTTGTTGGGCTCAGTTCTCAGTTCTCAGTCTTCGAGCCGCTAGTCGGTCGTTGGTCGCTGAGAACTGAGAAACGGGAACTGAGAACTACCGACCGTGCGAAAACGCCTTGAGTACGCTCTAGTCTGGCCCTGGATCAAGCTCCTGGGTTTGCTGCCTCGTCCGCTGGCACGCGCCGTCGGGATCGCGATCGGACTCGCGGTCTATGCTTGTCACCGGCGCTTGCGCCGCGTCGCTCGGCGCAATCTGGCGCTTGCTTTTCCGGAAATGCCGGAGCGCGAGCGCCGCCGTCTGGTGCGCGGCGAATTCATCTCCCTCGGACGCCAGCTCGCTGAAGTCTGCCTCTTTCCCCGCTACACGCGCGAGAACGTTTCTCGCGTCGTCGTCTATGACGGCTTTGAGAACTTCGAACACGCCTACGCTCGCGGCCAAGGCGTGCTCTTTCTCACCGGCCATCTCGGAGCCTGGGAACTCTCCGCCTTCGCCCACTCGCTGAACGGCCATCCCCTGAAGATCGTCATGCGCAAGCTCGACAATCCCTACCTCGACGCCTTGATCCAGCGTTACCGCACCATGCACGGCAACCACACCGTGGATAAAGACGATTTCGTGCGCGGCCTGCTCTCCGCCATGCGTGCCGGCGAAACCGTCGGCATCCTCATGGACACCAACATGACTCCGCCGCAAGGTGTGTTCGTCGATTTCTTCGGCATTCCCGCCTGCACTGCAAGCGGCCTTGCCCGCATTGCCCTGCGCACCGGAGCCGCTGTTGTGCCTGGCTTTACCGTTTGGGATTCGACCCTGCGCAAATACATCCTGCGGTTTGATCCCGCCGTCGAGCTGATTCGAACCGGCGACGATGAGGCAGACATCGTCGCCAACACCGCAAAGTTCACCACGGTCATCGAAACCTTCATCCGCCGCTATCCCGATCAGTGGCTATGGGTGCATAGGCGCTGGAAAACCCGGCCTCCAGGCCAACCACCGCTGTACTAACAAGGCGCTGAGGGCTCGCTGAGGCCCCGTCTTGGAAGAGAGTGAATGTCAGATTAACGGCCAATCTTGAAGGTCATGACGATCTGAGTCTCGACTTCGAATACTTGGCCTTTGACGGTAAAAGGGCAATAGTGCCATTGCTTGGCGGCGCTAGTCGCTGCCGGGACAAGCTGCATGGGTCCGGAAACGACCGCAACTTCAGCGACCTGACCGTTTCTGTCGATCACGACCCGCATCACGACGTCTCCATGGACGAACTTCGAGATGGCAATTCCTGGGTACTCGGGCGCAACTGGCCTGATTAGCATCCTCTTCATCACTACGTGGGAAAGTCGAAGCCGTCTGGCTTGTAAACCCGATTCGGGAACATCGGTCGTAGGAGGCACCAAGGCCGTGGATTCGGCGGGCTTGGCGAATTCCGTCGCGGTGGTTGGGGGCGCATCGGCGGTCGAAGCTAGCGGATCCTGCCGGACCGGGAGCGAAGAAGCGCCCAACGCAGAAGGGCTGACCTTGGGCAAGTCTGCAAAGGCCTCCGCAATGCCGGCCGCAACTTCCTCGGAATCCTCCACAAGGTTTGCCTCCACCTTGGATCTGGCAAAATAGAGGACATCTCCGGTTCTAGCATCAACCAGCCCAAAGTCCATCACCGCAAACTCGCTTCTCGATCCCGCGACAAAAGTCCCGAATGCCTTCTTGCTTTCGGTCAGTACTTGTCCGTGGGCGCGCACGAACAACAACGCATCCACCTGGTCATTCAAAGGCAACTTGGCGACCTCATCGCCGAGCGAGAAGCGCCCCTTGCGGACACCCTTCGACTTCCTATGCATGAGCTGTAACTCAGCGTCGAATTTCTTCTGCAAATCGTCGACGCCATAACGTAGATCGGCGTCCTTGGCTAGCGCCTCGTGCGACAGGGTTTCCACATCGAGTGCGTACCCCAGATCCTGCATCGCCGCTTCAATCTCCAGCGTCAGAGGCAGTTCCACATTGCGCGCCTCATCCATCATGGGCTCAGGGCCCTTCATACTCATCTTGGTAAGGGTTACTTGTATGGGAGCGAGCACGATCAAGCGGATTCGTTTTTTGCCCGATTTTAGATCGCGATGCTCCACCTGGGCCGCCGAAGAAACGACGCACGCCAGAATCAGCATAATCACGAAGGTGACTTTACCTCTCATCCGTCCCCTCACTGGACCCGAACAGACCCCTCAGCCTGCGATTCTCTTGTCTGGGACTTCGCCCCCGAAAACGACTTCTGCAGCGATTCCAGGCGCATCCTGATCTGGCGAGCGTCATTGGCGTTGGGAGCCAACTCCAGATATTTCTCGAATTGTGCGATGGCCTCCGCACGAGCATCGTTACGCTCGAAGAGAAAGCCAAGTCCACGGTGCGCGGTCGCATTCTGCGGATCCATGGAGAGCGCTTTACGAAACGCTCCCTCGGACCGATCCAGGTTCCCTTGCCAGTGCGCCGGACCAGAAGGATCTGCAAAAAGCGCCTTGTCATATTCGGCGACCGTCATTTTGTGCATGCGTTTACGGGTTGCGTCCTTAGCCTGGTCCGTCAATTCCTCACTCTCAGGAACAGCCGTGCGTGCGCCCAAACTGCGGTAGGCATCCCCGAGAAGAACGTAGTTCTCGGCGTTGTTGGGCTCTTCCGCGATCAAGCGCTGTGCGATGGCCACTGCGGTTCGAGGCCTGCCCAGCAAAATGGCCAATGCCGCATTGTGGCGGATGACATTCACCGTCGCTAAGCTATACGCATTCGCGTCAACCAGTAGCCCAGTAGCATTCGGCTGCAACTGCGCGGCCCTGTCCTCTACGAATCGCACCCGGCTCGCCAGCTTCGGATGGCTGGCCCAGAATACCGGCTCCTTGGCAAGATCGACTTCGGGGCCGTTTCGTAGTAGCTCGAATCCCCGAGCGAATTCCCGCAGATCGTACCCGCGACGATGAAGGGTGTTGACCGCAAAAGCGTCGGCCTCGTGTTCCAATTCGCGGCTGTACCCGAAGATGGTCTCCACCACGATCACAGGCAGCAGGTTGCCCATCGCAGTCGTGATCGCAGGACTCACGCCCGCGTAGTCGGCGGCTCTAGCAGCCGTGAGAATGATATCGATGGCCACCATCTTCTTGCGCGCACTGCGATACTCCAGGTATCCGTGGCGGTTGACTACGTGCGCAACCTCGTGTGCCAGCACACCCGCCAACTGGGCTTCATTTTCCATGCGAGAAAGCAGTCCTGAGTTCACATAAACCGAACCGTTGGGCAGCGCAAAGGCATTCACTTCGAGGTCGCGGACGACGCGAAAGCGCCACTTCACGTTCTCGGGCGTCTCCGCCGGCACCAGTGACAATCCGAGCTTTTCCAGGCACGAGTTGGTCTCCGGATCGCTGTAAACCCAGCCCCTTTCCTCAATGTAGATGTCGAAGGAATCGGCTTGCCGGAGCAGTTCAAAATCAACCTTGGTGAACGTGAAGGGCTGCGCATGGTGGCCAAGCTCGCGCTTCGTTACCGGTTCTGACGAATTGCCAATCGTTGGGGGAGCCTGCGAGCTCGAGTTGTTCGCAGGTTCAGAAGGTGTGGACTGGGACCCTGTGGTCGGGTCCGAGGCTTTTTGCGATGTCTGGGGATTCGTCGATTGACCCGGCAGGCTCAAGGGCGAAAGAAGGAAGACGCCCAACAACAAGTGCCTGCCACACGAGACAAAACTGGAACGGCCCGCGCGGGTTAGTCGCATCATGACACGTACCCTAGCTGCTTAGAAGCACAATCACCACAATAAAGCTGGCACCTTCGCACGGCGCAGTCAAGTGTCGGCGTTACACCTGCCAGTGACTTGGCATGGAATCTCGCAAACGGAGAGAAATCCGCCGTCGTCGCATTGTACACACCGGCCTTGGAAAGCGACAATATAGAGCCATGAAGCAATCTCTGCGCGATCTTGCCCAGAAGCTCAACTGCCATCTTCTCGGCGATGGCTCGATCACCGTCGCTACCGTCTCCAGCCTGCAATCCGCCACTGACGACAGCCTTGTGTTCGTGGAGGAGGCGCAGTATCTCGACGCGGCGCTCCGCTCCTCTGCCGCAGGCGTGATTGCTGGAGAGTTCGCGGCTGCTGATTCCACGGCTAATACCGTCGTCAAGCCCATCCTGATTTCCCCGCAGCCGCGGCTTGCCTTCGCACGGGCTGCGCGGCTGCTCCGAGAGCCCGACGTCAATCGCGCGGTTCATCCTTCCGCCATCGTTCCTGCTTCCGCCTTGATCGGCACGAACGTCGCAATCGGCGCACTTTCGGTTCTCGGTGAACAGGTCAAGGTTGGCGATGAAACCTGCATCGGCGCTGGCTCGGTGATCGGCGATGACGTGATCATCGGAAGCCATTGCCGCATCGACTCGAATGTCACCATCTACTCCGGAACAACGATTGGCGATCGAGTGATCGTGAAGGCGGGAGCGGTGCTTGGCGGTGAAGGTTTCGGATACGTTCGCGATGAGCAGACTGGACGCTACGAGCAATCTCCGCAAATCGGGCGTCTGATGATCGAAGACGACGTGGAAATCGGCTCCAACTCGGCGGTTGATCGCGGCGCTCTCGACGAAACCCGCATTCGCCGCGGCACGAAGATCGACAATCTGGTGCAAGTCGCCCACAACGTCCAGATCGGCGAGAACGTAGTCATTGCCTCGCAAACGGGCGTTTCCGGAAGTTCCATCGTCGAAGACAACGTCATCGTTGGAGGTCAAGTTGGCATCGCCGATCACGTGCGCATTGAAGCAGGCGCAATTCTCGGAGCGCAAAGCGGAATTCCGTCGAAAAAAATAATTCGCGGCAAGGGAGTGGTTTTCTGGGGAACTCCCGCTCGCCCAATTCGCGAGTATTTGAAAGAGCTGGCATTTTTGGCGAGCGCGGTCAGGAA
>JBKQNU010000042.1:0-57139 GCA_052145815.1 Occallatibacter sp.
CTAACCTGCTAACTCGCTATCCCCGCACAAGCGGGGGCTATAGCAAAAACCAGGGACGATGTATCCCGAGGCCAAGGCTCTCAAGTCGACGCGACCAACAGTGAGCGGCGACCTTCATCGAAGCCAATCAGGACACAGTATCCCTGGTTTTGCCGTAGGAGCTGCTTTCCCGGCTCGCCACATTCCAAACATGCCCCTGGGGATCGACAATCCGCCCCATGCGATCGCCCCATGCGCAATCCTGAATTGGCGTCAAAACCCGCGCCCCCGCCGCGACCGCCCGCGCGATCACGCCGTCCACGTCTTCGAGATAAAGATAGATCACTACCGGCGAGCTGCCATTCTTGAGCGGCGCGCGGCTGGCCAGGTGCGGAGTCTCTCCATGGACCATAATCAGAAGCTCGCCAATGCCCAGGGTGGCGTGGGTGACGCTTCCGTCCTCAGCCGATCGACGCGAAAGCTCAACCGCGCCAAACGCCGCGTTGCAGAACTCGATCTCTGCCGCAGCATCCGCGCAGACCAGCATCGGGACCACGGCTCGAACGCATTTTGACATTGCGTTCCTCGGGTGAGCTGCATGAGCCAAAGGCGCAGCTGAACCATCGGGGAAATGCCCCGACTATTGCCTGAGCGCCGCTTCAATCGCCGCTGTCACCTGCGGCGAGTCCGGCGTCACATTCGGCTCAAAGCGAGCGACCGGCTTGCCGCTGCGATCGAAGAGGAACTTGGTGAAGTTCCACTTGATGTCCCCAGCGAACTGCGGGTCGGTGTCTGCACCGGTCAGGAACGTGTAGAGGGGCGTCTTATCGTCGCCCAGCACGCTGACTTTGGCCATCATGGGAAACGTGACGTTGTATTTGTTGGTGCAGAACTTCTTGATCTCTTCGTTCGTTCCCGGCTCCTGCGACATAAAGTTGTTGGCCGGGACGCCGACGATGACCAGGCCGCGGTCCTTGTACTTCTCGTAGAGGGCTTCGAGGCCCGCATACTGCGGCGTAAACCCACATTTGCTGGCCACGTTGACCAGCAGGACCACCTTGCCGCTGTAGCTGCCAAGGCTCACCGGCTGCCCGTCAATCGACTTCATCGTAAAGTCGTAAATGCTCTTCGACTGCGCGCTCAACCCGGCGCACGCCACACACAAAATCAGGATCAAAAACAATTTGCGCATCGGAGTTCCTTCCTGAAACTAACCGCAATGATAGTTCATTGTGGCGCAGGATTTGTCACGGAAAAGTTAACGAGTCTCGAAGATTGTTTCGGCGGTAAAATTTGTCATATCCTTTAGTGATGCGCGAACAATTATTTGAAAAATGCCTTGCTTTTGACTCTTTACCTGGCGAATGGAAACTCGTCAAGGTTGCGGTCGATTGGTCAGGTAGCCCACTGCTGCTGATGGCCGAGGGGCAATTGCCTCGGCCGAACCGAGAAGATGGACCCGAAGCCTGGCAGCGCTGGCATAGGACACCCCCGAAGGCCCTCCATATTGTGTTTCTTGAAGGAGGCACTGTCAAAGCAACCCGTATTGAACAGGGTGTAGGAGTACTTGCTTCGCACATTCAACCATACGAGGACGGCTGGATCTTGGCGTTCTCCCGAGGCGGACGCGCAAATGTCTATAGCACTGCAGGAGCGCTTATTCGCATTTTGAACATCGGGGATGCAATCGAACATCTCCAGACTCTGCCGGATGGCAGAATCTGGGTGGGCTATTTCGATGAAGGTGTCTACGGAGAAGGAATTTCCACGCAGGGCTTAGTTTGCTTTGACCGTTTCGGCGAGCCTGTATTTCGTTACGGGGAATGCGCGGCCATCCATAAATTGCCCCGGATCGACGACTGCTACGCGCTCAATGTCGCGATGAACGGCGACGTTTTTGTGAACTACTACTCCGATTTCCCTTTGGTGCTGATCAGGGATTTGGAGGTCGACCAGCATTGGATTGAATTTGGATCGTTGGGAAACGCCTTCGCGATTTCCGGGAATCAGTTGATCTATCTTCGGACTTCAACAGTCATGACTCGGAGCCTTGATTCAGCGTCCGTGCCAGAGAATGTCCGATGCATCGATGTTGCCGGAAATCCTCTAAGCCCCTCTCCTAACCAATACTTGAGTGGTGCTGCGCGCGACGGCAGCCTCGTCCTGAACACGGATTCAGCGATATACGTAGCCGTGCACTGATTGCTTATTCCGCTGCGTCGCAGGCGTTTCCACGACTACTGCCGCAGCTCCACCAGCGTCGCCCCCTGCCCGCCTTCATTCTGCGGCGCCTCGGCAATCGTGGCCACATGCGGATGCCCCTTCAAAAACTCCCGCACTCCGCGGCGGAGGATCCCCGCTCCATGCCCGTGAATGACGCGAATGCGCGGTAGCCCGGCAAGAAACGCGCGGTCCAGGTATTTTTCCAGCTCGCCGGTCGCCTCATCCACGGTGCGCCCAATCAAATTGATCTCCATGCGCATGTCGTCGGTATTGGCGCTCGATACGGTGACGTGGACGTTCTTCTGTCTCCGCGCATCTGCCAACGGGTCGGCCTTCTGTCCCGCCTGCGACGCCTGACCAAAAGGCTGCGGCTCGCAGAGATCGTCGCGCTTGACCCGCATCTTGATGGGGCCGAGAGCGACTTCGAACAGGTCCTTCTCAATTTCGCGTTGGACAATAGCAATCTTGTTCATCGACTTGATCCGCACCTGGTCGCCGGGAGCAACGTGCTTGAGCAGGTGCGGCTGGGCATTGGCGTCGCCCTGATCGGCGCCAGTGCGGTGGGCGACAACCGTCTGATTGAAGCTCTCCTGGAACTCGCGGCGCAGGCGGGTGATGCGGCGCTCGGCTTCCTTCGACAGCTTTTGCTGTGCTGCCCGGTCCTCGATGGCGCGCACCGTCTCGCGCATTTGGAACTCGAAGTCCTTGAGCAGCGAGGCAAGCTTGGTTTCAAGCTCGCGTGTGCGGTTGCGCAGCTCCACGTCGCCTTCGCGGGCAAGTTTGGCGCGGGCTTGGTTGAGGGCGTATTGCTCTTCGCGCGTGGCTTTGCGGTCGGCCTCGAGCTGGTTGAGCTCGTTGTGCAGGCGGTCAAGGAAGCGGGCGATGTCCACCTGTTGCGAACCCAGGCGCTGGCGGGCAGCCGCAACGATATCGGCGTTGAGGCCGAGGCGCTCGGCAGTCTGAATGCCTGCCGACGCGCCAGGGACGCCGAGACGAAGCTTGTAGTTGGGAGCGAGGGTCACTTCGTCCACGCCGGCCGCGGCGTTCAGTACGCCAGGAGTGTTGGCGGCGTACACCTTGAGCGAGGTGTGGTGCGTGGAGATGAGCGACCAGGCGCCGACGGTGAGGAAGTAGCTGGCGATGGCGACGGCTAATGCGCTGCCTTCCTCGGGATCGGTGGAAGAGCCGAGTTCGTCGAGCAGAACGAGAGCGCGAGGCCCGGCAAGGCGGGACAACCGGTCGAGGTTGGTGATGTGCGCGGAGAAAGTGGAGAGCGCGGCTTCAATCGATTGAGCGTCGCCGATGTCGGCCAGGAAGGCGGTGAAGATGGGGAAACTCGCCGCGGATGCCGGAATTGGCAAGCCGGCCTGGGCCATCATTGCCAGCAGAGCGGTGGTCTTGAGAGTAACGGTTTTGCCGCCGGTGTTGGGGCCGCTGATGACGAGCTGGCGATGCTCTTTGGTCAGTTCAAGGGTAAGCGGGACGATTTTTCCGCCGGTTGCGCGCATGCGCTTTTCGAGCAGCGGATGGCGCGCAGCGTCGAGACGCAGCAGGTTGGGCGCAATGTCCGGAGCCACGCATTCGTAGTCGCGGGCAAAGCGGGCGCGGGCTTGCAGGCTGTCTACGAGCGCGAGAACGCGCGCGCCTTTGACCAGGCCCAGCGCGTAGCCGCCCACCTGGCGAGTGAGGGCGACAAAGATGCGGTGAATCTCGGCTTGCTCTTCCTCAATCAGGCGAACCAGTTCGTTGTTCTGCTCGATGGTTTCGAGCGGCTCCACAAACACCGTCTGGCCCGACGAGCTGGCGCCGTGCACCACGCCGGAGATGCGCCGCTTCAGCTCCGCGCGGACAGGAATCACGAAGCGGTCGCCGCGAATGGTGATCAGGTCCTCCTGGGTTGCTCCATCGCTTGAGAGCTTGCGCAGCGCGGCGCGGAGTGATTCTTCGATGACCCGCTGCTGGCGCTCCTGTTCGCGGCGGATGCGGTTCAATTCAGGCGAGGCGTTGTCTGCCAGCGAGCCGTCGGGTTGAATGGTCCGCTCAATCGCCTCCGCCAGCGGTCGCAGGCTGGTGGTGAGCGCGGCCGAAAGCGCCGAGAGGCCGGGCAGCTTTCCGGCCAGCCGCGCCGGGGGCAATTGCAGTAGCGCTTGCCACGCGGCTACGTCGTTGGCCAGGCGGGCGATGGCCTGGAGTTCACTCGCCTCAAGGGCTGCGCCGGGAATCTGCGCCTTGGCGGCGAGTTGCTTGGGGTCGAAAAGCCCGCCGCAGGGGATGGAGATCTGCTCGCCGAGCACCAGGCGGAGCTCAGCGGTGAGCTGGTGCTGGCGCGTGATCCAGTCTTCGTCGGTGGATGGACGCAGGTCGAGGATTGCCTGACGGCCTACGGGCGAGGCAGCAAAGCCCGCGACCAGAGCCAGCAGCGGCTCCCACTCAAGAGCGGCGAAGTCAGCGTGTTCGACAGGCGACGGAATGGGATCGAGCAGGGGCATGTACAGGTTTATCTTAGCTGTGCGCGGGCTTGGCTGGGCCAGCTTCGCCGGACTTGGCTCGTTCCCCTTTTCCCCACGTTTCAAAAGCGAGAAATCGGGCACCCAATCTGATGAGGAACAAAAAGAAGTTGACTTTCATAGTATGCCGCGTAATAATACGTAACGTACTATGAATAACACTTCTCTTCTCGGGTTTGCATTGCTGGGGCTGATCTTTGAGCAGCCAATGTCGGGTTACGACCTGCGCAAGGTTTTTACCACCACGGCGATGGGCAGTTTCAGCGACAGCCCGGGGGCGATCTATCCGGCCTTGGCGAGGCTGGAGGCGAAGGGGTTGGTCCGTGGAACGGTTGAGGAGTCGGCCAGCCTGCGCAAGCGGCGCGTCTTCGAAATTACCCCGACGGGCCTGGCGGCGCTGAAGGAGTGGCTCACCAAGCCGGTGACGCGCGACGACGTTGTGCGCGGCCTCGGCGACCTGATGCTGCGCTTCGCCTTCATGGACCGGACTGTCGGCGAGGAGCGGACAATCGAGTTCCTGGGAGAGTTCGCCGCCGAAATTGAAGGCTATCTACCGAGCCTTAGCGAGTTTCTTGAAGCTCACGCTAGCGCGATGCCGCTGTCCGCCCGTTTGGCCCTGGAGAGCGGCGTTCAGGAGTACGAGATGCGGCTGCGATGGGCCAGGGCGGCAGCCGTGCAATACGAACAAAGAAGGGAGGACCGGGTATGAAGCCGCGCATGGGGTTGTTTTGTCTGGTGGTTGGATTCTGCTTTACTGTCTCAGCATTGGGCGCGGGGCATTTCGGATGGTTTTGGCTCGACGGCGTCATCACTGCTGCTGCGCTGCTTCCTGTGGTGCGCTTTGGGCCGCGACATCCGGGGGCGCAGTTCGGCGCTATCCTGCTGGCGCTGGTGGTGATCGGCGTGGTCTGCACCATGTCTGAAGCAGTCTTATTCTTCCCGGAGATGAAGGCGCAGCTGGCTGTCTCATTGATGGGTGGAACGATGGTGTTTCTGCTGGTGGCTGCCGTCATGGTTGGGCTGGGTAAGTGGCTGAAGTTGACCGAACCCGGAGAGCAGCCGATCCAGCGCCGCTCGCCGGTCAAGACGGCTTTGATGGTTCTCCTCGCAGGCCTTTCGTACGTGATCTACTACGAAATCTTCGGCGCGCTGACCTTCCAGTTCTTTACCAAGCAGTACTATCCGCACGCGCGGAGCAGGCTATGGCGCTGGGGATCTGGTTTCCTGTCTATCAGTTGGCGCGAGGAGTGGCGATGACGCTGGCGGTGCTGCCGATCATCTATACACTGCGGTTACCGCGCTGGCAAGCGGCACTGGCGGTGGGGTTGCTGATTTGGATCGTGGGTGGAGGCGCGCCGCTCCTGGTGCCCAACGGAATGATGGTGACCGCGCAACGCTACATCCATATCGTGGAGATCTTCACGCAGAACTTCTCGCTTGGGGTAACGACAGTGTGGCTGCTGAGGCCGAAAGCCGTAAAGTTGGCAAATTCAGAGCGGCCTTTGATGGCGGTGTAGATTCCGTTGGACTTTGTTCTGCTCAGCCCGGAATGACCGCCTTCTCTGAGATGCTCAGCTCACCCTCCCAGCGGGCGACAAAGGCGGCGGCCAGGCAGTTGCCGATGACGTTCATCGCGGTGCGGCCCATGTCCATGAGGGTGTCTACACCTAACAACATGAGCACGGCGGCGGCGGGAATCTGGAATGAGCTTGCCACCGCCATGAGAATGACCAGCGTAGCGCGGGGAACGCCGGCGATGCCCTTGCTGGTGAGCACCAGCGTCGCCAGCAGAACGATTTGCTGGGCGACGGACAAGTGCAGTCCACCGGCCTGGGCTGCAAACAGGGCGGCCATGGAGAGGTAAATGCTGGAACCGGTCATGTTAAAGCTGTAGCCGGTGGGGATGACGAACGAAACGATCCAGCGCGGCACGCCGAACTCTTCCATTTGCTCCATGGCCAGCGGCAATGCGGCTTCAGACGATGTGGTGGCAAAGCCCAGAGCCGCGGGCTCTGCGACTGCCGTCGCAAAGCGGCCGATGGGAATGCGCGCAAATAGCAGGATGAGGGCCAGCACCAGCAGGAAGATGGCCAGCGCCGCGTAACAGGTGACTACCAGCTTTCCCAGCGGCAGCAGCGTGACCAGGCCCATGCTGCCGACGGTGTACGCCAGCGCGGCTCCGGCGGCAATGGGCGCGGCCACCATTATGATGCTGGTGAGGCGGAACATGGTTTCAGTGAGTGACTGCAGCACGGTGAGCAGAGGCATTCGTTTGGGCTCGGGAAGCGTGGCCAGGGCGGTGCCGAAGAGCAGGGCGAAGACGGCAACCTGGAGAATCTGATTCTCGGCGACTGCCTTGGCGATGTTTTCAGGGAAAACGTTGAGCAGAATCTGCTGCCAGCCTTGCGGATGCGCGACCGGTGCGGCGGCCTGAGCAACGGCCGGAAGCGTTACGCCTGCCCCGGCCTGGGTGAGGTCGATGGCCACGGCCCCCAAAATCAGGCCGAATGTCGTGACCACCTCAAAGAAGACAAGCGACTTGATGGCCACGCGGCCAACGCTGCGCAGTTCATTGTGTCCGGCGATGCCGGTGACGATGCCGCCAAAGATGAGCGGGGCGACGATCATGCGGATGAGGCGAAGAAAGATGTCGCCCAGGAAGTGCGTTTGAGCAGCGACGCCGGGAGCGTCTGCGCCCAGCTCAGCCCCTGCGAGCATGGCGAGAAAGGTCCACACCAGCAGCGAGCGGCGGCGCAGGGCAATCGGTATCAACAGTGCAATTGCGGCGCAGCGCAGGCTGAGAGCTAATACTGCGGGTGCATGCATGAGCCCGGCAACCAGACCAGACGCGAACAGCACGGCGGCGAGCAGGGCCAGGAAGGTAGGCAGCGATCGGCGGGACTTCGGCGTGCGCGGCTCGGTCTGGGCTTGGGTCATCGGTGGGCCTTGCGGGTGCAAGGACTCCATTATGCTATGGCCATGCCCACCATCGCTTTTCTCGAGTGCTCGCGCTGCCACCTGCAGCTTGATGCGGCGGCCCCGCAGACGGTTTGCACGGCTTGCGCGGGGCCGCTTTATGTTCGTTACGATCTGTCTTCCGCGGCCGGTCTGAAGCAGCGGGACCTGGTGGGCGGGAGCACAGGGAACGGCCGCTGGTCCGGGATGTGGCGCTACGCGCAAGTGCTGCCTTCGGTTGATCCGGTCACTCTGGGCGAGGGCTGGACGCCCATGCTCAGGAGCCGCAGGAACGCCAGCGTGTGGCTCAAGGAAGAGGGCGCCAATCCGACCGGAACGTTCAAGGCGCGGGGACTGGCGCTGGCAGTGACCATGGCGCGGCATTACGGGATCAAGAAGCTGGCTGCGCCTTCAGCAGGCAATGCGGGGGGCGCGCTGGCGGCGTACGCGGCGGCGGCGGGAATGGAAGCGCACATCTTCATGCCCCAGGACGTTCCCCTCGCCAACCAGGTGGAGTGCACCATCTATGGCGCTCATTTGACCCTTGTGGATGGGCTGATCTCCGACTGCGGCAGGATCGTTGCGGAACGCAAGCAGGCTGAGGGTTGGTTCGATATCTCCACGCTGAAGGAGCCGTTTCGCGTAGAAGGCAAGAAGACCATGGGCTACGAGTTGGTGGAGCAACTGGGCTGGGAATATCCCGATGCGGTTTTCTATCCAACTGGCGGCGGTGTTGGCCTGATCGGGATGTGGAAGGCCTTCGAGGAGATGGAGCAACTGGGCTGGGTAACGGGCAAGCGGCCCAGGATGATTGCTATCCAGGCGGCGGGGTGCGCTCCGGTGGCGCGGGCGTTTGAGCAGGGCGCGGCAGTGAGCCGCATGTGGGAGGATGCGCACACGTTTGCCTCGGGTCTGCGGGTTCCGAAGCCTTATGGAGATGCACTGATTCTGGAGATCGTTCGGGCCAGTGGCGGGACCGTGGTGGCGTTGACGGATGACCAGATTTTCGCGTCCCTCAAAGATTGGGGCCGCAACGAGGGTTTGCTGCTTTCGCCGGAAGGCGCCGCAGCCACCGCGGCTTACGATCACCTGCTGGCGACGGGATTCCTGAAGGCCGAGGACCGCGTAGTCCTGTTCAACACCGGCTCCGGAAACAAGTACACGGATGTGATTGCCGCGAAGCTGAAGCAGGAGGGGATAGCTTAGAGAGCCCCTGACTAAGCCGATGATTTGAAAGGGCACGACTTCAGTCGTGCCGCAAGTGCCGCAATATAAACGCGGGCTTCAGCCCTCGAGGGAATGATTGAGGTGACCGCGAAGCTAACCAGAGCTTCCTCAAGGTAAATCACGAAGTCGAGCTGGGTGCGGAAGAACTGGAATCCGAGGAACTGGGCGCAGCGGCGGGCGCGGGTGTGGATTCGGAAGCCGGTGCGGGTGTAGCGCCGTCCGTTTTGGCTGCGGGAGCTTTTGTGTCGGCCGGCTTTGATTCAGAGCCAGATTCGGAACTGGGCTCGCTGCTCTTGGCGGCGTAGTCGTTCACATACCAGCCGGCGCCTTTGAAATGAAGCCGAGGCGCGGTGAGCGGGCGCTCCAGCAGGCCGTGGCAATCGGGGCATTCGGTCTCTTGCTCGGAGGAGAAGTTCTGGATTTTTTCAAACTTATGGCCGCACTGGGTGCAGCGGTAGGCATACAGGGGCAAGGCGCAAATCCCTCCAGGGAACAAATCACCCACTCTGCCTATTCTATCGACAGGGCGGCAATTGTCTCAAAAAATGCCGCCCTGTCGGTATCACTTCAGAACACAGGCATCAGTGCGCGCTAATGGGGACCGAACCGCTCTTTCTCTCCCACGCCAGGGTCAACGACCCCGAGCCGCCGCCGTTATCGACGAGCGTGTACTTGAGATTCTCTACCAAGGCAGGCGGGGCAGACATGGTCATCTTCACGCGGCCCAGGTCCATGGACTTGTCGTACTTGGTGCCCCATTGGCCAGTCTGCTTGTTCACCACCAGCACCCAGCTGTCGGGGTCGGAGACGTCGACATAAAGCGTGTAATCGCCCGCCGGAACGGCGACGTCGCCAATCGCGATGGCGCCGTCCGTGTGCAGCTTGGTAGCGGAGTTGGCGCCCGCGCGCCACACGGGATAAGTTGGATCCTTGCCGATCTGGCCGTCTTTGCCGAAAAGATGCCCTTCACGGCCCTTCACTCTGGGCGAGCTATAGGTAATGGTGATGGTCTTGCCCCCGATGGTAGCCGTTTCTGTCGCGGGCGGGCTTTGCGGCGGGGGCTTTGGCGCGGGCGTTTGAGCGGACAGGGTGACGGCGGCGATCAGCAGGCCGGTACAAGCGAGGAGGTTTTTCATAGCGATGTTTCTCCTTGGGGCGGAGTCTCTTGTTGTGAATAGACGGCGCCAACCCGATGATTGTCGCACCGCGCGGCTGCATTAGGGAACTGGGGCGGGAAACAGAAGCCGTCTGGCTGTTATGATGCGGCGCAAGGCATTGCATGCGGCAGAGACACGAACGACTATCGGCTGGCGGGAAATTTCGCGCGGCGTTGCGGGATGAAAAGCCGCTGCAGGTGGCCGGAGCCATCAACGCCTACACCGCGCGAATGGCGGAGGCAACGGGGTTCCGGGCGCTCTATCTTTCCGGCGGCGGCGTGGCGGCCAACTCGCTGGGAATCCCCGACCTGGGCATCAGCACCATGGAAGACGTGCTGACGGATGTGCGCCGGATAACCGATGCTTCCGGGCTGCCGCTGCTGGTCGATATCGACACCGGCTGGGGTGGGGCGTTCAATATCGCGCGGGCTATAAGGTCGTTGGTGAAGGCCGGCGCGGCTGCAGCACACATCGAAGACCAGGTAGGCCAAAAGCGCTGCGGCCACCGGCCGGGCAAGGAACTTGTGCCGGCAGCCGAGATGGTCGATCGCATCAAGGCTGCCGTGGATGCCCGGACCAACGAGCACTTTGTGCTGATGGCCCGCACCGACGCGTTGGCCAACGAGGGCCTTGCTTCCGCCATTGCCCGCGCGCAGGCGTATGTGGCTGCCGGGGCGGACATGATCTTCGCCGAGGCGGTGACGGAGTTGGGCCAATACACCGAGTTTCGCAAAGCAGTGGGCGTACCGATTCTCGCTAACATCACCGAGTTCGGCCAGACGCCATTGTTCACGCGCGATGAATTGAAAGCCGCAGGCGTCGACATCATTCTCTATTGCTGCAGCGCCTATCGCGCCATGAACGCCGCGGCGCTCAAGGTGTACGAGGCCATCCGCGCGGAAGGGACACAGAAGAGTGTGCTCCCGCTGATGCAATCGCGCGCCGTCCTGTACAAATATCTGGACTATCACGCATATGAGAAGAAGCTCGATGATTTGTTTGCCAAGGGCAAGGAGTAATCCGCTTCTTAACAATTTCCCGACGCGCTATTTTGTGGAGGTGCTCAATGAGCGTTGAATCAATTCAATCTTCCCCGGTGGCATTCAAGCCCAAGAAGTCGGTCGCGCTTTCAGGCACGCCGGCGGGCAACACGGCCCTGTGCACGGTGGGCCACAGCGGCAACGATCTGCACTATCGCGGCTACGACATCAAGGACCTGGCGGCCCACTGCGAGTATGAGGAAGTAGCCCACCTGCTGGTGCATGGCAAACTGCCGAGCGCGGCAGAACTGACCAGGTACAAGGCCCGCCTGCAGCCGCTGCGCAGTTTGCCTGCGGCGGTGAAGCAAGCGCTTGAACTGCTTCCGCCTTCAGCGCATCCCATGGACGTGCTCCGCACCGGAGTTTCAGTGCTGGGCTGTGTGCTGCCGGAGGGCGCGGCGCACGACGATGTGGGAGCGCGGGCCATTGCGGATTCGCTTCTGGCGTCGCAACCATCGATGCTGCTTTACTGGCACCACTTTGCGCGCCATGGGAAACGCATTCGGGTGGAGACTGAAGACGACTCCATCGCGGCGCATTTTCTTCATCTGCTGCATGGGCAAAAGCCCAGCGCGGAGTGGACGCACGCCATGCAGACGTCGCTGATTCTCTACGCGGAGCACGAGTTCAACGCATCCACTTTCACTGCTCGCGTAATCGCCGGAACCGGCTCGGATCTGCACTCATGCATTGCAGGAGCCATTGGCGCGCTCAAGGGACCCAAGCACGGCGGGGCGAATGAAGCCGCGCTGGAGATTCAGCAGCGCTACGATTCCGCCCCTGCAGCGGAAGCCGACATTCGCCGCCGCGTGGCCGAGCACGAAGTCATCATCGGTTTCGGCCATCCGGTGTATACCATCAGCGATCCCCGCAGCGCCATGGTCAAAGAAGTGGCGCGGGGATTGGCAATTGCCGAGAGCGATACGCTGCTGTTTGAAGTTGCCGAGCGCATCGAGAATGTGATGAGCGACGCCAAGCGCATGTTCCCCAATCTCGACTGGTACTCGGCCGTCGCCTATCATCAGATGGGCGTTCCCATCGATCTGTTTACGCCGCTGTTTGTAATCGCGCGCACCGCCGGCTGGAGCGCGCATGTCATCGAGCAGCGCCAGGACGGGAAGATCATTCGCCCATCGGCCAATTACACCGGCCCGGAAGATCTGGAGTTCGTACCAATTGAGGCGAGGGAATAACATTGATTGTGCCCGCAGGGAACGAACTACCATCAGACTGTCATCCTGAGCGAGCGCACTTTAGCGGAGTCGAAGGACCTGCTGTTGCTTGTCGTTCCCACTTTTCGACGAACCCAAAGGAAGAAACAGTGTCATCGCACATCAGCAACGCGCGTCCAGCGCCGGACGAAGTAATAACCGACATCGCCGACTACGCGCTCAACTATGAGATCCACAGCGAACTCGCTTACAGCACTGCGCAGCATTGCCTGATCGACGCGCTGGGCTGCGGGCTTGAGGCGCTCGAGTATCCGGCCTGCACCAAGCTCCTCGGTCCCATTGTGCCGGGAACCGTAGTCCCCAGCGGCGCGCGCGTGCCGGGCACGAGCTACCAGCTTGACCCGGTGCAGGCGGCATTCAACATTGGAGCGATGATTCGCTGGCTGGACTTCAACGACACCTGGCTGGCAGCGGAATGGGGACATCCATCGGACAACCTGGGCGGTATTCTTGCCACGGCGGACTGGATGTCGCGCACCAGCCTAGCCCACGGCGGACCTCCGTTGCCGATGCGCGATGTGTTGACGTCGATGATCAAAGCGCATGAGATTCAAGGCTGCATTGCCCTCGAAAACTCCTTCAACAAAGTCGGTCTCGATCACGTGGTGCTGGTGAAGGTGGCGTCCACCGCGGTGGTGAGCCAGATGCTCGGGCTGAGCCGCGAGCAGACCATCGCCGCGCTCTCGCTGGCGTGGGTGGATGGGCAAAGCCTGCGCACCTATCGCCATGCGCCGAATACCGGCTCGCGAAAAAGCTGGGCTGCGGGCGACGCAACCAGCCGCGCTGTGCGGCTGGCGCTGATGGCGCAGACCGGCGAGATGGGCTACCCATCGGTGCTAACCGCGAAGACATGGGGATTCTACGACGTGTCGTTCAAAGGGCAGCAGTTCCGCTTTCAGCGGCCCTACGGAACTTACGTGATGGAGAACGTGCTGTTCAAAATCAGTTATCCGGCCGAGTTTCACGCGCAGACTGCGGTGGAAGCGGCGATGGCGCTGCAGGCGCAGCTTGAAGCGATGGGCAAAACGGCAGAGGACATTCGCGCCATCACCATTCGCACGCATGAGGCCTGCCTGCGCATCATCGACAAGAAGGGCCCGCTGGCGAACCCGGCGGACAGGGACCATTGCGTGCAATACATGGTGGCGATTCCGCTCATCTTCGGCAGGCTTACCGCTTCGGATTACGAGGACTGGATTGCGACCGATCCGCGCATCGACGCATTGCGCGCCAAGATGGAGTGCGTCGAAGTTCCAGCCTTCACGCGCGATTATCACGACCCGGAGAAGCGCTCGATTGCGAATGCGCTGCGCGTGGAGTTGAACGAGGGGACGGTGCTCGAGGAACTGGTCGAGTATCCCATTGGCCATCGTCGCCGCCGCGCGGAAGGACTGCCATTGCTGGTGGAGAAGTTCAAAACCAATTTGCGGCGGTGCTTCAATGAAGACCGTCAGCAGAGAATTCTCGATGCTTCGCTTGACCGGCGGCGGCTCGAATCCATCGCGGTCAACGACTACGTAGATTTGTACGCGCTATAACTGCGGCGCCCGAGAATTATCCGAGAAGTTTTACTACTTGGCAATGCCTCAGTGCGTGATACTTGTCTCAAGCAATCCATCCGTAATGGAGTCCGCTTGTGTCTTCTCGCGTTCGCGCGCCGATAACTGCGCTTTCCTGTCTGCTGGCGCTTTGCTGCGCCACGATTTACGCCCAGCATCCGGCGAACAGCAATCCCTATTACCAGCAGTTGCGCGGCCTCTTGCCGGGCGGCGAAGTGATTCAGGTCAAGAACTTCGAGTTGCGCCGGGATGCGGCCACCTTCACGTTTCGCGAAGGAGAAATCGCCTTTTACGGAGAGGTGAATGGAAAGGTTACCGGAGCCGTGTTCCGGGGCGATGGCCATCTGCATATAGCTCCGCCAACGCCCGAGGAGCGTCACAATCTTTCCCTGGTCAACCACGCCGAGGTGTTTGACGAGGACTTCGACCAGGCCGTGATGCGCTTTACCGACGCCACTGCCGCGGAGTTGCACAAGGGCGCAGCGGGCAAGACCGGCCCGAACGATCTCTGCGTTCGCTCGGGACTGGAGTTCCAGATATTTGCGCGCCGGCAACTGCACGCCAATTACGACCTGCGCCTGTTGGAGGATGCGCTCAGCCCCGCGCCGGGCGGATACTTCATGGCCGCGATTCGCACTAGGAAGTACCAGCACCTGTCCTTCATTCTCGATCCCCAGGGAGCAGAGAACATTGCGCCCGAGGAAGTGGAATTGATGAACTGGAACGACTGGGGTGAGAGCATTCCGCTGGCATTTCATCGCGCGGCTGAATACTCGAACGGTTTTCCCGACAGCAACGAAGCGAATGCTCCTTACCGGATTCTGAATGAAGACCTCGACGTCTCGATTGAAAAGAGCGGTTTCCTCAGTGGCATTGCCATCGTGAAGATTCGCGCCGAGCAGGATGGCGTTGCGGTGGTTCCGCTCGACCTGTATCCGACACTCCGCGTGAGCCGGGCGGAGACTCTCACTGGCGATGCCCTCGACTTTGTGCAGGAGAGAAAAGAGGACGATCCGGACTTCGGCGTGGTGCTCGCAAAAGGGCTGAAAAAGGGAGAGACAACTTATATTCGCATCACCTACTCCGGCAAGGATGTCGTGATGAATGAGGGCGGCGCCAACTATTACCCCCTCGCGCGCGAAAGCTGGTATCCCAATTCATCCAGCGGACTGGGTAGCTACGCCATGTATCGCATGGTGTTTCATGTGCCCAGGGGCCTTGAGATTATTGCCACAGGAACAAAGGTGAGTGAAAGCGAAGAAGGCAAGGTGGCCACAACGGTATGGAAGACCGATGTGCCGCTGGCGGTCGTGGGTTTCAACCTGGGCCACTTCACCATGAAAGAAGCCACGGTGCCGGGCAAGCTCGGCGACAACCTCACCATCGACGCCTATGCGAACACCGCAACCCCAGATAACTTCACGCGGATGGCTGGCGGCGTATTGGGGTCGTTGAACACAACGTCAATGCTGCCGGTGCAACTGAGCCAGGGAGAGGTTGCCGCGCGGCTCTATACAGAGTATTTTGGCGAACTGCCTTTTGCGCGCGTTGCGCTTACCCAGCAATACGCCTGCAATTACGGGCAGAGCTGGCCCATGCTCGTCTATCTGCCCATCTGCGGGTTTCTCGATTCAACGCAACAGCATTTCATGGGATTGAATCCGGCAAACATGTATTGGAAGGTGGTAACTCCGCATGAAGTAGCGCACCAGTGGTGGGGCCAGACGGTTGGCTTCAGGAGTTATCGCGACCAGTGGATGAGCGAAGGTTTTGCAAACACTTCGGCTTCCATCTTTCTTCAGGCCACAAGGGCCAAGCCGGATGACTTTCGCGAGTTCTGGAAGGAGCAGCGGAAACTCATTACCGAAAAGAATGCTCAGGGGTTCCGTCCTATCGATGTCGGGCCTGTAACCATGGGGTTCCGGCTGAGCACACAGAAGACAGGATGGGATATCTATCAGAACCTGGTCTATCCCAAGGGCGCTTACATCCTGCACATGATCAGGATGATGATGTGGACGCCAAAGGATGGAGATGCGCTGTTCATGGCCACCATGCACGACTTTCTTGAGACCTACCGCTTGCAGGCCGCGACGACGGAAGACTTCAAGGCGATTGTGGAAAAACACATGAGCCCCAAAATGAACCTGGATGGGAACCACCGCATGGACTGGTTCTTCAACCAGTATGTTTATGGAACAGACCTGCCCAGCTATCGCTTCGAGAGCCAGATAACGCCGAATGGCGACGGGTTCAGCCTGCATTTCAAGCTGACCCAATCCGCGGTCCCGGCAAGCTTCAAGATGCTGGTGCCCCTTTACCTGGAACTGGCCAACGGCACGGTCCTGCAACTCGGCTCGCAGGCCATGACCGGATCAACGGGCGCGGAGCAGACCATACAACTGCCCAAGCCGCCGGCTCCCATCAAGCGGGCCATGATCGACTATTTCTACGACGTTTTATCGACCGAGAACTAGGGCGCGGCCTCAACCGATTGGTCTACGCCAGCCTGGGAGCGGTTGCGATATACTCCGGTACGCAGTAGAGAGAGGGATTTCACCATGCGTTTACCAGGAATTTTGGAGTTTGCCGCGGCCGGCGCCATGGCCTTCGCAATGATGGCTTCAACCCTGGCCGTTAAGGCACAGGGCGGAGACACGGTTTTGAAGCCGGCGGACTTGCAGAAGCTGCTTCCGGCCAGCGTCTATTACAAGGCCCAAACGGCCACCACGCAGTTGCGCAACTCCGGCGGCGTGAAATTTGCCGACGGCTATTTTGTGCTGGCGACGATGGTGGATACCAGCGGTTACTCCAGTGACATACAGGCCAAGTACCAGGCCTACTTCATCACTGAAGTGCCCATCAAAGTCGGCGGGCAAAGTCTGCCTGCGGGCGTCTACGGCGCGGGATTCGTGGCAGACAACAAGTTTGTGGTGACCGATGTGGGCGCGCACGACGTGCTGACGGCAACCACCAGTGACGATGCCGGGCTCAAGCGGCCTACGCCGTTGCAGGTAATTGCCGATCCGGCAGGCGGCTTCCGCCTCTACGCCGGGCGCCGCTATGTGATCTTCAGCCGGCACTAGACTCAAATGGTTAAGAATTGCCCCGGTCTCAAAAAAGGAGGCCGGGGTGTGCGTCCATGGGCGCGACTAGTTCGTCTTTAGAACGAAGTTACCCGTCTTCTCCGACTCCGGGGCAGCTTCCCTATTTCCTTGACGCAATCCGGAAAAGATTCCAAAACGCCTGCGGTTGTTTACAATTGGCACGTGGTTCTCAAGCCAGCAGGGGGGGTGCGATGATGCCGCTGAAACTGACCATCAACAACGTGGTTTCCACCGTGGACGTTCCGCCCGACACTCCGCTTCTATGGGTGCTGCGGGATGTTCTGAACTATACCGGCACCAAGTACGGATGCGGCATGGGCCTGTGTGGCGCATGCACCGTGCACCTGGACGGCAAAGCGGTCCGCTCCTGCATGACCCGGGTGAGCGCCGCCGAGGGCAAGCCAATCACCACCATCGAGGGACTTTCGCCGGACGGGCTGCATCCGGTGCAGGTGGCATGGGAGGCGCTGGATGTGCCGCAATGCGGCTATTGCCAGTCGGGCCAGATCATGTCCGCCGCCGCGCTGCTGGCGCATACGCCCCATCCCACGGATGCCGACATCGACACCGCCATGAGCGGCAACTTGTGCCGGTGCGGGACCTATCCACGTATTCGCCAGGCAATTCATGAAGCGGCCAATGCCAATCAGGCCGCCGCTGCCAACGCCAGCTAGAAGGGAGGCTCGGACGATGAATATTAATCTCAGGCATATCGATCGCAGATCGTTTCTTCAGTTGAGCGCCCTTGCCGGTGGCGGCCTGGCGCTGAATCTTTATTCCTCACCGCTTGCCAAGGGCCAGGGACCCGAAAAGCCGCCTGACCTGACGCCGCAGGCGTTTATCAAGATTGCGCCGGATGGCATCGTAACCATCATGGCGCGCGCCTCGGAGACCGGCCAGGGCATGCGTAACATGCTGCCCATGCTCATTGCCGAGGAACTTGATGTCGAGTGGAAAGATGTCCGTGTCGAGCAGGCCGATCTGGACCAAAAGAAATACGGACCGCAGTTTTCCGGCGGCTCCGCAAACACCCCGGAAGGCTGGGACCCGATGCGCCGCGTGGGCGCAGCCGGCCGCCTGTTGCTCATCACCGCCGCCGCTCAGACCTGGGGCGTGCCGGTCGCCGAATGCACCACGCAGCCCGGCCGTGTGCTCCAGTCCGCCAATGCTCGCGCGCCCCAGGCATCCTCCGGGCAGGTAGTCCAGGTAGCTTCTGGCCAGGTGCTGCACTCGGCCTCAGGCCGTTCAGCAACCTACGGCGAGCTTGCCGCAAAAGCAGCCGCTTTGCCCCCGCCTCCGCTCTCCAGCGTCAAACTCAAGGATCCCAAAGACTACCGCATCATCGGCCACTCGCAAAAGGGAGTGGACACCCATGCCATCGTCACCGGGAAACCCGTCTTCGGCATCGATGTAACGCTGCCCGGAATGCTGTACGCATCCATCCAAAAGGCGCCTGTCTTTGCCGGAAAGGTGAAGACCGCAAACCTCGATGAGATCAAGACGCTGCCCGGCGTGCGCCACGCCTTCGTCATCGAAGGCGGAATCAAGCCAGGCCCATTCACACCCTGGGAGCCGGGGATGGAGCCGGGTATCGCCATCGTCGCCGACACCTGGTGGCAGGCGCAGCAGGCCCGCAAGCAGCTCAAGGTCGACTGGGACCTTGGCCCTGCCGCATCGCAAACCAGTGAAGGCTTCGAGAAGCGCGCCGCGGAGCTACTACAGGCTCCGCCCGTGAAGACAATCCGGAAGTATGGCGACGTGGACGCCGCATTCAAATCTTCGGCCAAAGTGGTTGAAGCCACCTACCAATATCCCTTCATCGCCCACACCACCATGGAGCCGCAAGGCTGCACCGCCCACTGGAAAGACGGCAAGCTCGAGATGTGGACCACCAGCACCTTGCCCGGCGACGGCCGCGGCCTGGTTGCCCACACGCTCGGCATCCAGGAAAGCGACATCACCACCCACATGGTGCGCGGGGGCGGCAGCTTCGGCCGGCGGCTGCAGAACGATTACGCGGTTGAGGCAGCGTGGATCAGCAAACAAGTCAATGCGCCCGTCAAGCTTCTCTGGTCTCGCGAAGACGACATAGCCCACGACCCCTTCCGTCCTGGCGGAACCGTTGGCCTGAAGGGCGGTCTCGATGCGCAGGGCAAGCTTACCGCCTGGCGGCACCACCTGATCACTTTCGGCGACGAAAAGAACTCCGCGCCCGGCGGCGGCATCGGTGCGGACACCTACCCCTCAGGCTTTCCGCCCGCCTATGCGCTGCACACCTCCCCGCAGCCGCTCACGCTGCGTTGCGGCGCCCTGCGCGCTCCCGGAGACAACGCCTACTGCTGGGTGGCGCAATCGTTCCTTGACGAGATGGCGCACGCCGCGGGCCGCGACCCGCTCGAGTTCCAGCTCGATCTGCTCAGCAACAAGCAGGCTCCCTGGAAGTCGGACGGCAAAGACGCGGTGGGCGACCATGAGCCCACGGGACAGTCCGTGCTCATCCCCGAGCGGTATAAGGGTGTGCTCAAGCTAGTGGCGGAGAAATCCGGCTGGGCAAATCGCAAAAAGGAACCGGGGCGCGGCATGGGCATCGCTGCCTGGTTTTGCCACCTGGGCTACTTCGCTGAAGTGGCCGACGTGAGCGTAGACGCAAACAACAAGGTCACGGTGAACCACGTGTGGGCCGTCGGCGATGTGGGCAGCCAGATTATCAATCCTCGCGCGGCTGAGAACATCAGCTACGGCGGCGTCATTGACGGGTTGAGCGAGATGGCCCAGGAGATCACTCTCTCCGAAGGCCGCGTGGTGCAGTCGAATTATCACAACCACCCGATACTCCGCATGAAGCAGGCGCCGCCCATCGACCTCTACTGGATCAAGAGCGACTACTCCCCCACCGGCCTGGGCGAACCGAACCTGCCGCCGATTCTTCCCGCGGTAAGCAACGCAATCTTCGCGGCGACCGGCAAGCGCATCCGCTCACTCCCGTTGCAGAAGAGCGGGTTTAGCTGGGCTTGACGGAGACCTGCGGCGTGCTCGCGGCGTAGTTGTCTCTCAATTAATGAGGTTATCGATTCTGGAGACTGCTGGCAAAGAGAGTGCGTACTCACCCTGCTTACCAGTCTCTCTCTAGAACTTCTTGGCCGTCTATCACATGAAGGAGAACCCTGCCGGGGCTGCGCCGATCGAGCGTGGCCTTGCCGGCCCAGGACTGCTGGCCCAGATGCTGTCACCGAAGTTCCAGGCATAACTCAGAGCCTGACCGGCTGGTCCTGTGGAGGCTGAACCGTTGAACGTAACGGGTTGGCCGACGGTTCCGCTGTACGGTCCGCCGGCATTGGTAACAGACGGGCTTGGTGTCTGTACATACGTGCTTCCTGAGCTACTTCCACCACAGCCTGCTAGTGAAAGAGAACACATATACAAAAAGGATGACAAGATGTGACGAGGCGTCAATCCCAAGCCCGGGTTCGTGGAAATCCGGCTTGTGTTCGCTCGTTCTCATCTCTACCTCGCAAACGTCGAGATACAGTGTGGGCTGTCCAGATTATTGAAGAGTTTGCCCCCCGCTGGTCGCCTCATTTGCATTCTGTCCGGGCGTTACCAATGTGGTCCCAGGATTGGATCCGGAAAGCACACCGCCCCCTCCGACATCCAAAGCGTAGCCGTTATCGGCCAGCAGGGAGTCGGCACCGTACATTTGCCCTACGCCGTCGATAAACGATTGCCCGCTCACCACCAAGCCGACGGAATTGTAAATGACGCGGTCGTTAAAGAGCGACACCGTGCCTCCGCCTGCATAGAAGCCAATCGTGGCGTAATGCACGCTGGAGTCCGCTACGTTCACTTTCCCCTGAAGAGACCACACCGCAATCGAATCGTTATCGAACGCCGAGCCATCCACATAGGCCCGGGCTCCGGAGGCCTCCACCAAGAGGCCGGTGGTGGCGCAGTCGTTGATCTTGGTGTTGTAGACGGTCAGGTTCCCGCCGGCGGCAAAGAAGTCAATGCCGTCGTTTGCAAAGCCCCCTATCTGCATATCGTAGATGCGCAGAAAACCGACTTGTGTCACCAGGATTCCGTCGTTTCCGGTCCCGCCCCCAAGCAGGTTGAGACCCCTGATCGTAACGTTTCCGGTCGTGTTGACGGTCAGCGCGTTATCGCCCGCCGTCGTTGCGGAGACCGAAGCATCGATGCCGATGGCGGTGATGGTGACAGGCTGAGAGATCGTCGCGGCTCCGTAGCCTCCGGAGTTCACCACGACGACTTCTCCTCCCGGATTGGTTACTGAGAGCGCTTTTGAGAATGTGCGGCAATAAGCGCTTGCCGTGCAGTTATTGGCGTCGTTGCCGGTCGTATCCACAAAACTTCTGTTGTTGAGCCCGGTGCCGGATCCCGCAGTGACGGTGACCGTTACCGTCACCGTGGCCGCGGAGTTGTTGTAGATCGAAGAACTGTTGGAATCGGGCGTGTAGGTGGCCGTCAGCGTGTCGCTGCCAACCGCCAGGGCGCCGGCTGCGATGCTGATCGGTGCACTGCCGCCGATGAGCGTCACCGAGCCGGAACTGTAACTGCCGCTGCTCAGAGTCACCGTGCCGGTGGGCGTGGGATTGCCGCCGCCGCCGAGGACCGCAACCGTCACTGTCAACGCCTGCGTCGCCGTGATGCTCGATGAGGATGGAGTAATCGTCACCGCAGGCGTGGTCTGCGCCTGGGTCACCGTCACCGCGGAAGTGCCCGTGGACGAGTTGTAGGTGGAGGCGCTGTTGGAATCGGGCGTGTAGCTGGCCGTCAGCGTGTCGGCGCCTGCGGAGAGCCATCCGGCGGGAATGTTGAAGTACGCGCCGCCACCTGTCAGAGTCGTCGCAGTGGAGGTGTAGCTGCCGCTGCTCAGCGTCACCGAACCGGTGGGCGTCGGATTGCCCGTTCCACCGCTGACGGCAACCGTCACCGTCAGGGCTTGCGCCGTCGATATGCTCGACGATCCCGGCGTTACCGTTACTGTGGGTGTTGTCATCGCCGGACTAAGCGCCGAGACCTCCCGCACCCGGTAGTTGTACGCATCGGCAATATAGAGGTTGCCTTGTTTGTCGAGCGCTATTCCTTGCGTACCCGACAACTCAGCAACCGTAGCCGATCCGCCATCGCCGCTGTAGCCGTAAAAATCGCCGCCCGCCACGGTTGTAATGATGCCGGTGCTTGCCGAGACCATGCGGACTGCGTTGTCATTGGAGATGTACAGGTTATTGGCGGAGTCGACCGCGATGCCATTATACGGTTCGATCTCAGCGCCGGTTGCCAGGCCGCCATCGCCGCTGTAGCCGGAATCTCCGTTCCCGGCTACTGTCGTAATGATGCCGGTGCTCGCCGTCACCTTGCGAACGCGTCCAACCTCATCTCCAATAAAGAGATCGCCGGCACTGTCGAGCGCCAACGTGGATGGACTCTCGAGATTTGCGCTGGTTGCCAGGCCGCCATCGCCGGAATATCCCAATGTGCCGTTCCCAGCTACGATTGAAATAATGCCCGTGCTCGCGGTGACCTTCAGAACCTCCTCGGCATTCCAATCCGCAATGTAAAGATTGCCGGCGCTATCCACCGCCAACCCGGAGGGATAACTAAGTTCCGCGGCGGTAGCCGGACCGCCATTGCCAACGATTCCTTGACAGCATGGTGCGTTTGTTCCGTTTCCGGCATACATTGTGATGATCCCCGAGCTTGCGGCCACTTTGCTAACCGTATAGTTGCTTGGCTCCGCGATATAGAGGTTGCCGGCGCTATCCACAGCGATCCCGTTGGGGTAATTCAACTCGGTGGATGTCGCCGGGCCGCCATATCCGCTATTGCCTTGCTTCCCATTGCCGGCGACGATCGAGATCGCTCCCGTCTTCGCCGCGACAGACCAAACCACGTTGTTGGTTTGATCCGCGAAGTAGAGGTTGCCGGAGCCATCCAACGCGAGGCCCCCTAGATAGCCAAGCTCGGCGCTGGTAGCCGGGCCGCCCGCGCCGCTAAAGCCGTAGACGCCGTTTCCGGCAACCGTGTTGATCACCGTGGCCGGAGGTTGTGTAATGGTGTACGCCGACGAGACTTGCGAACTGGGCAGATAGCCGGGCGCAACCGCTGTGGCATAAATCGTAACCGACCCGGTGACATCGATGGGAGCGTTGTAGCTTGCATATGCGAGAGGATTGAGAGAATCGCTCCCCAAAGAGACGTAGATGGAGGCTCCGGGCGTGGCATCGGTCATGGTCACGGTTTGCGGAGCCGCATACGTTCCGGCCGTCACACTGAAGACCGGCGCCGCCGTCTGCGAGGTGGGAGACGGGCCGGCGGCCGTAACCAAGCGGATGCGTTGGAAGCTGTCCGCGACGTAAAGATTGCCCGAGTTGTCGATCGAGATGCCGTATGGATAGCAGAATCCCGCGCTGGCTGCCGGATAGCCATCTCCAACCAGCGTGCAATCCTGTAAGCTTCCAGCAATGGTGTTGATCGTTCCATTGCTGGCGGAGACCTTCCGGATGACCGAGTTATCGGTGTCGAGTATGTAAAGGTTGCTGGCGGAGTCGAGTGCCACATCCTCGGGATAGCTCAACTCGGCGCTGGTTGCCGGCCCGCCATCTCCCGCGTAGCCCGGTGTTGGAGATCCCGCCACGGTCGTAATGATGCCCGTGCTTGCGGTGACCTTGCGGATGACAGAGTTGAACACATCGGCAATATAGAGGTTGCCGGCTCCGTCGACCGCGATGCCTTGCGGGTAATCGAAAGTGGCTAAAGTCGCTGGCCCTCCGTCGCCTATTGCGGCCCCATGACCATAACCGTAAGATCCAGTGCCGGCAACGGTCGAAATGATTCCTGTGCCTGCGGCGACCTTGCGGATGCGGTAATTATAGGTATCGGCGATATAGACGTTTCCGGCGGTGTCGATGGCGATTCCATTCGGGTCGCATAGATCTGCGTTTGTCGCCGCTCCGCCATCGCCGACGGAGCCGCTGGAACACACAGAGGTACCGATGCCGGCGAAGGTGGTGATGACCCCCGTCTGCATATTGATCTCCCGAATCGAGCCGTTCTGCGAGTCGGCGACATAGAGGTTGCCGGCGGGGTCGAAGGCCAGGCTGTCCGGGTAGGTAAGTTGCGCACTGGCCGCAGGTCCGTTATCGCCGCTCCATCCAGCGGCTCCGGTGCCGGCAATGGTTGTGATGACGCCAGTTCCAGCGGCAACTTTGCGAATGCGTTGATTCTTCAAATCGGCGATATAGAGGTTGCCGGCGCCATCCACAATCGCTTTGCCGGGGCCATTGATGTCCGCGGCGACCGCCGGGCCGCCATCGCCGGAATAGCCACCGACGCTGTCGCCGGCAAGGGTGTAGACAAACGAAGTGGCGGCCAAAGAGGCTTGCACCACCTGGCTGAGTGTATTCGATGTGCTGCCTGCGAAGTTCGAATCGCCGCTATAGACCGCGGTGATCGAGTCCGTCCCCTCCGGGAGTAATGAGGTTGTGAGAGTGGCCGCGCCACTGCCTACTGGAACAATGCTGCTCTCGCTCCCGTAGCTGAAGGTCATCGTGCCGGTGGCGACGCCACCAAACTGTCCGGAGACAGTTGCCGTCAGAATCACGGATTGGCCGAAGGTGGAGGGATTCGGATTCGACGTTAACGTTGTCGTTGAAGTAGCTTTTTTGACGGTCTGGCTGACCGCCGATGAGGTGCTTCCAGCGAAGTTCAAGTCGCCGCCGTAGACCGCCGTAAGCGAGTCGGCGCCCACCGGCAGATTTGTAGTTGTCAGAGTGGCTGTGCCGCCCGTTAACGTTTGCGATCCCGCTTGGGTAGCGCCGCTCATGAACCATACGGTTTCCCCATCCGGCGGCTGTCCGCTGCCGGACGCAACCGTCGCTGTCAAGGTCACGGGCTCCCCAAAGATGGAAGGATTTGTGTCGGATATGAGCGCAGTCGTGGTTGCCGTCAGCGACGGTGCGAAGACGAAGCCGTGCAGAATGGAATTCGAATCGGCGTAGGTTCCGGCGACGGTTCCCGCAGTGTTGATGGCCAGGCCGCCGGTGCCTTGCTCGGTGGCAGTTCCGGCGTTGGGCGCGCTAAAGACGGTGACGATGCCGTTGGCGGCGCGCAGGTAGGCGTGCGCCACGGTATCCCCATCCACGTAAATTCCCGTGATCTCTCCCGAAGCATTCATGGCGTTGAAGAAGAGGTTGCCGAAGTTGCCGGTTCCGTAATAAAGGCCGCCGCTGCCGTTTCCGCTGCTGCCGAAGCCGGGAAGTCCGCTGGCTTCAGGCGAAACCCTTGTGAGTCTGCTGAACAGGCTCCTGGTCTTGCTGAGGAATGTGACGGCCCGCTGGCGCCTGAGGAGAAGTCCGCTGGGTCTGCCCGAACGGCGACTGAGGGTTTTCAGTCTCCCGCTGGATCCCTTGGACTGCGTCAGGGGAGGGCTCGCTCCCGGAGCGCTAAAAGTAGCGATCGTCCCAGTGGAGGAAGCACGTACAAAGCCATATACATAATTGTTTGCGTCGGTGTACATTCCGCCGACATCCCCGGCCGCGTCGATCCCAGTCGGGTAGGTTCCCTGGTAACTGCCCGCTCCCGCGCCCGGTGCGTCGATAACCGTAAAGGCTCCGCCGGCGGGAAGCAGGAAGCCGTGCAACACACTGTTTGCGTCCACGTAGATTCCGGTTACGTCCCCCGCCGGGTCGATGGCGGTGGCAGCGGTTCCCTGATTCGCGCCCGTGCCGGCGTTCGGAGCGTCGATGTGCGTAATCGTACCGTTGGCGGCGCGGAGGAATCCATGGATCAAAGTGGTATTGACGTCCATGTATGCTCCGGCAACATCCCCTGCCGCATCGATTGCGACAACATAGGTTCCCCAAAAGGGATTTCCCTGGGCACTACTGGTGGCGGCCGCGTCGAAGGTGGTGATCGTGCCTCCGCTGGAGCGCACAAAACCATGTACTACATTGTTCGCGTCAATGTAGACTCCCGCCATTTCTCCGGTCGCGTTGATGCAGGTAGGAATGGTCCCCTGATCCTTGCTCGTGCCGGCGCCGGTAACGCTGAAAGCGGTGATCGTGCCATTCGCGGCGCGCATAAAGCCATGCTCTGTACTGCTCGAGTCGATGTACATACCGGCGATATCCCCGGCTGCGTCCATGCCGGTCGCCCAGGTTCCCTGACCCGAACCCGTGCCCGCGCCCGGAGCGTCGAAGCCGGTGGGAGTCCCGCCGGCGGAGCGGACAAATCCGTGCACCGTGTTCTTCGCGTCGATGTAGATTCCCGCGACGTCTCCAGCCGGGTCGATGGCGGTGACGGCGGTTCCATGAAGTGCGGTCGTGCCCGCGCCCGGCACGTCGATTGCCGTGAACGTTGAGCCTTGCGAAACAGCCATGAACGGCGTTGCCGCAATGAGTCCCGCCACTAACAGGACCCGAAAATGCGCAGCTTGCAAACCGAGAATCATTATCTTCACCCCAATTGGCTGACGAGGTTTGTTGGAAAACTACCGTCGCGGATCTTTGATTGCGACAACGCCGCGCAAGTAGATCTCAATCGAAAGGGGCCCGCAAATCGATCAACATGCAGGCGCTCCGGTTGTGAACGTCCGATCCGCCCATTCAGCATGGATCGATCGACGACCGGATCTCAACTCAACGAATCAAGAGGGGGATCGTTTCGAGTGATCGCAGAATGTGATGTTGATTTCGCCGCAACTCTATTCCGGAACTGTGACAATGTCAAATGATTTTCCGTAGCTTTTTCCAGACCAAAGATCTGGTCGCTTCCTCGTGCTTATTGGAGGACAATGCCGACGAACGGAATATCCGGAAGGCTGGCCCATTGCTCTCTCTGCCAGGGCAGGGTCCCGCGATTTCCGCAACTCGGCAGCACTTCGATTTGCAGGTGCGATAGCAGACCTTCTCTTCCGTCGCGGATGCGCACACCTCGCCTCCGAGGGCTGCCGCACGGAGGAGTGGGAACTCAAACCGGGCACTTTGAAGGGCGAGTTCGTCTTGTTGGTTGACGGTAAGAGATTCGGCCCAGAGTCTCTCGCAGAATCGATTGCGTTCAAGGTCGCGGAGTGCTATCAAGAGTTCGAGGAAGCCGGCAAGTACAGCAAGCCCTAAGAGGAATCAGGGGTCGTCGCTGCACACTTTGCACTCAGGAATGCCCGCTGAACGTACGTCACAGAAAATAAATCGTGGTCCCGTAACTTTAGTTTATGGTTCTGTGATATTCTGCTAAATTGTTGATTCTATTATTGCTGGCGGAGAGAGGGGGATTCGAACCCCCGGTACAGCTTTTGACCGTACAACGGTTTAGCAAACCGCCGCCTTCAGCCACTCGGCCATCTCTCCGTCAAGTAGAACCGCTTTGTTATGAACGCCTTACAAGAAACTCGTGCTCACGTTCAACGACCCCAGTTGCATATTCGCTTTTGAGGACCTGCATTTGCCGCTGGAAGCTGCGGATCTACGGCTCCCCCCATTGTATATGACTCTTGGTATCGGCCACTCCACTGCGCTAGAGAATAGTTTGAAAATCGGCCCAACCTGATCTTGATCAAAGTGGAGGCGGTCGCCGCATGCGAGCGCTGGCGCGCTGCCATTCTCATGAATGGACGTACCCACGGCTTAGGGCGCGAATTTGGTGTTTCTTGTGCGCTCGCTGAGCGCCTCGGCGATTTGGCGTGAAGCGAGAAGCACTTCGAGCTGGACTGGCTCTTTCGGTATCTATCTATTGGCTGCTTCCAAACGCAGGTCCTGCGGATGGAGATTCTGTCATGTCGATTGTTCAACGGGTGCTACGAAGGCCAAGCATCCAGCTGCGAATCCAGTCAGTGAATCCAGTCAGTGAGCGAAGCTTATGTCCGGTGCCTGAGCATCGGCTCGTGGAGCGATCGCATCGTGGGTGGTTCGAGGAATTGTCCGAAACCCGTGAGAGAATGTCTTGGTTGTTGACCATGCGTATCCATTTCCCCAAACCGAAGTCCGCGACCGTTTTGCCCCTTCTCGCCGGGTTGGCGCTTGGGTGCCGGCTTCTGCCGCAGGGCCCATCCGAGAGCTTGAAACAGGCGGATGCGGAGTATCGTGAGGGCGTAACGGCCTTGAATCGCAACGATCTTGCAACGGCGCAATCGAAGTTTGAAGAGGTGGTGCGGCTTGCTCCGTCGGCCGAGCAGGGCCATGCGGCGCTGGGTGCAGTGCTCGAGCGCGAAGGCCAGTTGAGGGCCGCCATTGCTGAATACGAAAAGGCTCTGGCGATCAAGCCCGGCGATGCCACAGTGCAGCTGAATCTGGCAGGAGCTTACGAGCAGGACGGCGCTCCGGCCAAGGCTGTCCCGCTCTATGCAAAAGCCGCCGCCGCGGCGCGGGCGCAGCAAAAGCCGCTGCCGCCCGCCGTGCTTGCTTCTTATGCGCGGGTGTTGGCGGCTACCGGGCAATCGGCGGCGGCGATCGCTCGGATGAAAGAAGCCGCAGCCCAGCAGCCTCGCAATCCGCAATTCCATGACGACCTTGGAACACTTTACGCACAGGCACAGGATTGGTCTCACGCGGAACAGGAGTTTTCTGCCGCAACTCGTCTCCTGCCCAACTCCGCTGCCGCCCACTTTCATCTTGGTTTTGTCTTTCAAGCAGAGCAAAAGCCCGAGGCAGCTCAGGAGTGGCTGCAAGCGTACAAGCTCGCCCCACAGGATCCCGGTGTTGCGCTCAAGGTGGGCCAGGCGCTGTCCGAGGCCGGGCAGGATGAGCAGGCAGAGCCAGTCCTGGAGCGGGCTCATGAACTGGCGCCGCAATCCACGCAGGCAGCCTACCAACTGGCGCTGGTCTCGCAGCGCATTAATCGTATCGACGAGGCGATCAAGCTGCTCAAGACCGTAGTGCAAGCTGAGCCGGCCAATGTGGATGCGCTGGTGAACCTGGGGCTGGCGCTTACCCAGGCGCATGAGGCGCGGAATGCGGTCCCCTTTCTGCAGCATGCCATCGCCCTCAAGCCCGATGATGCCACGGCTCACCAGGACCTGGCGGCAGCCTTGCTGCAGGTAAATGAAACTGCGGATGCCATTGTCGAGTTGCAGGCGGCGCTCAAGCTTACTCCGGATTCTCCGCAACTGCATTACAACCTGGGCGCGGCGTACAAGATCGAAGATGATGCGCCTCATGCCATTCCGGAACTGGAGGCGGCAGCGAAACTTGACCCCAGCGCCTACGAGCCGCAGTATCTGCTGGGAGTGCTCTACATGCAGCAGGCTCGTTATGAAGAAGCAGCGCCGCGCCTCGAAGCCTCGCTGAAGCTGCATCCCCAGAACGGAGACGGTTGGGCTACGCTGGGCAGCGTTTACAACAAGCTGGACCGGCTGCCGGAGGCCGTTGCTGCATTGCAGGAGGCGATCAGGCAGTTGCCCGACCAGGCTGATCCCCACTTGACGCTAGCCGCAGTGTTGGCCAAGCAGAAGCAGACTGCGGATGCGGCGGAAGAGCGCAAGACAGCAGCCAACCTGATGCACGCCCACATGAACTTCCAACGGGCGGAAGTGGCCACCAACTCCGGCAAATCGCTCATGAAAGACGGCAAGATCGACGATGCAATTGTTGAATTCCGGAACGCGATCTCGTTCGATCAGGAGTATTTGGAGGCCCATCAGGCGCTGGCGGCGGGACTGGAAAAGCAGGGCAAGACCGCCGAGGCGGCTCAAGAACGTGCGTGCGCGAAGGCGATTGAGGATTCTGGCGGCGAATCGAAGAATACTCAACAAATCCCGGCGGCCTGCTCAAAGGAATGAAACATGGGCCGGCATTGGGCCGGCTTTTCCATTCTGAGGCGAACCGCATCGCCTTGGCACGTGTACAACAGCACAATTTGTGGCCTATACTGCCTGTGGCAAGGCCAGTTCCCCGCCGAACCGCAATCGCTGTACTGCTGACCTGACTTGATTTGAGCCGAAATTCCTTTGCTCGGGCACAATGGCACTGCTTAGCCCCGGATTGTACCTATGAGCCGCCATGCAACCCGTATTTCCGTGCAAGCGCTGTTTTTCTGCGCAGGTTCGTTTCTGCTGCTCCTTCGCACCTTTGCAGCGGAGGAAGCCAGCGACGATCTGGCCTGCGCCCGCAAGCCTGTGCGGATAAAGTGCGCAAGACCTGCAATTGTGCCTTCCCGGCGTGGATCGCCACTTCGCAATTGAAGAAGGCAAGGGACCAGTGCCGGGCGTCTACGACGCAATTGCAGCAGATCGCCATGCGAACAAAGAGAGTGGGACGCAATCGGGCAAATAGATGGAAGTCGTGAATTAGAGGGAACTGGTCGTTTACCGCGAACAAGAAATTGTGACTGAAACACCATGAGAATGACTGCGAGAACTGTGATTGCGATGACCGGCCTGATGCTGGCCGGCTACTCGACCGAAGCAGCGCGGACTCAGCAGAATGTGGCCCAGCAGAACGTGTCTCAACAGGCTAGTCCGGCGCAGGATGCGGCGTCGTTGACTCCGCCTCCGGCGTACACGCCCCGGCCCAAGGGCGCGCCACCCGTCGAGGATACGCCGGCGCAGCGCGAAGCATTGGCAAGATGGAAAGCCAAAGCGGAGCAGGCGATTGCCGCCGACCGGAAAGAATTCAACGCCGTGGTCACTCCAACCTATGACTTCCACTATGGGCCGAAGAACCCTTTTCAGCCGGGAAACATTCAACTGCTGGGCGATGGGTTTCTTCAGCCGGGCGCGTATCCAAGCGCGGAGTACTGCGGCGCCTGCCACCAGGAAGCCTATAGTCAGTGGCGGCAGGCGCTGCACTCGAATGCATTCCGCACGCCGTTCTATCGAACCAGTGTGAACATTCTGATCCGCGACAAGACGCGCGGCATCGCGTTTGCCCGCCATTGCGACAGTTGCCACAATCCGGTCGGCGTGCTGGGTGCAGCACTCACCGAGGACTCAAAGGTGGATCGCGCCAAGTTCGATTCCGACGGATTGACTTGCACCACGTGCCACTCAGTGGTGAGCCTGGACTCGACCAACGGCAATGCCAGCGTAAAAATGAGCGTGCCGGCCGTGATCGTTGATGAGAACGGGGAGCGGATTCCCGGCGAAGTTCCCTTCGACATGATCCTCCGCCATCCTGAACGGCATTCGAAGGCAGTGATGCATGACTTCCTGCACACGCCGGAGTTTTGCGCGGCCTGCCATAAGGCCAATTTTCCCGCTCCGCTGAACGATTACAAATTCATACGCGCCTTTACTGCGTACGACGAATGGCAGAATTCGAAATTCTCCAACCGCAATCCGCTGACTTTCTACACCGCCGATTTCACAACCTGCCAGGGTTGCCACATGAAACGCAACCCGATCTCGCTGCCCGACTACGGCGCGAAGAACGGCACACTGGTCTCGCACCGGTGGCTGGCCGGCAACACTGCGGTTCCGTTCTATTACGGGTTCGACGAACAACTGAACAAGACGATCGAGTTTCTGCGTTCCGGCAACTATCTCAATGTGGATATCTTCGGGCTCAAGCTTGGCGACAGCGACCAGCTGATTGCTCCGCTGGGCACAGTCCCTTTCACGCTGCGTGCCGGCGAGCCGCTGGAAGCGCTGGTCGTCATTCAAAACAAGATGATCGGCCACTCACTGATTCCCGAAGTACGCGACCTGTATGAGGCTTGGACGCAGTTCACCGCTACGGATGCCTCCGGGAAAGAAATCTACAAGAGCGGCTATCTCCAGCCGGATGGAATGCTCGAACCTGGCGCCCACAGCTTTACCAATCGGCCTGTCAATCTAGACGGCAACTTTGTAGACAATCATATGGTGTGGATCATCCATTCGGTGGCTTACGACAACTCCATCCAGTCAGGCCGTTCCGCCCTGGTGCGCTACCGCTTTCATCTCCCCGCGGATCTCAAGGGACCCATCACGCTCAAGGCCCAGGTCAATTACCGCCATCTCCGCCAGAGTTACCTCAACAACATCTTCGGCACAGACCATCCCGCTTATCCCGTCGTGGAGATTGCCTCGCGTTCCCGCACACTGAACATCGGCGACAATCGGCCGGAGGCTCCGCTCGCCACGGACAACCAGGACTGGATGCGCTGGAACAACCTCGGCATCGGCTATCTTGACCAGTTGCAATACGAGGATGCGATCCACGCCTTCGAGCAGGTGGTTCGCCTGCGTCCGGACTACAAGGACGGCTACATCAATGTGGCGTTGACCTATATCGAGTGGGAGAAATACAACCAGGCGGCCAAGCCACTGGAGAAGGCTCTTGCACTGAAGCCCGGCGATGCGCGCGCTCTCTACTATCGCGCCCTGGTGGAGCGCCGCGCGCGCAACTCTGAAGCTGAGGTGGCCGATCTCGAAAAGGTCGTGGCGCAGTATCCTCAATCTCGCGACGCGCGCCGCGAACTCGGCATCTCCTACTATCAGCAGCACCGGCCTGACGAAGCCATGGAGCAATTTAAAGCGCTCCAGGCCATCGATCCGGACGATCTGGCCGCGCATTACAACCTGGCCATTCTCTACCGCCGTAAGGGATTGAAGAAGCAAGCGGAGCAGGAAGCTGCGCTCTACACCGAGAAGCGCATCGATCCCGGCGCGCCGACTTACTCGCTCGACTATCTGCGCAAGCACCCTGAAATCTCCAACGAAAGCGTTCCGTGGCATCTGCACACCGACATGCAGAGCACTACCCCAGGCACGACAGGGCAACAATGAGTCGGAAGGAAATGGTTTTGACACTTCGCAATTTGAATCGCCGCAAATTCATAAAATCGCTGAGCCGCACCGCGCTGGTCCTCCCCTTCGCCGACATTCTGGCCATGACAGCTGGCGCCCAGCAGCAGCCCCAGACGCAAACCCATCCGCCGCAGAAGCTCGGCCCCATCGAGCGCAGCTACGACGCCGTTGCAGCACCGCCGCCGCCGGGACCGAAGTCGCCCATCGAGGGCACGCCGCTGGGAGTGAGTTTTGTCGAGGTTGCCACGGAATCCGGGCTGAATACCAAGACGATTTACGGCGGCGAACTCAAAAACAAGTACCTGCTCGAAACCACCGGCTGCGGGCTGGCCTTCTACGACTACGACCACGATGGATGGCTGGACCTGTTTCTGGTGAATGGTTGGCGCCTGGAAGGCTTTCCCAAAGGCCAGGAACCGCACTGCCGGCTCTTCAAGAACAATCGCGACGGCACCTTCACCGATGTCTCGATTGGTTCGGGCTTGGAGCACAAATTCGGTTGGGGCCAGGCCTGCTGCGTGGGCGACTACAACAACGACGGCATCGACGATCTGTTTGTCACCTACTACGGCCAGAACGCGCTCTACCGCAATAACGGCAACGGGACGTTCACCGATGTAACTCAGGCCGCTGGACTGATTCAACCCGGCCCGAAGATCCGATGGAATTCGGGCTGCACGTTTGTCGACTACGATCGCGACGGCCATCTCGATCTCTTCGTCGCCAACTATGTTGACTTCGATTTGAAGACTGCGCCATTACCAGAAGACGGCCCATGCACCTACAAGGGCATTCTCGTTGCCTGCGGTCCGCCGGGCTTGCCAGGTGGCAAGAACATCCTTTACCACAATCAGGGCGACGGCACGTTTGTGGATGTGAGCGAGAAGTCCGGCATGTGGACAGCGGTCGGCACCTACGGCCTCAGCGTTGCGGCCTCCGACCTCGACGGCGACGGATGGCCCGACATCTACGTGGCCAACGATTCGGCGCCCGCCACACTCTATCAGAATCAAAAGGACGGGACCTTCCGCGATATCGCTGTCGAGGCCGGCGCGGCGCTCTCCGCCGAGGCCAAACCCCAGGCCGGCATGGGTGTTTCTATCGGCGATTATCTCCGCGACGGCAAGTTCGACATCGTCAAAACCAACTTTGCCGGCGACACCGACTCGCTCTACACCAACCTCGGCGATGGCAACTTTGAAGACCGCACCTATCCCGGCGGACTGGGCGTGAATACGCGCCTGCTTGGCTGGGGCGTGGGCTTCTTTGATATGGATAACGATGGTTGGCTCGACATTCTCATGTCCAACGGTCACGTCTATCCCGAGGTGGATACTTCGAAGACCGACCTGAAGTATGCCGAGCATAAATATCTCTATCGCAACCTGCGCAACGGTCGCTTCGAAGAGGTCACCGAAAAGGGCGGACCCGGAATCATGGAGAACGCTCCGGCGCGCGGCTGCGCTTTTGGCGACTACAACAACGATGGCGTCATCGACATCGCCGTCAATTGCATCAACGCCGGCCCGCAACTGCTGCGCTGCATCTCCACGCTCAAACGCAATTGGATCAAGATCAAACTGGTCGGAACCAAGTCCAACCGCTCTGGAATCGGCAGCCGCGTCATGGTTTCGGCAATCACCACTCCCGACGCGGACCGTCCCCTGGTGCAGACGGAAGAGCTGCGTAGCGGCGGCAGTTACTTCTCGCAGAACGACCTGCGCCTCCACTTTGGCCTTGACCAGGCGAAGCGGGTCGATCTTGTTCGGGTGAACTGGCTCAGTGGCCAGGTCGATCAATTCCGTGACCTCGAAGCCAATCGCCTCTACGTACTCGAGGAGGGCGGAAAGATCCTGAAGTCCGATCCCCTCATTCCAGCCAAACTCAAGACAAAGGCATAAGGCTCATCGTCGCTCGACTCGTTGTTGTGCTTGTTGTCATTGTTTCTGCCGCCGCAGCCCTGGGACAGGCCACCGCAGTCTGTCCATGGGCCACGTCTGGAACAGCGGAACGTCTCCTGGGCGGCGAAGCGATCGTTGAAGTTCATGTGGAGGGGAATGCAGCCGGCACGTGCAACTTCGTTCGCCACAGCGGAGATTCCAAACAATAAAGTAAGATGCAAACCCGTTTTAGCAAAACGCCGCCTTCAGCCACTCGGACATCTCTCCGGGTCTGAGTGGGACTATACCGGAAGTTAAACTTCACGCGGGCAAGGCTTCAAATCAGCCGCAGTTCCCAACATCCGTCGTCCGATGATTTTTCTCTTTCTGGAAACGGCGATGGTTGGTAGATTCGCAATTATGCACCTGGCATTCCATCCCGCAAGGCGCAAGATGCGCTTTCTGCCGTTGATTGCCGCCACCTATTTCATGGTGTCGGGCGGTCCCTATGGCATTGAGGACATTCTGGGAGGAGCGGGGTATGCCAAGGCGATCGTTATTCTGCTGGTCCTGCCCTTCCTGTGGTGCCTTCCCACCGCGCTCATGATCGGGGAACTGGCCAGCGCCATCCCCGCCGATGGCGGCTTTTATGTTTGGGTGCGGCGCGCTCTCGGCCCTTTCTGGGGCTACCAGGAAGGCTGGTTGTCGCTCTCGGCAAGCATCTTCGACATGGCCATCTATCCGGCTATCTTCGTGCTCTACCTGGGCAAGTTCAGCCCGGCGCTTACCGATGGCTGGCACGGCTACGCATGGTCGCTGGCTGTCGTTGCGCTCTGTTGTGCGTGGAATCTGCGTGGCGCTCCGGCGGTGGGTGAGGGGTCGGTCTGGTTGTTCGTGCTTCTGCTGGCGCCGTTCGCGGTCTTTATCGTGCTCGGCCTGTGGCATTGGTCAGCGGCGCATCCGGCCATTCAGTGGAGTCAGCCGGCCTCAGGGGAGGCGCTATCCACTGCGATCCTGGTGGCCATGTGGAATTACATGGGGTGGGATAACGCCTCCACGGTCGCCCAGGAAGTTGAGAATCCGCAGCGCAACTACCCTCGCGCCATGATCGCGGCCACCGCCCTGGTCGCAGTCACTTACATTGTCCCGTTGGTCTTCATGGCGATGGCCGGGCTTTCCTCGGCCGGCTTTTCTACCGGTGACTGGGTTCACGCCGCGCAGTCGGTCGGTGGTCCGCTGTTGGGCTTTGCGGTAGTTGGCGGCGGGGCCATCACCGGCATCGGCATGTTCAATGCGCTGGTCATGAGTTATTCGCGCCTTCCCATGGCCATGGCCGAGGAAGGAATGCTCCCCCTGGTGGTGGCCAAGCGCAACCGCCGCGGGGTGCCATGGGTAAGCGTGGTGCTCTGCGGCCTGGCCTGGGGCCTGGCACTCAATCTGCCTTTCGAGCGCCTCATATCCATCGATCTGATTCTGTATGGCTCCAGCCTGTTGCTGGAGTTTGTAGCCCTGGCAGTGTTGCGCGTCCGCGAGCCTGAGCTCGATCGCCCCTTCAGAGCCGGCAATTTTTGGGTTGCGTGCCTGCTGGGAGTGGGTCCCGCCGTGCTGATCGGCTATGCGCTTTATGCTTCTCGGGACGAAAAGATCATCGGCACCATGTCGGCGCTGTTGTTCGCTGTCGGGGTAGGCCTTTTGGGGCCATTGCTTTACTGGGCGACCGCTCTGCCGCTGGCACGGCGGCGACTGGCGGAGGTGCCTGCAGATGGGGACTAGAAAGCCCCTTCGCGTCCTGGCTCTCTAGCTGCGATTGTGGCCATGGCCAGCGCAAGCAAATCAGAGCCTCTCAGAGATAATTTTTCAAGGTAAAATACCGCAGAGCAAGCAGCCAGAAAGGCCGGGAAGAGAAGCGAAGGGGGAAAGCACCCAACATGAAAAACAGCGGTTCCGGGAAGATCGAATCTGCATCAAGCCTGTCTGCGTCAAGTCTGATCGACGTGAGAATCCAGTCGCTCGCCGACTGGCGCGGAGAGATGCTCGCCCGCCTTCGCGCTTTGATCAGGCAGGCCGACCCTGAAGTCGTCGAGGAGTGCAAGTGGGTGAAGCCTTCCAACCCCGGGGGAGTGCCTGTGTGGTCCCACAACGGGATCATCTGCACCGGCGAGACCCACAAGAGTGTCGTCAAGATGACATTCGCCAAGGGCGCGTTTTTGCATGACCCCGCAGGTCTGTTCAATTCCAGTCTCGAGGGGAATCTAAGGCGCGCCATCGACTTCCGCGAAGGCGACAAGGTGAACGAGAAGGCTCTGAAAGCTCTGATTCGCGCCGCGGTGGCGTTGAACGAGCCCAAGGCCTAAGGAGGCTGAGGAAGTTCAACTCTTCCCCTCTTCCGTCCGCCACGGCGGACGGAAGAGGGGGGCACCGGGCAACGGAGTAAAACTCCGCAGTGGTTTAACGTGTCGCTTCCGGCAGCTTGCCGATGAACATATGTGCACCCGCGGCGCCCCATGTGGCCTCAGCCGTAACCAGGCTTGACTTCCATCAAATTGTATATACACTAAATCTATGGGAATCGCGTACGATCCCGCGAAGAATGAGCGCAACATCCGCGAACGCGGGCTCTCCTTCGAGCGGGCGGCGGATTTCAATTTCGAGACCGCCCTGATCGCGGACTATTCCCGGCACGGCGAGAAGCGGCGCGTCGCGGTTGGGTATCTTGACAAGCGGTTGCACCTGCTTTGCTATCTCCAGTTGCCCAACGGCATTCGCGTGATCAGCTTTCGCAAGACAAACAAGAGGGAGGCAAAGCTCTATGGCAAACCGCAAACCATTGACTAAAGCGCAGCCATCGCCCAAGCCGATCATTGACGACGACGGCGAAGTGAGAGAACTGACGGCTGCCGATGTTGCCAACTTCAAGCCCTTCTCGGCCCTGCCGGCTGCGGAGCAGAAGGTGCTTCTGAAGCTGCGCAGGCGCGGCCCGCAGAAAACTCCACGAAAGATCCCGGTGTCGATCCGGCTCTCGCCCGATGTGGCTGATGGTCTTCGAGCAACAGGCAATGGCTGGCAAACCCGCGCCGATAATGCGCTCCGGCTGTGGCTATCCAGTCAAACCGAATCCCATTCTTGAATGGCGGCGTGCCCTCATCTCGCTACCCTGCCGGGCCGGCCACCCGCCAGCCAGTAGGGAGTAGATGACCGCTTGTTCCTCAGGCGGAGGTGCTGACTTCAGTGGCGGATTCGCTGCGGGCGGGCGCTCCACTGGCGGCCTGGCATATGGAGTCGGATACGACCCATGCTGCGCCGGCGATGGCGATACTGATGGCGTTCCCCCCCAAATTGAAGTGATTGCTCGGATCGGCGGGGAGTTTCGGAATCCAGAACAGCAACTCGAAGATCACGATCTCCGCGGTGAGCAGGCGCGAGGCGAGCGGAGCCATGATGCCTGTGAGGATGGCTACGGCGGCCCCGAAAAAGCCCAGCGTGGTGGCGTAGGCCCAGAACATCCTGGCCGGCGGCAGCCAAGCCGGGATCGCGCCCAACAGGCCGGGCATGTCAATGATGTGGACGATGCCGAAGGAAATCGGGCAAATACCGAAGAGGAGAACGAAGAAGGGCCGGCGGCGCGCAATCGTTGAACCAGGAGGCGAGAAAATCGCGCAGAGGACCAGCCCGGCAGCGACCAGGGAGAACTCCTCAAAGACATTGCCGATGGGGTCGTAGTTGCCGAGATTTTGAAGAGCCTTGGGCACCCACAGGAGTGTGAAAACGGAGTAGACGACGGTGAGCGTCAGGGCTCCGGCGCTGGCGGTTCGGCGCCACAGCAGGGCGAGTCCGGCGGCGAGCTCGATGAAGGCGGTGAAATATGCGAGCGGCACGCGGAAGGGTACGTTCGGGCCGACGTGCTGCCATGTGACGGCGAAGTCGCCCGAAGCCATGCCGAGAAGGCCGAGGAAGATGGCGCCTGCGGCGTATGCGTAAATCCCAAGATTGGATGGGAGGCTGCGGATTTGCATGGTTTTCTGGCCCTGATTTCTGGGCGAAGCGGCTGCCAAAATCCTCATACTAGCCTGATTGCGATGGAGCAGAAATATCCAGTTGCGGATGGATTTGACTGACCAGTCTCTCGCTGCTCTTGTCTTTAATACTTGCCAGCCACCGGGTGGCCTGCCCTTGCTTTTGGAAGCTCTCCCCATCTGCCGTGAGTCAAAAAATCTGATTCATCGGCGAACTCCTCATGGTGCTATGATTTTGCCGTGAATATGCGGATTGCGGTTGCGTCAGTGACACTGTGCCTTTCGTGTCTTCTTGCTGCCCAGCCCTCGACGGAGCATGCTGCGCGCTTCCGCATGACGCAGGGCATCCCGCTTATAGAGGTGAGAATCGACGGACAAGGCCCCTTTTCCTTCGTGATCGACACGGGGACGAACTGCCAAGCGATCGTTTCGCCGAGACTAGCCAAGCGTCTCGGATTGTCTGCTACCGGGCACAAGTCCATCACCGATCTCGGCGGCCGCGACGCGCACGTGCTCGATGCGGTCGAGTTGGGCACTCTCTCGCTTGCTGGAGCGGACTTCCATGCAATACAGGCTGTGGTGGCCGACTTGCCTGGCGGAGATTCCGTGCTTGATGGAGTTCTCGGCTTCGGTCTTTTTCGGAATGAGTTGCTGACGCTGGATTACCCGCGCCACCGGCTGATCCTCGAGAAAGGCTCGCTTGCAGGGATAAGCGATGAACATGTTGTGCCGATGCGAATGCCGAGTGGAGTTCCAATGTTGGAGGTCGGCATCGCGGACTCGAAAATGGAGGCCGGAATCGACTCGGGAGGCCTCGGGTTGAGTATTCCCGCTTCGATGATCGGGAAATTCCGCTTTATTGGCGACATTGAAACTGTCGCATTCGGCCGCACTCAGGTGAGCAGCTTCGCCCTGCGTGGCGCGGTCCTCGATGGCGCCGCGGAGTTAGCCGGTTTCCGATTCGAACAGCCATGGCTTGAAATCAACCCCCTGTTCGACGTCGCGAATATCGGCTCGGGCGCATTGAGCGACTTCATCGTCACATTTGACCAGCGCAGTAAGTTGGTGCGCTTCACTTCCGCCGATAAGCCGCACCGTCTGGTTAAGCCGAAAAACCGGACGATCTCATCGGACCTCGACGATTTGGTGGGCACGGTTGCCGTCACAGAAACGTACTGAAAGTGGCAGGTTGCCCAGCCTTGCTTTTTGGGAGGTCAGCGCTGCGCCGCCGGCCATCGCCTCATCGAATCTACTGGTCGAGGAGACCCTTTCCCTGGAGAATCTGCGGCATACATTTTTGAACCCTTGACTCCCGGGTTTTCGATTGCTTGGGGGCGGAAAAATGATAAATGTAGGCTCTTTGCCGTCCTGGCGTCAGTCGATCGAAGGCAGTCTTGAAGTCGGGAAATTCGTCCAGCATGATTTGCAATTCTTCAGGAAACTTCAGATCCGAAGTCTTCCTTAATTTCAATTTCAATCCGGATTTTTCAACCTCGATGGCTTCACGGATATAGTCCTTCAAGATCGATCTCATCTCAACAATTTCTCGCACCGAGGCGAACTTGAACCAGCGCGCCGCCTGCGTATGTTGCCCCGGCCTGGTCAGAACGCCATGGATATCCTTCAGCAAGGCGCCTTTGAAAAACGCAAGCGCGCAGGCTTCCTTTAATCCATTGATGATCGCTACGTTCTTCCCCTGGAAGGTGTAACAGGGTCCACCCCACTTGAAGTCTTCGCTGAGGTCAGAGTCAAGAAGGATCGTTCTCAACTTCTTCAACTCCTCCTGCCACTTCTTCGCGTTGGCGATAAAGGCATCGACCTTGGGATTGGCTTTGCTCGTTGTCATGCTAGTGGTCTCAATCACGCGCTTGGACGAAGGGTTCGGGGAGGCCGTGCCTCCCCGCAGTCATGGGTCGTGTTACCACGCGAGGTGTGTTATCTGAATGAGATTTCCGCAGGTATCGTCAAGCACCGCGATCGTCGATCCTATCGTCTTTGTCGGCTCCATGGTAAATGTCACACCGAGATTCTTCAGCCTCGCGTGTTCCGCTTCGGTGTCCGCGACGAAGAAATTAGCCGCGGGCGTTTTTTTCTCAAAAATTGCTTGCTGGTACGTCTTGGCCGTTGGATTGTCGTTCAGCGCCAACTGCAACTCCGTGCCGTCTGGTTCTTCAGGCGAGACCACGGTGAGCCATCTGTATGGCCCATGCGATAAGTCCATTTTCTTGGCGAAGCCCAGAACGTCGGTGTAAAACTTCAGGGCCTTGTCTTGATCGTCGACAAAAACGCTCGTGAGTTTGATTTTCATCGTGTTTCCTTTCTGCGTTGTGGAGTGTTGATGCCTTTCTCCTTGCTCCCGCGTTTAAGCTGGCGTGCCGATTGTTCCCGGAATGAGGTCGCCGATTTTACGGCTTGGGGGGCAGAGCGCCCACGATGCGACACAAAAACCAGCAATGATCAGCGGTGCGATGACGTGAAAGCCGTAAGCGCCGTAACCGCCAACCGCGGCGCAGGATGCGGCAGCGCCTGTCAGGTCAAAGAAGATGCCGGCATAGGCCCATTCCTTGAGCCGCGGAAATCGCGGCACCAGGATGGCTATGGCCCCAAGCACCTTCCAGAATCCCAGGATGGCGAAGAAGTACATTGGGTAGCCAAGCTCGGGCACGACGCCATGGGGGTTGGCCCGATACTGCCAAATCTGCGCGACACCGCCGCTCATAAAAAACGCTACGAGTATCGTGGTTATCCAATAGGCAATGGATTTTGCTTTCATGATCAGTTCACCTCCTCAACCACACGTTCCAGGTTGCCGAAGAATTTTTGCCAGCCGTATTTTGCACCCTGATAAGCTGCCTGCTGATCGGGACCGAAGCCCGACTGCTCCATGCGCACATGGGTTCCGCCCTCCGCTGGAGTCAACGTCCAGAGCACCACCCATTGCAGCCCGCTCTCGTCTCCCCCAACACCCCAGTTATAAGACAGGCGGTGCAGCGGGTCGACGATCAGCACCTCGCAGTCAACAACACCATCCCAGTTAGGCTTAGGCTCGGCCCGGAATTGAAACTTCCGCCCGACTACCGGCTCGAAGTCGTTGTTCATCATCCACTGCGCCAGGAGCGCGCCCTCGGTGAGCGCTCGCCATAGCTTCTCTGGCGGGTGTGGGAATACCCTCTCGACCACAAGGGTGCGGGTACCCTCTGCTGCAATGTTCATGGTTCCATCCTTTCCAGCAGGTTTTCCAGTTGATCGAATCGGTCGCGCCAGAAGGCGCCGTAGTGATCGAGCCAGTCCACCATCGGCGCCAGCGCATCGGGCCGTGCCCGATAGTGAGTCTCGCGTCCCTCGCGGCGGTGCCCCACCAGCCTTGCCCGCTTCAGCACCGTGAGGTGCTTGGAGACCGCAGGCTGAGACACGCCGGCATAGCGGGTCAACGCGTGGACGGTCTGTTCGCCTTGCCGCGTCAGCTCCTCGAAAATAGCCCTGCGCGTTGGATCGGCAAGAGCCTTGAAGACGTGATTTGCGATGACCGTCATGCCGAAACCATAACCAAATGGCTATTGGTTGTCAAGCAAGAAATGAAAGTTTTTTATTCCTCAGATCACTACCTGGTCCGTAACCGCGCCCCAAGAGGGATTGTGGCATGTTCGGGCTTGCTGGCCATCGCGCCCGCAACCAGCAATGCGGCGCCGCTCATGCACAGCGTGTCGGTTAGATCGTCGAGTTCTCCGCTGATCTCGATGGAGGGATGAACGATTTCTCTGGGCGTGTAAATGCAGACCACAAGCAACAGAAATGCAACGCCCAGCCAGGCCGCCGCGGAGCGCGCGCCCTTGTTGGCCAGGATGCAGGCACCACCAACCACTAGAACCGCTCCCGTGCCATAGGCCCAGGCCAGGTGCCCCGGAATCCAAGCCGGCATCATGACTGGAAAGGGCACGCCGGGAGCGAACTCCGGATGGAGAAAGTGCTCCACGCCGAAATAAAGCATGGGGGCGGCGAAAAACCAGCGTCCCACGTTGACCAGCCACCCGGCCTTCACCGGCGAAGGTTTCGCGTGTTTGCGGGCGGCCGAGCCGAGAATGCCCTCCAGGCCAAGAGCGCCCGCCATGGCCAACGCTCCGCCGCTCAATGCAAGATCGCGAAACGTTCCTGTGAATCCGAACCGGTCGTGCGGATCCTGCACCAGGCCCGGCAAGTCAATCATCAGCACAAAGAGAAACAGCATGATGCCCATGAGCAAGGCTGCCAGGCCGTCCTCGATCTCCGTCAGCAGGCTCAGGCAAGCGGCGATGAGGGCAACGCCGACCAGGCCGGCCCAGAAAATGTGCCAGGGCATCCAGGGTGGCACAACCTCTTTCACTTCGTTGAGGAACACGAAGTGCTGCAATCCGAAAAGCCCCAGGGGGGCGCCGAAGAACATGGGCCCAAATGGAATGAGCTTCTCAACGCCTTGTGCCCGCGGCGTTTCCCGGCGCAGGGTAAGGACGAGACCAAGGGCAACGAAAATCACGGTTGCCGAGTGCAGCCACAACGAACTCCCCGTGAGCCATGGCGGCGCCGTGACCGCCGCTAACTCCGGGGCGAAGCACGTTGAAGAATGGGAGACGAAGTCCACAGGCTATGCTGGCAACGCCGTGCAGCGATTGGCAATAACCACCTTGCCGCTTTTCGGCCTCGCCACCTGCTCAGTCTCCATGCCGAACGCCCTTTTCAAGCTCGAGCCTTTTGCTTCGCGTCTTCGGCCTGCTTGGCTTTGGCGTCGTGGAACTGGCGGGCCGACTTCAATACCTGGTCGCGGGCATAGGCGGCGTCGTGCCAGCCCTTGATCTCCACACGCTTGCCTTCAAGATCCTTGTAGATGGAGAAGAAGTGGGTAATTTCCTTGAGCATGTGGGGATAGATATCGGTGTAATTCCACACGTTCGTATAGCGCGGATTGTTCTTGCCGACGGCGAGTACTTTCTCGTCGAGCACTCCCTGGTCAAGCATTTCCAGCAGCCCGATGGGCCGCACTTCCTGCACGCAGCCGGGAAAGCTCGGTCCCGGCACCAGCACCAGCACGTCGAGCGGGTCGCCGTCGTCGCTCAGCGTAGAGGGAATAAAGCCGTAGTCGCCTGGGTAGTGCACCGGGGAGTGCAGGTTGCGGTCCAGCTTGAAGACATGCAATTGCTTGTCGTATTCAAATTTTTGAGTTCCATCCTTGGGAATCTCGACAACGGTCCGAAACACCTCAGGGGAACGGTCGCCAATCGGCAGCTCCAAATAGTTGATCATCTTCTTTCTGCTCCTTCTTGAGTTGGGGAGAGACGAGTCCGGCGCGGGGAATCTGGCCGGAACGCTGCATGTGTCCGGCCGCGTACCGGCCATACTATAATCACAGCTAATGAAGGCGCATGTCTACGTTACGCTGAAGACATCGGTCCTGGACCCCCAGGGCCAGACCATCCAGAACGCACTGCACAAGATCGGGTTTTCCGAAGTCACCGCGGTTCGCCAGGGCAAATACTTCGCCCTTTCGCTCGCCGACGGCCTCTCCGCCGATGCCGCGCGGGCCCAGGTTGAGCGCATCGCAAAGGAAGTGCTCACCAACCCCGTGATCGAAGAATACACATACCGCATCGAGGAATAAAGCTCACCACAAGGACTAAACCCCGGCCAAGCAGCCAGCGTCCGGGCCATTCTCGCTACCGGGTCCACCTGCGGCTTGCCGGTGACTAGCGAATTCGCGGAACCCATCGGCGTTTGTCAGGAGTAATCCCGGGGTGGCGCGTAACCGACGCCCACTTAGCAGCCTGGGCTGTTGGCGGCACTTGAGAACCTTGAGCGCGAAAATCAACGAGAACGATCCGACCCGGTGGCCGGTGATTCACCGAGGTCGGTCGGATGGAGTTGGGCGGTTCGACCTCGACGGAGGACGCTTCAGAGGGATGTCGGAACGCTGGGCCAAACGGACGAGTTTCATTGCGTCGCCCTCGTGTAGCTGCCCGATGTGCGCGACGCGAGAGGTCAGGTTCAAGAGGTATCGTTCTCGGTCTTCAGGGGGAATTCTACCGATACGGAAACGATGAATCGCCGCCCGAAGCTCCGACATTTTTCTGTGCGGAGCACGCACAGTAAATCGCCCGAGCCGCGCTCCGGTAACCACCTTCTCATCATGCGGCCTGAATATATCGCGTTTTTCGGGCGCGGCTTTGAATCCGTGGAAGGCGAGCACTACGCGCACGCTTTCCATTATCGAACGCGCCTGTGTCCCGGAGAATATGAGGTCATCCACCCAGGTGCTAATCGTCAGCCCTTTATGTTCGCCGAGGAGGCATATCGGCGCATAGATGGATGCCAGATAAATGTTCGCAAGCGCAGGACTTGTCGGAGCCCCTTGAGGAAGGTGGAACTCGAACGTCGTCAGTTGCGTTAAGAGTTTAGCGATCGGAGGCGGACAGCCGAGCACACGGTTCCAGACTTCGTACACGTGCGTGGCAGTGACACTCGGGTAATACGAGCTTATGTCCATGCACACAAGAGTCGAGCCTTGATTCTTTATATGCCGCTCGGCGTGGTCCACCAGTGTCTTTCCCGCGACGGCGCCGAACATGTATTCGGGTAGGTCGACATCGCATAAGATGCCTCTGAGTACCTTTCGTTGGAGATCCTTTAGTTGTTTGGCCGGGTTGTCGATGTGCCTAGACTTAGTCGGCCCAGCTGCGAGTTTCTCCAGCCTACGCCTTCCCGGATAAGGATGCTTCTTCTTTGGCGTATCGTATGGGTGGTATAGCTCGGATTGGCCCGTGAGAAGTTCACGCAGCTCGTTTCTTTTTATTCCGAGACGATGCTCCAGATCGCTCAGACTTCCCACTATTGGCTTTATGGGAGGCTCGTTCATTGTCTTTTTCTCCCTTCAGAAGCAGTCGGGTCAGCTCTGTCGCCAGCCCTTGCACCTGGCCCTCGTTGATATGTTTTGCATCTTCACGTTCAGTGGCAAGCAAAGTAAGAAGATGGAATGGAATATTCAGTGCGCTTGAAATTCTTTGCAGTGTTTCTACAGTTGGCTTTCTCTTCTCGCTCTCGATCAATGAGAGGTAGCTTCTATCGAGCGAGCTCTTGGCGGCAAGCTCGCCTTGCGATACGTCAGCAATTGAGCGCACGATGCGGATCGCTTTTCCGAAATTCATGGGATCCCTCTGTGACAGAATCGCCCCCCGTTAGGAACGACATTTCACTCCAGATGAAAGCCTAAAGAATTCTTGAGACGGTTTCGGCAATTTCGCTGACAATGCGATAAAGTTCCTCGCGATTGATGCGCGGTTGCTTCTTCAGCCTCTTGAGCTTACGGATTTCGCCTGCAAGCGCCCTCTGTTGCTCCGACTCCAATTCGTTGGATTGATCTGCCAGCATATCCTTGAGGATTTGAATGCTGGAGTCCAAGTACTTTGACTCGTTCATAATGCCTCCTTGTCCGGCTTTTGCCGGGTGGGCTTCGGTAGGCCAGAGGAAGGCAACGAGTGGAGTCCGGGGGGCTATCTCATTCGCGCGCTAGCGCGTGGTGGGCACACTCACTCAGTCTTGGATAGGTCATCCATGCCTGGGCGGCGTGATTGACGGGTTTCGAACCCCGCCTAGGAGTGACTGGTGTCACTGCCTCATAATGCCCTTCTCAGGGCGCCTGGCTACTTCTGCACACGGAGGAATTGTCAAAGAGCCTGGAGAACGCAGACGGTATCGCCTGCCAATTCCAATATGCACGAGTTTCGGGGCCGTGTCAACAAAATGTGACTGTGGGAAACTGGTGCGTAAATGGGACAATTTGGGCAACTACTCGCGAACCCCATCATTGAGTCTTGGGAGGAGACGCACCCCAAGAAATCGCGAATTCATTAGGCAGAATTTCCAATCCTCTCCAAGTCACCGATCCGGCCGTCGAGGTATAGATTGGACCTCTGAAGTCGGCTTCTGTGGTGCAATCCGTCAATCCCTGGATTGCACCGAGCCGGCACCATCTCATTTGCCATCTCGCCACCACGCCCCGTCTCTCGTCCGATCGCATAGAATCGTTCTATGTGCGGCATTGTTGGCTACGTTGGTCCCAAGAAGGTAGTCCCTGTCATCATTGAGGGGTTGCGGCGTCTGGAGTACCGCGGTTACGACTCGGCGGGCATTGCCGTCGGCAGCCCTTCAAGTCCTACGCTTGAAGTGCGCCGCGCCAAAGGCAAGCTCGCCAATCTGGAAGAAGTTCTCCGCGAGCAGCCGCTGGAGGGCACTTTCGGAATTGGCCACACCCGCTGGGCAACGCATGGCCGGCCCACGGAAGAGAACGCGCACCCGCATCGCGACTGCACCGGTCGCATTGTGGTCGTGCACAACGGCATTGTCGAAAACTATCTTGAGCTGAAACGCGAACTCATCACTCAGGGCCACAAGTTTGTCACCGAGACCGATACCGAGATCATTGCCCACCTCATTGAGCAGGTGCAGAAAGACGCCCAGGCTGCCGGTGCGCCCATCCTGCTTGAAGATGCGGTTCGCCGCGCCGTCAAGCGCCTCACCGGAGCCTTTGCCCTAGGAGTCCTGTCAGCCGCCGAGCCGGACAAGATCGTCGCCGCGCGCTTCGGGCCGCCTGTGGTGATCGGCGTGGGCGAAGGCGAGTCGTTTGTTGCCTCCGACGTTCCCGGCATCCTGCACCACACGCGCAACATCTACTTCCTCGCCGACGGCGACATGGCCATCCTGACCCTGGCCGGCGTCCAGCTTACCGACTTTGATGGCAAGCCCGTCAAGCGTGCCATCACCCGCATTCAATGGGATCCGGTGCAGGCGGAAAAAGGCGGCTACAAGCACTTCATGCTCAAGGAAATCTGGGAGCAGCCGCGCGCCATTACCGACACTACGCTGGGCCGCGTCTCGCTCGATTCAGGCAAAGTCTATCTCGGGGAAATGAAGCTGACCGACGACGAACTGGCCGGCGCGCAGAGCATCAGCATCGCCGCCTGCGGCACCAGTTGGCACGCTGCGCTCACCGGCAAATACATGATCGAGCGCCTCGCCCGCCTGCCCGTCGATCTGGACTACGCCAGCGAGTACCGCTATCGCGACCCCATCGCCGGCCCCGGTTCACTGGGCCTGCTCATCACACAATCCGGCGAAACCGCCGATACGCTTGCCGCGCAGCGCGAGATGATCTCCCTCGGCTCGAAGACCGTTGCCATCTGCAATGTGGTGGATGCCATGGTGGCCCGTGAGGCGCACGGCGCCATTTATACCCACGCCGGCCCGGAGATTGGCGTTGCTTCCACCAAGGCATTCACCGCGCAGCTCACCGCGCTTTTCCTGCTTGCCCTCAAGCTTGGCCAATTGCGCGGCAAGCTGGACACGGAAGAATCCGTTACGCTGATCGAGCAGTTGAGCCGCATTCCCGGCAAGATCGAAGAGATTCTTCGCACCACATCCGCGCAATGCGAGCACCTTGCTAAGGAATTTTCAAATGCCCGCGATTTCCTCTATCTCGGCCGCGGCATCCATTTCCCCATTGCGCTTGAAGGAGCGCTGAAGCTGAAGGAGATCTCTTACATCCACGCCGAGGGCTATCCGGCAGGCGAGATGAAGCACGGCCCCAACGCGCTGATCGACGAAACACTGCCTGTGGTCGTTCTTGTCACGAGAGACGAATCCGACCCCGCTTCCAAGTTGCGCTATGAGAAGACCCTCTCCAACATCCAGGAAGTCACTGCCCGCTCCGGCCGCGTGATCGCCGTAGCCACTGAGGGCGACTCGACCATCGGCAGCCTGGTGGAGCATGTCATCCACATTCCGCCGGCCATCGAGTTGTTGTCGCCGCTGATTGAAATTGTGCCGCTGCAGTTGCTTGCGTATTACATCGCCGTCCGCCGCGGCTGCGATGTGGACCAGCCAAGGAACCTGGCGAAGTCCGTCACCGTGGAATAACATCACCGTTAGGGAACCTCTGATCTTTGACCGTGAGGGAACGTCTGCTTTATCGAGATACCTCTTCACAGGTTCCTTGGATTCGAAGTTTCTATGATCGCCGGAGACACACTCGATACTCGCCGCGATGAAAGCCCTCTCGGTCCAGCGGGCGACCGAATTGCGGCCATTTTCGCGCGCCTTGTGCCCCTTGTCGATCCACGACTGAAGGCGATGCGCCAATCGGGCGCACTGGTCGCGGGCGAGGTCACAAACCCCCTGCCCAATGCCAAGGCCTTTCATTATCAGGATGACAGCCACGCCATCATGATCTTCAGCGGCCTGATCGATTTTTACGAGTGCGTAAGCAGGACGCTGTTTGGCGCCATGAATCTCGATTACAGCGGCACCGTCACCAAGGCCGCGTTGTCCATCACCGACGTCGTCGCCAATCTGAGAGTGCTCTTCGAAGCCTGGACGCCGGAAGGGATCGCGCAGGATAGAATTGCCCATATCTCCCAGTCGCCCTTGTCTCCGGATCGCGCGGAATTGGCGGCACTGCTGGTAAAGATGGCGCTGTCGTTTATCCTTTCGCACGAGTTTGGCCATGTCCTCTACTACAAGCCGCCCAAGGGCCCGAAATCGATTCCCAAGCTGACCCTAAAACAGGAGACGGAGTCGGACCAAGCGGGCAGCAGAAACCTGCTCATCGCCGCCGGGCCTGAAGGTATCGCGCAGGCTCGGATGAGCATTGCCGGCGTCATGGTCTCCTTGCGGGTTCTTGCCGTGCTCGGCGATTTGGGACACACCTTTGGCGAGAGCCACCCGCCGCCGCTCGATCGCTTGAATACAGTTGTCAGGAGTATCCGCGGCGCTTGCAACAGCGAACGGGAGTACTGGTCGCTCAGCACTATTGCTTATTCATTCGACGAACAATTGCAGGTCGCCGGGGCGCAGGCCGTCGGCAAGACTCCTCCCCGGACCTATGACCATGCTATCTCGCGGCTCGTTTCAATGCTCGAAGAAATCGTGAAGGGTCACACACCGTCTTCTGATCTATTGCCGGGCATGCGCATGGATTTTGAAGGCCTGTCCGACGAAGATCTTGGCGTGCTCGCCGGCATGGCCGCCATTCTGTTCCCCGAGGCGCCGGTCAGCACAAACGACGAGCGGCAGGATAAGATGTGGGCGGCGATGGGCGCATTCCTGCGCAATGCAATTCAAGGATTCCCGGACCGCGCCCGCGCCGTATTTCAGTTCGCATTCTCACCAGCCAATCAAAAGACCAATCAAACGAAAGGTTAGGCGCGATGTCGATCACAGGCTGCAGGAACGATGCTCTCGTCAAGCTGCTCAACCAAGATGGCTATCAGCCTCTCATATTCCCCCGCACCGGCCTTGTCGCTCCGTGGGTCTACACCTACAAAGACCGGAAGCTGGTTCCGCAGGGGCCTCTCTCCGACTTTCTCCCCGCCGGCACTCCTGAGCCTCCGCGCAGCCGCGGGCAACTCGACGACATCGAACACCACGAGACCGATAACAAGAACGTTTCGGCCGCCGGCTCCTTTCTGGGAGACGCGCTCAAGTGCATCGGCATCACCTCCGCGCCCAAGCTCGATCTCTCCTTCGTCGACGGGTCCGACATTGCCTTCAGTTTCGAGGAAGTCACCTATGACGGACTCGACATAGCGAAGGTCAATCGCCTCATGCCTCTGGTCGACTTCAGCTCCTACGCCAAGGAGGAGCAGGCCTATCTGTACATCGCCTACGAGTTTGCCTTCGCTGGCAAGCTCACCATGCGCGCCGCGTCCAGCGTGTCCACATCGTTCACCGCCAAGGCATTTCAGATCGGCGCGTACTTCGACCTTGGCAGCCAGGGCCAGGCCAAGGTGGAAAGTGAAACCAAGATCTCTTTCGCCGGCAACAACGGGGTCACCGCCGCATTCGCCTGCAAGATCGGCCGCCTGGAAAAGCGCGGCAAGCGATGGTATTTCTTCGCCACCGAAGACGGAGGCGAAGCCTTTCTCGCCGACGAAGGCAAGCCCAAGCCGTTCCTGCTCGAGCGCGGTGTGGTGTTGCGTGTGGAGGAGAAATAACCGGCCGCAGATTTCCGACTTGCTCGATGCTCAGACATCCTGGCCCCACAGGAATCCTGAATCGTCTTGTAACAGCCATTCATCGGCTTCGCCGGTTCACGGAGGAATGAAGCATCGGTCGACCGGCTCCGGCGGCTATCTTGCTTACTCGCTACCGCCGCGAAGCGGCGCTAACTTGCCGCTTTTGAGCCAAAACGGGCTCTTTTCAGGCTCCGCCAATCCATTCTCACGCACACTCTTCGGCCCGCGCGGGAGCGTCTGAACCGCAGAAACCCTGGTTCAGGACTTTCATAAAGTCCCAAACCCAATTACATTAAACTTCATTCCACAGGGGGATTGAATCTCGAACCGATCGATTTGCTTCTCGTATGATCCGGGTGGCTCATAGCCGAAAGGAGAACTCTCATCAAACCATCGATGACACCGGAGTTGCGGGAACGCCTCAAGCAGTACTATCGGGCTGCTCTTCAGATGCCTGTCGCCGAGCGTGCCCCATTCATCGACAAGGTCTGCCACGGAAGTGCGGAATTAAAGGAAGAACTGCAAACACTCTTGAATGACGAGCCCGGTCTTCCTGTGAATGTCGAGCGGCTCGCCTCTGCGCCGCAACATCTTCTTGCTAATGGCGAGGTGATCGAGGGGCGTTTCGAGATTGTTCGTCATCTCGGCACCGGCGGCATGGGCGAGGTCTATGAGGCAATCGATCTCCAGTTGGGCCGTGTGGCGTTGAAGACGATTCGTTCAAGCATGACAGGCAACACGGAGCAACTATCACGGTTCAAAAAAGAGGTTCAACTGGCGCGAAAGGTCAGTAACCCTCACGTGTGCCGCATTCATGAGTTGCATGTCTGGAAGTCCGGCGCTGAAGTTCCTTCCAACGCATTCCTGTCCATGGAATTCCTCGAAGGCATAACTCTTGCCGACAGGATCAGCCAAAGCGGCCCGCTGCCCTGGCGCGAGGTCAAGAATATAGCAATCGAGTTATGTGAAGGCCTCGAGAGCATCCATAAAGCCGGAATCATTCATCGTGACCTGAAGTGCCGGAACATCATGCTTGCCTCGCGCAACGGCCAGCCCTGCGCGGTGCTCATGGACTTCGGCATTGCCCGCCAGCTCACTCACCATTCCGGCGCCACTTCCACTGCGCTGACAGTGGACGGCATCATTGTCGGCACACCGGCTTACATGGCTCCGGAACAGTTCGAAGGCGGAGAGGTGAGTCCTGCCACAGATGTCTACGCCCTCGGGCTTGTTCTCTACGAAGCCCTCACCGGCAAGCGGCCGTTTGTGGAAGAGGCCGGCGCATACACGGGAAAGGCAAAGCGCCTGGTCCGCGCTTCCCAAATCCAGGCCGGGGTGCCGCGGCTCTTTGACCGCGTGATCGCCCGCTGCCTGGAATACGATCCGAAGCGCCGCTATCCGTCCGCCAAGGCCGTCCAACAGGAGCTGCGCGGAAGCACGTTCGTCTCCTGGGTCAGGCAGAAGCCGCTGCTTGCTGCTTGCGCCGTTGCCGGCATCGCCCTCCTGTTATGTGCTTCCTTGTTGATTCCGGCAGTCGGTGAACGCGTGAGAGGAATCTTCCTCTCCAGTCGCGAAAAGCACATTGCCGTGCTCCCCTTCGACATGGCCGGAAGCACTCCGGAAACGCAAGCACTCGGAGATGGCCTTATGGACTCGTTCGCCGGAAAGCTTTCCAATCTTGACGCGGTCAACAAGGCTCTCTGGGTGGTTCCGGCCCGTGAAGTTCGATTGCGGAAAGTCAACGATCCCGCCGCGGCCTTGCGCGAGTTCGGCGCGACCATCGTGATTGAGGGCAGCTTCGAGCGCTTGAATGATGTTACGCACCTGCGCCTTACCCTCGTCGACCCCGCCAAGACCCGCGAGATCGGGTTCATCGATCTGGAAGACCGCGTCGGCGACCTTGCCGGCCTCGTGGATGAAGCCGTGACGCGAGCCGGACGACTGATGAACGTCTCCGTCGATGCCGCCCAGGAGCACGATGCTTCCGTGCCGGGAGCGCCCGCGGCCTACGAGGACTATCTCGCCGGCCTGGGATATTTTGCGCGCTTCGATAAGCCGGGCAATATCGATCTCGCCATCGCCGCGCTCGAAAACGCGGTGAGGAAGGACCCGCGCTTCGCGCTGGGATTCGCGCGCCTGGCGCAGGTTTACGCCATGCGATATCAGGTTCACAAGGACTCGGATTCGCTTCAACGCGCCGAAGAGGATGCGCGCAAGGCGGCAGAATTGAGTGACAATCTTCCCGCTACTTACGTTGCGCTCGCCAGGGTTCATGAGCTGACCGGGCGGCATGAGCTGGCAGTGGAGGAGTTTCAGCGCGCCATTGCGCTTGATCCCAGAGACGCTGAAGCCGTCTCTGGTTTAGCCCGTTCCTATAAAACTCTGGGCCGCTTTCAGGATGCAGAATCTGAATATATCAAGGCTGCGGCGCTGCGCCCGGAGGATTGGAAAGGGTATAACGCTCTGGGTAACTTATACGACGATCTGGGCCGGCATGACGATGCCGTTGCCCAGTATCTTCACGCACTGCAATTGACGCCAGATAACTCCGGAGTGTACGAAAACCTGGGCGTTGCCTACAGCAACTCCGATAACCCCGACATGATTGCCAAGGCGGAGTGGGCGTTTAGAAAATCCATTGAGATAAGTCCGTCCTATATCCCCTACCTGGACCTTGCCTTCCTGTATGCGGGCCAGCATCGATTTGCGGAGTCGATTGCCGCCAGCAAAATTGCCATCGGGTTCCAGGCCAAAGACTATAACGTATGGACCAATTTGATGGTCGCCTATGAATGGCTCAATGACCCGGGGAAAGCCGCTGAAGCACGCGCCAGGGCCATGAAGATCCTGGAAGACGAGATTCGGATCGATCCCGAGAACGCGTTAGCCCAGGCCACGTTGGCTGCGCTTTTAGCCAAGACTGGCGAAAGGGAGAAATCTTTGATCGGCATCCATATTTCCCTTGCATTATCGCCAGAGGACAAGTATGTTCTTGGTCAAGTCGCCGATGCATATGAGTTGTTGGGTGATCGCCGGAATGCGATCGTCTACCTTCGCCAGGCAATCGCGCACGGGCTCAGCCGGTTGCAGGTCAAGGAAGATCCTGAGATACAGCCAGTCCTCCAAGATCCCCATTTCAAGTTGCAAAGCATCCGATAGGCCATAAATCTCAGTTTCATTCAAACAAAACTGAAAGGATTGATGCGATGGCTAAACGTCCAACTCTTAACGCAGGTGACGGTCAAGTTAAGTTCCCCCCAGATGGCGTCGGCCGTTCTGGGTTAGAGGTTAAGACCCATAACACTTGTATGCAGGTTGATCACAATCTTACAATCACGTTTGAAGATGCGGGAATCTTTGAGTATTTTCCGCCTGGCCACTTTAGGCCCAAACTGCCAACGGGACCCGTTCTAGCAGACAGGGAGATCGTCGTTAAGGCGACGAAAAAGCCCGCTATCGTGTTCCTCTTTTTTCACGATTTGTCAACGGGTATCTTGTATGTGGAGATACTAACAATCCAGGTAGATCCGTGCCCGGCGCCCAAGAAGAAGCCCAAGCTCAAGACGCCCTGACCGAATCGAAGGAATGGACCACCGGAGCGAATCCTACGGGTGCCAGCACCCCCGGCGCTAGCTTCGCCGCGAAATATCCTTCAGACACGGTCCGCGGACCGGCAACGTAGACGGCGGATTTCTTTGGGGACACCCTATACTCGATTCTTGGGATGGCTGAGATAACCTTGCGCCATCCATCGAGGAGCGTTTCGCGTGTCCACCAAGACCATCATTGAGCCCTTCCGCATCAAGAGCGTTGAGCCCATCCGCTGGACCACGCGCCGGCAGCGGGAAGGCCTTCTCCGCGCCGCGCATTACAATCTCTTCCTGCTGCATGCCGACGATGTGCTTATCGACCTGCTTACCGACTCCGGCACCGGCGCCATGTCTACCCACCAATGGGCCGCAATCATGGAAGGCGACGAGAGCTACGCGGGCAGCAAGAGCTTTGACCGCTTCCGCAATTCCGTGCAGGACATCACCGGCTACACCCATGTGATTCCCACCCACCAGGGCCGCGCCGCCGAGCGCATTCTCTTCACCGTGATGTGCAAGAGGGGCGACGTGGTGCCCAACAACACCCACTTCGACACCACCCGCGCCAACGTCGAATTCGTCGGCGCAGAAGCCGTCGATCTGGTCCTTCCCGAAGCGCGCCAGCCGGAAACCATCCTGCCCTTCAAAGGCAACATGGATGTAGCGGCGCTCGATGAGTTGATTACCCGCGTAGGCCGCGAGCGCGTTCCGCTGGTCATGCTCACGGTAACCAACAACTCCGGCGGCGGCCAGCCCGTGTCGATGGAAAATGCCCGGGCCCTCGCGGCCGTTTGCAAAAAGCACCGCATCCCCCTCTACTTCGACGCCTGCCGCTTCGCCGAGAACGCATGGTTCATCAAACAGCGCGAGCCCGGCTACGCCGATAAAACTCCAAAACAAATCGCCCAGGAAATGTTTGCTCTCGGCGACGGCTGCACCATGTCCGCCAAGAAAGACGGCATGGCCAATATCGGCGGCTTTCTCTGCACCAATGACGACATCCTCGCCCGCCAGGAGAAAGACCTGCTCATTCTCACCGAAGGCTATCCAACTTACGGCGGGCTAGCCGGCCGCGACCTCGAGGCCATCGCCGTCGGATTGCAGGAGTCGCTCGACGAAGACTATCTCCGCTATCGCATCGCCTCGACGGCTTATCTGGGCAACCACATCGCCGCGCAGGGCGTCCCTATCGTGCAGCCACCGGGCGGCCATGCAATCTATCTCGATGCCAAAGCATTCCTTAGCCACATTCCCGTCGATCAATTTCCCGGCGTGGCGTTAGCAACCGAGTTATACCTAGAGGGCGGCATCCGCTCGGTAGAAATCGGCAGCCTCATGTTCGCCGCCGCAGCCAAGATGGAGTTAGTTCGCCTGGCCATCCCCCGCCGCGTTTACACGCAGAGCCACATCGACTACGTAGTCGAGATCATCCTCAAAGTCTTCGAGCGCCGCGCCCAAATCAAGGGCCTGCGGTTGATATACGAAGCCCCATTCCTCCGCCACTTCACCGCGCATCTGGAGCCGATGGAATAATCGAGGTACGCCGGCGTCCGGATGGCCGAACGCCGTTGCTGCTGATAACTCCGGCGGACCCGGAGACGCACATGCTTAACAAGCGAGTTCTGGTTCTCTCGATCACAGTTGCAGCAATTGCCCTGGCGATTCTTCTCGCGCGCATCGTCTGGCAGCGCAACGCAAGGCAGCCGGCCTCCCAACCGATTCCCGATCTCGCCGTGACAAGCCCGCTGAACCAGCCCGGTGGCGGGCAAGCTCCTGCGGACGCCTACGAGGTCTATTCCGCGCTTTATCGGGAGCCGATGCAGGAGCCGCTCGTCTTTTCAGACGATTCGGTCACCGACATTCCGCAGGTCAATGGCAGTTGCCTGCAGCCTTCCACGCCGCTGCAGCGAGAGTTGGCCGATGCCTTTGTAGCCGCCAACCGGCAAAGCCATCGCTGGGAGCCGAAGTTCACTATTCCCGCTGGATACCGGCTGATTTCGCGCAGCCAGGCGACAGTTGCCCAGCGCTGCATCGAGACGCACTTCCAGGATCGAACGCGCTGCGATGCCTTCAGGCCGGTCGCCCACGTGCGCTTTCTGGGGGTCCCGGCTTTCGACCGCACGCACAGGCGCGCGTTGGTTTCCATTGTCAAAATGTGTGGCATCTACTGCGGCAGCGGAGGCATCTCCGAGGTCGAGAAAACAGGCAGTACGTGGCGCCGCGCAGAGCCAACTGACTTCACCCGCGATTGCAGTTGGATGTACTAAGCCCTCCCCGCAAACTCCCCCGTCTCCGTATACACCTTCACCCGCTCGCCCTCCTGGATGTACAACGGCGCCTTGATCTCGAGGCCCGTCTCCAGCCGCGCCAGTTTCGTCACCTTGCCGCTGGTGTCGCCTTGCGCGCCCGCCTCGGTATAGGTCACTTCCAGCTCCACCTTGTCCGGCAGCTCCAGGCCTATCGGGTTCCCGTTGAACTTGTTCAGCTTCACAATCGCGCCCTCCACCAGGAACTCCAGGGCGTTGGCAATCATGCTCCCCGACAAACGCAGCGTGTCGAAGGTTTCCTGATCCAGAAAGTACGAGCCCTCACTGTCCGAATAGAGATAGCTCGCCTCCACCGTCTCCAGGTCCGGCTCCTTGAACTTCTCCTGCGCCTTGAAGGTCTTGTCGAACACCGCCTGCGTCAGCAGGTTGCGCATCTTCAGCCGCACCAGCGTCTGCCCGCCCCGCGCCGTCGGCGTGGATACCTCCGCCTCCAGGCAGTAGTAGGGAGCGTTTTCAAATTCGAAATACATCTTGCGCTTCACAGTGATCGCTTCAAGCAGTGCGGCCATGGGTTCCTCAAGAGGCGAAATAGAAAGCCGGAAATCCATCGCGGATGCATCCGTTCGCCTCCGGCG
>JBKQNU010000043.1:0-36305 GCA_052145815.1 Occallatibacter sp.
GCTCTAGTGTGGTGTCTCCGAAGTTCTTGGCATTTGTTTTGCACTACCTGGTTTGCCGCGAGCTTCCCGAAAAGCAGGTCCCCTTCGACTACGCTCAGGGCAGGCTTTCGGCTCCGCTGAAGAACGCTTCGCTCGGGATGACAGGTCTTTTTTTGATATGAACATTGGAGACTGGACACTAGCTTCATGATTTGACGGCATCCACCGCGTGGACCTCGGCTGTGCGTTCTCCCCTTCAGATCTCCTAACCCCTAATAAAACAGATACTTCCGCCACCGGTCGTCTCCCCGGCCAAGCATACGCATGATCTGCCGGCTGGTATGCAGCGAGAGCGGCCGCGGATCGCGCATCAGCGCCATATCGTCTATCTCGTGCAGCATTGGCTTAGTTCTCCGGGGTTGCGCAGGTAAAACTTGCCGCGTCGTTGGTGTCGCCCGTGCCCTTGTACTTGGCAGCTTTGGGGTACTCACAGAGCGGGCGCGTCATGATCACATGCTGCGGGTTCACATTCTCTGCATATTTGGCCGCGATGATCCGCTGCGGCGCCACGCCCTTTTCCACCCAAGCTTCAATTGCCAGGTGTACATCGTGTTCCGCGTCATCGGGCAGCACCTTCGCAGGCAAGCCGAACTGGTCAAAGTGGGTTGCGCCCGGACCTCCGTCGCAATGTTGCATGCCGGGAACCATGAAGAGCCTGACGGATGTGTCGGCCAGCTTCTCGCCCGTTGCCGCGCGCATGGCGTTGTAGTAAGCGATGGTGTTGAGCGCGGAGATGGCCGGATCGTTCCATCCGTGGTACAGGATCAGCTTGCCCCCGCGCGCGATAAAGGGCTTCAGGTTGGGATCGGTCGAGTCCAGGGCGGGCGCCGTTTTCGCGATGGCGGCCTTGAGCGCGCTGTCAATTGACGCAGTCTTGTAATCCCAGCCGGACACCTCATAGACCATGTCGGAAAAGTACCCATGGGCAAAGCCGAACATCGCGCTTTGCAAAGGGGCGCGGCCCGTGATCCAGGGCGCCCAACCGCCGGGTCCATCTTCAGAGCCTGGGAGATAGCCGGGGAAGATCGACTTTCCTTCGGCGTCATGGGCTCCGGTGTAGAGCAGTTCAAGCGAGTGAGCCTGGTGGGCGGTCAGGCACTTATCCGTCTCGGGGCCTTGGCACACCATGGTTGCCGGCTTGAAGTGGCAACCGCGCGGGTCGTTAAGGACGCCGTCCGCCACGCCATCCAGACTGTCGCAAGCCGCCAGCACGGCTGCCTGAATTGCGGGCAGCTTGCTGGATGGAATATAGTCCGCGGCATCCACAGTGGTTACCTGGGAGTTGTAGAGCGCGTTGGTCAGCAGGTGGGTCCAGTTGTTGGCAGGGGCGCCGGCAACGATCCCGTCATAGTCGGCAGGAAAGCGCTGAGCTTCCATCAGGGCTTCGCGGCCGCCGTCGGAGCAACTGTCAAAGTAGGCATGCTTTGCCGGTTCCGCGTAGAAGGCCGAGACAATCGCTTTGGACTTTTCGGTCATCTCGTGAATGGCGCGATAGCCGAAGTCGATGACCTTTTCGGGATGGCCCAGTGCCCAGCTTGCGTCGATGCCGGATGCAGCGTGGCCGGTGTCGGTGGCGCCGCTGGCGTACCCCTCAGCGACCGCGACGGCCAGCCCGAAATAGTCGATGCTGCCGGCAAATCCGCCGTTCCCCTGGCCGCGGAATCGCCCGTTCCAACCTTTGGCCGGCATCCAGACTTCAATGGGAATGGCGGAGTCGGCAGTGGGCGTGGCGAGAAGCACCACGCGGCAAAAGGCCGGCGTGGCCCCGAAGACCGCCTTCTCCTCCGGGTCGAGCGCATTCGAGCCCGGCGGGATGAAGGAGTATTCCGCCACGAGGCTCGCGGAGACAACCTTCGCTGACAGAGGGGAGAGCTTTGCAAGCTTTTCGCAAGCACTGCTGCTCATTTCCGCGTGCTGTGCCCAAGCCAGATTCAGTGCGAAGAACAATACCGCTGCAACTGCACAGCGCTTCAACATACATGCCTCTCATGACCCGAAATCGCGTCGGGTCAATTGAAGCACGGCGGCTCGCAAAACAGAATGGGAAATGAGGGCATTCAGGATCAGAAAATCAGACTAGGTCGGAGTCGGCTAATAAAAAAGGTACTTGCGCCACCGGTCATCGCCACGCCCCAGCATGCGCATGATCTGGCGGCTGGTATGCAGCGAGAACGGCCGCGGGTCGCGCATCAGAGCCATGTCGTCTATCTCGTGCAGCATGCGGTTGCCCTTGCGGCGGTTGCATGCGTGGCAGCAGGCGACCAGGTTCTCCCAGGTGGAGTTGCCGCCGCGCGAACGAGGAATCACGTGATCGAGGGTGAGTTCGCTCGAAGGCAGCACCACCCCGCAGTACTGGCACGAATTGCGGTCGCGCAGCAGGATGTTCTTGCGCGAGAGTGCGCGTGTCTGGTGAGGGATGCGGCGATACTCGAGCAATCGAATCACCGAAGGCATGGCGATGCGGCTACGCTGCGCGTGCAGCATCAACCCGTGTTCCTCTTCGGTCCGCGCAATGCCCTTGAGCACCAGCACCAGTGCCCGCCGCGCACCGCAAATATTGATGGGTTCGTAGGACGCGTTGAGCACCAGCACCGGCATCTGCAGCATGTGAACCGGTTGCACTGCGGCATAGTCGCCGGCGCACGCCGCAGCTTTGGCAATGGACTTCTGTTTACGGGCATGAATCATAGCTTTTCCCAGCGACATCCTTTATCCCCTCGTCAAAAAGATGGTTGGTGCTGCGATGAACGGTCCGATGAATCCGTGGTTCCAACAATTGCATTCGCCCCATTGCCGGCGAGTTCGCTTGCGTCTTCCTGAAAATCGGCGCCGCGATAAAACTCGTTGACCCGCCGTGCTCTGGCCAGCGTTGCAACCCACACCGAGGCTGCCCCGGCCCTGACCAACGCCTGCGCAGCGGCGCGGGCAGTTGCGCCCGTGGTAAATATGTCGTCGATCAGCAGAATGTTCTTCGACTCCACGGCAGTCCGGTCGGAAACGGTAAAGGCGCCGCGGACGTTTACCCGCCGCTGATGCGAGGTGAGGCCGGCCTGGCTGGCCGTCGACCGCAGCCGCACCAGAGTCCTCGGAGCCATGGTGAGCCGCCACTGCGGATGCGATTTGCGCAAAAACCCAAGCGCCGACACAGCCAGCGCGCGGGCTTGATTGAATCCTCGCTCAGTCTGTTTGGTCCGGTGCAGCGGCACCGGTACCACCAGCATCTCTTCCGGAGCCTCGCCGGCCAATTGCGCTATGGCGCGCGCCAGCATGCGCCCCAGCCCACGCGCCGCGGGATGCAGTCGGTCGTACTTGAACGCGTGGATGGCAGCCTTCATGCGGTCCTGGTAAAGTCCGAAGGCCACGGCACGGACGAAAGGGGGCGGGGCAAGCCGGCAGGCCCTGCAAAGAGAGGCACTTGCAGGATTCGAATTGGGGAAGAAGGTGTCCAGGGTATCGCCGCAGCGGGCGCAGGCCGGCCCCGCAGGAAGCGGAAACTCGCTCCAGCAAACAGCGCAGATTGGCACGTGAAAAAGCTGCGGCAGAGGGGAGCCGCATAGTGTACAGAACGCAGGAAGGAGGGAGCAACTCAGAGAATCCACAGGACTTCGGAGCACGCGGGCTACTGCGCGCCACCGGGAAGTCCCCGATGGGGTAACGTCGAGCGTCAGTGAACCGGAGTCCCTGCGGAAGACGCACCTCGCTTCAAAGCGGCCTGGTCATTGAAGGTCGAGTACACGCCGCCTTGCCGACAGTATACCCGGACCTGCAAAGGGATGCCATGTCAATTCGCACCTGCAGGCATCCAAAGTCAAATCTTCACATTTGCCCTGACCACGTCAGAACTGCCGCGTTCAATCCTTCAGATTCGAGTCGGGCGGCGTCTCCGGCGCTGTCTGCGCGTCCCGGACCGCGTCTTTCAGCTTCCCTACCGCAGTCTCAACTTTGCCCTTGACCTGTTGGCCGGCGCCTTCAATCTGGGTCCTGGTGTCTCCGGTCAGGTTTCCGATGTGACGTTTGGCGCTTCCCACCACTTCATCGATTGCGCCGTTCACCCTTTGCTTGTTCATTGCCTCACGCTCCTGAGATCAAGTTACCCACCGTTCCCATCAAGCGGCTGTATCAAACCGACCACATCTTAGAGGTTCGTTGTCTGCGGCTTGCCACGTCACTTTTCCGCTGGCTTGACCGGGCCGCGAGGCTGGCGCTGACTCCAGACGGCCTTTACCTTCTCGTACATGGCCTGCATCTCGTCGAGTTCGAGGTCGGTCAGCCTTTCGATGTCGATCATCTGGTTGCGGGCGTTGTCCATGGCCCGGATCAGTTCATTCAACTTGAGGTTGATCGCGCGCGCGTTCCGGTTTTGTGTGTTCTGGATGAAAAAAACCATCAAAAACGTGATCAGCGCTGTAGCCGTGCTGATCACCTGCGCCCATCGGTCGGAGAAATGAAAGATCGGACCCATGGCCGCCCACGCCGCAATCACCAGGCCTGCACCCACAAAAGCCCAGGTCGACCCCAGCCAGGCGGAGACGGAGGAGGCAAACCTGCCGAAGTGATCGTGCACGGTTGGGGATTTTGCGCCGGCTGCTGGTTTGCTCACGTGTTTAGCCTCCGCTGGTTGGATGCTCTCAGACCATACGGTGCAGCTCCGGTTGACCGCTGTTCGCAATTGGACTGCCTGCGAGGCCCAGCGAGCGCCGGTTACGATACACTGCAAACCGTGGGGGACTTCCATTGCGGTTGCGGGTTCGCGGAATCTTTTCCGGCATTCTGATCGGTCTTCTATCCATTCCCGGCGATTGCCTGGTGTTGGCGGCGCAACCCCAAAGCAGTCAAAGCGCCCAGAGTTCTGCGACCAAGACTCCTGCTTCCAGCGTTCTGATCGCATCGCCAGTCATGCCGGCCCCGCCCCAGGGTCAAGCCGCAACCCGGGCAGCTCCCCAGCAAAACCCTCCCCCACAAACCGGTATGAGCGGCATCGCCGGCGGCGTGGGCGCAGCGCCGGTCTACGACGAACAGAAGCGCCCCATCACCGCCGGCGGCTTCGTCGACTCCGGCCCCGTGGTTTTTCAGGACGTCACCGAGAAAGCCGGCCTCTCCGGCTGGGTCCACAAAATGGGCGCGCCCGACAAGAAGTTTATCGTCGAAACCAACGGTTCCGGCGTAGGCCTAATCGACTACGACAACAGCGGCTGGCTCTCCATCTACCTGGTCAACGGCGCAACCTTTGACGCGCTCGATGGCAAGGAGCCCATGCCGCACGCGGCTCTCTTTCGCAATAACCACGACGGAACATTCACTGACATTGCCGCCCAGGCCGGCGTTACCAACGACCGCTGGGGCTACGGCGTCAGCATTGCCGACTACAACAACGACGGCTGGCCCGACATCTACGTGGGCAACTACGGGAAAAACCGCCTCTACCGCAACAACCACAACGGCACATTTACGGATGTAGCCGAAGAAGCCCACGTCGCCCTCGGCAACTGGTCGCCAGGTTCCGCCTGGGGAGACTACGACGGCGACGGCCTCCTCGACCTATACGTCACCGGCTACGTCCACTTCGACAGGGACAACCTGCCCATCGGCGGGTCCAAGGCTGTTGGATATGCCTTCTGCCAGTACCGCGGCGCGGCGGTCAATTGCGGACCGCGGGGTCTGAAGGGCGAGCCCGACCACCTGTTCCACAACAACGGCGATGGCACCTTTACCGACACGACGGTGAAAGCCGGTGTTGAAGACAAGGACACCTACTACGGCTTCACGGCCATCTTTGCTTCGCTCAACGGCAACGGCAAGCCGGACCTGCTGGTGGGCAATGACTCCGAGCCCAACTTTCTCTACATCAACAAGGGCGACGGCACCTTCGACGACCAGAGCTACACGTCGGGCTTCGCGCTCAACAAGGACGGACGCGAGATTGCGTCCATGGGAATTGCCGTGGGCGACTACGAAAACAACGGCCTGCTCGATTTCTTCGTGACCGACTTCGGCGACGACTACAAGGTCCTCTACCGCAATGACGGCGACTCGAGCTTCACCGACGTCAGCTACAAGGTCGGAATCGCCCAGACCACCATCCCCTTTGTCGGCTGGGGCGACGGCTTCATCGACTACGACAACGACGGCTGGCTCGATCTCTTCATGGTCAACGGGCACGTATACCCGCAGGTGGATCAGCACCAGTGGGGCACCACCTTTGCCGAGCGCCCGCTGCTATTCCACAACATCCCCGATCCGAATGGAAAAAGCCGCAAATTCGAGTACGTTCCTCCCGTCAAGGGCACCGGCCTGGCCGACGTCATCCCCGCTCGCGGCGCGGCCTTCGGCGACCTGTTCAACGACGGCAAGATGGACGTCATCATCAACATCGTCGACGGGCCGCCGGTGCTGCTGCGCAATGTGAATCCCGACCACCATCATTGGGTGGCAGTCGCGTTGGTCGGAGGCCCGAAAAGCCCGCGCGACGCAACCTGCGCCACGGTGTATTTGACAGCCAATGGGATGCGGCAGCGCCAGGACGTGCTGGCCAGCGGCAGCTACATCTCCTCGAACGACCGCCGTCTCCACTTCGGCCTGGGCGATGCGATGGACGCTGGAACAGCCGAAATCCACTGGCCGTCTGGAACCGTGGAAACCGTAAAGCTCCCTGCCGAAGATCGCTTCTTCACGATTACCGAAGGCAAAGGAATCACCGGCGCCCAGTGCGGCGGCAAACCCTGCCCGGATGCGAAGGCGGCCGCAAATTGAGAGCCAGAACAATCCAGAAATGCCGTGCTGTAAACTTATGCCCTTAGAGGAATTTCGTTGCCGTTGGTAAGCCATCCTGCTCCGCGCCTGCTCCGCATCTCCCCGCATTCCAACCGCTGGATCGCAATTCTGTTGGCTCTCGGCCTGGTGTTGGGTCCGGACTCCTCGCTCATCGACGCGCAAAACAAGCCGACCCCACAACAGCCTCCGAGCGGCATGGGCGGCATCTCCTCCGCGGGCACCTTTGCCCCGGTCTACGACGAAGAAAAGCGGCCCATCACCGCCGGCGGCTTTGTCGACAAGGACCACGGCACCTTTGTCTTCGAAGACGCCACCAAAGCCGCCGGTCTCTCCAACTGGCGTCACGTGATGGGCACGACCGAGAAGAAATACATCCTGGAAACCGATGGCTCGGGCATCGGCCTCCTTGACTACGACAATGACGGCTGGCTGGATATCTACTTTGTCAACGGCTCAACCTACGACGCCATGAGCGGCAAGAAGACCCCGCCGCACGCCGCGCTGTTCCACAACAACCACGACGGGACTTTTACCGACGTAGCGGCCAAAGCCGGCGTCACCAACGATCGATGGGGTTTCGGCGTGGCCATCGGCGATTTCGACAACGACGGCTGGCCCGACATCTTCGTCGCCAACTTCGGCAAGAACCGCCTTTATCGCAACAACCACAACGGCACCTTCACCGACGTGGGAGAGAAGGCCGGCATCACGCTCGGCAACTGGTCAGACGGTGCGACATTTGGCGATTACGACGGGGACGGCCGCCTCGATCTGTTTGTCTCCGGCTACGTGCACTACGACCTGAAGCACCAGCCCACCGCTGAAAACGGAGTGCCTTTTGCCTTCTGCCAGTTGCATCAGACCCCGGTCATGTGCGGTCCACACGGCCTGCAGGGCGAGCCAGACCACCTCTTCCACAACAACGGCGACGGCACATTTACCGACGTGAGCGTGAAGACCGGCGTATCCGACCCCGGCGCCTACTACGGATTTACTTCCATCTTTGTCGACGTGAACAACGACGGCAAAGTCGACCTGCTGGTGGCCAACGACTCCGAGCCCAACTATCTCTACATCAACAAGGGCGACGGCACGTTTGAGGATCGGAGCTACATCTCCGGTTTTGCCCTCAACAACGACGGACGCGAAATCGCCGCCATGGGCCTGGCCGTGGGCGACTACATGAACAACGGACTCGTCGACTTGCTCGTCACCGATTTTTCGGACGATTACAAGGCGCTTTATCACAACGACGGAGACGCCAGCTTTACGGAAGTCGCCGACCAGGCCGGCATTACGCAGATGGCCGTGCCCTTCGTGGGCTGGGGCGCCGGCTTTCCCGACTACGACAACGATGGCTGGAAAGACATCATGATGATCAACGGCCACGTCTACCCGCAGGTGGACCAGCACGACTGGGGCACCACGTTTGCCGAGCGCCCGCTGCTCTTCCATAACCTGCACAACGGCAAATTCGAGTATGTGCCGCCGGTCAAGGGCTCGGGCCTGGCGACCTTGACCTCCGGCCGCGGCGCTGCCTTTGGAGACCTGTTCAACAACGGCAAGATCGACGTAGTGATCAACCCCATTGACGGCCCGCCGGTGCTGTTGAAAAACGTGAATCCCGACCATCATCACTGGGTGGAACTGAAGCTCATCGGAGGCGAAAAGAGCCCGCGCGACGCAATCGGCGCCACTGTGTATCTGAATGCCAACGGCATGCGCCAGAGAGAAGACATCATGAGCGGGGGCAGCTACATTTCATCCAATGACCAGCGCCCGCATTTCGGTCTCGGCGACGCCACAGACGCCGGAACGGCAGAGATTCACTGGCCTTCCGGAGCAAACGAAAAGGTCAAGCTTCCCGCCGAAGACCGCATCTTCACCATCAGCGAGGGCAAAGGCATCACCGGCGTGCTGTGCGCAAAGCAGCCATGCCTGGCTCACCCCGCGCCCAGGCCAGCCAGTACGCAAAAGACACGCAGACCGTAGCGAAAAGCGATGCCTTCCGATTTAATATCCTATCGTGCGAAGTCTTTTGCGTCTTTTCGTTGCTTTCGCCTCGTCCCTTCTCCTGGCAGGCTCGAGCGGGGTTGCGCAGCATTACGTTGAGCGCGAGATTAGGATTCCCTGGGTGCAGGCAGGGCCCGGCGGCCTGGATGCTCTGCTGGTCTATGCCGATTTGCCCGGAAAGCATCCGCTCGTGGTGCTCACGCACGGCTCCTCCCGCAAGACCGAAGAGCACGCCGAGGTAAGTTCCTGGCAGGAGCTTCCGCAGGCGCTGTGGTTTGCCCGCCGGGGTTGGGTCGCACTGGTCGTCGTTCGCCGCGGCTATGGCACGTCGGGCGGCGACCCCGATTCAAATCATGCCGGCCACTGCCCCGCCACCGATTACGAGGAGGCCAGCCGATACAGCGCCGAGGATCTGCGCATCGCCATCGACTTTGCCCGCTCGCTGCCGCAGGTGGATGCGTCGCGTATCGTGGCTGCCGGCGTCTCTACCGGTGGACTGGCCACCGTTGCCCTCACCGCCAAGGCGCCTCCGGGCCTGGTGGCGGCCATCAATTTTGCCGGCGGCAGGGGATCGAAGGCGGACCATGACGTTTGCAATCCAGGTGACCTGATCTCGGCCTACAGGGACCTGGGAAAAACTTCGCGCACGCCGATGCTATGGATCTACGCCCAAAACGACAAGTTTTTCTGGCCTGAACTGGCGCAGAAGTTCGATGAGGCCTTTCGTTCCAAAGGCGGTCAGGATCAGTTCGTCCTCGCTCCGGCAGTCGGCGAGGACGGACACAGCCTCTTCCGTCACGTCAGCGCCTGGTCAGATACGGTCGACGCCTTCCTGAAGGCGCGGAATCTAACGCCTTTGCCGGAACTGCTCCCCGAGGTCAAGGCGCCGGATGTTCCGCCCCCGGCCGGGTTGAGCGAAGCGGGGTTGCAGGCATTCCAAAGCTATCTTCTGCTGGGACCGCACAAGGCCTTCGCCACGGCCCAGCACGCCTTCGGATATTCAACGGCAAATCTGAACATGGAGGATGCGCGCAAAAAAGCACTGGAGAATTGCAGAAAGACTTCGCGGGTGGGCGAAGCGTGTGCCGTGGTCTACCAGGACAATACGCCGGCTCACCCTTAACATCGCCGCTTCCCGGCGACTTCCCTCTGCAGTTCGGTTGCTGCAAGGCGAAAAGGGGCGAGTGACCAGTTCAGTCACACGCCCCATTTAGAGCGGATTTCGAAATCGTGTAGCCTCATTTGCTTTGTGGAAGGTGGCTTTTCCTTCCACCCTGGCGACAAGGACCCATCGCCGGGGGCTCCGGAGAGGGAAAAGCCACTTGGAGCCAATCGCCCCCGGATACAGTAATTCGAAATCCGCTGTAGCAGGCAACCAGACGCACTAAAACACGCCCGCCATATAAACTTCCGACGCGTGGTGCCCGGCGTGCACACCGCTCTCGGCCAGCACCGCCGGGGATAGCGTGATCACCGGGCAATGCGCGTGCGCCAGCACCTTGTAAACCACCCCGTGCCGCGTAATGGCAGCGAACGCCGAAGCACCCTGAGCACCAAGAACAATCAAGTCCGCCAGTTGCGCCCGGCCCTGGTAGAGCAGTTCCTCGGTCGGGTCGCCCGGCACCACGATTGTCTGGATGGTGATCTTTCCCACCAGTTCCGGCGGAACCAGTCCCAGCAGATCGGATTCAATCTGATCGATCGTTCTGCCGGCCAGCACTTCATGCCGTTCCTGCGGCCGGATCACATGCTGCAGCACCAACCGCGCGCTGTGCTGCGCGGCCAGGTCGGCGGCAAACTCGACCACGATCTGGCTGGCATCCTGCATGCTCACCGCGCAGAGAATGGTACGCGTGGCGAACTTGCGGTATTCGCCGTCCACCACGTCCGGGCCGACGATGAACACCGGCACACGCGCGGTGCGCAGCACAGCCTCGGCCACCGAGCCCACCAGAAGCTTGCCGATGGGGCCCGGAGAGTGGGTTCCCATGACCACGCGGTCGACCTCGCGCTCGCGCAGGGAGGCAAGGATCTGGTCGGCGGGCAACCCCGGCCGGACGACTATCTCGCATCGTATGCCGGCCGCGCGCACCCGCTCAGCCAGCGGTTCAAGGGCCTTCAATTCGGCACGCGCCGCCGCGGCATAGTCGTAGTAGCGAATCCCCGAGGTCTCGGATGCGGCCACTACCAGCGTGTCGTAAGCGTGAAAGAGAATGAGATCGGCGCCAAACTCCGAAGCCTGCGCAAGTGCAAATGCGAAGGCCTTTTCGTTGGCGGGAATCTCAGAAGCGAAGAGAATGGTGGAGGGTTTGCTCCAACCCGGCTTGATTACGGCTGCCATGGGAACCTCCTGAAGGTGCGTTAAGACGCTAGCAGGTTCGCCATCGGTCTTCGGTGACCAGTGGCACAGTTCGAGGTGAGATAAATCACGTCCCGGCCGCTCGTTCTCCTACGCGGGCTCTGCGTGAAATCAGCATTCAACCAATAAAGACGCAGGCCGGAGAGCGAACGTTCACTTGAGCCAGATTGTGCTCCCTTTTCCAGAATTTGTATATAGAGTGAATTCGCTGTCTCAGAAATCATTGAGATAGCGTGATCCCAATCACAGCGCGCGTTCTCTTTAGGCTGCTCTTCTAAAGCAGAATCGCGGCGCTCGACCCCCGGCGCAGGCCATGTCTTCGAACCGGCCGGCCCCGATTCCTGAAGGAGGCCCCATGCAACCAATGCACAACATTCCCGCACGCGGCGGATTGAACTTTGACGAGACGCCTTTTCTGGCCATATGGGAAGTCACCCAGTCCTGTGACCTGGCCTGCAAGCACTGCCGCGCCGCCGCCCAGCCCATCGCCCACCCCGACGAACTGACCAACGAAGAAGGCAAGCAGCTCATTGACCAGATCGCCGACATGGGCGTGCCCATCTTCGTCTTTACCGGTGGCGACCCTCTGAAAAGAAAGGACGTCTTCGAGCTGATTCAGTACGCCGCAGGCAAGGGAGTTCAGGTCGCGCTCACCCCCAGCGCCACGCCCCTGCTGAACCGCGAAGCTATCTTCAAGCTCAAGGAAGCCGGCCTGGTGCGCCTGGGCATCTCGCTTGACGGTTCCTGCCCGGAGATTCACGACACCTTCCGCGGACTCCCGGGCGCCTATGCCCGCACCATTCAGGCCATCGAATGGGCCAACGAAGCCGGCATCCCCATCCAGGTACACTCCACCATCAGCCGCCACAACGCACACGATCTCGATAACCTCTGCGCCCTCTTCGAGAAACTGGCCATCGTCATGTGGAACGTCTTCTTCCTCGTTCCTGTAGGCCGCGGCCAGCAGGCCGATCTATTGTCCGGAGAAGAATTCGAGCAGGTCTTCGGCAAAATTTACGAGCTCTCGCACCGCGTCAGCTTCCAGATCAAGACCACCGAAGCCATGCACTACCGCCGCTATCTGCTCCAGCACAACCTGGAAGAGCGCAAGATGGGCCACGGAAGCGGCCATCCTCACGCTGCGGGCGGAAAATACGAGCCCGGCGCACCCACTGCCGACGCCAAGACCCGCACCGCGAGCTGGGCCACCCGCCGCGTCAACGACGGCAAAGGATTCATGTTCATCTCTCACGTGGGCAATGTCTATCCCAGCGGCTTCCTGCCCATCCACGCGGGCAATGTCCGCGACACGCCGGTCGCAGAAATCTACCGCAACGCCCCTATCTTCAAGTCCCTGCGCGACACCAGCAAACTAGAGGGCAAGTGCGGCGCATGCGAGTACAAGGAGATCTGCGGCGGATCCCGTGCCCGCGCCTACGCCCTAACCGGCGACCCGCTTGCCCAGGAACCATGCTGCATCTACCAGCCCAAAAACTGGGACCCCGAGCTGGAGCAGAAGGCCGAAGCATTTCGCCACGCGGAGCCGGCCGAGACCCTGGTCGTACTCTAACCCGAATAAAATAAGCCCGTGCCCCATCCTTGCGATCCGCCGCGGCGGATCTTTGTCGCGAGGGTGGGATCGCACGTCTCTCAATGATCCGCTGAAGCCAGATTTACTTTTCCGCGGAACTTTGCGTACACAAAAACCACATATCCCACTGCCAGCGTCATCCCGAATGCCCACCACACCAGCCCTACCGCCAGCGTATGCGGCCCGGAAAGAGCCTTGGCCAGCGTAATGTCGCGGTCCGCACCAGTGGTCGCCGGGAGCAGCGTTGGGTAAACGCCCCAGCAGGCGCCCGCCAGCATGAAAAACAGGTAAAGGCACGACGAAAGAAATGCCCGCAGCGGCTGAAGCCTGCGATTGAAAATTCCGATGCAGATGAGCGACACCATCACGCCCACTGGCACAACAAACGTCAGTGGATGATTGAAGTAGTTGTCCAGGCTGGCCGGCCGCACATGAATGGTGGCTCCCAGGCTGATGAGCGTCAATGCCAGCACCAGCAGGCAAAGCGAAGTCACCATCCGCCGTGCTCGCTCCGCCAATTCCCCTGAAGTCTTCAGCGCCAGCCACAGCGCCCCGTGCAACGTCAGCGCCACCAGTGCCAGCACTCCTCCGATTACCGTGTACCAGTCAAGGATGCCGGGGTGTACGCCGGGTTGCCAGTTGGTCCACAAAGGAAGAAAGAAGTAGCCGTCTGCCTGCAGCGGAACCCCGCGCAACACGTTCGCCAGCGCCGCGCCGTAGAAGATTGCCAGCAGCCCGCTTGCCAGGCCGAACACCCCATCCAGCAGCGCCCGCCACACACCAACGTCAATGTGGTTGCGCAATTCCACGCTGATGCCGCGCAGCACCAGCAGCCACAGCACCATCATCAGCGGCAGATAGAAACCGCTAAAGGACGAAGCATAGAGCAGCGGAAAAGCAAAATACAAGGTTCCCCCGCCTGCCAGCAGCCAGACCTCATTCCCATCCCACACTGGCCCGATGCTGGCGAGCGTGGTGCGCCGGTCTTCCTCGTTCCGGACCAGAAACAGGTGAAGAACCCCAACTCCCAGGTCGAAGCCGTCAAGAACCACATACCCGACAATCATGACCGCAACCAGCCAGAACCAGATAAAGCCCATCATGTGCGAACCTCTCTTCTGCAACTATCGCGTGCAACGCGTCCATCGTCAGTCTGCATGCTCCATCGCACTCGCCGCCCTGGTCTCCGGCCCGTCGTTGATCTCGCGATAGATCAGCACTGTGAACAGCAGACCCAGCAGCGCATACAGTCCCATGAAACCCAGCAGCGTGAACAGGCCGTTGCTTGCCGACACCGTATTTGAGTAGCCCTCGCTGGTCCGCATCAACCCATAAATCAGCCAAGGCTGCCGGCCCAGTTCCGCCGTCATCCACCCCGCCGTGTTGGCAATGTAGGGCAGCGGGAAGCTCAGCAAAAGCGCCCACAACACCAGGCGCGAACGTTCCAGCGCGCGCCTCCACAGCAGAAATGCAGCAGCCACCATCAGCAGCACAAACCATGTACCCAGCCCGGCCATGATGTGGTACGAGTAAAACAGCAGCGGCAGCGCCGTGGGCCACTGGTCGTGTGGAATCTGATCCAATCCCTTCACTTCCGCCTTGGTTGTCCCGTAGATCAGAAAGCTCAGCGCATCATTCACCACCAGCGGATTGTCGATTTCGCCGGTCTCCTCGTTCGGCTGGCCCATCAGCACCATTCCCGCTCCGGCCTCGCTATGAAACAGGCCCTCCATCGCGGCAATGGCCGCCGGCTGGTTGCGCGCAACATATTTGCCCGCCAGATCGCCAGTGGGAAAAATAATCAGGATCGAGCTCAGGCAGCCCGCAATCACGCCCACCTTGAGAAAGATCCGGGCGTACTCTTCCCGGCGTCCCTCCAAAAGGTAAAACGCACCCACAGCGGCCATCACAAACGAGCCGGTTACAACCGCGCCCATCATGTTGTGCATATACTGCAACAGCCCCCACGGGTTGAGGAGCAATTGCCAGAAGCTCAGCACTTCAAACCGCCCGCCGGGCAGCCGCTCGTACGCTACCGGATGCTGCATCCACGCATCCGTCACGATAATGAAGAACCCTGACACCCACGACCCCACAAACACCATCAACGCCGAAAACCAGTGCATCCGCTTCGAGAGCCGCTTCTCTCCATAGAGAAACAGCCCCAGAAATGCCGACTCCAGAAAGAAGCTGAACACTCCCTCCATGGCCAGCGGCTGCCCAATCACTCCGCCGGAGAGCCGCGAAAATCGCGCCCAGTTGGTGCCGAACTCGAACTCCATCGGAATGCCCGTAACGACCCCGAAAACGAAGTTGATGCCGAAGATCCGGCCCCAGAATCGAGCAGCCCGGTCCCACTTCTCGTCTCCAGTCTTGAGCGCAACTGACTTGAGCACCACGATCAGCAGCGCCAGACCCATGGTGAGCTGGGGAAACAGGTAGTGGAAGGTGACGGTGAAGGCAAAATGCAAGCGATGGATCAACTCAGCGGACATACGGCGTCTCCAGTTTCAGGAGGGTGAGCGCGGCAGTGAGCGAAAGCACGCCGGGCGGGTTGACTTGGTGGTCAAAAAAAAGAGGATCGTCCGAGAATCAAATCCTGGCCAATCGTCTTTGATACGGTTGAAGTGTGACAAGCTGTGTGATTTGGATCACACCGAATCTACCGCTTCGGCATCCATTCTAGTCTTGTGGAACTCGAACTTCCACGATGCGAGCTTGCTGCCGTCTCAAATGTTGCGAAAAGCCGCAACTGCTCTAGGATGGTGTAGGGCCGGACCATGAAAACAGCCATTATCGGCGGAGGAATAGCGGGCCTGGCGGCTGCCTATGAGCTGGAAAAAGCCCGCGCCGCCGGAGCCGAGGTCGAGTACACACTCTTCGAATCCCGCGAGCGGCTGGGCGGTTCCATCGCCTCTGAAATTGTGAACGGAGCAGTCCTTGAACGCGGCCCCGACTCCTTCATCACCGAGAAGCCCGCAGCCCAAGAACTCTGCCGCGAACTCGGCCTCGCCGCCGACCTCGTTCCCTCGAACGACGCCTCCCGCAAGACCTACATCCTGGTCAAGAACCAGCTTGTCCCCTTGCCCGACGGACTCATGTTCCTGGTCCCCACCAAGCTCATTCCCACCGCCCTCACCTCGCTCTTCAGCCTGGGTACCAAGATCCGCATGGGTCTCGAGCTGCTTCACCCCCCGCGCCCATCAGGTCTTGAAGACGAAGCCGTTGCCACACTCGTCGAGCGCCACTTCGGCCCGGAGGCCGTCGACCGCCTCGCCGACCCGCTGCTCAGCGGCATCTATGGCGGAGACGCCACTCAGCTCAGCGCCCGCACCGTCCTCCCCCGACTGGTTGAAATGGAGAGCGAGTACGGGTCGCTCACCCGTGGCATGTTGGCTGCCCACCGCAAGATGCGCGCCAAAGCCAGCGAGGCCGCTAAAAAGAACGGATCGCTCAATGGAAACGGCCGCCTCAGTTCCAGTCAGGCCCCGCGACCCATCTTCACCACTCTCCGCGGCGGCCTGCAGCAAATGATCGACGCCATCCAGGCGAGGCTGAACCCGGCCTCCATTCGCCTGTCTACGCCCGTCAGCGCAATCGAGAAGGTCTCCAATGGCTGGCGAATCGAAGCAGCCGGCATCGAGCAGATCTACGATTCGGTCATTGTCTGCTCGCCCGCCTGGGCCGCCGGCGTTCTCCTGGGCCCGGTCGACACCACACTCGGCGAAGACCTGAGCGCTATTCCTTACTCGTCTTCCATCACCGTCAATCTGGTGTACGACGAGGCCGCCCTCGGCCCGCTGCCCGACGGCTTCGGCTTCCTGATTCCCGCCAGCGAAGGCCGCGCCATGCTCGCCTGCACCTTCGTGCACCGCAAGTTCCTCGGCCGCACCCCGCCCGGCAAAGCCGTTCTGCGCGCCTTCCTCGGCGGAATGAAGAACGAAGCCCTGCTCGCCGAACCCGACGACGTTCTGGTCACCACAGTCCGCCGCGAATTGCAGGAGATCCTCGGCATCCACGCCCGCCCGGAGCACACCCAGGTCAGCCGCTGGCGTCGCGCCATGGCCCAATATGCGGTAGGCCACCAAGCCCGCGCCAGGCGCGTAGCTGAGCACGTGGCGGCGCTGCAGGGATTGAAGCTGGCCGGCAATGCCTACGACGGCATCGGCATCCCCGACTGCATCCGCCTGGGACGCGCCGCAGCGAAGGAACTGCTAGCGAGCAAGTCAGCGGGTCAGCTAGTCAGCTAGTCGGCGGGTGCCCCAGGTCTCGTTTCTGAGATCTGGAACCGATGATCTTTACTTCCCCACCACCGGCAAAATCAACGCACTCGGATGCGCTCCATCATGCAGCACAGTATTCGTGGCCTTCACCATCTCCCGATCTGTAGCATCATCTTTCCCCGTATTCAAATTCCTGTCGAAGCGTGGGAAGTTGCTGCTGCTTACTTCAAGACGGATCTTGTGGCCTTTCAAAAACACATTGCTCGTCGACCACAGATCGATCTTGTACTCATAAATCTGTCCGGGCGTAATCGGCTTCGGCGCGCCCGTGGTCGACTCTCGATACCGCGCCCGCAAAATGCCCTCGGTCAAGTTGATCGCCGTTCCATCCGGCGCAACATCCACCAGCTTCCCGGTAAAATCCGTATCCGCGGCGGAGGTCTTCGCAAACAGGTCCAGCGTCACCGGGCCGGTCACCTCAAGGTCCTCTGCCAGCGGCTCGGTGGAATAGACAAGCACATCCTGCCGCGCCTCAACTTCCTTCTGGTCGCGCGGGCCCGCCGCCAGATGTGAAGGATCGCAGCACAGCGGCCCGCCTACCGTTGGAACGGGATTCGCCGGATCGTAGACATAGGTGTCCGCTGTCTCAGCCCCCGGACTCGCTGTCGATAGACTGCCGTCCCTACCGATGCTGTTGGCGTTGCGGCTCGAATGGAGGAAGTAGCGGGTTGTCTTCGCCCGTTCAAGCGGCCACGCGTCTTCGTCCCGCCACTCGTTCTTCCCCATCACAAAAATCCGCACCGGCTTGCCGGCAAACTCGTTCTGTTTGCCCAGGAACAGATAGTCATACCAGTCCAGCGTCAAGTTATTCTCGTCGAACTCCTCCGCCGCCGGCCCAAAATCGAGCGCGCCAATGTGCCGCCCCCCGCCCGCATGGCCGCCGACGGTGACCAGCAGATGTTGCCCCTTGCGCGCGACCTCATTCCCAGCGTGCGCTTTCAGTCCCAGGTAGTTGCGCAGCGAACCGCCCTGAAAAATGTCGTACCAGGCCGCAATGGTCAGCGCCGGAACCTGGATGTTCTGAAAGTTCTCGTCGATCGACCATTGCTTCCAGTAGTCGTCGTAGGTGGGGTGCGCCAGCCAATCCAGAAAATAGGGCGCCAGCGTCTCCGTCAGCGCTCCCGCATTCTGTGGCGGCGAAATGTTGAACAACGGATATTGATTCAATGGCAGCACCGCGCTTCCCAGACGCGCATTGGTGTTCCCGCGGATTACGCGGTTCAGCGTGTCCTGCGCCAGCCCCGAGGTCCACGACTCGTTGAACCACTGCTCGAAGGCCCCTCCCTGATAAGTCCAGTTTTCGTGATAGTTGCTCGCCGTCACCACCGGGCATATCCCCGCCAGGTGCGGCGGATGCGCGATTGCAGCCAGCATCTGTGTCGCGCCCACATAGGAACCGGAGAACATGCCTACCTTGCCATTGGAATGAGGCAGCGCCGCGGCCCATTCCACCGTGTCGTACCCGTCGTCGCTCTCATGCTTGAAGGGGTACCACTCCCCCTCTGAGGAAAACCGGCCGCGCACATCCTGGGCCACCACGATGAATCCGCGCGCCGCTCCCGTCTGGCCAAATCCGGCGGCGCCGTCCTTGTTGTAGGGTGTCCGGGTCAGCAGCACCGGGAACGGTCCATCCCCGGCCGGCCGGTAGATGTCGGCCTTCAGCGTAACTCCGTCGCGCGTCTTCATGGCGACGCCGCGTTCCACCACAACCTGCGGCGCGGTTTGTGCAATCGCGGGTAAAACCGCAGCGGCAAAGACGATGGTGTGCAGAAAATTCGTGCGCATGGCGGGCATAATCCTTTCGAGGTAAAACGGAGCGACTCCATTCTACGCACTCGGCCCGGCTGCGCGGCTCAGGAGAAGCTGCTGCGCCAGGCCACGCGGCGCGGGTCTTCAAGGAAGCGAGCCGTGACCACGCCGAAAAGAAAGCCCGCAACGTGCGCCAGGGTTGCCACTCCTCCGCCTCGCACCTGGGCCACCGCTCCCAGGTTCAACACCTGTATCAGGAACCAGAAGCCGATCAGGAAAGCCGCGGGGATGAAGGCGACGCGGAAGAAAATGAAAAAGAAGAGCAATGTTTTAATCCGGTCGCGAGGATAGGTGACGATGAATGCGCCCATCACCGCGGCAATGGCGCCGCTTGCTCCCAGCACCGGGATGCTCGAGAGCGGGTCAGCGGCGACCTGGGCAAGCATGGCTACCAATCCGCCTACAAGATAAAAGAACAGGAATCTGCCCGATCCCATGGCGTCCTCGATCTCCGGACCGAAGGCCCACAGGTAAACCATGTTGCCGATGATATGCATCCATCCGCCGTGCATGAACATGGAGGTCAACAGCGTGATCATGTGATGGCCGTGCATCAGGCGGACAGGAACCGCCGACCAATGGAGTATGAATCGCTCGCCGCCGCCAAGCTCAAGCATGAACGCGAACACGTTGATGACGATGAGCAGAACAGTGACGATGGCAGGTCGCCTCTCCGGGCGCGACACAACGCCGAGGGGGATCATCCCGCCCATTACATGCCGCCCTTGCCCAGCAGAATTCCGATCCCGTATGTGACCGCGCCTTCGACCGCGCCCACCACCGTCATCTCAAGCCCGGAAGACCACCACGACCGCACCGTGATCAGGCTCTTGGCCGCGCCCACCGCAAAGTGCGCCGCCAGCGAAATAATCGCCGCGGCAATCACTGCATCCAGCCCGCTGAGGAAGAAGAAGGGAATAATCGGAATCGCAGCGCCAACGGCCGTTGAGAGCGCGCCGGAGCTGGCCGAAACCAGCGGATTGCTCAGTGCTTCTTCCGACGACCCAAGCCGCTCGCTGGCCAGCGCCCGCAGCAGTTGCTCGGGATCGCTGGCAATGTGGTTCACCATATGCATGGCGTCCACCTCGGGAAGGCCTTTCACCTGGTAGTAGAGCGAGAGCAACTCGCGGGCCTCAGGCCCGTTCATGCGGATCGCGTCGCGTTCTCGTTGAATCTCCGCCTGGTAGATCTCGCGCTCGCTCTTGGCGGCCAGGTAGGCTCCCGAGCCCATGCTGAGCGCTGAAGCGATCATGCCCGACAGCCCGGCCAGCAGCACATACTTGCTATCGCCGGCGGTAGCGCCGGACACGCCCGAAACGATTCCGAAGATTGCCCCCAGCCCGTCATTCACGCCATAAATGGCGTCGCCAATCCACGCGCCCGGCTGTCTGCGCCCCTTGTCGCGCTTGGCCAGCATCTCATCCAAAACGGCTTTGGCGTCGATCTTGGGGGCGCTGGCTGAAGGCGCATAATGCCCGCGCAACAGCGACCCCAACTCGCGGTAGTGATCCTTCTCGTCTTCAATAACATGATCGAGGATGGCGGTCGAGCCCTCGTCGCCCAGCGCCTTCAGTTGCTCGCCATAAGTGGCAATATGCCGGCTCTCTTCTATCTCCAGACGCCGGAGCGCCATGCGCACCCCACCGGCGCGGTTGGCAAGAGAATCCGCTTCGCCTCCCGGCTTGCCCTTGTACAAGGGCTCCGGCCCGCCAAGCTCCAGAATCCGCCCATGCCATAGCGCCGCGTGCTCCCACTCTGCCGAAGCCAGGTGGCGCAGCACCTGCGCGCGTACCGCGTCCGTGTCGCGCTCGGCCAGAGCCAGGTAGGTGTGGTAGGCCTCCACTTCGGCCTGCCAGTTTTCTTCCAGAGCCGCCAGCACCTTCTTCAGCCGGGCGCCGCTCAACGCTGCAGTGGCCACATGAATCTCCTTGCTCTTTGAGAATAACGGAACTCGGGTACAGGCGGTAGCCTTCTCATCGTGGCCGTTGCCTGCCGGCAGCGATGCAAATCCGCCGCCACTTCCCCCATCAGGGGTTTTCCGTATAGTGTTGTGTGCAGCCAAAATGCCGGGATTCCTTAGCACCGGTAAACCAACTGGCGGCGAAGGCTGACGGCCGTCCTGGAATTCGAGTCGTTGAATTCGAGTCGTTTTTCAGGATGCGGACACAAGCCCTTACCGGGCGTAACCTTTTCGAGGAAACGGGGATCAACCTTATATGGCAACAACAACGAAACAATCGTCGGCGCTCACGTCGCCCGGGTATCTTGTCCCTTTCATCACAGTGACCGCGCTGTTTTTCATCTTCGGTTTCATTACCAACCTGAACATGGCGCTGGTGCCACACCTGCGTGCAATCTTCACTCTTCCCTACGCCTGGGCGATGCTGGCCGAGTCGGCCTTTTTTCTGGCCTATTTCGTCTTTTCGGCGCCAACCTCGAAGCTCATTGAGGTCATTGGCTACAAGAAGACGATGGTGGTTTCGCTGTTTATCCAAGTGGTGGGCTGCCTGCTTTTTGTGCCTGCGGCCAGGCTGGTCAGCTTTCCGCTGTTCCTCACCGCGGTCTTTGTAGTGGGAGCGGGCGTAACCGCATTGCAGACCTCGGCGAATCCTTATGTCTCCATCCTCGGACCGGAGCACAGCGCGCCGGTGAGGCTGACGCTGGCACAGGCACTTAATTCACTAGGTGGAGCAATCGCTCCTCTGATTGCCGGCCATTTCATTCTTACCGATCCTGCCAAAATGGCTTCGCCCGCTTCTATTGCGCACACGGTGCGCGGGCCCTACATCTTCATTGCTGCTGGCTTACTAATCCTGGGACTCGCCGTGGCGTTTTCGCACCTGCCTCCAGTGACGCAGACCCAAGCCTTCCGGCCCGGCAAGGAGGGCGATCCGCTGTTGAGCCGGAGCATCTGGAGCTATAAACACACGGTGCTAGGCGCACTGGGCATCTTTTTCTATGTGGGCGTAGAAGTGGGCCTGGCTTCGATCGGCGTCAATTACTTCCTGTCGCAGGGATTGGACAGTGGGAAAGTCGCGTCCTTCTTTGAATCGCTCGGCTGGTTCGGCAATTTGATCACCGGTTGGCTCGGACCTTGGACCAATGTGGAGATTGCCGCGATTCTCGTATCCGCCTACTGGGTCGGGGCACTCATTGGCCGTCTGCTGGGGTCTTGGATCCTAACCAAGGTGAAATCGGGAAAACTGCTCGGGATCTTCGGTTTCTCGGCGACTGCGATGCTGTTGCTGTCCATGTTCACGAGCGGACAAATCGCCATCTACAGTCTGGTGTTGTGCGGGTTCTTCAACTCGATCATGTTCCCCAACATTTTCACGCTTGCCATTGCCGGGCTCGGCCCCATGACCAGCAAGGGCTCCGGTCTCGTGATGACTGCGGTCGTGGGCGGTGCTGTCATTCCCCCACTCATTGGCTTTCTGGCGGACAAGACGAGTATTCAGACTTCGTTCATCATCCCTGTCATTTGCTACCTCTACATTGCCTATTACGGGCTTTGGGGATCGAAGCCAACCCGCACCATCACCGCATAGGACTTTCACAGCTTGATCAGGGGCCTTTCGACACAAGTCGAAAGGCCTCTTTGCATCCGAGCGCTCAAAACTCGCCAGTGCCTTGAAAGTTCCTCGAAAAACATCGACATTGTTTTCTTACCGATTCGCGGTAACATGAGTGTCACTCCGGATCGAACTTCCTATTGAGCTCTAAGACAAAATCCCGCCCGCAGCGCCTGTTCGTCGCAGGCATTGTGTTCCTCGCGGTGCTGCTGCTGTTGCTGCGGCTCTTTGTTTTCGTTAACGGTCATGGCCGCCACAGATTCCGCGGAGCAGACGCCGGTCCGCCCTCCGCAACGGTGTCGGCCTCCGCGACCATTCACAGCGCGAGCTTCGACAAGAGCACTGACCCGTCGCAACGTTCCTGGCCTACCCAGCCATGGCCCAATCAACTCTGGACAGATCGCTTCGCCGACGGCACGCCGGACTTTCTTCGTCTTGCCGACCCCGCCGACCAGGCCGCATTCCGCCAGTGGTTCACCGCCATCGCCGACTTTCAGGCCATCCGCCCGCGCACTGAAATCCCGTCCGAGATCACCGATTGCGCCAGCCTCCTCCGCTACGCCTACCGCGAGGCCCTCAAGCGCCACGACGATACCTGGTTCGCCTCGAGCGGCATCGAAGTCTCCGCTCTGCCCGGCGAGATTCGCGCCTGGCGCTACCCGGAAACGCCCCTCGGCGCTGCACTGTTCCGAGTCCGGTCCGGCAGCTTTGAGCCCGCTGACACTTCGGATGGCGCATTCGCTCAATTCGCCGATGCCAAGACGCTGGTTGAGCGCAACGCCTACCTGGTCAGCCGCGATGTCCGCCAGGCCCAGCTCGGAGACCTGCTCTTCTATCGCCAGTTCGGGCAGACTTCTCCGTGGCATTCCATGATCGTTACCCGCATCGGCGGCGAGGCCGCGGTTGTCTACGACACCGGCCCCTTCGGCGAGGGTGCCCATGGCAAGTCAGGCGAATTGCGCCGTGTAGCTCTCGCCGAATTGCTCGATCATCCCCAGCCGCAATGGCGTCCCGTCGCCTCCAATCCCAACTTCCTTGGCGTCTATCGCTGGAACATTCTGCGAGGCGCGCAATGAGGCTCGTGAGACTGCTGAATCTCGCCTCGTTATTCCTCTCGCTCGCCTGCTGCGCGACCCTCCCAGCCGCCGCCAAAGACGCCCCGCGCTCCTTTTCCCTCTCCACCACCCGCACCTTTGCCCCAGGGGAAAGCGTCAAGGTCCAGCTCTTCGCCCGTAACGTTCCGGCTCTCGAATTCCGCGTCTACAAAGTCCGCGACGCGGAGAGGTTTTTCGCGGGCCTCAAGGACCTGCACAGCTTCGCCGCGGCGAGCCAATCTCCCCGCGAGCAGATTGACGAGCGCACTTTCGTCGAGCGCCTGCACGACTTCAAAGCCGATCTCTGGTGGCGCGTGCGCCGCTTCTTTCGCAGCCAGTTCACTGACGAAGCCCGAGACACTTTCCGCGAGCGCCAGGCCGGCCTGGGCAAGCGCAGCCGGGTCGTCGGCGCCACCGAGTTCGCGCAAATCCCGCTGCTCAACGAAAGCCAGCTCGTAGCCCGCTGGAAACTCGAAACCCCACCCGCGCTGGTTAGCGAGACCCAGCAATTGCCGATCGACAATCTCCCTGCCGGCGTCTATCTGATCGAAGCTACAGATGGAACCTACAAGGCCTACACCGTGGCCATCGTCACCAGCATCGCGCTCGTCGAGCGTGTCAGCAACGGACAGGCGAGCCTCTACGTCGCCGACCGCAAGACCGGCGCTCCGGTCGAGAAAGCCGATGTCGCGCTGTGGGCCAATGGCAAGCAGCAATCGCAGGCGCAGACCGGCAGCGATGGACTTGCCACGCTGGCGATGACCGGCCCCGCAGCGCCCCCCGACGCAAATGGCAACGTACCGCAACCGGAAAGCGTGTGGATTCTAGCCCGCTCTGGAGCCGACGCGGCGCTGGTGACGCCGTGGGGCTACGGCTTTGCCTCCAATCAGTCCGGCGGACTGAAAGCGTATATCTACACGGATCGGCCCGTCTACAGGCCAGGTCACAGCGTCCACATCAAGGCCGTCGTCCGCCAGGAGAAAAACGACGCACTGGAATTGCCGGACGCGAAAACGCTGAGGCTGAAGGTCACCGACGCGGACAACAAAGTCGTGTTCCAGCAGGACGCGGCAGTATCTCCTCACGGCACGATTACGGCGGACCTCAACCTGGCGGCCGATGCCGGGTTGGGTTACTACAGCATCGAGCTTCGCAGAAATGGAGAAGGCGGCCACTTCGAACAGACGGAGGGCGGCAACGGCAGCTTCTACGTTGAGGAATACAAGAAGCCCGAATACCAGGTCACAGTCAAGCCATTGGCGGCGCGCGTACTGCAGGGCAATTCAATTCAAGCGACGATTGAGGCACGCTACTTCTTCGGCGAGCCGGTCGCCAACGCGAAAGTCAAGTACGTCGTCCATACCACTACGCATTACTGGTGGGATGAGGACGAAGACGAAGACAACACCGGCGACGACTCCGCCGAAGCCGATTCCGCAGACTCGGATGAAACCTACGGCGCCACCGAGCAGCAGGAGCACGGAGGCATCCTCGACGCCAACGGCCGCCTCACCGTGCAAGTCCCGGTCGCCGTCGACGGCAAGCACGAAGACCAGGACTACCGCATCGAAGCCCGCGTCACCGACGCTGCCGAGCGCGAAGTCGCCGGCCACGCTACTGTGCTCGCCACCTACGGCACCTTCCGCATCACCGCCGAGCCCACCAGCTACGTTTTCAGAACCGGCGACCCGGTGCGCGTAAAAATCACTGCGCAGGACTACGACGGCAAGCCGATTCAAACGCCCGTCCACATCGCCGTAAACCTCGATAAGTGGGACTCAACAACGCATGAGCGTTCGGAAACGTCCATTACGAGCCGCGACGCGCAGACCGCAGCCGATGGAACCGTGCTGGTAGACCTGCCCGTCACCGGCAGCGGCAGCTTTAGCGTGATCGCCAGCGCGCAAACGCCGGAAAAGCGGACCGTCGAAGGCAAAACCTGGGCATGGATCTGGAACGGCGGCGGCGAATGTTACAACCAGAACACCCAGGCCCAGATCGTCGCGGACAAAAAGTCCTACCAGGTGGGCGATACGGCCCATCTTCTGCTCGTCACCGGCCTGAAAGAATCGTGGGCCGTCGTCACTGCGGAAGGCGATAGCGTGCAATCGCGCCAGTTGCTCCACTCGACCGGCGAGAGCTTGGCATTCGACGTGCCGATTACCAGGCTCGCCCAACCCAATCTTGTCGTCACCGCCCTCATCATCCACGATAACCAGCTCATCACCGCACAAAAGAGCCTGAAGGTCCCGCTCGTCGAGCGCACCCTCACCATCACAGCCACGCCCAGCAAGCCCAAGTATCTGCCCGGCGAAAAAGGCAGCTTCGACGTTCTCGCTGTCGACTATCAAGGCAAGCCCGTCGAAGCCGACCTGAGCTTCGGCGAAGTGGACGAGGCCCTTTACTCCGTCCGGCCCGATGAAAGCGGAGACATCGTTGCGGCCTTCTATCCCAAACGCAGCGTCGCTCTCGATCCGCAGACCTCGTTCGAGTTCTATTTCTTCGGCCAGGCCGGCCTCAAGAGCCCGCTCCTTGCTCAACTTGCCAATGGCCTCTATCATCCGCGCCTCGCTCAAGTGAAGCCCGGCTCCGACCTGGTGGTCCCCAAGGTCCGCAAGGCCTTCCCCGATACCGCCTATTGGAATCCCAGCGTGCGTACCGGCCCGGACGGCCACGCCAAAGTCGAGTTCAACTTCCCTGACGCCCTCACCACCTGGCGCACCACCATCCGCGCCATGACTGACGACAGCAAAGCCGGCGGAGCGGTGACTCGTGTCCTGGTCCGCAAGAACCTCATCGTCCGCCTCGCAGCGCCGCGCTTCTTCCGCCAGGGCGATGAAGTCACCCTGCGCGTCATCGCCCACAACTACCTCGAGACCGCCAAGGATGTAACCTTCGCCCTCGATGTCACCGGGCTTGAAGTCGTAAACGGCCAGCAACAGAAGATCAACATCCCAGCCAAAGGCGAAAGCTTCGCTGAATGGAGAGTGAAGGCCCACGCCACCGGCAATGCCGTGCTCACCGCGAAGGCTCTCACCAATGAGGAGAGTGACGCGCTGGAAATGACCTTGCCGGTGTTGCCCTTTGGCGTAAAGCAGCGCGCGGCGAGCTCGGGTGTGGTGTTTTCCGGTTCCGGGCAAGGCGCCTGGCGCTACAGTTATCCGCCCGGCTCAGACGCCGCTACGCGCAGCCTCACCATCACCATCGCGCCCAGCGTCGCCGGCACCGTCTTCGATGCGCTCGACTACCTCACCAGCTATCCGTGGGGATGCACCGAGCAAACCATGTCCAGCTTCCTCCCCGACGTAATCGTCGCGCAGGCCGTGGACAAGCTGCATTTGAAACCGCCATTCGACCGCGCCACGTTGAACGTGATGGTGCGCGCGGGGCTCGACCGGCTTTATAGCTTTCAGCACGACGACGGCGGATGGGGATGGTGGCCCGACGACCCGAGCCGCGTCTTCATGACTGCCTACGTGGTCAGCGGACTGGCGCAAGCCAAGGATGCGGGCTACAAAGTCGAAGAGAACCGCTTGAACCGTGGCCGCGCGTGGCTCGACGCCGTGTTAGGGGCGCACCCTGAGATGATTCCCGACCTGCGCGCGTACGCCGTGCTCGCCCTGGCAACAACGGGCGGCGCTCCCAAGGACGCGCTCGACAAGGTTTGGGGTAGCCGCGAAAAACTGAGCGATGAAGGCCTGGCTTTGGCCGGGTTGGCCCTTGACGCTGCGGGCGACCCTCGCGCCAAAGCCGCTGCGGACATGCTCGAAAAGAAAGCCAAAACATCTGCCACCGATGCTTACTGGCAGGGAGGCTACGACGGCCTGCTTGAGTACTGGGACGACACCTCCTCAGAGACCACCGCACTCGCGCTCAAGCTCCTCATCCGCCAGTCCAGCGGCAGCTCGTTGCTGCCCAAAGCGGCCGTGTGGCTGGCGGGCCATCGCAGCGGCGGCTACTGGGAATCGACCAAGCAAACCGCCATGGTCATCGAGGGGCTCACCGACTATCTCTCACTCAGCGGCGAGTTGAGAAACGCCTCCGACGTTGAAGTTCTGGTGAACGGAGCCAGCGTCGGCAGCCGGCACTTCAGCGCGGCGGACAGCTTCGCGCCGGCCTGGCAAATTCGCGTTCCCGCGTCCACGGCCGGCGCAAGCGGCCTCATTGTCATCCGCAAGACGGGCGAAGGAATCACCTACTGGTCGGCTGACAGCACGTGGTACTCCGCGGACAAGAGTCTGTTGCAGCAGGGGAAGGTAGCGCTGAACATCACTCGCGACTACTACCTGCTCCAGAAGAACCAGCCCAAACCATCCGATCCAATTACGTACGATCTTGTCCCGCTCAAGGGCCCCGTTCATGTGGGTGATATTGTGGCCGTGCGGCTGGCTTTGAACGGGTCGGAATGGAAGTATCTGCTCGCCGAGGACCCCATTCCGTCGGGAACCGAGTTCCTGGAGCACACTGAGCTCTACACCCTCAACAACAAGCCCGACTGGTGGGCAGACTGGTTTACGCGCAAGGAGTTCCACGACGACCGGGCGGCCTTCTTCAACACGGAATTCAACGGCCGAAGGGAGTATGTTTACCTGTTAAAGGTGGTGAACCCCGGCAGGTTAGCCATCAGCCCGGCGCAGGCCGGACCCATGTATCAGCCGCAGGTCGAAACCACATCCGACCCCGCAACCCTGGAGGTGCAGCCGTGAGCGAAGGAAACATTCACGATCTTCTCCGCAGACTGAGCCGCTCCCGGAAATGGGTGGCCGCGCAGCTTGTGCTCACCCTGCTGCTCCTTCTTTTCTTTGTGGCCTGGACGCGCCTGCCCGACAAGCACGTGTGGCAGGTAATGCTGGACCTGGTGGTGCCGCTGTTGCTGGTCGTATCGTTGCTGGAGCTCGAGGCCGGCACGGTGCGCGCCTTCGCCGACGACGATGGCACGCGCGTCAAGCTGGTGTGGGGAGCAGTCACTCTTCTTGTCTGGATCGCCGTGGGCGCAGCCGCCTGGGCGCTGCTGGACTGGTTCGACGACCAGATCCCCCTTTGGGCCGGCTACTTGACCTCCAAATCCGGAGCCAGGGCGCGGGCCACGCTATTCACGTATGAGCACGTCCAGCGCTGGCTCACCGCGTTGGAATGGATCGCGCGCTGGATCGTGGTCCCCGCCAAGCTCATTCCCTACGCAGCGGCCACAGCCCAGTGGGGCTGGCGCCTGCCCTGGCGCAGAGTCTTCAGATTCCTATGGAACTGGCGCTGGTGGATTGGCGTCGTGATCGCTTCCATCGCCGGCGTCTGGCTGCCCAGCCAGTTCTTCAAAGGACCTCCCAAAGGCACCGTCAACGCTCAGATTTGGATTCTGGCCGCGAAGCTCGTCGGGGCATACATACTGGCTGTTGTCAGTTGGGTTCTGCTGCTGGGCTGGTGGGCCACGCTCTTTTCGTCACGGCAAAAGCCGCCAGACGAGGAGGCGTTTGTCGCAGTCGCGGCGCCCTCGGGACCACCAGATCGGGAGTTGAAAGCTAAAGCGGACATTCCGCCGAGGGATGACGACATTCCCGCATAGGGAACCGGCGCCGGGCGCCCCGTCCTTGGCACGTTCTTGTATTTGTGACAAGGGTGGGAAACCTCGGTCCTCACTGCAGAGATACACTCCAAGAACGCCTCCGCTCGATATGTTTTAGAGGGTGATGCATAAATGGCCGTAGTATCTGGGCTCGAATCCCGCAGGGGTTCAAACCCCTCGTTTTTCCGGCCTCGCTTCGGCACGCGACCCAGAGGGTACCCCGGTCGTGCCCTGTTACATAGCAGGTTTATGAAACACGCTCCAGGAATCGGACTACTCTTTCCCTTGCCCCTTCCGCCAAGCCTTGATGTACTTCCAGTGGATATAGACCGAATGGTTGATGTGCAAGATCAGCCCTTCGCGTCCATCCAGAAATCCCAGCCGGAAAAAGTAGTTATAAACGAACGTCGCCGCAGGATTCGCGACGCAATTCCATAAAAACGCCAGCCACGATTTGCTGGTGCGACCCTTCGCCGCCAGCAACTGCGCAATCTCAGAGCTGTAGCGGTTCATGTGTTCGAGATAAACGCCAAGCGTGGGATAAGCGTAGTGCAGCATGTCGCCCTTGAGCTTGCCCCTGGGCCCGGCGAACTGCGGCGTCGAGTGCGGCCCCACGCCCTCACTCAGCCGTGCGGCTCCGCGCCGGAACAGTCTCAGCTTGCGGTCGGGATAAAACCCTCCATGCCTGATCCAACGCCCGAAGTAGAGGTTGAGCCGTGGAATCCAGTACGCATCGAACTCCGGCTTGCGTACCTCCGCATCATCCAGCTGTTGGCGAATCTCAGTCTGCAACTCCGGCGTCAGCTCCTCATCCGCGTCGAGCAACAGAATCCAGTCGGAAGTGCACAGGTCGAGCGCTACATTCTTCTGCTCGCCGTGCCCGCCGAATGCATGGTAGCTGGTCTTCGCGCCGAAAGATTGAGCAATCTCAATGGTGCGATCTTTCGAGCCCGAATCGACCACGACGATCTCGTCGGCCCAACAGACGCTCTTGAGCGTCCGCGGCAGGTTCGCCTCCTCGTTCATCGCAATCATGGCAACCGACAGCGTCTGAGGCATCCATCGAAGAATAAACCAGGCACCTGCGGTGCGGCAGCCGCCGCTTCGTGGCCATGCCTCGCTTCGAAGTCAGCGAAGCTGCGGGAGCGCAGCGGACGGCAAGCCGGAATGCAGCCAGTCAATTACCTGCGTGCGCCCATAACGATCCAGCAGCCGCTGCGCATACCACCTTGCAGCTCGATGTGCGGCCTCCGATTGAGCCTCGCTCGCGGCCCGGGCCAGCGCGCCATTGACTTCATCGAGCTTAAGCGTCGGCTGCGCTCCGCGAGCCGCGGCGCCGCCAACATCAGACAACGCCTCGACCAGTCCCTCGCGAAGCCATAACGGCGTGCCGGAGCTAGCCTGCGACTCGACCAGCGCATGTAGGAACTCATGCCGCAGAGTTGGAACCAGCAGCCTGCGCGCACCGAGCGTCGCCAGCGGCTGCGTTGCAATCCAGTTTCCCTCGGTGAACGCCGCCACCCAGCCCGGCGCGAGCGTCGCGTCGCGAAACCCATTCGTGGAGGGGAATGCGCGAACCGTAATCGGCGCAGCACTTGTCAGCCCGGAGCGCGATTCCGCCTCGGCCAGCGCCTTCGCCAGTTGCGGTTGAAACGCCGCGTCCGTGGAAAGAAGCGTCTCAAGCGAAAACCCCTGGCCGCTCAGACTTTGCCACGACAGCCCAGTGGCCTCATCGGCGACCGTAGCGCTGGGAAAGTATTGTGCAAGAATCTGTCCGGAGTCGCGCCCCAGCGCCGCCATGGCCGCCGCTCCTGCCTGGCAGAGCCCCACGCCGTGGCCCGATCCCCGCCCGTGAAAGAGAAACCCATCGCCCTGTTGCGAGACTTCGAACCAGGTGCTGAGAATCTTGTTCCATCCCATCGCCCGGCCAACAGCGAGCCGAAAATCCTCACCCGAGACTTCCGCAGACCCAACCAGCAAGGTCACAGCGCGACCGGACTCCCCGCGCCGCGAAACGGTCAGGTTCTTCCATCCCGGTTGCGCCAACCCCGCCGAAGCAAGCGCAGCCGTGAGGTCGGATAGGGAGAGAGTCGTCGACCAATCGCGCGCGCCATTCGCCGTGCAATAGGGGTCGGCACGGGAAACGAGCCAGGGCGCCGCGCCGCGCGACTGCTCCCTGCCCGGCCCAGTCGAGGGCCAGATCTCATTGGGCGAGGCCGTTCGCCCGCCGCAGTTCTGATGGAACCAGGCTTCCGCACGCGCCCCATGAAACCACAGCGTCTCGCCGGCCGTGGAGAGCGTTGCAGCATGAGCCGCGGCCCAGCGCCCGGAACTTTGCGACCAGTGCAGCAACTGGCAGTGGGTCGAGTCGCACAGGTCATAGTCAGCATGGCCATGCGGCTGATGAAGGGCGAACGACCGCACCAAAATGGACAGCGCTTTCATCGACTCCGCCGTGTCCGCGGGCCCGCTCTCACTGGCCACCACGCGCTCAACGTAGGTCTCCACAGGAAGTGTCACGGCCATGACCAGCTCGCCCTTGCGCGCCGAGATGCGAAGCGGCGCATGCAGGGTCAGAGATTCCCCGTGAGCCGCAACGGTGAATGCGCCGGAAAGGTAAATCCGGACAGCTTGCCGATCTCCCGGCAGCGTAACTTGATTACCAGCGGCCCGAAGCATGATGGGATGAGCGAGCCGAGTCGCCGCGCAGCCTTCGCATCGCCGCAGAGTGGCCGCAGGCTCTGCCGAGGGCGACACCGTAATCTCCCTGTCGTGCCAGAGCGTCCATAAACCGACGTGGAGAGTTGAGTGCGGGTGCACTGGAAATTCAGCTGACTGTGCGAGAGCCGCAGTGCTGAAAACAGCCACCAGCAGGAGCCGGCGCACGACTGGACAGGCTAAGGAAAAAGGCCTGATTCCAACATAGGTTTTCGAACAGCATGCCTCAGGGGCTAAAGCCCGCGCTGATTCTTTTGACCCTTTGCCGGGGATGAATCCCCGGCCTACCGCACGGTTGAGTTTTTCCGAAACCTGTGCAAACGCGCTGTCCCTCATGGCCGAGTCTGTCCCAATGGAGAATGTTCAAGCAGATCCGCTGCCACCTCTGCAGCATTCGCCCCGTGCCCCGCCGGAAGGTAAACCACCACCACGGCACTTGGCCGTCCCGCCGGAGCCAGCCCCGCAAACCACCCGTGCGACGGCGTTCCAGCTCCCATGTTGGCCGTGCCGGTCTTGCCCGCCACCGGAACGCCGCCGAGGGAAGCGGATGCAGCGATGCCGAAGCTGGCCGAGTCCGTCAGACCTGCCTCGACAATCTGCGCTGCATTCGAGGCAGAATTCGCCGCCAACTGCACCGCAAGCCATCGATAAGCCACGGCCAGTTCAAGCGGCGTCACGAGGATTCCGTCCACGCCCAGCACTGCCAGGCTTGATTCGTCGGGCGTACGCGGTTCGCGCAACTCAGCCACCGCTTCATCGCGCGCCAGCCCCGTCTGGCCCAGCAACCCGGTCGGCGCAAGCAACCGCCGAAGTTCGCCGGCAGCAAGCGATTCACCCACGGCGGCAAAGTAGGTGTTGCAGGACCACGCCAGCGCCTGTCGCGCATCCATCGGATCAGCAGGCGGATGGGAGCAATTGAGCGAACGTCCGGCGATGCGCAGCTTCCGGGTGCATGCAATCCGCCGCGAAGGGTCCCAGCGGCCGCCGGCAATCAGGCTGTAAAGCAGCAGCGGTTTCAGCGTAGAGCCCGGCGCCGCCAGCGTCCGTCCGGCCTCGTCCAGGTGTGTCGAAGCGAGCAAGTTCCCGCTGGCAACATCCAGCACCACAATCCGCGCATCGGGTGCCGCCTTTGCCGCATGCGCCGCGGCCATCACCCAGCTCCTCGCCGATTGCGGCCGGCAAAAGCAGGCTCCGCACACGATCGCCGCAGCCGTCACCATGAATCGCGCAATTCGCACCTCACGAGTATCCATCATTGCAGCCGGAATCATCGGCCAAGACGAGCAGTCCACTCCCCGCAAGGGCTGTTTGCACAATGCCTTGGCGAGCGCCTGAGCCAACGCTGACGCTGCCATGTTAGAGTGGGATTCCACGGAGGACACGGCGGAATGGCGACCACTGGGGTCGAGATCCCGGGTAGCGGCGAGACCATCGACCTGCAGCAGCAGGTGGCGCGCTTGCAGGCCCTGCTTGAAGCCTCGCGGCAAGTTCACTCCACCACCCGCGAAGAAGATGTCCTGGAGCAGGTGTTGCGCATCGTGGTGCGCGAGCTGGAGATGGCTGGCGCGTCCTTTACAGGCACCGGTCTGAGCTACGGTGACGACCCAGGTCCCAATGCTCCGGGCGTGCTTTGCTACCCCCTCGAAGACCGCGACGGCAAGCGGATGACCGATCTGCTGGTCGCAACTCCCGACGGCCGCGAGCTCACCCTCTACGAGGCCGACTTCCTCGAAGGTCTCTCCCTGCAGGCCGCCGTGGCCCTTGAAAATGCGCGCAACCACAAGCGCAACATCGCCTTCGCCCGCGTGCAGCAGGATCTCGACGCGGCCCGGCAGATTCAGCGCTCGCTCCTTCCCCAGCACCTGCCCGACATTCCCGGTTATTCGCTCGGCTTCCGCTCCGCCACCTGTTACGAGGTGGGCGGAGACTACCTCGACATCGTGGAGCAGCCTGATGGCAGCTTGCTCCTGGCAGTAGCCGACGTCGCCGGCAAAGGCCTGGCTTCGGCCATCATGGCCACCAGCTTCCGCTCCGCCTTCCGCGCCATGGCGGTCACCGGGATGCCCCTCGACGCGTTGGCTACGCGCATGAACCAGCATCACTGGGCCGAGGGCGAAGAGGCGCGCCGCCGCTACGTGACCGCCATCTTCCTCCGGCTTCATCCCGAGGCGGGCGAAATCGAGGTCGTAAACGCCGGGCACAATCCAGGATTTCTGGTTGAGCCCCGCAGCGGGGTAAGCCACCAGTTCGACGCCGCCGGCACCCCGCTCGGACTGCTTCCGGGAATGCAGTACAGCTCGGAGACGCACAGCTTCATTCCCGGCACACGCCTGCTCTTTTATACCGACGGGCTTACCGAAGTATTCAGGGGGGATGAAGAGTTTGGGCCAGAACGTCTTTTAGATGAATTTTCTAAGTGCCCGGCGCAGAAAGCAGATGGTATTCTCGATGCATTATGGACAACCTTGGACGAGTTCTCTTCCGGCGGTCCCCAGTCAGACGACATGACCGCACTGGCCTTGTGCCGGTGTACGAGTAATCCGGAGATGCCGGCATGAGCGCGGTGAAAACCACGAAAGTGGAGGTCCGGCTACCCTCGCGGATGGGCTTTGAGAAGGTGGCCATGAGCACGGCCGCCTCTGTGGCCAAGCTGATGGGCTTTCGCGAAGACCGGATCGAAGATCTGAAGACGGCGGTAGCCGAAGCCTGCATCAATGCCATCGAGCACGGTAACCGTCTCAATGAGAAGCTCTCTGTGGGCGTGGTCCTCTCCGCCGGAGAAGACTCCCTCGAAGTTAAGGTCATCGACGACGGCACGGGCATGAAGAAGCAGCCCGCCAAGCCCGATATCGACCGCAAGATGCACGGCCAAGAAGACGCCCGCGGCATGGGCATGTTCCTTATCCAGGCTCTCGTGGACGAGGCCGAGTGGGTCGCCGGTTCCGACGGCAAGAGCAGCTATGTGCGGCTCGTCATCCGCCTGGATAAAGAGCAAAGTTGACCCCAGACCGGTGACCAAGGACCGACGACCAAAGATCAGGATTAACCCAACAGAAGATACGGAGATTATCGATCGTGCAGAGCGAAACCAAGTCGCATGTTGACCAGCTCACCTCCCCTGCCGGACACCCGGTCACCGTCCTCCGCTTTGAGGGGGATATCGCCAGCACCTCCAAGGATGCCGTCCTTGGCACCTACCAGTCTCTGTCCAAGACCACCGTCAAGCTCATCCTGCTGGACTTCACCAAGGTGGACTACATCAATTCGAGCGGCATTGCGCTGGTCATCCAACTGCTGATCGAAGCCTCGACCGCCAGCCAAAAGGTCTATGCATTCGGCCTCTCGCCCCACTTCGTCAAAGTCTTCACCATGGTCGGCATCACCAAGTACGCCGGACTCTTTCCCAGCCAGGCCGAGGCGCTGACGGCGTTGTAGAGCTGCGCGGGAACTTCCCTGCACCGTCCGCCGTACACTTCTGTAGTACGGAGTGCAGCCAATGAAAGCAATCGTCTACGACCACTACGGTCCGCCCGGCGTGCTGCAATATCAGGAGCTTGAAAAACCCGTTCCTGCCGACAATCAGGTTATCGTACAGGTTCGCGCATCCTCCGCCAACCCCTACGACTGGCACTTCATGCGTGGCACGCCGATCTTCATTCGCCTTTTCACCGGCATGCGCGCGCCTAAATCCCGGCGGCTCGGCACGGACGTCGCAGGAGTCGTGGAAGCGGTCGGCCGCGATGTTTCCAGCTTCAAAACAGGCGATGCAATCTTCGGCACGGCTGCCGGTTCGTTCGCCGAATATGTGTGCGCTCCAGAGTCGAGCCTGGCTTTGAAGCCGGAGAATCTTACCTGGGAACAGGCTGCATCCGTGCCTATCGCCGGCATAACAGCGCTGCAGGGGCTTCGCGATAAAGGCAAAATTCAGCCCGGCCAGCACGTTCTCATCAACGGCGCGGCCGGCGGCGTAGGAACATTCGCCGTGCAGATCGCCAAATCGTTCGGCGCTCGCGTCACCGGCGTTTGCAGCACCCGAAACATCGAACTTGTCCGCTCCATTGGCGCGGATGAGGTCATCGACTACGCTCGTGAGAACTTTCTCCACGCAGGCCGGCGTTACGATCTGTTCTTTGACCTCGTGGGCAATAACCCCTTGCTGAAGTCCCTGCGTGTCGTCGAGCCCAGGGGCACGTACATTGGATGCGCCGGAGGAGGCCCCGACCGCCCGTCAATGGACCTGCTTGGCTCCATGCTGTTCAGCGTCGCGATCGCCCCATTCGTATCCCAGAAAATGCCCGGTCTTCTCGCCAAGGTGAACACCGCTGATCTCACCTTCCTGGCAGATCTCATGCGACCCGGAAAAGTGACTCCGGTTCTCGACCGAAGCTACTGCCTCAGTGAAACGGCGAATGCGATCCGCTATCTGGAGCAGTGCCACGCGCGCGGCAAAGTCGCCATCTCTGTTCCGTAACCGCATTGCGCCGGTTCATTCGGTA